>JBFWVT010000035.1:0-52973 GCA_050246595.1 Alphaproteobacteria bacterium
CCGCGCACCACCGAGGACACGTGGCGCCAGATCGGCTCCTTGCTCGATCATTTCTCCGCACAGGAATGCGCAAACTACCTCGCCAATGCCGGCTACGCTTCAACCTGAAACGATCACGCTCTAGGCGAATCGGCCGGGCGCAAACGGGGCGATGTCGATCGGGGCGGGGCGGCCGGCGATAAGGTCGGCGACGATGCGGCCGGTCATCGGCGCCGAGGTCATGCCGATATGGCCGTGACCAAAGGCGTAGATAACATCCGGGCTGGCGGACGACGGTCCCAGCACCGGCAATGAATCGGGCAATGCCGGGCGGTGCCCCATCCAGGTCGTGATGCGGTCCTCCGGATGATCGGCGGCGAGACCGGGCAGCATGCGGCGCGCCTGCGTCAATAAAATGCGCGACCGGCGCCAGTCCGGCGGCGCGTCGAGGCCGGCGAATTCGACCGTGCCGGCCAGCCGCAGCCCCAGCTCCATCGGGGTCGCGACAAATTTCCCGTCGGCCTCGGCGGTCGGAATGCGCGGCATCGCCTCGGGGTCGCGGATCATCAGGTGATAACCGCGCTCGGTTTCGAGCGGCACCTTGTCGCCGAGCGATGCGGCCAGCGGCTTCGACCACGCGCCGGCGCACACCACCGCAGCGTCGGCCGGCAACTCGCCGGTATCGGTGCGGATCGCGGTCAACTTCCGGCCGTCGAGGCGGAACCCGAGCGCGCTTGCACGCACGATCTCGCCGCCTTGGCGCCGGAACTGGTCGAACAGGCTGTTGACGAGCCGGTGCGGGTTGCTCGTGTGCCCGTTTTCGCGCACCAGCAGACCGCGCACATACTCGCGCGACAGGACCGGTTCGAGCTGGCGCAATTCGTCGGCGTTGAACTCGTCCACCTCGACCCCGTTCTCGCGCCGCAATTCCCAGGCCAGCGCGTCCTTCGCGAGCGCTTCGGCGGATCGATAGACGTAAAGGTGACCGCGCTGATGGATCAAATCCTCGGCGCCGGCGTCGCGCGCCAGCTCGCGCACCAGCTTCACGGTCGGCGCGATCAGCGGCCGCAATGCGCGCGCCTGCGCTCGCACCTTGTCCGGCGTCGCCGAGCGCACCATCCGCGCGAGGTATGGCAGTATCCGCGGCAGGTACTGCCAGCGCAGCGCCAGCGGGCCGAGCGGGTCCTTGAGCCAACCCGGCACCTGCCGGGTGACGCCGGGAAACGCGACCGGCGTCACCGACGAGCCGTTGAATGCGCCGGCATTGCCGAACGAGGCACCCTCGCCGGGATTGCCGGGCTCGATCAGAAAGACGCCGTGACCGTCACGTTGCAACCAGCGCGCCGCGCAGACCCCGACCATGCCGGCCCCGATCACCCCGACCCGCCGCCCAGTGCCTGACGCCATTTGGCCTGCCGCCATTCCCCGCCTCCCGTAACCGGCCCAGAATGGCGGGAACGCGCATTGCCCGCAACGGCCAGACCATCTCCTGCGTAGGGCGGATAAGCGAAGCGCAATCCGCCGCTTCCCGGGTGTTGTCGGCGGAATGCGCGCGTTGCGCTTTTCCGCCCTACGACTACGACGCGGGTTCGTCCGCCTTACCGGCGACCCAGGTCGTGAGAACCCGGACGGCCTCGGGATCGAGCGCGACGATGTCGGCGCGATGTCCCGGCGCAAGGCTGCCGAAACGGTCCGACAGACCGAGAAACGTGGCCGGCGCCGCCGACGCGAGGCGTAGCGCCTCCGGCAGGGTCATCCCAAGCAGAGAAACGCAGTTGCGTACCGCGCTCGCCATGTCGAGCGCCGAGCCGGCAAGTACGCCCTCGCCGGTCGCAACGCGGCCGTCGCGCACGATGATATCCTTGCCGCAAAGCCGGAATGCGTTACGGGAACCGCCGACCGGCGGCATCGCGTCGGTGACGAGGATCGCCTGACCCAGGCCGCGCAGCGCCAGACGCAGCATCGCCGGCGCGACATGCTCGCCATCGACGATCAGCCCGTAGAACGCGCGCGGCTCTTCGAGCGCCGCCGCGATCGGGCCGGGGTCGCGCGCAGCGAGCGGCCGCATCGCGTTGAACAGATGCGTAAACCCGGTCAGACCCTCGGCGAGCGCGGCTTTTGTCTGTTCGTAGCTCGCCATCGAGTGGCCGAGCGCGATCCGCACCCCCTCCCGCGCCAGCGCATTGATAAAGCCGGGCGGCACGCATTCCGGCGCCAGGGTCACCAGCGTCGCGCCGCCGCGCGGCGTCGTCAGCAGCGCGAGGTCGGTATTGTCGGGTATGCGGAACATCGCCGGATCGTGCACACCGGGACGCTCGGGCGACAGAAACGGCCCCTCGAAATGAATACCGAGCACGCCGGGGCAGAGACGCATCGCCGCTCCGACCGCCTCGCCCGCGCAGCGCATTTTTTCCGGTGTGTCGCTGATCAGGGTCGGCAACAGACCGGTCGTGCCGAAGCGCCGATGCGCCGCGGCGATCGCGAGAATGCCGTCCGCGGTCGGGTCGTCGTTGAACAGCACGTCGCCGCCGCCATTGACCTGCACATCGATAAAGCCCGGCGCGAGCCAGACCCCCGACGGCAGCGCGCGCACCGGAATATCGCGCGGCAGCTCGCGCCGCGCACACAGAAAGGCGATATCGGGGCCGTCGATCACGACGGCGCCGTCGCGATGCAGCGCGGCGCCGTCGAACACGGTGTCGGCGGCGATGGCGTGGCTTTTGCTTCCGGTCATCGCGTCCGCGTGATTTTTTGCAGATGGCGGGGGCGGTCCGGGTCGATGCCGAGCCGCGCCGCCAGGGAGACCGCCATCGCATAAAAGCTCTGGACCAGGCAGATCGCGTCGGTTTCCGGGCAGTCGGGGGCCAGCGCCGGCAATGCGCCGTCGCGGGATGCCGCGAACACAAAGGCGCCCTTGTCGCGAAGGTCGCGGACCAGCGCCCGCATCCCCTCGCCCGCCGCATCGGTCGGCATCAGCGCGAGGATCGGGTAGCGGGACGCTACCAGCGCCACCGGACCGTGCAGGAATTCGGCGCCGCTGAACGCCTCGGCGTGCAGATTGGCGATCTCCTTCAGTTTCAGCGCCGCCTCGCGGGCGATCGCCAGAGTCGGACCGCGGCCGATCACAATGAGGCTCGGGGCTGCGGCGATCGGACTGATCGCGGCGCTCCAGTCGAGCGCGCCGGCGCTCGCGAGCCTCTCCGGCAACCGTTCGACGGCGGCGGCAAGGCTCCGCTCCTCGGTCCAGGCCGCGACGAGACGCAGCAGCGCGGCAAGGCTCGCGACAAAGGTCTTTGTCGCGGCGACGCTGCGCTCCGGCCCGGCGCAGATCGGCAAAACGATGTCGCAGGCGGCGGCGAGCGGGCTTTGCGTGTCGTTGACCAGCGCCGCGGTCAGCGCCCCGGCTTCGCGCGCCATCGCCGCGTTCGCAACGAGATCGTCGCTGCGTCCGGATTGCGACACGGCCAGAAAGAACTGGCCCTCAAGGCGCAGCTTACGGCGATAGACGCTGGCGATGTTCGGCGCGGCCGCCGCGACCGGGATGCCGAGATAAAGCTCGATCAGGTGCTTGGCAAAGGTCGCCGCGTGCGCCGAACTGCCGCGTGCGCAGGTGACGACGACCGCAGGCGGACGGCGCCGCAGCCGGGCGGCAAGCTCCGCGACCGGTAGAGCAAGAAGATCGGGCTGGCGGCACACCGCTTCCGGCGCCTCGCGCAACTCGCTCGCCGTGCCCATATCCGATTTCTCCCGCATGCCGCCCGTCGCGGCTGCTGCTTAAACGTCCGAACCGGCGATCGGTCGCGCGCGTTTACCGGGGGATATGATGGAAACCGAACGACGCAGCCCGCGCTATTCGACAATCGATCTGTGGGGCCCGTCGGACATCCTCGACGCGATGCTCGAAGGGCAGTTCGCCGCGGTCGCCGCGGTGCACGCCGCGCGCCCGGCGCTCGAACGCGCCGCTTTGGCCGTCGAGGAACGGCTGCGCGGCGGCGGACGGCTGGTCTATGCCGGCGCCGGCACATCCGGGCGGCTGGCAGTGCAGGACGGCGCCGAGCTGATGCCGACCTTTGGCTGGCCGGCATCGCGCCTGGTGCTGCTGATGGCCGGCGGACGCGATGCGCTGCTGCGCGCCGTCGAAGGCGCCGAGGACGAGACCGAGGAGGCCGCCGCGCTCGTCGAAACGCACGCGATCGGCGAGCGGGACGCGCTGATCGCGGTCGCGGCCAGCGGTACGACGCCGTTCACGCTCGGCTGCCTGCGCGAAGCCGCGATTCGGGGGGCGCTGACCGTGGGTATCGCGAACAACCCGAACACGCCGATCCTCGATGAATCCGACCACCCGATCCGGCTCGATACCGGCGCCGAGCCGATCGCCGGATCGACCCGCATGAAGGCCGGGACGGCGCAGCGCGTTGCGCTGACGCTGCTGTCGTCGCTCGTCATGATCCGGCTCGGGCATGTCTATCAGGGTCTGATGGTCGATGTGCAGGCGACAAACAGCAAACTCGTGCTGCGCAGCGAACGGATGCTGGCGCAATTGACCGGCCGCAGCGCCGACAGCGTGCGTGAGGCGCTGCACCAGGCGGAGGGCAGCGTCAAATTGGCGCTGCTGCTGCTCGAAGGTGTCGCGATCGACGACGCGCGGGCGGCGCTCAACCGCAGCGGCGGCGATCTGCGCGCCGCGAAGACCGTTATCGAGAGCGGACGGAACCGGAAAAAACGGGCATAAGGGCGTGAGGCGGCGAAAACGTCGCGAAGACCCGTTTTGTCGGCGCCGCGGTCTGCCGCACGGTCCTGATCGCCTCGGGCGAGACCAGGGTTACGCCCGATAGCGTTCGACAAAGGCCCAATCCGGGTCGAGGCCGAAACCGGGCGCGTCGCCGAGATGGAGAAACCCGTCGCGCAGTTCGGGGTGGGATTGGAACAGCCCGTGGGCGAGCGGGTCGGTATCGGGTCCGCCATGCGACTCGACCCCGTAGGCGCAGCGCGGCAATCCCAGGACGAGATGGCCGTGGATCTCCGGCGCGGTATGCGGCGCGACGATGGCGCCGTGCTGTTCGGCGAGCGCGGCGACGCGCAGCGCCTCGGTAAACCCGGCGGCGCGCGTCGCGTCGAACTGCACATAGCTTATGCCGCCGCGGACGATGAAGTCGCGTACCGTAAAGCGGGTCAGCTCGCGTTCGACTTGCGCCTGCGGGATCGGTGTAGCCGGAGCCCGACGCGCGAAATCGGCCGGTTGCAGATACCAGTGCAGCGGCTCCTCCAGCCAGATAATGCGGTGAGGCTCGACTCGCCGGGCAAAATCGATGCAATCCGGCAGATCATAAGGTGCGTTCATGTCGAGCATCAGATCGGGGGCCTCGCCGATCGCTTCGCGCACGACCCGGACCCGCTCGGCCTCGTCGGCGATGGTGCCGGCGCCGGTCTTGAGCTTTATGGCGCGATAGCCGAGATCGAGAAACCGCGCCATTTCCTCGGCATAGGCCTGATGCGGCGCTCCCGGACGGTAATAGCCGCCGGTGGCGTAGGTCGCGAGCGGCCGGTTCTCGCCGCCGAGCAGCCGCCATACCGGCAGCCCCGCCGCCTTGCCCTTGAGGTCCCACAGCGCGATGTCGATGCCGGCGATCGCCGCCATGGCCTGCACGCGCTCGCCGCGCGGCACCGGCTTTATTTGACGGCCGTCGATGGCGCCGGGACGCGGCGAGGTCAGCGCGAACAGCCGGTCCCACACCGCCTCGTGCGCCAGCGCGTCCATGCCGCGCACCACCTCGGCAAAGCGCGCGACCCACTCGCAGATTCGCGGCATCGGGGCGTTGTGGATGACCCCGTAGCCGGCGAGACCGTCATCGGTTTTGACTTCGGTCAGGATCACCGACCAGGCGCGGATTTCCTCATGCGCGGTCCATATCGGGACGGGGCGCGGCACGGAGATCGGATAGGTCGAGATCGAGGCGATGCGGGTCATTTTTCAACCGGCGGAAATGGCGGCGGCGCGAGCGGAACCGGCGGAGAAAGCGGAGCCGGAGCCGGTGTCCTCAGGATCGCAACCGGCGGCGACGGGGTCACCACGATCGTATCGAGAAACCGCCCCGCTCCGGTATAGGCCCGGCTCCATACCGTCCAGGGTCCGGTCGGCGGGGTCCGCAGCGTCTCGCCGGCGATCAGTTGGCGGCGCCAGCAGATGTCCCAGCCGGGCGGCGCTGGCAGAACGCGGGTGCCATTCGGCGGCAGGACGAATTCGGTGACCGCGCCGGAAGCACCGCTCGCGCAGGCCGGTCCCATAGCAAGCACTGCCTGGATTCGGGTCGGCTCGAAGCTGAAATTGTTCAGCATCAAACGCCCGGCCGGCGCCGGCTTTGTCAGCATCCGCAGCCATAAATTCGGCACCGGCACGTATTCGACCTCGCGCGCTTGTTCGACCTCGCGCGCTTGCGGCGGCGGGACGGCGACAGGGGCTGGAGGCGCGACCGCCGGGACCGGCGCGGTCAGCGCCACGGGCGGAGCGGGCGAGGGCGGAGCGGCCTCCGGCGGCGGCCAGGCGCAGGACGCGGTCAGGACCAACAGCCCCGCGCCGAGCAGCGCCGGGACGACAAGGATGCGCACCGAACTCCCCCGTTGGCTGGTGCGAAACGCGCGGCGCTCTATTCCCCGCCGAGAAAATCCCTGGTCCATTGGCGGTAATCGGCGGCCCGCGTCACACGCTGCATCAGTTCGGGCGAGGCGATCCCGGTCAGCTCGCCGGGCTTCGCGCCATCGCGCAGCGCCTTCAAGGTATCGTAGACGGCCTGCACCGCGGCGCTGAACGGCGCGTGACCCTGCAAGGCAACCCGCACCTTGTGCGCCGCCATCCAGTCGAGATCGGCAAGATTACCGCCGCCCCCGCCGGTAATCAGCGGTATCCGGATTTCCGACGAGATCGCCTCGATCGCCTCGACCGTGATGCCGCCGGCCAGGAAGATCGCATCGACCCCGGCGGCTTCGTAGGCCTTGGCGCGCCGCATCGCGTCGTCGAGGCTGGTCAGCGCCAGCGCGCTGGTGCGGCCGGCAATGACCAGCTTTCTGTCCTGGCGCGCCGACAGCGCCGCCTTCATCTTGCCGATTCCCTCTTCGAGCGGGATCAGGGTCGGCTTGCCGGACGGCCCATAGGGGCGTGGCAACAGCGTGTCCTCGATCGACAGCGCGCAGACCCCCGAGGTCTCCAGCTCCTCGACCGTGCGGCGCACATTGAGCGCGTTGCCGTAGCCGTGATCGGCATCGACCAGCAGGCACAGATTGCCGGCGCGGCAGATGCGATAGGCCTGGGCGGCGAATTCGCTGAGGGTCAGCACCACCAGATCGGGCGCGCCGAGCACCGCCATCGAGCCGACCGACCCGGAAAAGATGCCGACCTCAAAGCCGAGTTCCTCGGCGATGCGCGCCGAGATCGGATCGTACACCGAGCCGGTATGGACGCAGCGGTTGCCGGCAAGCAGCGCACGAAACCGCTCGCGCCGTTCGGTCCAGTCCATCGTGCGGCCCCTCCTTCCGTAAGCGATGGCAGCTTATGCCGGTTCTCGCGCCAAAGCGAGGCGTTGTTACCCGGACACCTCGATCAGGTGCAGCGCGGTTCTGCCATGGCGGACTGCATTCGGCGAAAGGCGCCGATCGAAGGTGGCCAACTTGCCGTTCCTGGCGACCGCGAGAGCCAACAGATACGTGTCCGTGACCTGAGCCGGCATCGTGACGCGTGTGATATCGACAACAGGCGAATCCACGAGACTGAGATCGTCCGCCCAAAAGACATGGCCCGGCAGGGTGCGGAGGCGAGCGACGATCGGCCCGACAGCGGCCGGCGATCCCGCAGAATTCGGGTAATTCGGATGACCGACGACCCGGATGACCCCGTTCTCGGTCAGAGGACAGGTGGCCCACGATGCGGCGCCGGTTGCGGTGAACCATTTGTGAGCCGCGTCATGCGTCACATGCGTTGGGTCAATCAGCGCTATCAGGACATTGACGTCGGGCAGATATGTCACGGCAGCTCGTCACGCAGCCGGGTGACGATGTCGAGCATGACGATCGCGTCCGGCCGGCGCACCGGCAGCAGCGGAATGCCGTTCCGCTCGGCTGCGGGGGCTGGTGGATGGAGCGAATTCCGCGCCAGCTCCGAGACGATCTTGCCGACCGTCTGATTTTTCTGACGCGCAATGGCTTTCGCGGCCGCGAGGACATCATCATCGATCACGATGTTGTACGCATCGTACTCACGCATTCTGCATTAAACATCAGACATCATTTTGTCGTCGCGCCGGCCGAAGCAAGAGGTTCGCGGGGGTGATTGCCTCGCCGCCATGCCATCCTTAAGGTCCACCTCCAAGCAATGACGGAGAGAGCAATGGACAAGCGCATCGTCGTGGTCGGGGCCGGCGCGATCGGCGGGTATACGGGCGGGAACCTCGCGCAGAACGGGTTCGACGTCACCCTGATCGACCCGTGGCCCGAGCATGTCGAGGCGATCCGCCGGGACGGGCTGTCGCTCGAAGGCGTCACGCCGTCGGAATCGGTTGTCGCGCGCCCGAAGACGCTGCACCTGACCGAGGTGCAGCACCTGTCGAAGGAGCGGCCGGTCGATATCGCCTTCATCTCGGTCAAGTCCTACGACACCGAATGGGCGACGATGATGATCCGCCAGTATCTCGCTCCGACCGGCTACGTCGTGTCGTTGCAGAACTGCATCAACGAGGAGACGATCGCCGGCATCGTCGGCTGGGGCCGGACGGTCGGCGCGATCGCCGCGATCCTGTCGGCCGAACTCTACGCGCCCGGCAAGATCCGCCGCACTGGCGCCAAGAATCCGCCGGGGCACGAGGTCTACCGGGTCGGCGAGGTGCACGGCAAGATCACGCCCCGGATCGAGGAATTGGGGGAAATGATCCGTACCGTCGATACCTGCAAGGTGACCGACAATCTGTGGGGCGAGCGCTGGTCGAAACTTTGCGTCAACGGCATGCATAACGGCGTCTCGGCGGCGAGCGGGCTGTCGGGCAATGCAATGCGCCAGGACGACCGCATTCGCCGCGTCATCATCAAGCTGGGCGGCGAAGGGGTGCGGATCGGTCAGGCGCTCGGCTACAGGCTCGAAGACATCGCCGGCCAGGACGCCGAGAAGCTGGCGCGCGCCTCCGAGGGCGACCGGGCCGCGCTCGACGAGGTCGAGTCGCTGATGCTGGCGCTCAGGAACACGCAGCAGCGCAGCGAGCACCAGCGGCCGTCGATGGGGCAGGATATGCAGAAGGGCCGCCGCACCGAGATCGACCATATCAACGGCGTCATCCTCGCGCGCGGGCGCGAGATCGGCCGCGCCGCACCGACCCACGAAAAGCTGATCGCGGCCGTGAAACGCGTCGAACTCGGGCAGGCGGCGCCGTCGCCCGACCACCTCTACGGGCTGGCGTAACCCGGGGCGTAACCCGGAACGGGCAGGACCGTCCTCTCCGGCACCGGAGAGGACGGCGGCTCAGAATTCCCTGTTGGGGCTGGGGCCCGGCGCTCTGGCCTCGGGTTCGCCCGAGCCGCCGCCCTTGCTGAACCGCCCCATGTTCCCCAGCACCTGTTCGAGGAATGTCAGCTCCCGCCCCGGCGCCGGCGTCGCGCCCGGCACCGGCTCGATGTCCCTGCCGTCCGCCAGGTCCTTGCGATCGACGCTCGCGACGACGCCGTTACCGTCAAACCGGACAATGTAGACCTGCTGATCCAGCACGTTGGGGCTGAGGAACGCAAACTGCTTTGTCTTGCGGCTGATATAGAACCAGCTCTTGTCGTCGAACACGCCAGTGCTCGACGGCGTCCCCAGAATCTTGACGACCTGGTCGCGCGTCGTCGTCCCGGGCTGAATCTCGGCGAGCTTGTCCGCCTCGGGGAGATTGCCGCGCTGGTCCACGGCAGCCCCGCATCCGGCGGCCGATGCGGCGGCCAGCGCCAGCACCGGCAAACGGAAGCGGCGCCGCCAAACGGAAGCGCGGCCATGGATCGGTTCGGTTGAAATGATCAGACCCCCGTCTTATCTGCTGTGATCGACTTTAGCCACAGGCATCAAGCTGTCAACGCCCCGCCGATCGGATCGGGCCGCGCCCACACCAATGTTCACGCTGTTCAAACCCAATCCCGAGCGAAGCGCCGTCGAACTCGCCTACCTCCGCATCGTCGCGCAGGCGCGCCGGCCCGGTTTTTTTCTGAACGGCGGCGTCCCCGATACGCTCGACGGCCGCTTTGAGCTTATCTGTCTGCACGCCTTTCTCTACCTGCACCGGCTCAAGGGCGAGCAGCCGCGATCGGCGCGTCACGGCAGGCGGTTTGTCGCGGCAATGGTCGCCGATTTCGACCGTTCGCTGCGCGAGATGGGAACCGGCGATCTGAGCGTCGGACGCGAGGTGAAACGGATGGCGGAAGCCTTTTATGGCCGCTTTGCCGCCTACGAGCAGGGGCTGGCGGCCGGTGATGCCGTGTTACGGCCGGCGCTGGCGCGCAACCTGTTCGGCACCACGATCCCGGACCCGGCGCAGCTCGCGGCGATGGCCGCGTATGTGCGCGCTCAGGCGGCGGCGCTGCGGGAGCAGGATGCAGGCGCGCTGCTGGCCGGCGATCTCGCGTTCGGCGATCCGCCGGTTCCGGCCGAGCCGCTTGCCCCGGTGGAGGAGGCGGTGCGGCAATGAGCGGCGCTCCCGAGTTCTCGCGGCGCGTGCCACTGGCCCGCATCGGGACCGAGCCGCATCGTCAGCGGATCAGCGCGAGCGAAGAGGAGCGCGCGGCGCTGGCGCGGCGTTTCGATCTGGTCTCGCTGGACCGGCTCGAAGCCGCGGTCGAGCTGATCGTCAACGGCGAGCGGACGATTCTGCTGCGCGCCGATTTCGAAGCGGCTTTCGCGCAACGTTGCATCGTTACGCTCGATCCGATCGCCGGGGTTCTTGCCGAGCGGTTCGCGCTGCTCTACGGCCCGCCGGAGGCCGAGGAGACCGCCGCCAGCCTGGCCGGCGAGGACGTTGCGTTCGAGCCGCTCGTCGGCGACGCGATCGATATCGGCGAAGCGGTTGCGCAGGAATTCTCGCTGGCGCTGCCGCCGTTTCCACGCAGCCCCGACGCCCCGCCCGACGCTACGATCGAAACGGCTGTCGGATCCGGACCGGACTCCGCGGCCGCGTCCCATCCGTTTGCCGGGCTGTTGCGGCTGGTCGAGCGCGATGGCGGCGAGAGATGAGCCGCCGCGTCCCGGTCTGCGCGCCCGGCACGCGCCGTCGTTGTTGCCGCAAGGTCATAATTTAGCTAAGTACCGCAATCCCTCGCCTTCCCGGTCCCCGTCCTGCGGCGGAGCGAGAAGGCGAGCGCAGCTCGCGACGAGACGATCATGGCTGTTCCGAAAAAGAAAACCTCGCCCTCGCGCCGCAACATGCGGCGTTCGCACCACGCGCTGAGCGCGCCCGCCTATACCGAATGCCCGGATTGCGGCGAGCTGAAACGCCCGCATCATCTCTGCCCGTCCTGCGGCCATTACGATGGACGCGAAGTCGTGCCGCAGCCGGACACGACGACAGCCTGACGCCCCGGCATCCCGGCAAGGCGCGCGCAGGGTGAACGGCAGCATCACGATCGCCGTGGACGCGATGGGCGGCGACCGGGCCCCGGCGATGGTCCTGCAAGGGGCCGATATCGCCCTCGAACGCGACCCTGCCGCGCGTTTTCTGCTGTTCGGCGACGAGGCCCGGATCGCGCCGCTGCTCGCCGGGCTGCCGCGGCTCGCGGCGGCCGCGACCGTGCATCATACGCCCGATGTCGTGCTCAACGACGCCAAACCGTCGGTCGCGTTGCGGGCCGGACGCCGCTCCAGCATGCGGCTGGCGATCGACGCGGTGGCGGAGGGAAGCGCCGACTGCGTCGTTTCCGCCGGCAATACCGGCGCGCTGATGGCGATGGCAAAGATCGTGCTGAAGACGCTGCCCGGGATCGACCGCCCGGCGATCGCAGGGTTGTTCCCGACCAGGCGCGGCGAAAGCGTGATGCTCGATCTCGGCGCCAATGTCGAATGCGACGCCGACAACCTGGTGCAGTTCGCCGTCATGGGCAACGCCTTCGCCCGCACCGTACTGGGCTTGCCGGAGCCGGTCGTCGGGTTGCTCAATGTCGGCTCGGAGGACATGAAGGGAAACGACGCGGTGCGCGGCGCGCATGCCCGGCTGCGCGAGGGGATCACGCCGATCCGCTTTCACGGTTTTGTCGAGGGCGACGACATCGCGGCGGGAACCGTCGATGTCATCGTGACCGACGGGTTCACCGGCAACGTGGCGCTGAAGGCGATCGAGGGAATGGCCAAGCTGTTCGCCGAATCGCTGCGCGCCTCGTTCCGCCATTCGCTGCCGGCGCGCATCGGTTATGTGTTCGCGCGCGGCTCCTTGAGAAAATTGGCAACGCGGCTCGATCCGCGCCGTTATAACGGTGCGATGTTTCTCGGCTTGGCGGGGATCGCGGTCAAGAGCCACGGTTCGACCGACGCGTTCGGCTTTGCCAACGCGATCGGCGTCGCGGCGGATGTCAAACGCTACGGACTTCTGGAAAAGATCATCGACGAGATGGCACGTCTCAATGCGGTCCCAGGGGCGGTTCCGGGGGCGGCCCCGGCGGGCAACGGCTCCGGCGTCGTCACCGCCTCGCTATGAGATGGCGGTCGCAGGCCGCGGGTACCGGCGGCTACCTCCCCGAACGGGTCGTCACAAATGACGAGCTGGCGGCGCGGCTCGATACGTCGGATGCCTGGATCCGGCAGCGCACCGGCATCGCCGAGCGGCGCGTCGCGGCGCCGGGAGAGCTGACCTCGGATCTCGCCTATGAAGCGGCGCGCCGCGCGCTCGAACGCGCCGGGATGAGCGGCGGCGATCTCGATCTGATCGTGCTGGCCACCGCGACCCCGGACCAGACATTTCCCGCGACCGCCGTCAAGGTGCAGGCGCGGCTCGGCATGAAACGCGGCGCCGCGTTCGATGTGCAGGCGGTCTGCTCCGGTTTTATCTTCGCGCTGGCCGTCGCGGACAACGCGTTGCGGCTGGGTCAGGCGCGCACCGCGCTGGTGATCGGCGCCGAGACATTTTCGCGCATCCTCGACTGGCGGGATCGCGGCACCTGCGTGCTGTTCGGCGACGGCGCCGGCGCCCTCGTATTGCAGGCCGTTCCGGAAACCGCGAACCGCGGTATTCTCTCGACCCATCTGCATTCCGACGGTCGCCAGCACGACATCCTCTATGTCGATGGCGGCCCGTCCTCGACCGGCGCCGCCGGCGTTCTGCGCATGGAAGGCCGCGAGGTGTTCCGGCAGGCGGTAACGCATCTGGCCGCGGTTGTCGACGAGGCGCTGATGGCCAACGGTCTGACCGGAGCGGATATCGACTGGCTCGTCCCGCATCAGGCCAATACGCGGATTATTGAGGCGGTGGGCCGCAGGCTCGGGCTGGGCGCCGATCGAACGGTCGTCACGATCGAACGGCACGCGAACACCTCGGCGGCGTCGATCCCGCTGGCCCTCGACGAGGCGGTTGGCGATGGGCGCATCCAGCCCGGCCATCTCGTGCTGATCGAGGCGCTCGGCGGCGGTCTGACCTGGGGCGCCGGCATCGTCCGGTGGTAGCGGCATCGCAGAACTGTCGGTTGGACGCGGCGGACCACAGCGGGAAGCAACACATTGGAATTTGACGAAATTTCCGGGCGAGGTTAGGCTGGGCGAAAGCAGGGAGGGCGTTATGGCCGGGCATACGGTAACCCGCGCTCAGCTCACCGAGGCGGTCTATCACCAGGTCGGGCTCTCGCGTAACGAATCCGCCGAACTCGTCGAGTCGGTCATCGCCGAGATCGCGCGGGCGCTGGAGCGCGGCGATGTCGTGAAGATTTCCTCGTTCGGAAGTTTTGCGGTGCGCCAGAAGGGCCATCGTGTCGGGCGCAACCCGAAGACCGGCGAGGAGGTCCCGATCAGCCCGCGCCGGGTTCTGGTCTTTCGGGCCTCGCACACGCTGAAGCACCAGATCAACGGCACCCAGAACCGGTTTCCCTCCGCCTCTGCCGCCGATGCCGGCGCCGCGCCGGAGCGGTCGCGCACCGTAGAGGCGGCCTCGGATTGAGGTGAGCGATCCCGGCTGGCCGGCGTCGGCTCGGCCGCAGAAAAGCGCCGCCGCGTTTCGCACGATCGGAGAGGTCGCCGACGAACTCGATCTTCCGGCGCATGTGCTGCGCTTCTGGGAGACAAAGTTTTCACAGCTCAAGCCCGTGAAGCGCAGCGGCGGCCGGCGTTACTACCGGCCGGAAGACATTCTGCTGCTGCGTCGCATCCGGCAATGGCTGTATCAGGACGGATACACGATCCGCGGCGTGCAGCAACTGCTGGGGAACCGCCCGCCGCACAGCGCCGCGGCAGGCGAGGACCCGGATATCGCCGACCCGTGCGCGGCGGCTTCTCCCGAGGCCGGTATCGGAGCCGATCCCGGATGCGAATTTCCGGCCGCACCGGATAGCGGGGCGACCGATCGGTCGCAGACCGCCGCGCTGCCCGCCTCGGATCGCAAGCCGGCATCGCTCGATCCCGAGACGCGGGCCGAACTCGAAGAGATCCGCCGCGAGCTGCTAGAGACCCGCGCCCTGCTCGACACCTTGCCGCGGCGCTTCAGGGCGTCGTGAGGATGCCGAGACAGCACGCCGCGCTCCCGCACGCCGGCAGTATTGCGCGGCGGGTGGCCGGTCTGCATATAAAAGCACCGGACCCGCCGCGACGGAATGAATGGAAGACATCGCCCGGCAACTGATCGAATTCATCAAATCGCATCAGGACTGGGCGGTTGCGGTCATCTTCATCACCGCTTTCGGCGAGTCCTTCGCGTTTCTCAGTCTGGTGTTCCCCGGCACGACGTTGCTGATCGCCGCCGGGGCGCTGATCCAGACCGGCGATCTGTCGATCTGGCCGATCGCGGCTGGCGCGGTTTCCGGCGCGCTGCTCGGCGACGCGGTGTCCTACGGGATCGGACGGCGGTTCGGCGGCCGGCTGGCCGGGGTGTGGCCGTTTACGCGCCGCCCTGACCTGCTCGCCGGCGGCATCGAATTCTTTCGCCGGCATGGCGGCAAGAGCGTATTCATCGGCCGCTTCTTTGGTCCGGTGCGCGCCGTGGTCCCGCTCGCCGCCGGGATCATGCGCATGTCGCCGCGCCTGTTCTGCACGGCCAGCGTGATATCGGCGTTGATCTGGGCGCCGATGCTGCTGCTGGCGGGCGATGCGCTCGCGGGCGCCGGCGAGAGGGTGGTCGGCCCGGAGAACACGATCCTGCTCGTATTCGGCGGCATGGTGCTGCTCGGCGTCCTCGTCGCGTTATGGGCCGCGTTCCGCGCCGGCCGGGCGAAAGGGTAGGCGTTTGCGCCGACCCGAAAATCCACCTGAAAATCAACGGGGCGAGTGGGGTGCTAGCGCCCACGGCCCCGCGCGGCGGCGGGCGGCGGTTCCTGCTGCTCGGCGAAACGCGGATGCGCTCCGATATACGCATCGACATGGGTCGCCAGCGGCTCGGGGTCGGCGAAGAAATGATCGGCCCCGGGAATCCGGCGGAACTCGATCTTGATATCGCGCTGATGCGACAGCTTGTGCACCAGCTTCTGCACCGAGTCGGGCGGCACCGCGCTGTCCTGTTCGCCGTGCAGGATCAGGCCGGATGACGGGCAGGGGGCCAGGAAGCTGAAATCATACGAGTTGGCCGGCGGCGCGATCGAGATGAAGGCCTCGATCTCGGGGCGGCGCATCAGCAGCTGCATGCCGATCCAGGCGCCGAACGAGTACCCCGCGACCCAGCACGACGCGGCATTCGGGTTGTAGGTTTGCAGCCAGTCGAGCGCAGCGGCGGCGTCGGCCAGCTCGCCTTCGCCGCGGTCGAAGCTGCCCTGGCTGCGCCCGACGCCGCGGAAATTGAAGCGCAGCGTCGAAAACCCGCGGCGCACGAAAGCTTGGTAGGTCGTGTACACGACCCGGTTGTTCATCGTCCCGCCATGCAGCGGATGCGGGTGCAGCACCAGCGCCATCGGCGCCGTACCGCCGCGGGCATGGTGATAACGGCCCTCAATGCGCCCTTCCGGGCCGTTGATGATCACGTCAGGCATGTCGATCCCGGTTCAATTCCGACTGTGGAACTCTGATATGGCGTGCCGGGGGATCTGGACTCCCCCGCTGCCTTCCTCGTCATAACAGGAGAGGGTCCGGACCGTATCGGTCTCGTTATCGCCATAAACTTGATTCCACCGCTCGGGTAATTGTACTGTCGCCTCGACGCCGGCGGCGGCGCGCACGCGGCCGCACAACCGCAGGCTCGGTGACAAGATGATATAGTGATCGCGATGCTGTTCAGAAACCTGCGCGACGAGATTGACGCAACGCTTGCCCGCGATCCGGCAGCCCGCTCGCGGCTTGAGGTCGTGCTCTGCTATCCGGGGTTTCAGGCATTGCTGTTCTATCGGGTCGCGCACTGGTTCTGGCTGCGCGGCTGGCGCCTCGCCGGGCGGTTTGTCTCGCATCTCGGCCGCGTCGCCACCGGGATCGAGATCCATCCCGGCGCGCGCATCGGCAAGCGGCTGTTCATCGATCATGGCATGGGGGTCGTGATCGGCGAAACCACCGAGATCGGCGACGACTGCACGCTGTACCAGGACGTAACCCTGGGCGGCACCTCGCTCGAACGCGGTCAGAAGCGGCATCCGACCCTCGGCAACGATGTCATCGTCAGCGCCGGCGCGCAGGTGCTGGGGCCGTTCCGGGTCGGCGACGGCGCGCGTATCGGCGCCCAGGCGGTCGTGCTCAAGGAGGTCCCCGATGGCGCAACGATGGTCGGCATTCCGGCGCGGCCGGTCGGGCGCGAACCCGGGCGCGACGCACCGCATCCGCCGGAGCCGATTTTCGCCCCCTATGGCTTCACCGGCGAGATCCCGGACCCGATCGCGCGGGCGCTAAACGCCCTGCTCGACGAGGTCACGAGCCTGCGCACCCGCGTCGGCGAGCTGGAGCGCGAGCGCGAGAGAAGCGACGGGCGGCGCGGCGCGGCGCAGGCGGGGGAGGCCGATCCGGTGCGGCGGCGGGTCGGGGCGCAGCCGTGAACGCGGAGGGGTGAACACCGGGAGATGGGTACGGGGCGATGAAGCTCGGCACCAGGGCGCGCTACGCGGTGATGGCGATGGTCGATCTTGCCCGGTACGGCGAGGATGGGCCGGTCCCGCTCGCCGAGATCGCCCGGCGGCAGGAGATTTCCCTTGCCTATCTCGAACAGCTTTTCGCCAGGCTGCGGCGCAGCGGTCTGGTCAGGAGCGTGCGCGGTCCGCATGGCGGGTATCTGCTCGCGCACGACCGGAACGAGACCCGCATTTCCGACATCATCCTCGCGGTTGACGAGCCGATCGAGGCGGTGCGCTGCAAACCCGGCGAGGCGGTCGGCTGCCGCGGCGACCGCAGCCGATGTCTGACGCATGATTTATGGGAGGAGCTGGGCCGCCAGATCCATCTTTATCTCAGCTCGGTGTCGCTCGGCGATGTCTGCGAGCGGCGGGTGCTTGGCACCAGCTTCGCGCCGCGGCGGCGCGGCGGCGCGGCCCCAGCGGAATGAATCGGGGCGCGATGAAAATCCAGCCCGAGACACCATATCGCCGTGTTGATCTTCCCTCTGTTCCGCTGAACCGATGACCCGGCGCGAGACCTATCTCGACTGGAACGCGACGGCGCCGCTGCGGCCCGAGGCCGGGGCGGCGGTGGCCGCGGCACTGGCGCAAGGGGGGAATCCTTCCTCGGTGCATCGCCGGGGCCGCGCCGCGCGGCAGCGGATAGAACGGGCGCGCGAGACGGTGGCGGCTCTGGTCAATGCGGCGCCCGACGGCGTGGTCTTTGTCAGCGGCGGCACCGAAGCCAATCACCTGGCGCTGCTCGGCAGCGGGAGAGCGCGCGTCCTCGTGTCCGCCGTCGAGCACAATTCGGTGCTGCAAGCCGTCCCTGACGCCGAGCGTATCCCGGTCGATCCGAACGGGATCGTCGATCTCGACGCTCTCGACGCGATGCTGCGGTCCGACAAGCGGCCGGCGCTGGTCTCGGTCATGCTGGCCAACAACGAGACCGGGGTTATGCAACCGGCCGCACGCATCGCCGATATCGCGCACGCGCACGGCGCGTTGTTTCACTGCGACGCGGTGCAGGCAGCGGGAAAACTGCCGCTCGACCCCGCCATGATCGGCGCCGATCTGATTAGCCTGTCAGCGCACAAGTTCGGCGGTCCGCCGGGGATCGGCGCGCTGATTGTCATCGGTAATGCGGAGCCGACTGCGCTGCTCCGCGGTGGTGGGCAGGAGCGCGGCCGGCGCGCCGGCACCGAGAACCTGCCCGGTATCGCCGGTTTCGCCGCCGCCGCCGAGGCCGCGCTCGCCGGGCTGGCCGATTACAAAAGGGTGCGCCGGTTGCGCGACGCTCTCGAAGCGGCGGCGCTGTCGGCGGTGCCGGAAGCGCTGGTGATCGGCGGGACCGCGCCGCGGCTGCCGAACACGAGCGCGCTCACGCTGCCCGGCATTGCCGCCGAGACCCAGGTCATCGCACTCGATCTCAACGGCGTGATGGTCAGCGCCGGCGCGGCCTGCTCGTCGGGCAAGGTGGGGCCGAGCCATGTGCTGCAAGCGATGGGTCTGCCGCCCGGTATCGCCGGCGCGACGATCCGGATCAGCCTCGGCTGGACCACGACCGAGGCCGGTATCGACCATTTTCTCGAAATCTGGACCGCGCTTACCCGCCGCGCGACCCCCAGAGCCGCATGAGCAGCCGCATGAACGACATCATCAACCCTGCCGCCGTGTCCGCCGCTATCCCGAGCGAGCGCGCGAACCGGCGGCCGGTCTATCTCGACAACCAATCGACGACACCGCTCGACCCGCGCGTGCTCGACGCGATGATGCCGTACTTCACCGAAGAGTTCGGCAATCCGCACAGCGAGAGCCACGTCTACGGCAAGGCGGCCGGTGCGGCGGTCGAGCGCGCGCGCGACGATGTCGCCCGGCTGATCGGCGCCGACCCGCGCGAGATCGTCTTCACCTCGGGCGCGACCGAGGCCAACAATCTGGCGCTGAAGGGGGTCGCGCATTTCGCGCGCGCCCATCCGCAGACCGGACGCCGGCCCCGAGATCGTATTGTCGCCCTAGCGACCGAGCATAAATGCGTGCTCGAAAGCGCCGCCGCGCTCGAACGCGAGGGGTTCGCGGTCGTCTCCGTTCCCGTCGGACCGAACGGTCTGGTGTCGCTCGACCGGCTCGCCGACGCGCTCGACGAGCGCACGCTGATCCTGTCGGTGATGGCGGCGCACAATGAGATCGGCGTCGTCCAGCCGCTCGCCGAGATCGGCGCGCTGTGCCGTTCGCATGGCGTCCTGTTCCACACCGACGCGGCGCAGGCCTTCGGAAAAATTCCGCTCGATGTCGAGGCGATGAAGATCGATCTGATGTCGATCTCGGGCCACAAGGTCTACGGCCCGAAAGGGGTCGGCGCGCTGTACATAAGGCGCCGCCCGCGCGTGCGCCTGCTGCCGCTGTTCGACGGCGGCGGGCAGGAGCGCGGGTTGCGTTCCGGCACCTTGCCGACCCCGCTCTGCGTCGGTTTGGGACGCGCCGCCGCGATCGCGCGCGATGAGATGGATGCCGAGGCGGTTCGGCTGCGCGGCCTTCGCGACAGATTGCAGGCCAGCCTGACGCGCCGGGTCGCGGGGTTGCGGGTCAACGGCGACACGGCGCAGCGGCTGCCGGGCAATCTGAACCTGTCCTTCCCCGGTCTGACCGCGCCCGAGCTGATCGCCGCCTGCCCGACGGTGGCGATGTCTACCGGCTCGGCCTGTACCTCCGCCTCGGTCGAGCCGTCCTATGTGCTGCGTGCGCTCGGCCTGTCGGACGCGCTGGCGAACGCCTCGATCCGCCTCGGTCTCGGACGCTTCACAACCGAGGACGATGTCGATTTCACGGCCGACGCGCTGGCCGCCGCCGCTTCCCGTCTCCATGCTGAGCATGGGGTGACGCAGGCTGAAACGGTTCCTACATAAACCGGCAGCGATATCATTACGCGAGCGAACGGGAGAACAGCTCCAATGGCGATGGCGCGAAGACAGGCTCTGTCGGTGACCGACGCGGCGGCCGAGCGCATCCAGGCCCTGCTCGCCAGGCGCGGCAAGCCGTCGGCCGGCGTGCGTATCGGCGTGCGGTCGCGCGGCTGCTCCGGGCTCAGCTACACGCTCGAATACGCCGACGAGAAGGGCAAATTCGACGAAATCGTCGAGGACAAGGGCGTCACGGTGCTGGTTGATCCGAAAGCCGTCATGTTCATCCTCGGCACCGAGATGGATTACGTCGAGGAAAAGCTGCAATCCGGGTTTGTCTTCCGCAATCCGAACGAAAAAGGCCGGTGCGGCTGCGGAGAAAGCTTCCACGTTTAGGCGTTGACACGAGCGAAAGGGTCTTCCCCGTGGCCGGGCGTGACCCGGCCACCCACGTCTGAATTCTCCTGATCTCGCTTCAAAGACGTGGATGCCCACGGGTTTACGTCCGTGGGCTGAAGACCCACGGATCAAGTCCGGCCAGGGGCGCTGCAAGGATTGGATACGTGAAACTGTTTCAAATCGAGGAGCCGGACGGCTTGCCTTCCGATCCGGATGCGCCGGGCATCGCGATCGGCATTCACGTCGGCGGCGCGCAGGCCGAGGTGGCGGTCGCGGTCGGCGGCAACCCGACGATGCTGCGCGACCGCGAGGGGTTCGAGAGCGACCTGCCGACCCCGCCGCTCAACGACCCGCCCGAGGCGTGGCAGTCCCTGTTCGAGGGAGCGCGGCTGCGCGCCGAGCGTGCCCTGGCGCGGCCGGTCACGCACACCGTGCTGGCGGTGCCGTCAAACCTGCAACCGGAGGCCGTCGAGCGTCTCGTTGGCGCTGCCGAGGCCGCCGGTCTCGACGTGCTGCGCGTCATCGGGCAGGACGATATTCCGCCCGGCGAGGCGCCGGCGCTGGCGGCTTCGGTGCTGGCCGAGGAGCTCGCGCCGCGTCCGGCGGTGGGTTAGGGACGCTACGGCGAGGGCGCTTCAGGACTGCCGGCGGGACGCTGGCGGTCCCGAGGGGTTGCTCCGGGGCGGCGCAGCGGGCCAGTTTCAAACCGAGGCAGCACCTGTCGCAATGACAGGGGCGGGATTGGCATTGCGAGGCGCAACGCGCCAAAGCAATCTCGATGGACTGTAGGCGGATTTCTACCTCATGCCGAAAATGACCTTTATCGAGCGCGACGGGACGCATCGCGAGGTGGACGCGCCGCTCGGTCTGTCGGTGCTCGAAATCGCGCACAAGAACAAGATCGATATCGAGGGTGCCTGCGAGGGTTCGCTCGCCTGCTCGACCTGTCACGTGATCGTCGATCCGGAATGGTACGAACTGCTGAAGGAGGCCAGCGAGGACGAGGAGGACATGCTCGATCTCGCCTTCGGCCTGACCGCGACCTCGCGTCTCGGCTGCCAGATCATCATCACCGAGGAACTCGACGGTCTCGTCGTCAAGCTGCCGGCGAGCACGCGCAACCTGCTGCTCGGCTGAGCCATGACCGGCGACCTGTTCCACCGCCTCGTCGCAGCCGCGGGCGGCGGGTGGCAAGCCTACACAAGGCATGAATTCGTGCTGCGCCTCGCGCGCGGCGATCTGCCCGAGGCCGCGTTCCGCCGCTATCTGGTGCAGGACTATCTGTTTCTGCTGCATTTCGCGCGCGCCTGGGGGCTGGCCGTCTACAAATCCGACACGCTGGCCGAGATGCGCCGCGCGCAGTCGCTGGTGGCTGCGACGCTCGATGTCGAGATCGGTCTGCACATCGAGTATTGCCGCCGCTGGGGTCTGTCGGAGACAGCGCTGCAAACCGAACCCGAGGCGCTGGAGACCGTCGCCTATACCCGCTTTGTGCTCGACCGCGGTCTTGCCGGCGACCGTCTCGATCTCGAAGTCGCGCTGGCGCCGTGCGTCATCGGCTATGCCGAGATCGCGCGCGAGCGCATCGCCGACCCGGCGACAAAGCGCGACGGCAACCCGTATCGCGACTGGCTCGATATGTATGCCGGCGCCGAATATCAGGCCCTGGCCGGCGAGGCTGAAGCGGCGCTCGACGAACAATTCGCCCGGCGCGGCGGCGAAGGCCGTTTTCCGACACTGGCGGCGTCCTTCGCGACCGCCGCCCGGCTCGAAGCCGGTTTCTGGCAAATGGGCCTCGCCGCCGCCGGGAATCGCGGACCCTGAGCATGCCGGACATGAAGATCGCGGCGCCGCTTGCCGATATCGATCTGCCCGGCAATCCCGCCGATCACCGCATTGTCGTGGCGATGTCGGGCGGCGTCGATTCGTCGGTTGTCGCGGCGCTGCTGGCGCGGGCCGGGTTTGATGTCGTTGGCGTCACATTGCAGCTTTACGATCACGGCGCGGCGGCCGGCCGCAAGGGAGCGTGCTGCGCCGGGCAGGATGTGCGCGACGCCGCGCATGTTGCCGCGCGTCTCGGCATCCCGCATTACGTGCTCGATTATGAAGCCCGGTTTCGCGCGGCGGTCATCGAGGATTTCGCCGAGAGCTACCGGCGCGGCGAGACGCCGATCCCGTGCATCCGCTGCAACGAGCGCATCAAGTTTCGCGACCTGTTGGCGACCGCGCGCGATCTCGGCGCCGCCGCGCTGGCGACCGGGCATTATGTCCGCCGGGTGCGCGGTCCGGACGGGCCGGAACTGCACCGCGCCCGCGACACCGCGCGCGACCAGAGCTACTTTCTGTATCGCACGACCCGCGCCGAACTCGATTTTCTGCGCTTTCCGCTCGGCGGTCTCGCAAAGGATGCGACGCGGGTGCTGGCGCGCGAGTTCGGTCTGCCGGTCGCGGACAAGCCCGACAGCCAGGATATCTGCTTTGTGCCGCAGGGGTCCTATGCCGATATCGTCACGCGCCTGCGTCCGGAGGCCGGCGAACCCGGCGACATTGTCGACGAGCACGGTCGGGTTCTCGGCCGCCACCGCGGGATCGCCCATTTCACGGTCGGCCAGCGCAAAAGCCTCGGCATCGCCGTCTCAGGGCCGTTTTCCGGGCCGCTTTACGTGCTGCGGCTTGACCCCGAGACGCGCCGCGTCGTTGTCGGCCCGAGAGACGCTCTGGGGCGGATGCGCGTTCCGCTGGCCGAGATGAACTGGCTTGGAACGCCGCCGGTCGCGGGCGCCGCGATCCGCGCCGGTGTGAAATTGCGCTCGGCGCAGCCGCCGGTCGCGGCGACATTGCTGGCCGGCGACGGCGACGACGCCGAGCTTATGCTCGACGCTCCGGCCGGTGCGGTCGCGCCGGGTCAGGCGGCGGTTCTCTATGATGGCGACCGGGTGCTCGGCGGCGGCTGGATCCGCCGTCCCGAGGCTTCATCGCATAGGCAAGGGCCGGTTGCGGCGGAAGCGCTCCCGAGCGGGCGCGCTTGACCGCGCGCGGGCCATCTCCTATATGCGGTCCCTCGCGGACCCGACCGCCGATGGCGGGTCGAGGATCGTGCAAATCCTTGCGGCGGGGTAGCTCAGCTGGTTAGAGCAGGGGAATCATAATCCCAAGGTCGGGGGTTCAAGTCCCTCTCCCGCTACCAACGATATCAAGGACTTAGGCTGCAAAACCCGCTTTCGGGCGGATTTTGCAGCCTTTCGGGCTACCGCCCTTACCTGTTTCGCGTCCAACCCGTGCGCAATATCCAGTCACTACTCCAGGCTGCCTGCATATTCCTGGTTGCAGGCCGGCTCGCCAGCCGATTCTGAAACCGCCTCCAAGCAGGATTATCGTCTCTCACGCGTTGCCGCGCGCCTCGCGCCACAGCCCGAGTTTTTCCTGGACCGGCCGGTCGGAAAAGCTGAACAGCACGGACTTGTCGGCGGCGTGATGCGTGTGGCTCATCCAGCCGGGCACGACAAAGATGTCGCGCTTCCCCCAGCGCAGCACGGTGTCGCCGACCCGCGTCTCGCCCTCGCCCTCGACACAGACATACACGGCCGCATCGGTTGAACGGTATGGCAGGCCCGCGAAGCCGCGCGGCAGGAGCTGGATAAAGGTGCCGATCGTCGGCATCGCCCAGTCGCCGCTCGCCGGGTTGGCATAGCGCATCTTGTGTCCGTGATACGGGTCGGGATCGCCGTTGCGGGACAGGGCAGCGAGCGCCTCGCGGCTGCGCGCATAAGGGTAGTTGAACACCGGCGAGGTTTTTGCCGCCGGTTGCCAATCGACCGGCAGCAGGTTGTTGCCGTAACGGGCGAGGCTGTCGCCTTCCGGGCGGCTGATCGTCTGCACGTCGGCGGCGCCGGGTTCGGCGAAGCTGGCATTGACGAGCCGCACGATTGGGATGTCGAGCCCGTCGAGCCACACTACCGGCTCGCTGTCTTCGCTGCCGTTTCCCTCATGACCGTGATCATGCCAGGTCCAGGACGGCGTGATCACGAAATCGCCAGGGTGCATCACCGTGCGTTCGCCGTCGACCGCGGTATAGGCGCCGCTGCCCTCGATGACGAACCGCAACGCCGATTGCGTGTGGCGGTGGGCCGGCGCGACCTCTCCCGGAAGGATCAATTGCAGCCCGGCGAACAGCGAGGAGGTGATCTGCGCCTGTCCCTGATAGCCGGGGTTTTCCAGGATCAGCACGCGGCGGGTCGCCTCCATCGCCGAGATCAGCCCGCCGGCCTGCATCAATTGCGGCCGCACGTCGCGGTCGTAGCGCCAGAGATACGGCAGGCAGGGGCTGTGCGGCTCGGCGGTAACGAGATGGTGCAGCTTCTCCCACAGCGGCGCCAGATGCAGCGGCGCGATGCGGTCGTAGAATTCCTGCCGCTCCGGGGTGCGGGAAGGGGCCTGTTCGCTCGCCATGCTCGCTCCTCCCATTACCCAATGTCATTCCCGCGTGACCCTCGGATCAAGTCCGGGGAGGAATCCGGGGCCCAGGCCGGAGCGGCTGCCCTGGCCCCCCGCTTTCGCGGGGGTGACGGTATATTACTCGGCGGCGGCGCGCCGCGCCTCGCCCAGCGTAAAGCCGATCTTCGCGAGGTCGGCGAGCAGCGCCCGTGACCGCGCTTCGTCGAGCGGCACCATCGGCGGGCGAACCGTCGCCCAATCCGGGTCGTTGTGGAAATGCGCGACGATGCGCTTCAAGGCCGGGACCATCGGATAGGCCTGGATCGTCTTGCGCGCGGTCGTGATCTCGGCTTGCAGCGCGTCGGCCTGCGGCGTCCGCCAGTTCTTGTAGACCTTGCGGATGCCGGGCACGTTGACATTGCCGGTCGCGGTAATGCAGCCGGAAGCGCCGTTGCGCAGCCCGTCGAGCAGAAACACCTCCGAACCCGGAAACACCGCGAAACCGGGGAAACGGTCGAGCAGCGCCGCGGTGTTGTTCCAATCGCCGGAACTGTCCTTGAGACCGACCACGGTCCGCGGATAGGCTTCGATCAGCCGGCCGACCAGGTCGAGCGACAGGCCGAGCACGGTCTGCGGCGGGATGTGATAGAGATACATGCGCAGTGCGTCCGAGCCGACGCGGTCGATGACATCGGCGAAAAACGCGAACAGCCCGTCATCGTTCATGCCCTTGTAGTAGAAGGGCGGCAGCATCAGCACGCCGCCGATGCCGTGGCCGACCGCGTGGCGGATCAAGGTCGCGGCCTCGGTAATCGAGCAGGCGCCGGTGCCGGGCATCAGTTTGGCGGCCGGAACGCCGGCATCGATCAGCCGGTCGAGCAGCTCCATGCGCTCCCCGGCCGACATCGAATTGGCCTCGCTGGTCGTCCCGAAGATCGCCAGCCCGTCGGCGCCCTGGTCGAGCAGAAAGCGGCAGAAATCGACAAAGCGCCCGGTATCGGGGCTGCCGGAGCGGGCAAACGGCGTCAGAACAGGGACCAGCACCCCGGCAAAATTCTGCGCGGCCATGCGGGGGACTCCTCAAAAGCGGAAGCGATGGCGAATGAGCCTATAAGCCCGCCCCGGAGCCGGCCGTCAATGTTTCTGTCGTCCCGCTTCCGGGGGCATCCCGCCGGTTCTCGCGGCGCGCCCGGTCAGCCCTCGTCCGCTTCGGGGACGACAAAGCAGCCGAACTTGGCCTTGCGCAGCACCCCGCACGCATCGCGCGCGCCCTTGTCGGTGAAGTCCGACACCTGCACCGCGTAGAGGGCGCCCTTGCCGCCGGAGACCTTGCGGACGACGATATCCTTTCCCTTGGCCGGTTTGAGCCGTGCGGCGCTCTTGGCGAGCCGTGCGGCGGCGGCGCGCGCACGGAACGCGCCGAGCTGGATCGTGCGATCCTCGTCGTCAGCCGCCGCCGCGGTGTTGACGGCCGGGCGGATCGCCGGTTTCGCCGCCGATGCCGCGAGCGCCGCGCCGATCGGCGAGGCATGGGAAGCGAGCCGGGCAACGAGGCCGGCCGGCTTTGACTGGCCCGGCGCCGGCTCGATCGTATCCGCGCTCGCCACCCGTGTCGCACCGAGCGTGGCAAA
This sequence comes from Alphaproteobacteria bacterium, assembly GCA_050246595.1. Taxonomy (GTDB): domain Bacteria; phylum Pseudomonadota; class Alphaproteobacteria; order ATCC43930; family CGMCC-115725; genus DATARH01. The sequence continues at coordinate 26,537 of JBFWVT010000035.1, forward strand.
GCCGCGATCGAGCAGCGCGGCCATTTCCTTGTCGCGTGTCGGCCAGGACGGGCTGCCGAGGACGACGCCGATCAGGCGATGCCCGTTGCGCTCGGCCGAGGCGGCGAGATTGAACCCGGAGGCGCGCGTAAACCCGGTCTTGATACCGTCCGCGCCGTCGTAGGATTTGAGCATGTGGTTGTGCGTCTTGATCGTCTGCCCGCGGAACTCGAATTCGCGGGTCGAGAAATATGCATAGTCGCGCGGGAAGTCCTGATAGAGCGCGAGCGACAGCCGTGCGATGTCGCGCGCGGTCGTGCGCTGCAGCGGGTCCGGCAGACCCGAGGCGTTGCGGAAGGTCGTGTCGTTCATCCCGAGCCGGCGGGCCGTCTCGGTCATTTCGGCGGCGAAAGCGGTTTCGCTGCCGGCCAGGGCCTCGGCCAGGACGACGGCCGCGTCATTCGCCGAGCGGGTCACGAGAGCCAGGATCAGCGCCTGGACCGGCACCGAATCGCCCGGCTTCAGCCACAGCTTGCTCGGTGCCTGGGCGGCCGCGTGGGCCGATACCGGAACCTGCTGATCGAGACCGAGCCGGCCCTCGTTGAGCGCCGTGAAGGCCAGATAGAGCGTCATCATCTTGGTCAGCGAGGCCGGATAGGCGGGCATGTCGGGTTTGGTCTCGCTCAGCACCGCGCCGCTGTCGGCGTCGATCACGATCGCCGAGCGCAGCGCCGGTGCCGGCGCGCGGGCCGGTTTTGCTTCGGCGCTTTTGGCGCCCGGCTTCTTGGCCTCCGCTCGCTTCGTCGCGAGACGCGACTTCGCGGGGTGCCGCTTGCCGACGGTCTTTGTGACGGCGGGCTTCGACTGCCGCGCCTCGGATTTTTTCACCCTGCCAAAGCTCTCGCTCGGGTCCGCAAGCAGCAGCGACAGGCTCGCGAACGCGACGATAACCGCCTGGGCCGCATGGCGGCAAAGCCGCCGCCCCGAAGCAGTCGCCGGCAGAAGGGTGACCGTCATCGATTCTCCACTGAAAAAGAGTATCCCCTGCAATGACTCGAAATGTTCTGCGATTCGCAAACGATCATCCGTCTGTCCGGTGGGACATGCCGCTGCCGGACAGAACTTGCCTGCGAAACTGGACCGTGGGCCCCCCGACCCGCGCGAAAATACTGAGCAGCGCGGCAGAGCTTGTCCACTCTTTTCTGGGGATTGCGCCGATGTGACTTGGCGCCAGGGTGAAACTACTCCGGACCGCGTTGTGCCGGATGCATCGGCGCGCCTTGCGGGGCTGGTTCGACCGCCGCCGCGAGACAGAAGTCTGCCGACATGCGAGAATCGCGGATCGATGCAGTGTGCGGGTCGTTCACCGCGCGCGTTTGCAGAGGAGACCGGCCGCTTGAGCGAATCCCGACCGCAGACCCTGGCCGAGATGGAGGCGCATGTCGAAACCCGGCGTCGCAGCCTGGGCGACGAGCATCCGGAAACCTTGGCCGCGATGCTCGAAATGGCGGAAATGCTGTGGGCGCGCGGCCGGCTGAAAGAGTTGCGCGCGATCGAGGAGCACGTTCTGGCGGCGCGCCGGCGTGCTCTGGGCGAGGCGCACGGGGACACGCTGAAAGCGCTCGGGAAGCTGGCGGCGACGACTGGCGCGCAGGGCGATCTCGACACGGCGCGCCGCATGCAGGAGGAGGTACTGGCGCGCGGCCGCGAGGTGTGGGGCGAGAGCGGGCGCGACACGCTGCGCGCGATGAACAATCTGGCCGGCACGATCGCCGCGCAGGGCGACCTTGCGGGGGCGCGGGCGCTGCTCGATGCCGCGATCGAGACGCTGCACCGGGAATTCGGTCCGCACGATCCCGACACGCTGACCGCGCTGGCGAACCTCGCCGCCGTATTGTGGCAATATGGCGAGCGCGGCGAGGCCTATTGGCTGCAATCGCAGCTGGTCGAAACGCGGCGGCAGGCGTTCGGCGACGCGGATGCCGGGACGCGCGCCGCTGCCGCGGTGCTCGAGGCGATGCACCGGGACGGCATGCCGTGATCTCCACCCAGGGGCAGGGTTTCTTCTCGAAGCCGCCTTCTTGGGTGCGCCATCCTGAGGTAATGTCTCAGTTTGAATGTAACAGCGGCACTGTCATTCCGGGGCCGTCCGCAGGGCGGAACCCGGAATCCATGAACATCAACCTCTCCAAGGACTTCAGGGGCCTGTGTTGATGGATTCCGGGCTCGCGGGCTACGCCCGCGCCCCGGAATGACAAGGTTGCAATTCAAACTGAGACACTACCCATCCGGACTGCACCTTGACGTTTGCTGTTTTGATCTAAATGAAGCCGGAGCGATGGCTCGCCGCCCGGCGGGCTTGGACCTGTTGAGGAGATCTCTCGATGCGACGGTTCATGACGGTCTTTACGGGTATTGGTCTCGCGGCAGTGATGGCGATCGCTCCGGCGATGGCGCAAAACCCGCAGGCCGACTACGCAGCCTGCGACGCGTATGCGCGGCAGGCGGTTCAGCCGTATCTGAACCAGGCCAACGCGCAGGGCGTCGGCAGCGCCCTGGTCGGAGCCGGGCTCGGCGCGGCCCTCGGGGCGGCGATCGGCGGCGGCCGCGGCGCCGGCATCGGGGCGGCCGGGGGCGCGCTCGCGGGCACCGGCGTCGGGGCCAGCAATACGGCTTACGCCTCGGCGCAGATCCAGGATATGTACAACCAGTATTACGCCAGCTGCATGCAGTCGCGCGGGGCGGCTTATTACGGAGCGCCGGCCTATGGAGCGCCGGCATACCCGCAACCCTATTATGGATACGGCTATCGGCCCTATTGACCGTTCCGGGACCGGGCGCGTCCGCGGCGGCGATATGCGGCAGGACGGCGGAAGCGACCCCGCGGCGCCGGTCATGCGCGAGTCCGGAGGCGAGCCGGGAGGCGCTTCCGGAGCGGAAAATCCGGAACCGGTCATCGACAACCGGCTGTTCGTGCTGGTCCTGCAGCACCCGCAGGAACGCAGCGAGGCGCGCGCGACCGCCGCGACGCTGGTTGCTGCATTGCGGCACGCCCGGCTGGTCGTCGGTCTGTCCTGGCCGAACCTGACGCGCGCTCTGGACTTGCCGACCGGTCGGCCGGCGGACCCGAGGCGCTGGGGCGTGCTGCATCTCGGCTCGGTGCGACCGCGTATGCTGGCAAAGCCGCAAGACGCCGCGCGCTCGGACCGTCCCCCGAATAGCGGCGAGATCATCGCGCTGGGCCGCGGCGGCAATCCGTTGCCCGATGCGGACCGGGTGCTGCGCGGCCTCGAAGGCATCGTGCTGCTCGACGGCACCTGGAGCCAGGCGAAGACGCTGTGGTGGCGCAATCCCTGGTTGTTGAAGCTGCAACGGCTGGTCCTGAACCCGCCGGACCCGGCGCGACTGGACCGGCTGCGCCGCGAGCCGCGACCCGAGGCGCTCTCGACACTCGAAGCCGCCGCCCTGGTGTTGCGCCGCGTCGAACCCGGACCGGAGCCGGCGGACGCTTTGATCGCCGCCCTCGACCGGCTGATCGCAGCGCTCGACAGACAGGGCGGAGACGCTACCGGCCGCGGCGCCGCTGGCCCGCAGCTCCGCCGGAACCCTTTTCCCCGGAACCGGGACGCGCGGCCCCCGCATCGGTATCGCGGTAGATCTGCAATCGGGTGACGCGCAGCCCGGGAACGCCGTGCTGCTCGATCGCGCGCTCCCAGGCCAGGAATTCCTCGATCGACAGATTGTAGCGCCGGCAGACCTCTTCCAACTCGATGACCCCGCTGCGCACGGCCTCGACAATGACCGCCTTGCGCCGCGCCACCCATCGTTTGGTGTCGGGTGCGGGCAGCACCGGGTCCGGGCTGGGCAATGCCGATGCCTTGCCGCGTTTCGGGTAAAGATCAGTCACCGGGAACGTGTCGCTGAACTTGCGCATTGACGGTGCTGACCCTATCCCGATTTGCTTAAAAACTTCCTAAGTCAGAACCGCCGTGATTACTTGGCAGGACACCGGCTCATTGCATAGTTCGCGCGAAAATAGATAAAATTATTGTGATCCCGTCGGGTCCGAGGTTCTTTACGGCGGTGCGCGGCTGCGCCGGCATCCGGCACGAGCTGCGCTCGCGGTTGCGGAGTCGCCGCGACTGGGTCGAATTCGTGCCGAATCAACGCGGTGGATTGACGCGTTGACGGTTGAATCGGGTGAACCCGATTCATATACTCCGCCGCCGTTTTGAACGGGGGTTTGGGGAGAGCTATGCGCCCGGTGTTGCCGTCAGACTATCGTCCGAGCGACGACGAAGAGTTCATGAACCCGTTGCAGGTCGAATATTTCCGGCAGAAGCTGCTGCGCTGGCGAGCCGAACTGCTCGCCGACTCGACCGGCACGTTGCGCCATCTGCAGGAAGAGAGTCTGCTGAAGCCGGACCTGACCGATCGCGCTTCGCTCGAAACCGAGCGGGCGATCGAACTGCGCACGCGCGACCGCGAACGCAAGCTGATCTCGAAAATCGACGCCGCGCTGCAGCGCATCGACAGCGGCACCTACGGGTTCTGCGAGGAAACCGATCAGCCGATCGGGATCCGCCGGCTGGAGGCGCGTCCGATCGCGACCCTGACGATCGAAGCGCAGGAGCGGCACGAGCGTATGGAACGCACCTACCGCGACGAGTAGGATTTTACTCCAAGGCGCGCGTTCGGGGCCCGCGCCGGTCCGGGCCGGGACACGGATTTAAGCTGCCGTTAACGCGCCGGCAATAATCCTGCCGCCGGGTCGCCGGCCGGCGCGACCCGGCGGAGGGCTGCGCCGGTTTGCGGGCAATCGCAACGAGAGCGGGGCACAGGGCATGGCCGCGGCCGATACCGAGGAGACAAGGGGCCGGGGACGGCGGAGATTCTCCCGGGCGCGTCCGGTATGGGCCGGGCATCTCGCCAATGCCGCGCTGACCCTATCGGTGGCGGCCGTCGGTGCCACGCTGCTTTTTACGCAGATCATCGACAGCGACCGGATCCCGGCGGCGGTCGTGGTTGTCGTCATTGTTGTCTTCGCTGTGGTGATCGGCGCTCTTGTCGCGATTGTGCGCTGGACATACGGGGCGCTCGCCGGGCGCGTCGACATCCTGACCCAGGCGCTCGACGCCTCGCCCGATCCGCAGCTGATCCTGGCCCCGGACGGCCGCATCGCCTATGCCAACACGGCGTACCGCGAGTTGTTTCCGCTGGCGCACGAGCGTCCGATGCCGGCGATCGCCGCCGCTCTGGCCGACCCCGACGCCCTGCCCGATTTCGAACGGCTACGCCGCCGCGCGGCGCAGGGGGCTCGCGCGATCGCGGCGCTGCCGCTGCGCTATTCGCGCGGCTCCGCCATCGGCTGGGTCACGATCGCGGTCAACCCGATCGCCGGACGACCGGGCTACAGTTTCTGGAACATCCAGGACATCACGGCGCGCCACGAAATGGAGGCGCTGATCCGGGACGAGCGAAACAAGCTCGTCGAATTCCTCAATGACGCGCCGGTCGGCTTTTATTCGGTGGACCCGGCCGGTCGGTTTCTGTTCGTCAATCAGACGCTGGCGGAATGGCTTGGCTCGACCCCGGCGGAAATAGTCGGCAGCGATGCGCGCCTGCACGATTTCCTCGCCGCCGCGCCGCCGCCCGACGCCCTCCCGTGGGACCCGTTCTGCGGCCGCGACGACGGCGGCCAGCGCGGCGAGGTCGCGTTCAGGAGCCGCAACGGCCGCATTTTGCAGGCCTGGCTGAGCCAAAGCACGGTCGGCGGCGGGGTCGAGCTGCGCACCCGCTCGGTCGTGCGCGATCTGACCCCGGAGCGGCAATGGGAATCGGCGCTGCGCCGGTCGCGCGAGCGTTTCCAGCGGTTTTTTGCCGACGCGCCGGTCGGGATCGCCCTGATCGACCGGTCCGGCCGGCTCGAAGAGGCGAACCGCGCGCTCGGCGAGTTGTTCGGTGCGCCGCTTCAGGCGCTGATCGGCGAAAAGCTGATCGGCTTTGTCGCCGAGGAGGACCGGCGCGAGCTGGCCGCCAGACTGAGCGGCGCGGCCGCCGGTCGGATGCCGGAGCGACCGGTCGATATACGCCTGACCGGACCGCGCGAGCGCAGCTGCGTCGTTTTCCTGAGCCGGCTGGATGGCAGCGAGGGTGGAGGCGGCGAGGGCGGCGAGGGCGATTTGATGCTGCATTTTATCGACGTCACCGAGCAGAAGAACTTGGAGGTGCAGTTCGCGCAGTCGCAGAAGATGCAGGCCATCGGCCAGCTTGCCGGCGGCGTTGCGCACGATTTCAACAATCTGCTGACAGCGATGATCGGGTTCTGCGACCTGCTGCTGATGCGCTTCCGGCCGGGCGACCCGTCTTTCGCCGATATCATGCAGATCAAGCAGAACGGCAATCGTGCCGCCAATCTCGTGCGGCAGCTGCTGGCCTTTTCGCGGCAGCAGACATTGCAACCGCGCGTGCTCGATATCGGCGACGTGCTCGTCGAGCTGTCGCACCTGCTGCGCCGCCTGATCGGCGAGAATATCGAGCTGAAACTGATCCATGGCCGCGATCTCGGTCTGGCCAAGGTCGATCAGGGACAGCTCGAACAGGTGATCATCAATCTTGCAGTCAATGCGCGCGACGCGATGCCGGGCGGCGGGACGCTGACGATCCGCACCGCCAACGTGGCGCAGGCGACACCGGTCCGGCGCGGCGCCGAGCTTATGCCGGCCGGGAATTACGTGCTGATCGAGGTCGCTGATACCGGGGTCGGAATCCCGAAAGATAACCTCGAACGCATTTTCGAGCCGTTCTTCTCGACAAAAAAGCTTGGCTCCGGCACCGGGCTCGGCCTGTCGACCGTCTACGGCATCGTCAGGCAGACCGGCGGCTTTATTTTCGTCAACAGCGCGCCGGGGGAGGGCGCCGTTTTCCAGATCTATCTGCCGCGCCACGAGGCGGTCGCGAGCGAACCGGAGGCGCGCGGCGAACCCGTCGAACCGCTGCCGCTCCGCGATCTGACCGGGATCGGCACCGTCATGCTGGTCGAGGACGAGGACCCGGTGCGGATTTTCGCCGCCCGGGCGCTGCGCAACAAAGGCTACAAGGTGCTTGAGGCGAAAAGCGGCGAGGAGGCGCTCAACCTGATCCGCGGCAGCGACGAAACAATCGATCTGCTGGTCACCGATGTCGTGATGCCGCGCGTCGACGGCCCGATGCTGGTGCGGCAGGTGCGCGAGAGTCACCCCGAGATGAAGGTCATCTTCATCTCGGGCTATGCCGAGGACGCTTTCCGCAAGCGGCTCGACAGCGACGCCGGCATCCATTTTCTGCCGAAGCCGTTCACGCTGAAGCAGCTCGCCGGCAAGGTCAAGGAGGCGATCAGCGGCGAGGCGGAAGCCACCCTCGCGCGCCGCCGCCTGCATCATTGAGCGCCGTCACCGGTTCCCGCAGGGCCGGCACGGCCCGCACGGCGCCGTCCCCTCGACGATCGCCGATCAGCAATCGGCCGCCGTCTGGCAGATCAGCAGCCCGCTCGTGATCGGCCCGGTGATCCGCGACAGAGCCCGCAGGGCGCGGGTAACCGGAACCAGCTTGGCTTCCGCGACAAAGATTATGTCCTTGTCCCGCACCGGAAAGCGCTTGGCGAGCAGGTAGGATTTCGCGTCGGCCAGATCGAGCCGGTAGACGATCGGCGACAGCCCCGCCGGAGCGCGCGCCGCGACCGGCTGACCCAGCGCCCGCGCCAGCTCGGCCGGCTCGTAGCGCATGACAAAGATCGCGCTTGGATCGGCGCGCTGGTCGAGCAGACCGCCCGCCTTTGCGAGCGCCTCGGCCAGCGACAGGCGCTCGGTCTCGAAAGTGATCGAGGCGTTCTTGCCGGCTGCGCCGAACACGCTGAGGGTTTGCGGCGCGCGCGACAGGATCAGGACGTCGTCGGGCCGGGCGACGATGTTCTGGTCCGGATCGGCGACCAGCACGGAAAGCGGCACCGTCGCCGTCACCCCGCCGCGCGACAGACGGACGAAGGTCTCGTGCACCGGCGCGGTCGCGCCGCCAGCCGCCGCGATCACCTCCAGCAGACGCGTGCCGCCGGGCGCGAGCGGGACGCGCCCCCCTTGGATCGCCTCGCCGGCAACCGTTACCGTGCTGCCGGCGCCGCGCTGCACGATGACGAGCGCCTGCGGATCGATCGCGATCGGGCCGAGCAGGGTCTCGATCCGGTGCCCCAGTTCGGTCGCGGTCCGGCCGGCGGCGATGACCCGCCCGGCATAGGGGATCGTGATCGTCCCGTCGGGGCCGACTGGCTGCTCCGGGATTGCGGTTCCGGGACGGCCGGTTTGCCCGGCAAGGCGGGCAAGCTCGCCGACCCTGTCCCGAGATGTGGCAGCGGCACCCGCGGCCGACGGGCGGGAAAGGCGCGACTCGGTCAGCCCCGCGGGCGGGGTGCTTTGCTGGAGCGGTTCGACCAGAGTCGAACGCAGCGTCTCCGCGCCCGGCAGCGCCGATCGCCTTGCGACCCCGGAAGCGGGGGCCGCGAGCGGTGAGACCCCGGCGAGCGAATGGCCAAACAGACCGGTCCCGGCCGCTTCCCAGATCACAACCGAGACGGTGTCGCCGATCGCGATCTTCAGCTCGGGCGCCGGCTGGTATTTTTTGAAACGTTCGCGGAATGCCGAGCGGGGCCGCGCCGCCAACACGTCAACCACCGCTTCGTCGATCTTGACGAGGTTGAAGGCGATCTCGCCGTGCCGGTTGGCCTGCGCGATGACGTCGTCGCGCTGCGGCAGATCCGAGCAGCCGGCGAGGAACAGCAGCAACGCCGACAAGCCGGCGAGAATAACGGGACGAAACACAGGCAAGCGACAGCCCCCAACCTCCGAGGCCGCAGCCTAGAGCAAATCGCCTGCGAGTAGAATTCCCTTTCCCCCGGTCCGGTCATCGAGGGCGCGACAGCATCAATGGCGGACTCGGCTCGCCGACGGCCTTCGCCACAAAAGTCGCCGCGGTGAGGGCGGCGGTGCGGAGAGGGTGGAACCCGTCCTTTCGCTCGGGAACGACGCCCGAGACCCGCCGATTTCCGGCAGGCTTGCGTGTCAGCCGAGAGCCGACCACAGCCCCAATCCGATCAAGATCAAAATTGCCCAGCAGAGGAGCGAGAGGGCCGCAATTACCAGCGTCGCGGTGCCTGAGGAAAGCCGCTCGTCCCCCAAATGGCGCCGTACCGGACGCGCAACACGGTCGTCCCCAGATCTGCTCGACTCGGTCATCAAAAGTGCCCTCCTTCCAATGCGAGACATAATGTCGCATTTTTCGAAAAACACCTGTGGCTGGTCGGTTGTTTCGGGATTTGGCGGCGGCTTTCGCCTTGAAATCAACATCATTGCCGGCGATGAACCGAGCGGCTCAATGCCGATTCCGTGTCGGTCAAATATCCGACCCCAAAATGTCGCGCATAGGATAATATTTTTTACGGTTCGACGCTCCCGCCAGGCGAGGGCGGGATCAGCCGGGGGAGTGCTTTTTATGAACAGAGCGCTTGAGGTGATGATCGCCGGCATCCTTATCGTGTTCACCTGCCCTTTGATGATTGTCGTGGCGCTCGCGATCAAATTGGATAGTCCGGGCCCTGTCCTGTCGCGCATCAATGCGCTCGGGCATTCCAGAGCCAATCGGGCCGACATTCTCAAATTCCGCACCACTGTCTACGAACCGGAAATACTTGGGCGCAGTCCGCGCCGGACCCGCGTCGGGCAGTTTTTATACCTCACCCGAATCGATGACTTGCCGCAGCTCTTCAATATCCTGCGCGGCGATTTGAGTTTGATGAGTTTAAGCGGAGCGTGAGCACGGCGACGCTCGGCGCATTGCGGCCCGAGAGCCTGATCCGAAATGAAGCGCTCGATTTCGACGGCTTATCCGGAAGGCTGATTTCCCCCAGCCCAAAACTGCATCCCCGGCGAAAGCCGGGGTCCGCCGATCAACCACTCGGGAAGTGGAGAGGTGGGTCCCGGCTTTCTCCACGGATCAAGTCCGCAGGCTGAAGGCCCACGGGACCGCGGTTTGAAAGCCTGTTCGGGCCAGGGTCTCGGCAGCGCCCGCACCCCGGAATGCCGGAGGCACAATTCAAAGACGACGGCGCGCTTGCGTAATCGCGTCAGCGGTGCGAGTTGCCGGGGAGCCGCAATTTACGGGTTCACGTCCTGGCCAGGGCTGCGTGCCGAAGCCGGGCAGCCGCGCACCAGCGCGGCGCCAGCGGCGAGCGCCGCGAGCTTCTGGTTCGCCAGCCTGCGGTCGAGCGGCGCCATGCCGCAATTCGTGCACGGGAACAATCGCTCGGGCGGGACATGGCGCAACACCCGCTCGATCGTCAGAGCGACCTGCTCCGGCGTCTCGGCCTCGTCGCTCGCGACATCGATCGCGCCGACCAACACGTCCTTGCCGGCAAGCAGCCCCAGCAGTTCGATCGGCACGCGCGAATTGGCGCATTCGAGCGAGACCTGGTCGATACGGCTCGCCGCCAGCGCCGGAAAGATCCGCTCGTATTGCCGCCACTCGCGGCCGATCCCCTGCTTCCACTCGATATTGGCCGGTATGCCGTAGCCGTAGCAGATATGCACCGCGGTGCGGCACGGCAGGTCCGAAGCGGCGCGATGCAGCGCATCGATGCCCCAGGCGAGGACATCGTCGAGATAGACGTTGAAAGCGGGTTCGTCGAACTGGATCACATCGACGCCGAGCGCCGCCAGGTCGCGCGCCTCCTCGTTGAGCAACTCGGCGAAGGCCATGGCCAGCGCCGTGCGGTCGCCGTAATGCGCGTCGGCGAGCGTATCGACGATCGTCATCGGGCCGGGCAATGTGAATTTGAGGCGCCGCGTCGTGTGGATGCGGGCGATCAGTGCTTCGGCGGCGTGGACCGCCTCGCGCCGGCGCAGCGGACCGGTGACGGTCGGCACGTCGGCCTCGTAGCGATTGTCGCGGATGCCGATGCGCACGCGACGCGTAAAATCGATGCCGTCGATCCCGGCCAGAAACCCGTGCACAAAATGCTGTCGCGACTGCTCGCCGTCGGTGACGATGTCGATGCCGGCATCCTCCTGGACTTTCAGCGCCAGCAACGTGGCGTCGCGCTTGCCCTCGGCGAGCGCCTCGCCGTCGAGCCGCCACGGGGCCCACAGCGTGCGCGGCTCGGCGAGCCAGGAGGGTTTCGGCAGGCTGCCGGCGATCGTCGTTTCAAGCACGGGTTTTCGCAATCGCTGCTGTTTTGTTTCGCGTTACAATATGGGGAGGACCGGTTCGCAAGAAGGTTATTGAGGCAGGGCGATGACCACCCGCGACGAATTGCGCGGCAACGGCGCCGCGCTCCGCGCCCGGCTGTTCGGGCCGACCGCATCGCAACAAACTCTATCACAACGGGACAGCGGCGGAACGATTTCCGGGATCGGCGATCTGTTCGACGAAGTGACCTTTGGCGCGGTGTGGAGCCGCCCGGGGCTGGCGCTTCCCGATCGCATGATCGCGACGCTCGCCGCGCTGTGCGCGGTGCAGCGGCTGACCCATCTGCGCCGCTATGTCGGGGCCGCGCTCGATCTCGACATGCAAGCCGAGGTGATTGTCGAAATCTGCGTACAATGCGGCATCTATGCCGGCTTTACCGCCAGTGAGGAGGCGCTCGCCGCGGCGGGCGCGGTATTCGCCGAGCGCGGCGTCGCCCCGCCCTCGGCCGCTCCCGGCACGGCGAGCCTCGATGAGCTGAACGCACATGGCCGGGCGCTGCTCGAAGAACTGCACGGCGCGCGCGGCTACGAGGGTTATGCCGCTCCCGACAACCCGGTCACCGGCGCGCTCTATCCGCTGGCGATCCAATACGGCTACGGCGAGATCTGGCACCGGCCCGGTCTCGACCGGCGGCAGCGCGCGCTGTGCGCCGTCGCGGCGTTCACGGCGCTGCGTCTCGACGGGCAGGTCCGGAAATTCGGGCAGTCCGCGCTGAATGCCGGGCTCGGCCGGACCGAGATCATCGAGGCGGTGATCCAGACCGGACCCTATAGCGGGCTGGCGCCGGCTCTGAACGCGCTCGCCGCTCTCTCGGACGTGCTCGGGGAGTGATCCGGGGCCTGCTTTCACCGCTGCGGAAGCGCCCTGCGCAACTCCGTGCCGAGGAGGAGCCATCGGCGGTTGCCGTTTGGGCAGAGTACGGACGGCGGGGTGTTCTCCAATCATCCGCGCAGGACATCGACTGCGCGTCGGATGACAGAGATAGGAGAGCAGATATGGCTGAGAACAAAGGCCAGCAAGGCACCGGACGCCATCCGCACAAATCGACCGACGAGAAGCGGCCGCATACGAAGGACGAGGGCAAGCAGCACGGCCGCGCGCACGGCAGCCACGGCGACGACAACCGCTCGCATGGCGGCGAGCGCGACGATGGCAACCAGTTGCACGGGCGCTCGCACGAGACGCAGTCGCACGGGCGCGATCACGACCGCGAGAAGGAAGCCGATCTGAAGCGTCGCGAATACCGGGGCGAGGACGGCCAAATCCATCACCACACGCGGACCTATATGGAGCAGCACGGGGGCAGCCACGACAACCGTGACCGCGACAACCGCTCGCATGACCGCGAGCACGCGCATACCGGCAGCGACAACCGCTCGCATGGCCGCGACAACAACGGCTCGGATCGCCGCCGTTAATGACCGCGGGGTGAGAGCCGCGTCCTGCGCGGCTCTCATTCCTCCCCTTTATGCGAGCGCGCGGCAACCGCGACCCGGTCGAAATCGTTCATGACGCGCATCTCGGGGAAGAACCGGGCGGCTTCGGCGGCAATCGCGCCGGGATCGTAACGACCGGAAATATGCGTCAGCCAAAGGGTCCCGATACCGGCGTCGCGGGCCAGCCGCGCGGCCTGACCCGCGGTTAGGTGGCCGCGGGTCAGAGCAAGCCCGGCATCCTCGTCGAGAAATGTCGCCTCGATCACCAGCGCATCAGCCCCTTGAACAAAGGGCATCAGCGTATCCGTCTCTTCGGTGTCACCGACGATGGCAAGCTTCGTGGCGGTTGCCTCGGTAGCCGTGACTTCCTCCGGCATGATGCGTCTTCCATCGGTCAGCACGACCGGTTCGCCGGCCGCCAGAAGCGCGCGCAGCGGTCCGGACGGAATGCCGAGCGCGGCGAGACGTTCGGCCTGCAAATGGCGGCGCGGGGTCGTCTCGAACAGATAGCCGAGGCTCTGCGTCTTGTGGTGCCGGACCGGAAAGCACGTCACGCGATAACCGCGCCCGGCGAAGACCGATCCCGGCTCAAGCGTGACAAGGCGGACCGGCACCGGGGTCCGACCGCCGGGCCAGATGCCGCCCAGATAGCGCGCGACAAAGCCGATCGTCTCGCGGCTCCCGTGGATCGCGATATCGCCGAGCAGGTCGAACAGGCCGAGAGTCGACAGCAATCCGCCGAGCCCGAGCACATGATCGAGATGCGTATGCGTCAGCAGAATATGGCCGAGGCGGCGGAAACCGGCGCCGGAGCGTAGTAGCTGGCGCTGCGTTCCCTCGCCGCAATCGATCAGGAATCGTTCGCTGCCGGCGCTTACCAGCAAGGCGGGCAGGCCGCGCTCGGAGGATGGGGTGGTGCCCGCAGTGCCGAGAAAGATCAGCTCAAACATGTCGCACTAACGCGGGAACGGCGCAATCCGACCGGCTTTCCCATATTACGAGAACCTTGATCGGAAGCGGAGCGACGCGATTTCGTCGGGTTTCAAGAATACGGGTTTGCCGCCTGTCGTCATCATCGCCGGGCCGACGGCGAGCGGGAAATCGGCGCTGGCGCTCCACTTGGCGGAGGCGTTCGGCGGCGCGATCATCAACGCCGACGCGCTGCAGATCTATCGCGACCTGCCGATCCTGACGGCCTGGCCGGAGGAGGAGGCGCGGGCGCGCGTACCGCACCGTCTCTATGGCTGGCTTGACGCGTCGGAGCGCGGCTCGGCCGGGCGGTGGCGCGAGGCGGCGCTCGGCGAGATCGCCATTGCCCATCGTGCCGGCCGGCTGCCGATCGTGGTCGGCGGCACCGGTCTCTATCTGCGGGTGTTGCGCGACGGGCTTGCCGCGATCCCGCCGGTCCCGCCGGAAATCCGCGCCGAGGCCGCTCGACTGCATGGCGAGCTGGGCGGCGAGGGGTTTCGCGCGCTATTGGGAATGCTCGATCCGGAAGCGGCTTGCCGGCTCCCGCCGGAGGATCGGCAGCGGCTCATGCGCGCCTTCGAGGTGGTGCGCGCGACCGGAGCGCCGATCGGAACCTGGCAGCAGCGGCATGCCGTACCGGCGCCGTACCGCTTTGCCGCGATCCTGCTGATGCCGCCGCGCGAGACGCTGTACGCGGCTTGCAATCTCCGTTTCGAACGGATGATCGAGGCGGGGGTGCTCTCAGAGGCGGCGCGATTGGCGGCGCGCGGGCTTGCGCCCGATCTGCCGGCAATGAAAGCGGTCGGGCTGCCCGAACTGCTGTGTCATCTGCGCGGCGACATCCCGCTCGGCGAGGCGGTCGCGCTGGCAACGCGCGCGACAAGGCGTTATGCGAAGCGCCAGATGACATGGTTTCGCCACCAGATGGCGGCGGAGCTGGTTCTCAGTGAGCAATATTCGGAAAGTTTGCTGCACCGCTCCTGTCATTTTGTTGACCGCTTTCTGTTGACCGGCTGAGCCTGGCTGATTAGGGTGCCGCTCCCCCGGACCGCCGCAAGGCAGGCCGCCGGGCGAGGCTTGCCCTTTCCTCCCTGATGGAGAGCATCATGTCGGCCGAGCCGATCTGCGGAGCGGATATCGTCATCAAATCGCTCGTCGATCAGGGCGTCGATGTCGTATTCGGCTATCCCGGCGGCGCGGTGCTGCCGATTTACGACTCGCTGTTCAAGCAGAACGCGCTGCGCCACATCCTGGTGCGCCAGGAAGGCGGCGCGGTGCATGCCGCCGAAGGCTATGCGCGCTCGACCGGCAAGGTCGGGGTCGTGCTGGTGACGAGCGGTCCCGGTGCGACCAATGCGGTGACCGGGCTGACCGATGCGCTGATGGACTCGGTGCCGATCGTCTGTCTGACGGGGCAGGTGCCGACGCATCTGATCGGCAACGACGCGTTTCAGGAAGCCGACACGACCGGCATCACGCGGCCCTGCACCAAGCACAATTACCTCGTCAAGGATGTCGCCGACCTCGGGCGCATTTTGCACGAGGCGT
The DNA here is from genome assembly GCA_050246595.1 of Alphaproteobacteria bacterium. GTDB lineage: Bacteria > Pseudomonadota > Alphaproteobacteria > ATCC43930 > CGMCC-115725 > DATARH01. Next base: position 41,740 of record JBFWVT010000035.1, read on the forward strand.
TTTATGTCGCGCGCAGCGGACGACCCGGTCCGGTCGTCGTCGATCTGCCAAAGGACGTTCTGTTCGCATCCACCGAATACGCTCCGCCCGAGCAGGCGACGCACAAGACCTACCGGCCGCAAGTGCAGCCCGACCCGGCGCGCATCGCCGAGGCCGTGCAACTGATCGCGGCGGCGAAACGGCCGCTGTTTTACGGCGGCGGCGGGCTGATCAATTCCGGCCCCGAAGCCTGCGCCCGCTTTGCCGAATTCGTGCGGCTGGTCGATGCGCCGTGCACCTTGACCCTGATGGGGCTTGGTGCGTTCCCGGCGAGCGATCCGCATTTTATCGGCATGGTCGGCATGCACGGCCTCTATGAGGCGAACATGGCGATGCATGATTGCGATGTGATGATCGCGGTCGGCTCGCGCTTTGACGACCGGGTTACCGGACGGCTCAACGCGTTTTCTCCGAATTCGAAGAAAATCCATATCGATATCGACCCGTCCTCGATCAACAAGAATGTGCGGGTCGACGTACCATTGCTCGGCGATTGCGGCGAGACGCTGGCGGCCTTGCTCGCCGTCTGGCGCAAGATGGGGCCGCGGAGCGACGGGACGGCGCGCAACGCGTGGTGGCGGCAGATCGCTTCATGGCGGGCGCGCGACTGTCTGCGCTACGACCGGTCGCGCAAGGACATCATCAAGCCGCAATACGCGCTCGAACGGCTCTACGCGCTGACCCGCGAACGCGATCCGTACATCACGACCGAGGTCGGCCAGCACCAGATGTGGGCGGCGCAGTTCTTCAAGTTCGACAGACCCAACCGCTGGATGACCTCGGGCGGACTCGGCACGATGGGCTATGGTCTGCCGGCCGCGATGGGCGTGCAGGTGGCGTACCCCGACGCGCTCGTCATCGATGTCGCCGGCGAAGCCTCGATCCTGATGAACATCCAGGAGATGTCGACGATCGCGCAGTACCGGCTGCCGGTGAAGGTGTTCATCCTGAACAACCAGTATATGGGGATGGTGCGGCAGTGGCAGGAGCTGCTGCATGGCGGCCGCTATTCGGAGAGCTACACCGCGGCCCTGCCCGATTTTGTCAAATTGGCCGATGCGTTCGGCGCGGTCGGGCGGCGCATCGAGCGGCCCGACGAGGTGGACGACGCGATCCGCGAGATGATCGAGACGCCGCGCGCCTATGTGCTCGATGTCGTCGTCGATCAGGTCGAGAACTGTTTTCCGATGATCCCGTCCGGCGCCGCCCATAACGAGATGCTGCTCGGCCCCCAGGACAAGGCCGAACGGCCGGTCTCGGAAGAAGGCATGGTGCTGGTGTGATGACCCGCTCCGGTACTGGAATGCCCTCACCCGCCTCCCCCGGATCAAGTCCGGGGTCGGCACCCTCTCCCGCAATGCGGGAGAGGGGGGACCCGTCGCGCAAGCGGCAGGGGGGTGAGGGTATCCCTTGATGTCCGACCCCATCGAACGGCACACGATCGCCGTGCTCGTCGATAACGAGCCGGGGGTGCTGGCGCGCGTCATCGGGCTGTTCTCCGGGCGCGGCTACAATATCGAGAGTCTGACCGTCGCCGAGGTGGACCGCCGCGAGAAGCTGTCACGCATCACGATCGTGACCACGGGCACACCGATGATCATCGAGCAGATCAAGGCGCAGCTGTCGCGGCTCGTGCCGGTCCACGGGGTCCGCGACCTGACCGAGCAAGGTCCGTTTGTCGAGCGCGAGATGGCGCTGATCAAGGTTGTCGGAAAGGGCGACTCGCGCATCGAGGCATTGCGGCTGGCCGACATCTTCCGCGCCCGCGTCGTCGATACGACGATCGAGAGCTTTGTCTTCGAGATGACCGGCTCGGCCGAAAAGCTCAACGCCTTTATCACGCTGATGGAGCCGCTGGGCCTCGCCGAGGTGTCGCGCACCGGCGCCGTCGCGATCGCCCGCGGCGCGGGGCGGTTTTGAGACGGGTAGCTAACATACGAGCTATAACTCAGAAGAAGCCGGACGGACGAGAGAGGAACCGATGACCAGGGTGGCGAAGATTCTTATCGCCGGATTAGTGGCGCTGGTCGGGCTCGGGCTTTGCGACCGGAGCGCGCTGGCCGAGGGGCCGTGCGCTCCGGCCGGCAACCTGCATTTCGTCTGCGACGCGATAAACGCAGAAGACCTAGTGCAGGTACCGGGAACCGATTGGATGATCGCCAGCGGCTTTGCCGGTGGCAGCGCGTCGGTCGGGCATCTCTATCTTATTAACACCCGCGACAAATCGCTGAAGGTGCTGTTTCCAGGCGATCACCCGGTAATCCGCAGGAATAAAGAGGTTTATCCCGACTGCCCCGGCGCGCCCGACCTCACGAAATTCTCAACCCACGGGATCAATCTGCGGCGCGGCAACAACGGCCACAACACGCTCTATGTCGTCAACCATGGCGGCCGGGAAGCGATCGAACTTTTCGATCTCGATACCGGAAAAGGCGAACCGATCGTTTCCTGGGTTGGTTGTGCGGTAATGCCGCCGCATGCTTGGCCCAATTCGGTTGCGCCGCTGCCCGATGGCGGCATCGTTGTCACCAGCATGTTCAACCCCGGTGACAAGGCCTTCCCGGACAAGCTGGACCGCGGAGAGAATACCGGCGCAGTCTATGAATGGCACCGCGGAAAAGGCTTCACGCAGGTTCCCGGCAGCGAGATGTCCGGCGCCAACGGGGTCGAGGTATCGCCGGACGGCATATGGATTTACGTTGCTGCCTGGGGCAGCAAGGCACTCGTGCGTCTGCCGCGTGGCGGCGCGACCGGGCAGCGCACCGAACTTCCGGCTGGCTTTCTTGTCGATAATCTGCGCTGGGGACCCGACGGGATGCTCTGGGTGACCGGACAGGATGTGCCGGCGAAGGACGTCTTCGGCTGCTTCGAAAGCAAGGCGACGCGCTGCACCCAACCCTGGCGCATCGCCAAGCTGGATACGAATGCGATGAAGCTCATGCCTGTCGCCAGTGAGAGCGGCAATCCGGCGTTCGGCGATGCGACGGTCGCTTTGCCCCTCGGTAACGAAATCTTCGTAGGCACGTTCCGTGGCGATCGGATCGCCTATATGCCTGCGAAATAGGCGAAACGGCCCAGACCCGGCCCACCAACTAAAGGAGACCCCTGATGCGCGTCTATTACGACCGCGATGCGGATGTGAATTTGGTCAAGTCGAAAAAGGTTGCGGTCATCGGCTATGGCAGCCAGGGCCACGCGCACGCCAACAATCTGCGCGACAGCGGTGTCAAGGATGTCGTCGTTGCATTGCGGCCGGGATCGCCCTCGGCACAGAAGGCCGAGAATGCCGGGTTCAAGGTGCTGACCAATACCGAAGCCGCCAAATGGGCCGACATCGTCATGGTGCTGGCGCCCGACGAATTGCAGGCGGGGCTGTACAACAACGAACTCAAGCCCAACATGCGCGACGGCACCGCGCTCGCGGTGGCGCACGGTCTCAGCATCCATTTCCGGCTGATCGAGCCGCGCCCGGACATGGATGTGTTCATGATCGCGCCAAAGGGGCCGGGGCACACGGTGCGCTCGGAATATCTGCGCGGCGGCGGCGTGCCGTGCCTTGTCGCGGTCGATCAGAACCCCTCCGGCAACGCGCTCGAAATCGCGCTGTCCTATGCCTCGGCGATCGGCGGCGGGCGGGCCGGCGTTATCGAGACGACATTCCGCGAGGAATGCGAGACCGATCTGTTTGGTGAGCAGTCGGTGCTGTGCGGCGGGCTGACCTCGCTGATCCTGGCCGGGTTCGAGACCCTGGTCGAGGCCGGCTACGCGCCCGAGATGGCCTATTTCGAGTGCTGTCACGAGGTCAAGCTGATCGTCGATCTGATCTATGAGGGCGGCATCGCCAATATGCGCTATTCGGTGTCGAACACGGCCGAGTACGGCGATTATTCGCGCGGTCCCCGGATTATCGACGAGCATGTCCGCGCCGAGATGAAAAAGGTGCTGGCGGAGATTCAATCCGGCCGCTTTGCGCGCGAATGGGTGCTGGAGAACAATGCCGGCCAGCCGAGCTTCAAGGCGATGCGCCGCGGCGCCGCAACGCACCAGATCGAAGAGGTCGGCGAGCGGCTGCGCGCGATGATGCCGTGGATCAAGCAGAACGCGCTGGTCGATAAGAGCAAGAATTAGAGCTGCACGCAGTTGGGGCGCACACCCCCTCTCCCCCAATGGGGGAGAGGGCTGGGGTGAGGGGCAGATTCCAAAGCGGTTGCCGATACCCACCTCACCCTCCCAGCGCTTACGCGCTGGGCCCCTCCCTCTCCCCTCTGAAGGGTGGAGAGGGTATGTTTGTACATTGCCGACCAGGGGGGATGGGGAGGACGGGATGCCGGTTATCGAAGCCATTGTCGGGGTTCATGACGAGTTGACCCAGTGGCGGCGCGACATCCACGCGCATCCCGAGCTGGGGTTCGAGGAGCGCCGCACCTCCGACCTGGTCGCCGCACGGCTCGCCGAATTCGGGATCGAGGTGCATCGCGGCTTAGGCAAGACCGGAGTCGTCGGGAGGCTGCGGGTCGGCAACTCGCCGCGCACGATCGGGTTGCGCGCCGATATCGACTGCCTGCCGATCCAGGAGGCCAACGATTTCGCGCATCGCTCCGCCTATGACGGCCGCATGCACGCCTGCGGTCATGACGGGCACACGACAATGCTGCTCGGCGCGGCGCGCTATCTGGCGCAAAGCCGCAATTTCGACGGCACCGTGCATTTCATCTTTCAGCCGGCCGAGGAGGGGCGCGGCGGCGCCGAGGCGATGATCCGCGACGGGCTGTTCGACGAATTCCCGTGCGATGTCGTGTTCGGCATGCACAATCGGCCGGGGCTGGCGGTCGGCAAATTCCAGATCCGCAACGGCGCGATGATGGCCGGCGGCGCGTTTTTCGATATCGCAATCACCGGCAAGGGCGCGCACGGCGCCCGGCCCGAGGTCGGCATCGACCCGGTGCTGGTCGCCAGCCACATCACGACGGCATTGCAGTCGATCGTGTCGCGCAATGCCCGGCCGGTCGATACGGTCGTCGTCAGCGTCACGCAGATCCAGGGCGGCGACGCCTATAACGTGATCCCTGAGCGGGCCGTATTGCGCGGCACCGTGCGCTGCTTCAGCCGCGATGCGATGACGATGGTCGAAGAGCGGATGCGGATGATCGCGGAGGGCGTCGCCGCCGGGTTCGGCGCGACCGCCGGTCTTGATTTCCGCTACCTGTTTCCGCCGCTGGTCAACCATGTGGACGAGACCCGGTTTATCGCCGATTGCGCCGCCGATATCGTCGGCGAGGAGAACGTCAACCGGCATGGGCCGGTCACGATGGCCTCGGAGGATTTCTCGTACATGCTCGAACAGATACCGGGCGCCTATATCCAGATCGGCAACGGCGACGGCGCGGGCGCCTGCGAGGTGCACAATCCGGGCTACGATTTCAACGACAGGGCGCTGCCGCTCGGGGCCTCACTGTTTGCCCGGCTCGTCGAGCGGCGGCTGGCGCGCCTGGGGCGGGGGGAGGCGGACGCCGCCGCGGCGTGAGATATCTGCTGCTCGGCGCGTGGGCCGTCTTTCTGCTCGATCTGGTCGTCATCCTGCAACTGGTCTACAACCTGCTGATCCTGCGCGACGACCCCACGGCCCAGACCGCAGCGCGCGGGCTGCTGGTTCTGCTCGGACCGCTGCTGGCCGGAACCGGTGTGCTGCTGATCGTCAGCACATGGCTGCGCAGCCGCGGCGGGCTGTGGATCGCTTTTGGTCTCGGCGCGATCCCGCTGTTCTTTGCGATCAACACGGTCATCGAGGGGTTCTGGCGAGGAGCGCCCGCGCCGTGAACAGCCGGCCGTGAACGGCGCACGATGAACAAGCTGCTGATCGGCGCCTGGATCGTCTTCGCGCTCGACTTCGTGATTCTGTTGCTGATGATTCGCGAACTCGGGACGGCGGAGTTGAGCGAGGCCGACCGCGAATTCGCCGTGTCGATCATTTGGCGGTTCGCGATCTGGATAGGCGCGGTCAATCTCGCGCTCCTCGTCGGCTGGTGGCGGGAAAGCCGTGCCTGGTTGTGGGTCGCCCTGGCCGGAGGCGGTCTGCCGCTGTTATGGGCTTGGGCGATGGCGGTGCAGGCGATCACCGACGCGGCGAGCGGGTCGTAGTAGGATGGGCTGACCCCGGCGAAAGCCGGGGGAAGCCATACCGTCGCCGGCGATGCGAGCGGACCCCAATAGCGGTAGCAATAGCAATCGGGCGGCCGGGGTGGTAATGAGTCGGGGAGCGATCGCCGTTCCGCGGGAGGAAGATCATGGCTGAATTGGGCGTCGAGCTGGATTGTCTCGAAGGCATCAAAATTGTCGATTTCACACAATTCGAGGCGGGACCGTCCTGCACCGAGTCGCTGGCCTGGCTCGGGGCGGAAGTCGTCAAGATCGAGAACCCGACGGTCGGCGACCCCGGCCGCAGGCTGGCGGGACCCGGCGCGCCCGACAAGGACCCCTGGTATTTCCACCAGTTCAACGCCAACAAGAAGTCGTTGACGGTCAATCTGAAGTCGCCGCGCGGTCTCGAAATCGTCAAGTCGCTGCTGGCGAAGGCCGATGTCACGGTCGAGAACATGGCGCCGGGCACGATCGAGCGCCTGGGCCTGGGCTATGACGAGGTCAAAAAGATCAACCCCGGCATCATCTACTGCCAGGTCAAGGGGTTCGGCACCGGCAGCCCCTACGAGAAAAATCTCGCCTTCGACATGATCGCGCAGGCCGCCGGCGGGCCGACCAGCGTTACCGGCTACGGCGACCGCCCGCCGGTCAAGCCCGGTCCGTCCTTTGGCGACACCGGCACCGGCATGCTGATGGCGATCAGCATCCTCGGCGCGCTGTACAAAAGGCAGAAGACCGGCCAGGGACGCCGGTTGCAGGTCGCAATGCAGGACGCGATGATCCACTACATGCGCGTGCCGTTCTCGCGCACGCAGCTGACCGGAACGGCGCCGGAGCGCGGCGGCAGCGACAGGTCGCAACCGGGTGGGCTGGTGCCGTCGGCGCTGTATCCGTGCAAGCCGGGCGGGCCGAACGATTACGTCTACATCTTTTGCAGCCGCGCCAACCCGGAGCATTGGCGCCGTCTGATGCGGGTGATCGGGCGCGAGGATTTGATCGGCGACGCGCGTTACGACACGCAGGACGCGCGCAGCCAGCGTGCCGCCGAAGTCGATGAGATCATTTCGGCCTGGACCCGGCAGCAGACCAAGGAAGACGCGATGCGGCTGATCGGCGAGGCCGGGGTGCCGGCCGGCGCGGTGTTCGACACGGTCGAATTGATGGCCGACTCCTCGCTCGCCGAGCGCGGCATCATGCAGACGATCGAGCATCCGACGAGCGGCAAGGTCAAGATGCCGGCCTGGCCGGTGCGTTTCGACGGCGCGCCGCCGAAGGTCAAGCCGTCGCCGCTGCTGGGCGAGCATAATTCCGAGGTGCTTGGCTCCTGGCTCGGGATGGCGGCGCAGGAGATCGATGGGCTGAGGGCGGAAGGCATCATCGGTCGCTGACAGCCGCGGCCGACGCCCCTCATTCCTTCCCTCTCCTCGACATCGGGAAGAGGGAGCCCTCTCGTCCGAGCCGCCCGCTTTGTCCCGCTTGTCGGGAAGGGGGCGCACCGTCTTCCGGGAGCTACCCCATGACCGAACAGGATGCTCCCGCCGCTAATGAGGCGATGCGGCGCTACTGGAACGAGGTCGCCGGGCCGCGCTGGGTCGGGCGTCAGCAGGTCCAGGAAGCGCGCAATGTCGAGATGCTGGAGCAGCTCCTCGCGGCAGCCGCGCCAAGGCCAGGCGAGCGCGTCCTCGATATCGGCTGCGGCACCGGGGTCACCACCATTCCCTATGCTCGGGCGGTCGGGCCTTCGGGGCGTGTCACCGGGGTCGACATCTCGCGGCCGATGCTCGACGCGGCGCGGCGGTGGGTTGACGAGCACGGGCTGAAAAATGTCGAGCTGGTCCTGGCCGATGCGCAGGTGCATCCATTCGAGCCGGAATCGTTCGATCTGCTGACCTCGCGGCTCGGGGTCATGTTCTTCGCCGACCCGGTCGCGGCGTTCGGCAACCTGATCCGGGCGTTGCGGCAAGGCGGGCGGCTCGTTATGGCGGTGTGGGCGACGATCGACGAGAACCCGCACTGGAAGATCCCGCTCGACATCGCGGCGCGCCGTCTCGGGCCGCCCGCGCCACGACCGCCGCACGCGCCGGGACCGAATGCCTTTGGCGACCGCGATTATCTGCGCTTCATCCTCGACAGCGCCGGGTTCGGGGAGATCGCAATCGACGCGCGGCCGTTTCGCGTTCGCGTCGATACCAAGGAAGCGGCGGCCGAGCACGCGGTCCAATCGAGCCTGCTGCAACGGCTGCTCGACGAAAAACAGGCGGACGAGGCGGCGCGCGAGGCGATCCTTCACGACACCGAGGCGGTCTTCGCCGGCTATGTGACAAGCGAGGGTTTGCGTCTGCCGGCGACTTTTCTGCTCGTCAGCGCGCACCGGCCGGGATGATCCCGTGTGTCACAAAGCTTTGTTGGTCTGCTCGGCGATCCTCAGCTCGTAAAGCCCCTTCATTAGCCTCGTATGCAGCTCGGCCTCGTCGGCCAGTTCGCTGAGGAAGGCCGAGTGTGACAGAAGGGCTGCGTCGTCGATCGCTTGGCCCCATTCGTCGGCGGCATAATCGCCGCTGCCGATGCGCATGACGACCCACAGTTTCCGCTTGAGATCGTCCGGCGCGCCGTCGATCGCATCGCGCAGAGCGCGGGCGGCAGGCTCGTCATTGGGCAGCGCCGCGAGGCCGAGCCTGTGGGCCGGGCGCGGTCGCCCTTGCGGCGGCTCCGGCTCGTCCAGTTCGAGTTTGGCGGCATTGAGAAAGGCCCGGTCGCGCGCCTCCCGCGCCGCCAGGGCGAGATCGGCGATATGCCGGATCGCGCCGGCGTCGTCGTTATGCAGCATATTTCTTGTCCTTCTTCTGTCGGCTCCCTCCCGATTAACCCTCCGATGCTCGGCTCGGTTCATGAGGAGCACAGCGGGCCGGCGGGCGCAGCGATCTCCGCGGCGGAATTCCCATATCCGGTTCGGTAATCGATTTTCGGGAGGCGGAGGTGGCGAAGCGGCGCGCCGACCAGCTGCTTGTCGATCGCGGTCTCGCGGAGAGCCGGGCGAAGGCGCAGGCGCTGATCATCGCCGGGCTGGTGACGACGGCCGGACGACGCATCGACAAACCCGGCACCGCCCTGGGCGACGACGCCGAACTGACCGTCGCCGGGCGCGATCATCCCTGGGTGTCGCGCGGCGGGATCAAGCTCGCTTTCGCTCTGGAGCATTTCGCGATCGATGCGGGCGGCGCGACGGCGCTCGATATCGGCGCCTCGACCGGAGGGTTCACCGACGTGCTGCTGGCGCACGGCGCCGCGCTTGTGCACGCGGTCGATGTCGGACGCGGTCAGCTCGCCTGGAAATTACGCCAGGACCCGCGCGTTGTTGTACACGAGGGGGTCAATGCGCGCCGCCTAACGCGGGGGGAAATCCCAGACCCGATCGACCTGATCGTCTGTGATGTCAGCTTTATCGGGCTGGCGACCGTGCTGCCGGCGCCGCTGTCATTGGCGGCGGAACGGGCCGGTCTCGTCGTGCTGATCAAGCCGCAATTCGAAGCGGGACCGGCCGAGGTCGGAAAGGGCGGCGTCGTGCGCGACCCGGCGGTTCACCGCGCGGTCTGCGAGCGCGTCTCGGCCTGGGTCGCGGCGCAGCCCGGCTGGTACGCCGTTGGCATCGCCGAAAGCCCGGTCCAGGGTCCCGCCGGCAACCGCGAATTCCTGCTTTATGCGCGCCGCACTGCCGACTGACGCGGGTGCGTTTGGCTGTCGCGCCGGGATGCGGGCGCGCGCCGGAGCCGTACAATGCATTCTCGGGTATTCTCGCGTCTTCAAACGATTGGAGCCTGGAATGTCTTTTGCGATGCGGACCGGCCGCTTCCGCCGCGTGATGCTGTCTGTGGCGTTGCCCGTTGCCGGCCTTCTCGGCGCGGCGGGCGCCACGGCCCCGGCCAACGCGCAGTACCCGTACTATTACGATCCCTACTATGCCTATTACTATCCCAACTATTACCCGTATGCGGCTCCTTCCCGCGAGAGCGCTGGCAAGCAAGACAACGAGATTGTATAATCCTCCCGAAAAACAGCCGCGGCCATTCGCGGATGATTACCGGGGCGGAGTACAATCCGATGCCGCAGGACGACTCACGCACGACATCGATGGGCGACCTCTCACGGCCGAATACATCGCCGGCAGACGGTTTGCAGGCGGAGCGGACGAAGCCCTATCGCCAGCAGAATCTCAGTCAATCGGAGAGAGATCGGCTGGCGCGGCTTATCAGGAAGTGCCGCCGCGATCAATTGCGGGTGACGCGGGACGGCTTAACGTGGGCCGAAATCCGCAGACAGGATTTCCGACCCTTGATATCCTTCTTAACCGAACTCTCCAAGAACCGACGCGCGGGCGAGTAGTTCAACACGAAACGGCTCATCTAGAGCGTGATCGTTTCAGGTTGAAGCGTAGCCGGCATTGGCGAGGTAGTTTGCGCATTCCTGTGCGGAGAAATGATCGAGCAAGGAGCCGATCTGGCGCCAGGTAGCATCGGTGGTGCGCGGATCGGCTTTGCGCAGCAGGGTCTTGAGCTTGGCGAAGACCTGCTCGATCGGGTTGAGATCGGGCGAATAGCGCGGCAGGAAGAACAGCTTGGCGCCGGCGGCGCGGATCAGGCGGCGGACAGCTTGTCCCTTATGACTGCCGAGATTGTCCAGGATCACGACATCGCCGCGGTTCAGGGTGGGCACGAGGAACTGCTCGACGTAAGCGCGAAAGCTGGCGCCGTTGATCGGGCCGTCGATGACGCAGGGCGCGGTGATCCGGTCGCAGCGCAAGGCCGCCAGAAAGGTCAGGGTGCGCCAGCGCCCCTGCGGCACCTTGGCAATGAGGCGGGTGCCGCGGGCACAGCGTCCGTATCGCCGGGTCATGTTGGTCTTGGCCCAGGTTTCGTCGATGAAGACCAGCCGTTTGGCGTCGAGCCGGCCCTGGTATCTCTTCCATCGCTCGCGCCGGCGGGCAATGTCGGGGCGATCCTGTTCGCTGGCGTGCAGGCTCTTTTTTTGAACGTAATGCCTTCGCGTGCAAAAAATGCCCA
>JBFWVT010000036.1:0-48342 GCA_050246595.1 Alphaproteobacteria bacterium
CGGGCGGGCGCAAAAACGGGGCAGGCGCAACAGGCGCAATAAGATGTTGCCTGCACGGCGGCAAGGCGATAGGGATGCCGCCGCACCCCCGAGAATTTTCCGGCGCGAAACCGATCCGCCTCGACAGAAACTGAACGGCCGCTGTTCATGTCCATTCTGATTACCGGCGCTGCCGGTTTTATCGGGTTTCACGTGGCAAGGACGTTGCTCGACCGAGGCGAGCGGGTAATCGGTATCGATAATCTTAACGATTACTATGACGTTTCGCTGAAAGAGGCACGGCTGGCAAAGTTGCGCGAGCATCGCGATTTTGTCTTCGCCAAGCTCGACGTCGCCGATCGCGACAGCGTGTTTGATCTGGTCGAGTCGCACTTGGATCTGCGGGACATAATCCACCTCGCGGCGCAGGCCGGGGTGCGGCACTCGTTGCAGGACCCGTATTGTTATATTGACGCCAACGTGATGGGCACGCTGGTCATGCTCGAAGCGTCGCGGCGCGTCCGGAGTTTGCGGGGGGTGGTTTATGCGTCATCCTCGTCGGTTTACGGCGCGAACACAAAGCAGCCGTTCAGCGTCGATGATCCGGTCGATCATCCGGTATCTCTCTACGGCGCGACCAAGCGCAGCTGCGAGCTGATCGCTGAAAGCTACAGCCGGCTTTATGGGCTGCCGATAACGGGGTTGCGGTTTTTTACCGTGTATGGACCCTGGGGCCGGCCGGACATGGCGGCCTATCTGTTCACGCGCGCGATCCTGGCGGGAGAACCGATCCAGGTCTTCAACGAGGGCCGGATGGCGCGCGATTTTACCTATATCGACGACATCGTCGCCGGTGTTGTCGCCGCGGCGGAGCGACCGGCCGCAGCGGGCGAGCACCGGATCTACAATCTCGGCAATCACCGGCCCGAGCAGCTGCTCGATTTCATCGGTGTGCTCGAACGGCTGCTTGGCCGGACAGCGACAAAGAAGTTGTTGCCGATGCAGCTCGGCGATGTGCCGGCGAGCTATGCGGGTATTGAAACGGCCCGCCGCGATCTCGGGTTTGAACCGAAGGCGACGATCGAGATCGGACTTGCCGCTTTTGTTGAATGGTACAGACAGTATCACGGCTTGACCTGACTGGGACGGCATCGCCTTTTCTTCCTGGATTTTGGCCTCAAGATCGGTTTGTGGAATGGAACGTGGATTTGCGGTCATCGGGCTCGGCTATGTCGGGCTGCCGGTCGCCTTGGCGCTGGCGAAACATTTCGCTCCGGTGATCGGGTTCGATATTTCATCATGCCGCATCGACGAGTTGCGCAACACGCGCGACATGACCGGCGAGGTTTCCGAGGCCGAGCTGCGCGCCAGCAGTCTGATCCTGTCGAGCGACCCCGACACACTCGATCAGGCGAGCTTTTTTGTCGTCACGGTGCCGACGCCGATCGACTCGGCCCGTCACCCGGACCTTTCACCCCTCGAAAGCGCCTGTAATCTGATCGGTCCGCGGCTGCGGCCCGGTTCGGTCGTCGTGTTCGAATCGACTGTTTACCCCGGGCTGACCCGAAGCATCTGCGGACCGTTGCTGGCGAAATCCTCGGGTCTGCGGCAAGGAATCGACTTCAAGCTCGGCTACTCGCCGGAACGGATCAACCCCGGGGACCGTGAGCATCGCTTTGAGACAATCACAAAAATCGTCTCGGGAGAGGACGAGGACACGCTGGAACGGGTCGCCGCTGTCTATGAGCGCATCGTCCGCGCCGGCATTCATCGGGCGCCCTCGATCGAGGTGGCCGAAGCCGCGAAAGTGATCGAAAACACCCAGCGCGATCTCAATATCGCCCTGATGAACGAGCTTGCGATCATCTTCGATCGGCTGGAAATTCCGACCCGCGACGTGCTGGAAGCAGCCGGAACGAAATGGAACTTTCTGCCCTTTACGCCGGGGCTCGTCGGCGGCCACTGCATCGGGGTCGACCCGTACTATCTGACCGCGCGGGCCGAAGCGGTCGGTTATTATCCCGAGGTCATTCTCGCCGGCCGACGGATCAACGACGGGATGGGCGGCTACATCGCGCGCCGGCTCGTCAAGCTGCTGATCGCCGCGGAGCGCCCGGTCAAGGGCGCCAGAATTGGAATTCTCGGCATCACCTTCAAGGAAAACGTTCCCGACCTGCGCAACAGCCGTGTGCCCGACATCATCATGGAATTGCGGGATTACGGGATCGAGCCGGTGATTTCCGATCCGCATGCGGATGCCGATGCGGTGCGTCACGAGTACGGGCTTGACCTTGCCCCGTTGCCCATGCTGACCGATCTCGACGCCCTAATCGTCGCCGTGCCGCACCGCGCTTACGCACAGCAGGGGTGGGACAAGCTCATCCGGCGCATCGCGCCGGGCGGCATTTGCATCGACGTAAAATCCGCTATCTCGCCGCGCCACATACCGAGAGAGATTCGATACTGGAGTCTGTAGCGCGGCCTCTCACCGCCCGCGACGCGTATTTCGCTTCGAACCCTCGGCCCGCGCGGGTTTCGACAGCGCAACGGATTCCAGGAAACTCTTCGCAACCCTGGCGCATCCTTTACGACCCCTGTGGTAATCTGTTCCTGCGAACCGAGAAGGCTGATCCTCATGTCCGACCCGCTGCCCGCCCTGAGCCTTGTCGCCGTGCCGGGACGGCGGCGGATCACGCTCGATGTCGCGCAGGAGGCCGAGCGGCGCGGCTTCTCCGGCATCCATGTTCCGAGCATCTTTGGCAACATGGCGCAGTGCACCGCGCTCGCGCTCGCCACCGAGCGCATTTCGTTCGCCACCGCGATCGCGCCGATCTACGCCCGCACGGTCGAGGATTTCGCGCACAGCGCCGCCTATATCCACGAAATCTCGGCCGGCAGGTTCCGTTTCGGGATCGGCGTCGCGCACGCGCCGAGCCACATCCGCATGGGCGTGACCCCCGGCAAACCCCTGGGCGATATCCGCGCCTTTGTCGAGAAATTCCGCTCCTATGACGGGATCGGCGCGCTGCCGCCGATCGTGCTCGCGGCGTTGAGAAAACGCATGGTCGCGCTGTCGGCCGAGATCGCGCAGGGCGTCATCTTCGCCAATGCCAGCCGCTCGCATATGACCGACTCGCTGTCGGTGATCCCGGCCGATAAGCGCGCCGACCCGGATTTTCTGATCGCCAACATGATCCCGACCTGCATCTCGGACGATATCGCGGCGGCCAAGGCGGTCAACCGCCGCACCTTGACCCGCTATACGATGCTGCCGAACTACCGCAATTACTGGAAGGAAGCCGGCTATATCGAGGAGATGGGCGCGATCGAGACCGCGCTCGCCGAGGGCCGCCAGAATGACATCCCCGCGCTGATGAGCGACCGCTGGCTGGCCGACGCGACCTTGTTCGGCCCGGCCGCTGCGGTGCGCGACGGGGTCGCGGCGTGGCGCGAAGCCGGCGTCTCGACCCCGATCCTGGTGCCGTCCTCGGCCGCCGGCAACCAGCTCAAGGCCGTCGAGGAGATTTTTTCCGCTTTTGCCTGCTGAGCCGGGCACGAGCAGGCCAGCCGTTGTCGTGGTGCCTCCGGGTCCGCATATCGGGGAGTGAGACACCGCGACCGCCATAGCGACACACGATATGTTCGATGCCTTGCTGCGGCTCCTGACCGGAGCCGACGACGCCCGCCCCGACGCCCCGGGCGATCAACGCAGCGATCCGGCCTTTGCGCTGGCCGTGCTGCTGCTCGAAACGGCGCGCAGCGACGATTGCGTCGCCGAACATGAGCGGCGCATGATCGAGCGCGTCTTGGCCCGGCGCTTCAACCTGCGGCCGTTTGAGACCGCCCGGCTTGTCGATGCGGCGCGGCATGGCGCGATCCGCGCCACCGATCTGTACAATTCCACCCGGATCGTCGTGCAGAATTTTTCGGAGCAGGAGCGGGTCGGGGTGATCGAAATGCTGTGGGATGTCGCCTATTCCGACGGCGAGCTGACCGGCGACGAGGACGCCTTGATCCGCCGCGTGGCGGGTCTGCTCTACGTTTCCGACCGCGACCGCGGCGAGGCCAAGCGCCGGGCCCGCGAGCGCGCCGCTGGGATATAGAAAATGCCGGACGGACCGCACCAAAGGGACCCGATTACGAGGATGATTTCTACGCCTGGACCCAGTACCAGGCGGAGGTGCTGCGCACGTTGCCCACCGCCGATAACCGCTTCGACCGCGAGCACCTCGCCGAGGAGATCGAGGATTTGGGCAACAGCGAGCGCGACGCGGTCCGCAGCAAGATCAGGCGCATCCTGATCCATTTCCTGAGGCTGGCTTATTCGCCGGCGCGCGATCCGCGCTTTGACTGGGAGGGGTCGATCATCGATGCTCGCGCCGTGCTCGACGACAAGCTGTCGCCGTCGCTGCGGCGCGATATCGAAGCCCGACTGTCCAGACTATACGCAGTTGCCCGTAAGCAAGCGGAAGTCGGGTTGCTGAAGTATCACGAGCGCGCGGCGGCGCAGTCCCTGCCGGCCGAATGCCCCTATACGATCGACCAAATCCTCGCCGAGGACTGGTATCCTGAGCCGGCCGACGGCGGACAAGGAGACAACGCATGACCCAGGCCCTTTCCGGCATCCGCATCATCGATATGACGCACAACCAGGCCGGGCCGGCCTGTGCGCAAATCCTGGCGTTTCTCGGCGCCGACGTGATCAAGCTCGAAGAGCCGAAAGCGGGCGATGTCGCGCGCACCGTGCATCTCGAAAAACCGGGCACCGACAGCCTGTTTTTTCTGCTGTTCAACGCCAACAAAAAGAGCCTGACGCTCAACCTGAAAACCGACGACGGCAAGCTTCTGTTCAAGGAGGTCGTCAAACAGTCCGATGTACTGCTGGAGAATTTCGGTCCCGGCGCGATGGAGCGGCTCGGGCTTGGCTGGGACGTGCTGCATGACCTGAACCCGCGTCTGATCTACGCAACCATAAAAGGGTTCGGCAGCTATGGCCCGCATGCGCATTTCAAGAGCTACGAGCCGGTGGCGCAGGCGATGGGCGGCGCGATGGCGGTGACCGGCTTCCCGGAGAACCCGCCGACCATCGTGCTGCCGGCGATCGGCGACAGCGGTACCGGGATGCATATGGCGATCGGCATCCTGGCGGCATTGCAGCAGCGCCACCAGACCGGGCGCGGCCAGCATGTCGAGGTGTCGATGCAGGACGCGGTCGTCAACCTGATCCGGGTCAGTCTGCGCGACCATCAGCGCAATGGCGGCGTGCTGCCGCGCAGCGGCAACCAGACCGGGCGTACCGTGCCCGGCACGACCTATGCCTGCGCCCCCGGCGGACCCAACGATTACGTCATGATCCTGGGGCAGCCGCAGATGTGGCCGGCGCTGGTGCGGGTGCTCGGGCGGCCCGATCTGGCCGACGACCCGCGCTTCACGACGGCCGATGCCCGCTGGGAGAACCGCGCCGCGCTGAACGCGATCATCGAGGCCTGGACCCGTCAGCGCACCAAGCACGACGTGATGCAGCTGATGGCCGATGCCGGCGTGCCGTGCGGCGCCTGTCAGGATACCGGCGAGGTGCTGGCCGACCCGCATCTGAAGGCGCGCGACATGATTGTCGATGTCGAATACCCGACCCGCGGCGCCTACAAGACGGTCGGCTGCCCGGTCAAGCTGTCGGACTCGCCGGTCGCCGTGACCCGCCCGCCATTGCTCGGCGAGCACACCGCCGAATTGCTGCACGCGCTGTGCGGCGTCGATCCCGACGACATACAGCGGCTGCGCGAGCAGGGTGTGGTGTAGGGTGGCCCACCATCGCAAATCGCCCTCCCCGCAACCCGCGATGACGATCCCCTGGCATGCGTCATTAAATCGTAACGGGGGTTGACTGCGGCCTCGCCGCCCTTATTCTCATGTTCAGCATAAGCCTTCGTCCAAAGCCATGTGGCTGGGGCGGAGGCGGGACCGGACGGAACCCCGTCCGGTTTTTCCGGGCATCTAAAATGCTCAATCTGAGTATAAGCGGAGGAGGAGCCGCACATGCTTGACGCCGTCACCCCGAGCCGCGCGGCTCCGCTGCCGCTGCCGGACCTCTACGCCCGCGTCGAGCGCCATATTCCGGCCTTCGAATGGCCGGCCCTGGCCGACGACATCGCCGCGATCCTGAAGCTGAAAGAACAGCGCAACGCGGTGATCCTGGCGCACAACTATCAGACGCCGGACATCTTCCACACGGTCGGCGATATCGTCGGCGACAGCCTGGCGCTGGCCCGTGAGGCGGCGCGCACCGACGCGTCGGTGATCGTGCTTGCCGGCGTGCATTTCATGGCCGAGACGGCAAAATTGCTGAACCCGGAAAAGACCGTGCTGATCCCCGATCTGAGGGCCGGGTGCTCGCTGGCCGAGTCGATCACGGCGGCGGATGTGCGCCTGATGCGCGAGCTCCATCCCGGCGTGCCGATCGTGACCTATGTCAACACCTCGGCGGCGGTGAAGGCGGAATCGGACATCTGCTGCACCTCGGGCAACGCCAAAAAGATCGTCGAGTCGCTCGGCGTCCCGAAGGTCATCATGATCCCCGACGAATATCTCGCCCGCAACATCGCAGCGCAGACCGATGTCGAGATCATCGCCTGGAAGGGCCATTGCGAGGTGCATGAGCGCTTTACGCCGGAGGACATCCGCGAATTGCGCGCGACGCATCCGGGTCTGACCGTGCTGGCGCATCCGGAATGCCCGCCCGAGGTCATCGCCGAATGCGATTTCGCCGGCTCGACCGCGGCGATGGCCGATTATGTCGGAACGCAGCGGCCCGCCAAGGTCGTATTGCTGACCGAGTGCTCGATGAGCGACAACGTGGCGCTGCAATACCCCGATCTCGATTTTGTGCGGCCGTGCAATCTGTGCCCGCATATGAAGCGGATCACCTTGCAGAACATCCGCCACGCGCTCGAAACGATGACGCACGAGGTCACGGTCGCGCCGGAGGTCGCCGACCGGGCACGGCTGTCGGTCGAGCGCATGCTGGCGGTCGGGTGATGCAAAATCTCCCTCTCCCCCCTGAAGGGCGGAGAGGGGTTGTTTGACCGCCACATGGACCAGGCAATGACCCTGCGCCTCCTAATCGAGCCGATCGTCCGTGCCGCGCTGCTCGAAGATCTCGGCCGCGCCGGCGACATCACCAGCGAGGCGGTCGTCCCGGCCGACTCGCGGATCGACGCGGTGATTGCGGCGCGGCAGCCCGGTGTGCTGGCCGGTCTCGAAGCCGGGCTGCTCGCTTTCGAATTGCTTGACCCGGGCCTGCGCATCGAGCGACTCCGCCCCGACGGAGCCCGGATCGAACGCGGCCAGCCGGTCGCCCGCATCGAAGGCAACGCCCGCGCCGTGCTTGCCGCCGAACGCACCGCGCTGAACCTGATCTGCCGCGTGTCCGGGGTCGCAACCGCGACCCGATCGCTGGTCGATGCGGTCGCGGGGCACAAGGCGAAAATCGTCTGCACCCGCAAGACGACCCCCGGTCTGCGCATCCTCGAAAAGGAGGCGGTGCGATTAGGCGGCGGCGCCAATCACCGTTTCGGCCTCGACGATGCGATGCTGATCAAGGACAATCATGTCGCGCTGGCCGGCGGGGTCGGTGCGGCGCTCGACCGGGCGCGCGCCCATGCCGGGCATCTGGTCAAGATCGAACTCGAGGTCGATACCTTGGACCAGCTCGCCGAGGCGCTCGATCACGAGGTTGATGCGGTGCTGCTCGACAATATGGACCCGCCGACCCTGCGCCGCGCGGTCGCGATGGTCGCCGGCCGCGCCGTCACCGAGGCCTCGGGCCGCATCACGCGTGAAACCGTACCGGAGATCGCCGCTGCCGGGGTCGATCTGATCTCGTCCGGCTGGATCACGCACAGCGCGCCGATCCTCGATCTCGGTCTCGACATCGCCGGAGCGTGACGCAACATTGCAGCCAGGGCCGGCGGGACTGCGCCGCCGTGACTTGAGGGCAGACGCGGCAAAGCAATCTCGCCGCAATCTGCTCCAAACGCGTTCGGCGCGCGGCGCGTTCTCGCACTGCCCGCGGAGGTGGCCGGGGAAGCGGCGACGCATCGCCCGCGTATCCTGCCGATCCCGCCGCAAAAGTTACCTTAACAATATTTCCATCGACTGTGAGCAACCTCACAGACCGGGGCGGGCTCCGCGGAATACGATCGCGCCGTCGCTTCGAAAGGTCTGTGAGATGAGCGAGCTGGAAGAAAACATCGCGCGGGAGCTTTTGAGCCGCAGTGGCATCAGCGTCATCTGGCAGGCTCATGTTGCCGCTGATGCCGCATACCGGGTCGGCAACGACAGAGCCGCGGAAATCCTTCTCAAGATTGCCGATGCGGCGGAGACGATATGGCGCGATGAGGACCAATACCGCGCATAGATCACAAAGGAGCTGCGTGTCCCCGGCATCGAGCCCCCGGCGTCAAGACAGAGCCGGTCCCGGCTTGACGGAACTGAATTCCGGCCCTATCCGGCGTACTCTGCGAGGGCGGCGATATCGCGGATCACGATCGTTCCTTTCTCGATCGAGACGATCCCCAATTCCTTCCACGCGTTAAGGTGCTTGTTGACGCTTTCGCGCGACCCGCCGACAATTTCCCCAAGGGCACGCTGCGAGATTCTTACGGCGACCGGTTCGGTCCGCGTCTGTCCCGCGCCGGTCTCTTCGGCCAACCGGATCAGCGCTTTTGCCATGCGCGATTCGAGATGGAGAAAAGCCAGATCCTCGACCTGCTCGTTGGTATGGCGCAGACGATCGCACAAAACCAGCATCAGGTTGAGGCAGAGATCCGGCCGGCGCTCCAGCAGGGACCAAAGCGATCGGCGCGGAACGATCAAAATCTCGCAGTCGATCAGCGCGGTGACATCGGCGGTGCGCTCCTTGCCGTCGAGCAGTGCGATCTCGCCGAATACGTCACCGACGCGCAGCACCGACAGAACCACCTGCCGCCCGTCCGGCGACGCTGCGCCGATCGAGACGCGACCCTTCAGCACCGCCATCATGCTGTCGCCCGGGTCGCCCTTGGCGACGATCTGGTCACCCGCGGTGTATTTGGCTATCCGGGCATGCGCGAGGACCGCATCGGTCTCCGCATCGCTGAGCCGCGCGAACAGGGCGCTTCCCCGCAGCACTTCCCGCTGTAACGACCTTGACCCGTACACGTGAGGACGCTCCAAAGCTGACCCTTCGTCGTGTCTCGCCCCTCAGTTATGGCCCCTTTTGGATTCCCTGAAGCGACAGAGCAGCCTAACAGGCTTTGCGGCAAAAAACCTGATTTCGATATCGAAGAATGCAACTTTCGCGCCCCGGTCAACGGCACCGCATTGTCGCCGGTCCGCTGACCGTGGGCAAGTCACGGCGCCGTTTGGAGCGACCCATTGCCCACCGCAGTGACGGCGCAGCCCGGAGGGTGCCGTTCCGTCGCGCTAAGCACCGCCGACAACAGACCGGACGCGGGCGGCGGTGCGGCGGCGACCGCGCCAAGCGACTGCCTGGTCCGCAGCTTCCAACGTATCGCGCACCCGTCGCGCGTCGGCTTCGGTCATCATCGCGGCGAGAAGGCGGAACCCGACCTTGCGCTCCCACCCCAGTACCCGGCGCGCCTTGCTTGCATCACCGATCAGCAGCTCGACCTCGGCCGGGCGGTAAAATTCCGGGTTGACGCGAACGATCACCCGTCCGCTGCGCCGGTCGATGCCGCGTTCCTGTTCAGCGCTTCCGGACCATTCGATGTCGAAGTCGAGGTGTTCCGCCGCCGCCTCGACAAACTCCCGTACCGTGTGCGCCTCGCCGGTCGCCAGCACGAAATCCTGCGGCTCGTCGTGTTGCAGCATCTGCCACATCCCGACGACATAGTCCCCGGCAAAACCCCAGTCGCGTCGCGCGTCGAGATTGCCCAGTTCGAGCACGTCCAGCCGTCCGTAGCGGATGCGGGCCAGCGACTCGGTAATCTTGCGGGTCACGAACTCGCGGCCGCGCAACGGCGATTCGTGATTGAACAGGATGCCCGAGCTGGCGGCGATGCCGTAGCTCTCGCGATAATTGACCGTGGCCCAGTGCGCGAACAGCTTCGCGATCCCGTAAGGGCTGCGCGGATAAAACGGCGTTGTCTCGTTCTGCGGCACTTGCTGCGCCAGACCGAACATCTCGGATGTCGAGGCCTGATAAAACCGCGCCGACGATACGGTGTGCCGAATGGCTTCGAGAATGCGCAGCGGGCCGATGCCGCTCGCATCCGATGTGTACAGCGGCTGTTCGAACGACAGCGCGACAAAGCTCTGCGCCGCCAGGTTATAGATTTCATCCGGTCTTACGCGCTCCAGCGCGCGCATGATATTGGTCATCTCGGCCAAGTCGAAATCGACGTACTCGATCGCCTCGGCGATTTGCAGCTCGTGCAAACGCCGGTCGCCGCCGCCCGAGGAGCGCCGCTGTCCGCCGAACACCCGATATCCCTTCTCCAAAAGGAAACGAGCGAGATAGGCGCCGTCCTGACCTGTAATGCCGGTTATCAGCGCGGTTCTGGTCATGATAGCCCGTGCGCGGCGTCGTTCTATAACAAGGATAATCCATTCCCGCGTCGGAAGAAAAATACAATTTTGCTCGTTTGCTCGCGATATCCCTGGAGGGGACCCGGCCGCGAGGGTTATCCGGATCAGTTCGGAGCAGCACCAGGCGTCAACATGCGCCGGCTCGATGCGGGAGAGCCTGTCGTCCTGACGTATCGGCGGAGCGGCTTTACCCGGATGGGGCGAGGCCTTAATCTGCCTGCTCGACCCGAGCGGCCAATGAGACGATGCAAGCCCGTCGTCCCTGGTACGGCCGAACAAGCGAGCTCCGACCGGCTCCCCCGGGTTGGATGGCCTGAACGCGCCGGTGGCGATGCTTCTGAACCCGGCACAGTCGTTTGCCTTGCGTTGAAGGAAGAGGCAGCGGGGAGGTTTTATTGCCGTCGGCCCCAATAATCCGTGTGCCGTTGCGCCCCGTTCTGCCCGAGACGGATCTGTCATGAGCCACGCCGCCAGCATCCTTGTTTCCGCCGTTCTCGCCGCTCTGCTGATCGGGACGGCATCGTCCGGCGCCGCCGAGGAGCCGGTTGCAACGGCGCCGATCCCGCCGCCCCTGCCGGCGGAGCCGCTCAGCCCGGCAATCCCGATGATGATACCAGCGACCCCCTCGCCGAAGCCGAAGACCAACGCACCCGGCTCGGCGGCGACCGCACCCCGGAAAAAATCCGAAACAGCGGCGACGGCCGCGCCGAAGCGAAAGCCGGAGACCACGGCGCGCGCATCGCGGCCGAAATCATCCGCTGCGCGGCGGACCGCCATCCGAAAACCCGCTCGCCCGCCACCAGCGGCGGAAAAGACTATGGCGAAGTCGGCCGCCGAAAAGACCGCCGCCGAGAAAACGGCAGCCGAGGAGGCCGCCGTCGCGGCCGCCGCCGAAGCCGCTGAAAGAGACGCAGCACGGCAAAAAGCCGAAACCAGGCGCGAGCGACACCAGGATTCGAGGCGCTCGCGAACCGCTCCCGAGACGCCTTCCTGGGCGGCATCGTCGCCCTATGATAACGGGGCCTACGGCAACAGGGCTTATAAAGGCGGAACCCATGACGACTGGGGGCCTTATCCGCCGGGGCCGATCGAGAGCGGGCCGTCGCGTTACTATGCCGGATATCCGCGGCGGCCGATGTTTCATGGGCCGGTCTACCCGCCGCCCTGGTACAACGGCCCGCCGCCCCGGTATTACACCGACAGGTATTATCCCGTCCCGTGGCGCGGCGGGCCGATGCCGCCCTGGTAGACCGGCGCCTCCCCCGTTCGCGGCGCGATCCGCACCGATCCGTCGATCCCGGAGCGCACCGCGCGTTGACACGGCAGTCCCGGAGGCGATCTTATCCGGCGAGCGGTCCGCAGCGCGGGAGGGATGAGTGGAAAAACGCAGGTTCGGCAGAACCGGTCTCGAAATCTCGCTGCTCGGTTTTGGCTGCGGCGCGGTCGGCGGGCTGATGGTCAAGGGCGACCCGGCCGACCAGGAGCGGGCTGTGGCGCGCGCGCTTGAACTCGGCATCAACTACTTCGATACGGCGCAGATGTATGGGAACGGCGAGAGCGAGATCAATCTCGGCCGTGTTCTGAAGGCGCTGAAGCCCGATGTGTATGTCGGCACCAAGGTGCGCCTGCCGCCGACCGAGCCCGGCCGGATCGGCGCGGCGATCGCGGCCTCGCTCGAAGCGAGCCTGACGCGGCTGCAACTCGAACAGGTCGATCTGTTCCAATTCCACAACGCGATCGTCGAGACGACGCAGGGCGGCAGTTTTAGCGCCGATGCGGTGCTCGACGAGGTCGTGCCGGCCTTCGAGCGATTGCGCGCGCAGGGGAAATGCCGGTTTATCGGCATCACCGCCAATGGCGAGACCGACGCGCTGCACCGGGTCGTCAATGCCTGCGCGTTCGACACCGGCCAGGTCAGCTTCAACCTGCTGAACCCAAGTTCGGCGGGGCCGGTGCCGGCGGGCTATCCGGCGCAGGATTACCGCAACCTGCTCGGCCATCTGCAGACCGCCGATATGGGCATCATCGTGATCCGCGTGCTGGCCGGCGGCGCGCTGAGCGGCACCGAGGAGCGGCACCCGCTCGGTTCGCCGCCGCCGGCTCCGATCGGCTCGGGACGCGACTACCGCAGCGATGTCGAACGCGCCGGCCGCTTCGAACCGCTGGTGCGCGACGGCTACGCCGCCGACAGTCTGATCGAGGCCTCGATCCGTTACGCGATCGCGCAACCGGCGGTCTCGACCGTGCTGGTCGGGTATTCGACGCTGGAGCAGCTCGACTACGCCGCGCGGTCGGTCGAAAAGGGTCCGCTGTCACAGGCCGCGCTCGACCGCATCGCCGAGATCCAGCGCGGTCTCGCCGGCGAGAAGCGGTAGGGAACGCTATCATGAAGGTGACCCCGACCGGCAAGATCCTGGGCGCGACGATCGAGGGGATCGACCTCGCAAAGCCGCTCGACCGGGCGGAATTCCGCACGATCCTCAAGGCGCTGGGGCAGCATGGCGTTTTGCGCTTCCCGGCGCAATCGCTCGACGCGGCCGGGCTGAAAGCGTTTGCGGCGCGGTTCGGCTCGCTCGAAATCAATGTCGCCGGCGCCTTTCAGGAGCCGGGTCACCCGGAAGTGATGATCCTGTCGAACATCGTCGAGAACGGGCGCCCGATCGGCGCGCGCGACGCCGGCCAGGACTGGCATACCGATATGTCCTACAGCGCGACAATCGCCTTCGCCAATGTGCTCTATGCGCTGAAGGTGCCGCGACGCGACGGCAGACCGCTCGGCGGCACCGAGTTCGCCAATATGCGCGCCGCTTATCAGGAATTGCCCGAGGCGCTAAAGCGCCGCCTCGACAGCATGACGGTATTACACGATTTCAACAAGTTCTGGGAGATGATGCGAACGCGGCCGGGTAGCTGGCGTCCGCCGTTGACCCCGGAGCAGCGCCGCCGGAAACCGCCGGTGTCGCACCCAATCTTTCTGGCGCACCCGGTCACCGGCGACCGGGTGCTCTACGCCAATCCCGGCTACGCGATCCGCATCAACGAGCTGTCCGGGGCCGAGAGTGACGAGATGCTGGCGTTTCTGTTCGAGCACCAGTTGCAACCCCGGTTCCGCTACCTGCACCGCTGGACCGAGGGCGATGTGCTGATGTGGGACGATCTGCTGACCCTGCACAACGCGCAGGCCGATTACGGCCCGGACGAGAAGCGGCTGATAAAACGCTGTCAAGTGATGGCCGACCGCGTCTTCGATCCGGGCTTTTTGCGCGAGGCGCTCGGCGAGAGGGAGCCGGCCTAGCCGGCGCCGCAAAAAGGTTTTCATGCTATAGGATTATTAGAAGACTTTAAGAAGTCACTGCCTTATCGAGCGCCGAGCACGATAGAGTGAAGCAGCTCCAGACATTGCGACACTCATTATCGCTCCTAAAATAATGCTCAGCGTACTTGGCTCGGAAACTGCAATTATAGTGTCTATATCGTAATACCGACCGAACTCGGTGAGAATTTCTTCTCGGTACTCGTCCTGGAAGGGACCAGCCCGATCCAGGGCGACAATTCTTGAGAGTCCGTCGGGCTGAACCTGCGATGACCAGGAGAATCCGCCCAGCACCTTATATGTACCGCTATTGCTGCTACTGCTACTATAATCACTGATTAGATATGTTACGAAATCTATTCTGGTCCCGGGAGGCTGTCCATGGGGGGGATCAAAGTAATTCAACGCCGAGCTGGCCGGATCGCCTTGTACCTGAAGCTGCCGGTTCTGGTTGTACGGTGTTCCTGGAGGAGGCGAAATTTCGTCAAAGTACCAAGGTCGGGCATCCGCCCAGACTCCTGGAATTCCTCCGCTTGGCGGATCTATAAATGTTGGTGGAAGACCAGGTATGGGAGGATTTATGGATGTTGCTTTTTGAAACCAGTTCAGATGATCCTGACCTAAATACTGCTCTAGCTCTTGGAGGGTCATTGTACTGCCATCAGGAGCTTCAAGAAGAACTCCGAATCCACCCCGTAGGCCCTCGTGGCCCGGAAACTCTGGCGGGAAGTTGGTGAAAACCCCTATCTCTCCCACCATTTCGCCGATAGCAGTGGTGATTGGCACTGTCACGTCCAGAGCATGGCTTCGAATAGGTGAGAGAAAGGATAAAACGGCAACTCCGGCCCAGACCGCGAAACCACGTGCCGACATGCTTCTTCCCAGCTATTTTTGAGGCCTGCCCAGCTGTAGTTACAAAGCCTGAGATATTTGGGACGCAAACTACTCCCACGCGGTCTCGCTCTGCCCGCAGGGCCGGATCATTGAGGGCGCAGCGAGGCGGAGTCTAGGCCCGGCGGTGTCCCGCCGTCAATGCTCACAGTCCTTGCAAACGCGCCGGCAGATCGCTGCTGAAGAGTTGGCATAATCGCATCCGTGCTCACCGATTCTTGAGCTCGGGGATGGCGGCGAGCGATAACTGGATACTTTATCTGCGAGTTTCCTGCTCGGCTCCGGGACTTCTTGCTCGGCGTTCGGGCAAGTGGCCCCGCACATCGCGCAATTGCCTGTTTCCGCCTGCCGAACTGCAGCCAAGCCGGGGTCGGGGTCGGGAGTTGCAGCAAGCTGGCGAAGCGGCCACGCATAATGGGCCGAAAAGGAAACCGCCCGCCCGCAGTCTCCCGCGGACGGACGGCTCGTTCTGCTCGGCTAAGAAGCGGGAGGGCTTAGAAGTCCATCCCGCCCATGCCGCCGCCGGGCGGCATCGCCGGCATTGCCGACTTCGGCTCGGGCTTCTCGGCGACCATCGCCTCGGTCGTGATCAAGAGGCCCGCGACCGACGCAGCATCCTGCAACGCGTGCCGGACGACCTTGGTCGGGTCGATGATGCCGGCCTGGACGAGGTCGGTGAACTCGCCCTTCTGCGCGTCATAGCCGTAGTTCGGGTCCTTGCTGTCGAGCAGCTTGCCGACGACGATCGACCCGTCGGTGCCCGAATTCTCGGCGATCTGCCGCGCCGGCCATTGCAGCGCCTTGCGCACGATGTCGATGCCGACCTTCTGGTCCGGGTTGGCCGGGGTGATGTTGTCGAGAGCGCGGATCGCGTAGAGCAGCGCCGAACCGCCGCCCGGGACGATACCTTCCTCGACCGCGGCGCGGGTCGCGTGCATCGCGTCGTCAACCCGGTCCTTGCGCTCTTTCACCTCGACTTCGGTTGAGCCGCCGACCCGGATCACCGCGACGCCGCCGGCGAGCTTGGCCAGCCGCTCCTGCAATTTCTCGCGGTCATAGTCGGAGGTCGTCTCCTCGACCTGCTGCCGGATCTGTGTGCAGCGGCCCTCGATGTCCTCTTTCTTGCCGCCGCCGTCGATGATCGTCGTGTTCTCCTTCTCGACGCGCACCCGCTTGGCTTGCCCCAGCATGTCGAGCGTGACGTTCTCAAGCTTGATGCCGAGATCCTCGCTGATCACCTGACCGCCGGTCAGGATCGCAATATCCTCCAGCATCGCCTTGCGGCGATCGCCAAAACCCGGTGCCTTGACCGCCGCGACCTTGAGACCGCCGCGCAGCTTGTTGACGACGAGCGTGGCCAGCGCCTCGCCCTCGACATCCTCCGCCACGATCAGCAGCGGCCGCCCGCTCTGCACGACCTGCTCCAGAACCGGCAGCATCGCCTGCAGACCCGACAGCTTCTTCTCGTGGATCAGGAGATACGGGTTCTCCAGCTCGGCGATCATCTTCTCGGCGTTGGTGACAAAATACGGCGAGAGATAACCGCGGTCGAACTGCATGCCCTCGACCACGTCGAGCTCGGTTTCGAGGCTTTTGGCCTCCTCGACCGTGATGACGCCCTCGTTGCCGACCTTCTGCATCGCGCGGGCGATCATCTCGCCGATCTCGCGCTCGCCATTGGCCGAGATCGTGCCGACCTGCGCGATTTCCTCGTTGGTCGAAATCTTCTTCGAGCGCGTCTTGATGTCCTGGACGACCGCCTCGACGGCGAGGTCGATGCCGCGCTTCAGGTCCATCGGGTTGAGACCCGCGGCCACCGCCTTGGCGCCCTCGCGGACGATCGCCTGGGCGAGAACGGTCGCTGTCGTCGTGCCGTCGCCGGCCTGATCGCTGGTCTTCGAGGCGACCTCGCGGACCATCTGCGCGCCCATGTTCTCGAACTTGTCGGCCAGTTCGATTTCCTTTGCGACGGTCACGCCGTCCTTGGTGATGCGCGGCGCGCCAAACGACTTGTCGAGGACGACGTTGCGGCCCTTCGGACCCAAGGTCACCTTGACGGCATTGGCGAGCGTATCGACGCCGCGCAGCATCCGCTCGCGCGCGTCGCTATGGAACCGTACTTCCTTCGCAGCCATTTTTCGGTTTCTCCCTTACGCGGCTAGCTTAAGCGGCTCTGCGGGATTGGGTGGAGCCGTCGACGATCCCCATGATGTCGGACTCCTTCATGATGATCAGGTCCTCGCCGTCCAGCTTGACTTCGGTGCCGGACCACTTGCCGAACAGCACCCGGTCGCCGGCCTTGACATCGAGCGGCTGGACCTTGCCGCTCTCGTCGCGCGCTCCTGGACCGACCGCGACCACCTCGCCCTCCATCGGCTTTTCCTTCGCCGTGTCGGGGATGATGATGCCGCCCGCGGTCTTCTCTTCCGCTTCGACGCGCCGGATCAGGACGCGGTCATGCAATGGGCGGAACCCCATATAAACCTCCTTGCACGCTCTGAGATTCGGATTGGCACTCTCCATCCGAGAGTGCTGCTGATTTAGTCGGATCGTTCTTTGTTGTCAACCGTTCGGTCGGAGGGCGCCGACGCATCCCGATCCCGGCGAGGGCGCCAGGGTCGCGATCGAGGTGAGCCGGAGAGGCCGCGACCCCGGGCAGAGCCGGCCGGGCGGGGCACTCTGCGGCGATAGCGGGTTTCTCGGCGGGCAAGGTTTTGACATGGCCCGCGCCGGGGCGCAGTCTTCCTATATAGTGCCGATACCGGCAACCGGATTGAGCATTGACATGGCGCGAACCGTTGATTGGGAAATTCCGAGCGAATTCCAGCCGAAGCCGGAGGATTTCGACTTCGACCTCGAGGGCGCCCTCGGCGCCGTGCTCGGGCTGCAAGCTACCGTCCCCGAGGACGCCTTCACCGCCTCGACGCTCGGCACCGAGCGCGCCGGCTCGGGCGTGCTGATCCGCAAGGATGGGCTGGTTCTGACGATCGGCTATCTGATTACCGAGGCCGAATCGATCTGGCTGACTTCCACGATCGGCGGCGCGGTGCCGGCGACGGTGATCGGCTATGACCAGGAGACCGGGTTCGGGCTGGTGCAGGCTCTGGGGCGGCTCAACGTGCCGCCGCTGGAGATCGGCGCGAGCCAGCGGGTCGGCGCCGGCGATCGCGGCGTCGTCGCGGCCGAGGGCGGGCGCCGGCACGCGGTCACCGCGACGGTTGTCGCGCGCCAGGAATTCGCCGGGTATTGGGAGTATCTGCTCGACCGCGCGATCTTTACCGCGCCGGCGCATCCGTTCTGGGGGGGCGCGGCGCTGATCGGCGGCGACGGCAAACTGCTCGGCATCGGCTCGCTGCACGTGCAGCACTCGAACGGGCGCGAATTGCGCCGCGACGTGAACATGATCGTGCCGATCGACCTGCTGCCGCCGATCATCGACGACATGATGACCTATGGCCGTCCGAACCGGCCGCCGCGGCCGTGGCTTGGTCTCTACGCCGCCGAGGTTGAGGATGCGATCGTCATCGCCGGGCTGTCGGAGCGCGGACCGGCGAGCAAGACCGGGCTGAAGCCGGGCGACCGCATCGTCGCGGTGCGCGACGAGCCGATCTCGACGCTGGCCTCGTTCTGGCGCCGCGTCTGGGCGAGCGGGCCGGCCGGCAGCGAGGTCGTCTTGCAGATCGCGCGCGACAGCAGCAAGGAGCCGATGCGGGTGCGCATCCCCTCGGCCGACCGCAGCCGGTTTTTGAAGGCGCCGAAACTGCATTGAGGGTGTGGGGCTGTCGGTTTGCGGGATGGGCCGGGCGCGAGCAAAGCCCATACGGCGCCGCGACGAGATAGGAGGAGCGTCGCTGCGGTCAACCCATCCCGCACTGCTCGGCGGCGCAATCGTATCAACAGCGGTCGCGGTCCGCGAACAAGGCATCGGTCTCAGCCGCTAGCACACCGCCGAGAATGTCGCCTCGGTAGAAGGGCGC
This sequence comes from Alphaproteobacteria bacterium, assembly GCA_050246595.1. Lineage (GTDB taxonomy): Bacteria > Pseudomonadota > Alphaproteobacteria > ATCC43930 > CGMCC-115725 > DATARH01. Next base: position 18,748 of record JBFWVT010000036.1, read on the forward strand.
CGCACCGATCACGGTTGTTGCCGGCAGCAGGATCTGATCGATCCCGACCTGCCGCAATGTCTCGATCGAGGTGCCGTAAACAACCCCGCCGATGCGGGCCCAGACCAGCGCGCTCATGCACATCGGGCACGGTTCGCCGGTGGTGTAGAGAATGGCCTCTTCCCATCCCCGGTTGCCGTGCCGCGCGACGTAGTCGTTGATCGCGACAATCTCCCCGTGCAGGATCGGATTGGCGGTTCCGTTATTTACCCCGGTCGCCATGATCCGACGATCGTCCGCCCGGACGATCACCGCACCAAACGGAAAAAACCTGTTCCGCTGTGCCGCCGCGATCGCTTCCCGCATTGCCTGTTCATGGATGTGCAGCGGAATGGCCGAAAGGCGGACCGGTTGCAGCGATGTTTGATCAGGTTCCGTCATGGAGCCGGTTGGTTGCGAGCGATCCGAGAGCGGTATCAGCTATGCGCTATTGTCGATTGGATCAAGTCAGATCCGCTCGCGTCGCGAATGATCGCACCATTCGACAGGGGCGTAGGGCGGAAAACGCGGTGCATTCCGCCATATTGCGGTCGGCGAGATTGGCGGATTACGCTGCACTCATCCTCCCTAGGCTTGTTGCGCTTATTCTGTTTGGGAGGCACCACCGGTTGCGCACGATTCCCTCGCGTGCAAATAACAACGGCAAATAAACATAAATCAACATGGCGGAAACTCGACATTTCTGTTAAAAAATGCTGCTGCATTGTCCTGTGGTCGGTTGCCGCACACCGCCTGCAGCGGAGAAAGTCTGGCGAGGAGGATCGCGCCATGGATCGCGATAAGCTAATAGCCGGCATGCTGACAGGAGTTTCGCCGGCTCTCTCCGCCGAGCAGGTCGCCATGATCAATGCGGCCCTGAGAGCCTTCTCTGACAAACAGCTGACGCGGATGGATGACGCCGGCGTGCGCATGTGGCCCTTCGTCAAAGGTCTGCCGCCCGACATCGCGCCGGTGCCGATCGACGATCTTGGCGCGCCCGCCGCATACCTTTATCAATTCCGCGTCGTGCGGATCAGCCCCGCCTCGCTGGCGAAGGGTTCGGCCGTCAATCATCTGCGGCACGAATTCGCGCATGCCTGGGACAACGTGCGCTCCGGCAAAAACCCGAAAAGCCTGCGCAAGATCAAACCGGACGCGCAAATCGACGAAATCAACGCGCGGGCCAAGGAGGCCGCGCCTTTCGGCTCTGATTCCTCGGCCAAGCTGCCGCCCTCGATGCGCCCGATGCCGGATCTGGCCGGTGACTACAAAAAGATCCTCGCGGTTGACAAAGAGAAGTTTTCTTTCGCTCACGAATCGACTGCGCCAAAACATGCGACCACCAATGTGCGCGAGTTCTATGCCGAGGGATACAGCGTCTTTCACGGCTTGAGCGTGGACAAGCAGGCGCGCATGCTATGGATCGCCCGGGATTTCTTCAACTACCTCGATCAGGAATCGAAAGGCCTCGGCCTCCCATCGCCCGACCGCAAATTGCTGGAAAAGACGCTCGACGGGATCGACAAGAACTGGCGCAATTTCTAGTTCGTGTTTCAGAGATTGCGGCCGCGCGCCGTCTGCGCTGGAACCTGCCGCAGGTCAACCGCATGTTCGATCTGCGCCATGCCTCGAAAATAGAACAGGTCGAGGCCGCTCTTGCCACCCTGGGCCTGTGGCTGATCGTCGATGTGGCGAAGGTGGCATAAACCACCCGAGCGGCGTAGGGCAGAAAAGCGCAGCGCATTCCGCCATGTTGTCGTCGGTGCGGGATGGCGGATTACGCTTCGCTTATCCGCCCTACGCTTGCTGCGACTACCGAGTATCTCGCCTTTGCGCCGAAACGATTTCAGGGATGAGTGTGGCAGGCCATGCGAGGCCAAGTTGAGCATCAAGAGGATCGGCGGTTGTCAGCCGGCCTGAATAGATTCCAAGGAGAGCTGTTGCACTTCCAGAACCTACTCCCGAATCACCATTCCGATAGAAGTGCATTCCCCAGCTCCTTCTAATGATCGGAGAACCGGACATTCCTGGGCGCGACGCGGTATCAATTAGAATACAGGGTTGATTATCATCTAATATTTCGGGTTCAGATGCAATACTCCCGCGTTTCCAGATAGGGAGCTGCGCGAGACTCAGCCCAAACGGATATCCGAGGATGAACACTTCCATGCCGACCTGTATCGAAAGGTCTCGGGTGGGCATTTTGTTTATCGGGTACATCTCGGTCCGCGAATCATGCGAAAGAGGCAGTGCAACCACATCGACCTTATTTCCAAATCTTGGATGAGTGAGCCAGAGCGGTTGTCCATCTTGATCCTGAATCCTGAGCATGACCGAATGTTTGCTGCCAAGTTTATCTCGTTCGTTTAGCCACACTTTAACCATGTTTGGTTCGGCTGCTGTCGGAGATAGGTGCTTATTAGAGATGGGATTGCGACCCGAAAGATTGTGCCAGTTCGTTATGAGAAAATATGACTGGCCATCTTGCCACACGAAGGCGGTGCCGAGACTCAAAGGTGTTTGATCGAAATACATTTGTATCGGTGCAGTTGATACGGAGTATTCATCGATAGCGGCCATAGAAGTTCACCTCTCCTCGAAGATCACATTGTCTGATCTCAATTTCAAGTTGCCTACTTAGATTAGGCTAATATTTACAGGAACCGGGTTGCTCATAATTTACGAACACCCGCTCGTTGCCCCACAAGTATCGCATTTCAGGCAGGTGCCATTTCGCACCAGAGTAAAATTCCCGCATTCGCCGCAACTGTCGCCTTCGTAGCCTTTCATGCGGGCTTCGTGGAGTTGCGCGGCGCGCGAGGCGGGAGCGGCTGCCGGTTCGACCGCGACGGCGAGAGCGCCGGCGAAAAGCGGCATGTCGTCCGCCGCTCCTGCGCTTGCATCGAGGCGGGCGGTGGCGTCGCCGGCGTGCAGCGCGCCGCCCTGCACGACCGTCAGATGAGTGCGGATAAAACCGTGGCTGGCGGCGTGCTGCATCAATGCGGCCACGTCCGCGCCCGAATTCGTGACCGGGTCGCGCAAATTCGGGTCGGGCGAGCCGGCATCGATGCGGGTGGTTTCGGCGGCGCCCTTGCCGACCGTGGTCGGCATCAGATCGGCCGGCTCGACATGCGCGAGATCGGTTCTCCCGAGATACGAGATCGCCAGCTCGCGGAAGATGTAGTCGATGATCGAGGTCGCCATCTTGATCGTGTCGTTGCCCTGGACGATCCCGGACGGCTCGAACCGGGTGAAGGTGAACGCCTCAACGTATTCTTCCAACGGCACGCCGTATTGCAGGCCGAGCGAGATCGCGATGGCAAAATTGTTCATCAGCGAACGGAAAGCCGAGCCTTCCTTGTGCATGTCGATAAAAACCTCGGCGAGGCGGCCGTCGTTGTATTCGCCGGTGCGCAGATAGACCTTGTGGCCGCCGACCGTGGCCTTTTGCGTGTAGCCGCGCCGCCGGTTCGGCAGACGCTCCCGCTCGGCCTTGACAATGACGCGCTCGACGATCCGTTCGACAATCTTTTCGGCGACGGCCGGCAAACGTTGTGCCGGGGTCATTTCGTAGAGGCCTGCCCCGTGCCCCGACACGGGGTCGGCGGCCTCGTCCCCGGCATTATCATCAGCATCGTCGTCGTCGAACAGGGTCGCAGCGAGCGGCTGCGACAGTTTCGACCCGTCGCGGTACAGCGCCACCGCCTTCAATCCGAGCCGCCAGGACAGACGGTAGGCCTCCTGGCAGTCCTCGATTGTCGCAGCGTTCGGCATGTTGATCGTTTTCGAGATCGCGCCGGTGATAAAGGGCTGCGCCGCCGCCATCATGCGGATATGACCCTCGGTCGAGATCGCGCGCGTGCCGTTTCTGCCGCACGGGTTGGCGCAGTCGAACACCGGCAGATGCTCGGGCTTGAGATGGGGGGCGCCTTCCAATGTCATCGCGCCGCAGCAGAAGGTGTTGGCGGCGTCGATATCGGCGCGCGAGAAGCCGAGCGCCGCGAGCAGGTCGAAACCGGGATCGGCGAGACGGTCGAGAGCGATGCCGAGTTTTTCGGTCAGAAACGCCTCGCCGAAGGTGAATTTGTTGAACGCGAATTTGATGTCGAAAGCCGAGGCGAGACCGGTTTCGAGCGCGGCGAGCGCGGTTTCGTCAAAACCTTTCGCGGCCAAGGTCTCGTGGTTGATCGCGGGGGCGCCCTTCAGCGTGCCGCGGCCGAGCGCGTGGCGTTCGATATCGGCGATCGCGTCCTGTCCGTAGCCGAGCGCGCGCAAGGCCCGCGGCACGAGACGGTTCATGATCTTGAAATACCCGCCGCCGGACAGTTTTTTGAATTTGACCAGCGCGAAATCGGGTTCGATACCGGTCGTATCGCAATCCATCACAAGACCGATCGTGCCGGTCGGCGCGATGACCGAGACCTGCGCGTTGCGGAACCCGCGCTGTTCGCCAAGCGCAAGCGCCGTGTCCCAGGCCGCGCGCGCCGCTTCGGCGAGCTTCCGGTCCGGGATGCGGGCGGTGTCGAGCGGCACCGGGGCGATCGCCAGCGCGTCATAGCCCTCCGCGTGCCCGTGCGCCGCGCGGCGGTGGTTGCGGATGACCCGAAGCATCGAATCGCGGTTCTTCTCGAAGCCGGGGAACGGGCCGAGCCGGCCGGCCATCTCGGCCGAGGTCGCGTAGCTTTCGCCGGTCAACAGCGCGGTGATCGCGGCGGCAAAGGCGCGGCCGGGATCGCTGTCGTAAGGGATGCCCGAGGCCATCAGCAGCCCGCCGAGATTGGCGTAGCCGAGACCCAAGGTGCGGTACTGGTAGCTGAGCCGCGCGATCTCCTTCGACGGGAACTGCGCCATCATGACCGAGATTTCGAGCACGACAGTCCACAGGCGGACCGCATGCCGGAAATCCTCGACCGCAAGGCTGCCGTCGTCGTTAAGAAAGGCGAGCAGGTTCAGCGATGCCAGATTGCACGCCGTGTCGTCGAGAAACATGTACTCGGAGCACGGGTTCGAGGCGTTGATGCGGCCGCTCGCCGGGCAGGTGTGCCAGTCGTTGATCGTCGTGTCGAATTGCAGACCGGGATCGGCCGAGGCCCAGGCGGCGTGCGCGATGCGGTCCCACAATGCGCGGGCCGGCAGGGTTTTTGTCACGGCGCCGTCGGTGCGGCGGGTCAATTGCCAATCGCTTCCGGTTTCGACCCGTTCGAGAAAATCGTTGGTGACGCGCACCGTATTGTTCGCGTTCTGCCCGGAGATGGTGACGTAGGCTTCCGATTCCCAATCGGTGTCGTAGGTGCGGAAATCGATCGCGGCGACACCCTGGCGCGCCAGCTGGATGACCCGCCTTATATAGTTTTCTGGGATCATCGCGCGGCGCGCGGCGCGGATCTCACGCTTCAGGGAAGGGTTCTGCGCCGGGTCGAACGGGTCCCCACGGATCAAGCCCGTGGGCTGAAGCGCCACGCCGCCTTCGCCGGCCGGGGTCTCGCGGCAGGCGGTGATGATCCGGTTCAGGTGGCGGGCGGCCAGTTTCGAGCCGGCGACCAGCGCAGCGACCTTCTGCTCCTCGACGACCTTCCAGTCGATATATTGCTCGATATCGGGATGGTCGGCATCGACAATGACCATCTTTGCGGCGCGCCTGGTCGTGCCGCCGGATTTGATCGCACCGGCGGCCCGGTCGCCGATCTTGAGAAAACTCATCAGCCCGGACGAGCGACCGCCACCCGATAGTCTCTCGCCATCGGCGCGCAGACGGGAAAAATTGGAGCCGGTGCCGGAGCCGTATTTGAACAGCCGCGCCTCGCGCACCCACAGATCCATGATGCCGCCGTCATTGACGAGGTCGTCGGCGACCGACTGGATAAAGCAGGCGTGCGGCTGCGGGTGCTCGTAGGCGCTGTCCGAGGCGCGCACCTTGCCGGTGCGGTGATCGACGTAATAGTGACCCTGCGCCGGGCCGTCGATGCCGTAGGCCCAATGGAGACCGGTGTTGAACCATTGCGGCGAATTCGGCGCCCCCATCTGCCGCGCCAGCATGACGCGCAATTCGTCATAGAAGGCGCGCGCGTCGGATTCGGTGTCGAAATACCCGCCTTTCCAGCCCCACCAGGTCCAGGTGCCGGCGAGCCGGTCGAAACATTGCTTGGCGCTGGTTTCGCCGCCGCTACGCTCGGCTTTGGGCAAGGCCGCGAGCGCGGCGGTGTCGGCCGTGCGGCGCCACAGCCAGGACGGCACCCCGTCCTCCTCGACCGCGGCGAGACGCGCCGGCACGCCGGCCTTGCGCAGGTATTTCTGGGCCAGGATGTCGCAGGCGACCTGGCTCCACTCGGACGGCACCTCGACATTCTCGGCCGAGAAGACGACTGAGCCGTCCGGGTTGCGAATTTCGCTCGCGGCGGAGCGGAAACCAACGGTTTCGTAAGGGTCTCGGTCTTCCGTGGTGAACCGGCGCGTGATCCGCATCGTCCCCTCTCCCCGATAGACTGAACTGGCGGCTGGGCCTGACCGCTATGCTTGGTGTGTCAATCCGCTAACGACGCAGGATATAGGTCTGCACCGTGGACGCCTACTAAATTTGGTGATATCCACAGGGTTATCCACAAGATTTTGTAGAGGAGCGCGGGACTGGCGGAAAACGCGCCGCAATGCGATAAGGCGGGTCGCAAGGACGGAGCAGATGGGCGCGACACTGGGAACATGGCTGCTGACCTGGCTGCGCGGCGCGCATGTCGGCACCGATGAATACGGCAACCGATACTATCGGTTGAAAAACGACAAGCCGCAACCGCTCGGCGGCGGCCGCTTCAGCCGCGAGCGGCGCTGGGTCATTTACAAGGGCGAGGCCGAAGGATCAAAGGTGCCGCCGGAATGGCACGCTTGGCTGCACCATATGTATGACGAGGTGCCGACGCCGCGGCAGCGCTACCCGTGGGAGAAGCCGCACCAGCCGAACATGACCGGGACACCGCTGTCCTACCGTCCGCGCGGCTCGGTGCTGCGCGGCGGCCATCGCGCCCCGGCGACCGGTGATTATCAGCCGTGGAGGCCGGAGTAGCGGGCGGTCGCCTTCTTCCGGCTGGGCGGGCAGTTCGGGGAATGTCTGTGGGCATGAGTATGAAAAAATCATACCGAATGATATCCTGCGGAGATAAGGAGATCGCCATGGCCAAAATTGAAAAGCGCACGGTGAGCCTGCCGCATGAACATGCCGCCTTTATCGATCAGCAGGTTGCCTCCGGAGCCTATGCATCGGCGAGCGAGGTGGTTCGCGCCGCTCTGCGGGCCTTGCAGGAGCGCGACGCCGCTTTCGAGCGCTGGCTGCTGGAAGAGGTCGCCCCGGTCTATGACGCAATGCAGGCGGAGCCTGGCCGCGCCATCGGCATCGACACGGTGTTCGACAATATCCGCGCCCGCCATGCCGAACGGCTGAAGGGGCGCGGGTGAAAGAGCGCGTCGTTGAATTTGCCCCGGAAGCCCTACAGGACTTGCAAAGCCTTTACGACTGGATCGCAGGCGCCGCAGGACCGGAAACCGCGTTCGGCTATATCTCGCGGATCGAAACGTTCTGTCGGGGAATGGCTTTCGGCGCGGAGCGCGGCCACAGCCGCGCCGATATCCGGCCGGGCCTGCGCATTGTCGGGTTTGAGCGCCGCGTCACCATCGCCTTCACCGCGACAGAAACTCGCGTTCTGGTCCTCCGCCTGTTTTATGGAGGCCGGGACTGGGAGAGGCTGTTCGCGTGAGTTTCGGTCCTCAGAGACGGAGCCATGCAAAGAGGTCCCTTTTGGCGGCGCCCGCGCGGTCTCGTCGCAGGATGGTAGGCTGCCGGAGGCAGGAGGGCGCGCCTACCCCACCAGCACCGCCTTGCCGATCACCTTGCGATCGATGACGGTCTGGATCGCCTCGGCGGCCTGCTCCAGCGGAAAGCGATGCGAGAGGCGGGGGCGGAGTTTTCCTTGGGAGGCGAGTTCGACCAGCTTGCGCATGTTGGCGCGGCCGATCTCGGGCTGGTTTTCGGTGACGCCGCCGAGGCGGACGCCGATTACCTCCAGACCTTTGATGAGAAGATAATTGGTGCGCGGGGTCGAGGGGCCGCCGCCGAGAAAGCCCAGCACCAGGATGCGCCCGCCCCAGCGCAGACAGCGCAACGACTCGTCGAACACGCCGGCGCCGATCGGGTCGTAGGCGATATCGACACCGTCGCGCGAACCGGTCAGTTCCTTGACCCGGTCACGAAACCCGCCGCGATAGTCGATCGCGAAATCGGCGCCCTCGTCGAGACAGGCGGCGCGCTTCTCGTCGGTGCTGGCGGTCGCGATCACGGTCGCGCCAAACAGTTTTGCAATCTGGATCGCGGCGATGCCGATACCGCCGGCCGCGCCGTGGATCAGCACCCAATCGCCCTGCTGCAATCGGCCCCGTTGCAACAGCGCGTGATAGGCCGTGTGATGCGCACCCCGGAACACGGCGGCCTCCTCGATGCTCATCCCGTCCGGCACGGGGTCGCAATCCTCCGCGCTTGCGTTGCCGAACTGCGCAAAGGCACCGAGCCGGTGGCGGCTCATGACCCGGTCGCCGAGCTTGAAGCGGGTGACGCCATCGCCGACCGCGACGATCTCGCCGGCCCCTTCATTGCCGGGAATGAACGGCGGCTCCGGGCGGAACTGGTACTTTCCGGCGAGCATCAGGACATCGACATATTGCACGCCGCGCGCCTGGATTCGCACCTGCACCTCGCCTGGTCCGGGAGAAACCGGGTCGGGCAGCTCGCGCAGAGCCAGCACCTCGGGACCGCCAAACGCCTCGCAAACAACCGCTCTCATCTGCTCCTGCCCTCGCTGTATAGAAGGGATGCTATCGCCCGCAGCCGGCGCGGCGCAATGCGGCGGGGCGTCGGGAGCGGGGCAGCGCACCGGGGCGAATGAATGCCGCGAGGGATCGGGAGATGAACGCAGCCGATATCATGGCGCGCTCGGTCGTCAGCGTGACGCCGGAGACGACGGTCGCCGAGGCGGCGCGGTTGATGCTGGATCATCGGATCAGCGGGATGCCGGTGCTCGACCGGGGCGGCGCGCTGGTCGGCATCATCAGCGAGGGCGACCTGTTGCGCCGCGCCGAAACCGGCACGGAGCGGCGGCGGTCGCGCTGGCTCGAATTCTTCTCGGCGCCGGGACGGCTCGCGCAGGATTACGCACAGGCGCATGCGTGCAAGATCGCCGACATAATGACCAGGATGGTTATCACGATCGGGCCGGGCATGCCGATCGCAGAGATCGTCGATTTGATCGAACGGCGGCGGGTCAAGCGGTTGCCAGTCATCGCGGACGGGCGGCTCGTCGGCATCGTGACCCGCGCCGATCTGGTGCGCGCTTTTGTCGACAGCCTGCCGCCGGCGCCGCGCGCGGTGCTCGTGCCCGACGCCGAGATCCGCGACAGTATCAAGGAAGAGATCGCGAAGCAGCCCTGGGCGCGGCGCGCCAGCATCGAGGTGCATGTCGTGCGCGGCGAGGTTGAATTGCGCGGCACCGTCACCGAGGAGCGGGCGCGGGCCGCGCTGCAGGTCATCGCCGAGAACGTCGCCGGGGTGCGGCGCGTGCGCCACCGTTTTGTCTGGAGCGATGACTCCTTGGTCTGAGGCGCCGGCCGGATCCGGGACCGCGCGGCCCGACGGCGTGTCGGGCCGGGGCCTCAATGCACCATCAGCACCGGCAGCGGTGCGCCGGCCAGGACGTGATCGGTAAAGCCGCCGAACACCCATTCGCGTAGGCGGCTGTGGCCGTAGCCGCCCATCACCAAGAGGTCGGCGCGGCCGGCGATCGCCGAGAGCAGCGTTGCGGCGGCTCCGTCCGGACCCGGCCGCATGCGCGCGATCGTCGGGGTCAGACCGTGCCGGCCGAGATAGCGCGACAGACGGTCGATCTCGTCGCGCTCGTCAACGCTTTCCTCGACCGTCGCGATGACGACCTCCTTCGCCCGATCGAGAAACGGCATCGCGAGCGCCACGGCGCGGGCCGCCTGCGGCACCGGCTTCCAGGCGATCGCGATGCGCCCGATCGGTTCCGGCAGCGGCGCCGTATCGGGACCCGGGATCAGCAGGGGCCGGCCGGTTTCGAGCAGCACCGTCTCCAGCGTCGAGCGCGCGAGCGCCTCGCCGCCCCAGCGGGAGGCGATGACCAGGTCGGCGCTGCGGCCGTAAACCGCCACCCACTCGGCCTCCCGCCCGGTCTCGACATGAAATTCCGCCGAGGGGGTGTTGGCCTGGGCGCTGCCCTGGCTGGCCGGCGCGCCGGGGACTGCCAGACCGGCCGCGGCGCAGAACCGCGTAAAACCGTCCCGAGCACGGGTCTCGTGCTGCGCCGCATCCGCTTCGAGCTGCTCGATCAGCCCGGCGGTCATTGCGCCGCTGCCGGCGCCGGTCGCCATCGCGATACCGGCGCTGATCGGGTCGGCGCGGACGTGCAGCACGTCGAGATGCGCGCCGGCGGGCCGGGCGATCGCGAGCGCCGTCGCAAAGGTCGCGGCATCGGTCGGATCGCCGGTCGCGACAGCGAGGATCGAGCGGATCATGCCTCGGCTACTCGGCAGCGGCGCGAGCCGGCTCCTTGCGGCCCGGCATGTAGTCGATGCTGACCGGCTGGTTGGTCTCGAACGGGCTCTTCAGGTCGAATTCCTTGGCCATCTCGCGCACCGCCGGCAGCACCTCCTCGCCCATCAGGCGGATGCAGGTCTTGGCGTCCTCGTGGGTAACGGTGCCATCATTGGCCCACATGCCGAGGATACCGGGCCGCGTCTCCTCCAGCAGAATGCGCAGCTTGGCGATCACCTGCTTCGGGGTGCCGGCGATGATCATCAGCTCTTTCATCTGCGTTTCGAGGTCCGGCCGGTAGCGCGGGTTTTTCGACACGCCCGAGGCGAACTCGACAAAGGCGCGCCGATTGGACGGGCTGCCATAGCCCGACGGCGTCGACCATACCGGGTGGGCCAGCCCGGTGAACTCGCCCTGCATCCAGCGGAACTGGGCGGCGTTCTGGATCGCCTTTTCCTCGGTCTCGGCGACGTGGATCTGCTTCAATAGGCCGTGATATTCCGGGCCGCCCTGGAAGCCGGCTTCGGCCGCATGCTGGTCGTATATCTGCCAGATCTGCTTGGTGCGGTCGATCGGCGTGTTCAGCGCGATGTAGGGATAGCCCTGCTGCGCCGCCCAGACAATCGTCTCCGGGCTGATCACGCCGGGGATCCAGACGCGCGGATAGGGCTTCTGCAGCGGCACGGCCCAGGGATTGACGACGCGGTGCTGGTAATGCGCGCCCTCCCAGCGGAACGGACCCTGGCGGGTCCAGGCGGCGACGATCAGGTCGTGCGCCTCCTGAAAGCGCTCGCGGTTGAAGGCAGGGTTGACGCCGGCGGCAAGCTGCTCCTGACCGCCGCCGCGGACAAAACCCGAAACCAGGCGCCCTTTCGAGATCATGTCGATCATCGACAGTTCCTCGGCGAGCCGTATCGGGTTTTCCGCCAGCGGCAGCGGATTGCCGAGCATGACGATCTTTACGTTCTTGGTCACTGCGGCGAGGATCGCCGCGAAGATGTTGGCCTTGGCCTGCATGCAGAACGGCGCGTTGTGGTGCTCGTTCAGCATGATGCCGTCGAAACCGAGCTCGTCGACCATGACGTAATGCTCGATATATTCGTTGTAGAGCCGGCTGCCGGCCACCGGATCATAGTATTTGTTCGAGAACATCAGCGCGGTGTAGCCGGTCTCCAGGCCGATATCCGACGGGTATGCCGACATCGGCTGCTCGGTGAAGTACATCAGATGCATCGCGATCTCCGTCTCCGGGGTGGCAGGCGACCTGCGGTGGGTGCGGGTCGGGGGCTTTGCGCCAAGCTTACCAGCTCGCCGCGATTTTCCGATGCGATTTTGGCGTGAACGGATGCGCTCAAGGCAACCCGCAGAGCGATAGCGTCGGGCGAATGAGGCCTGCTGCCGCGCCCCGTCCGACCTGAGACCGGTTCTGCCGCCTTTCAATGACCCCTTTCGAAAACCGTTTCCGACCGGCATCTTGACGCATCGGGTACCATCTGGTCAGATTTCGCGCACTCCAAGTGCAGGATTAAAGGGTTTGGTCGGCGGCACTAAATTTACACCCCGCCGAGGCGAGCCGGCATCCTGGAGTTGGGGAAATCCGTCTATACGGCTTAGACGTCCGTGATATTTGGGAGTGACCTGGATGCCACTTCGGTCCGAGCTACTGAGGGACGATCCGCGATTGGCATCATGTCTCGTTCGAGATGACAGCCATTTAGTCGAAGGCACCGTGGGAGCGTGCGTCGGTAAGGTCCAGATAGCGCTGTTTATCATAGACGGATTAAAAATTCACTCCGATGAGCTTCAGGCAAAACGCTATGGACGTTCCACGGCTGACGCGGTATTATCGTTTAAGGCCAGGCGCAATATCATAAATCGCGGATATCAATCCAAGCCCGACAACATCGTCGGCAAAATGACTGTCGCAGCGCTGGACGAAGAACTTCTCAAGAAGCAGAAATATGCCCAATGCAGGCAATTCTATTGCGGTAGTGGCGCTGACCGCGGAACAGAGCGGCGCGTAACCTCTACCGCAGCGTTGGCCTTCACTCCGCAACAAGTGAGGGCGCCAACCGCCGCGAGCGGGTCTTCTCCCGCTCAGGTCGCGATAACCCGCGCGCCGCGCGGGGTCATGGCGGTCGCAAGAGCGCGGGCCGTATTAGCCCAATTGACAGGTTTTCATCGCACCCCAAGCCTGCCGATCCCACCCTTTATTCTTCAAGAATTCGATGCTCTATGGAGTTATTTTGGAATGCCGAAATTTCCCCTGTTCAATCCGTTGGGCGGCGAGGTTAACGATCTTGATACTTACTTTTCAGTTGTCGACAGGGTTCTTGGCGGAATGGCTAACTTTTTACAGCAGGCGGGAACTTGGTTCCGTGATCCTCCGGCATCCTTGTACCCTGAAGCCTACGCATTCACTCTATCACGCGCTCGACACTCCAAGGAGCCGCCAGCTTCTCCGCAGTGGCCGGATGGCATTTATTTCAATTCGGGATACTTATCGCACAACGGCAATAAAATAGGTCCTTTGAAGCAGACCGAGATCGCCATCCACGAATGCGCGCATCTCGTACAAAATGATAATATTCAAGATCCTGCGGAGCACACGCTTTCATCGGCTTACGGGTATTCCGGATATGTGCTGCATTGCGCCTTTGGGCGATCGACCCCGTTCAATGAAAACGAGTAGCATTGGGAGCAATCCGCCGCAGCGGAATCCGGGGAGGCCCATCACCTGCTCGAAACCTGCACGGATGAGCCTCTGAGCAAGGCTGGCCTGTCGCGGTTTCTATCCAATGAGGTGTGGCAACCCGCCTCCAATACCTATCTTGACGCCGCCATGACGTTCCGGGCAGGTTCCGATTCCGCGCGCCGCGCATGGCGCGTTCGGCGGCAAATCAACACGTTCGGGAGGCGGTTCATGCCAAGTCGGAGATCGTTCAATATTTGGGCGGGTGCGGCATTGCTCGCGGCCTCGATGTGGCATCCGGCCGTGGCGCAGGACAGACAAGCGGCGAAGCCGACGCAGAAAGGGACGCTGGTCTTCGCCGTCGACTCGCTCGCCGCGCAGACCTTGGACCCGATCCTTGAAGGCCGGCCGGGCAACGCGGTCTATCAGGCCGCGATGTACGATTCGTTGGTTGGGTTCGACCTTACAAAGGGCGGTGTCGGGCCGGGTGTCGCCGAGAAATGGGAATTGTCCGAGGACGGGCTGACCTGGACGTTCCGTCTGCGCCCCGGACAAAAGTTTCACAACGGCGATCCGCTGACCGCCGAGGACGTCAAGTTCAGCCTCGAACGCCATATGAGCCCGGAATCGCTCTCGTCGGCGAAGGCGACGCTGAAGCGGATCATCAAGAATATCGAGGTCGTCGATGATCTGACCGTCAAGATCCACACGGACGGACCGCAGATCGGGCTGCCGCCGATGCTGAGCCGGGCGGTGGCGCCCGAAGGCACGATCATGCCGAAGAAATACATCGAAAAGGTCGGCGACGAAGGGTTCCGCAACAAGCCGATCGGCAGCGGCCCGTGGAAATTTGTCCGCAGCGTGCCGGGCGACCGCATCGAGTTCGAGGCGGTCGATTATCCGCACTGGCGCGGCACGCCGCATTACAAGAACCTGCACATCCTGCTGGTCCCTGAGGAAAGCACCCGGATTTCGATGGTGCGCACCGGCGAGGCCGGGATCGCGTCGATGGGGCCGGAATCGATGCGCGGCGCGCAGCGCGCCGGGCTTGAAATCGTTTCGATCCCCGGCACGATGCAGGCGATATTCCAGTTCTGGGGGACGAATCGTCCCGACCAGAAGGATAACCCGGTCGGCAACCCGAAGGTACGCGAGGCGTTGTCGCTGGCGATCGACCGCAAGCAGATCATCGACCACATCATGAACGGCAAGGCGAGCATGCCGTATCCGTTCGCCTCGTTCGGGTACACCGAGTACTTCAACGACGAGAAGTGGCGGAAATGGGCCGACGAGGCCTATCGTTACGATCCCGAGCGGGCGAAAAAGCTTCTCGCCGAGGCCGGCTATCCGAACGGCTTCACCTTGAAATTCGCCAACACCGCGCTGCCGGGCACGCCGTTCATGACCGATATCGGCACGGCGATCGCCGATATGTGGAACAAGGTCGGCATCAAAGTGGACATCAAGAACTACGAATGGGGTTCGTTCGCGCCGCTGATCCGCGGCGAACAGGACGAGCTGGCGGGCAGTGTCTCGATGTACCGGACGGCCGGACGGCCGGACATGGCGTGGCGCTACCAGGGCGCCTTCGCTCCGACCAGCCAGCACCACCTGTTGGGCAACGAGAAGAACTGCGGCGCGGCGTGCCAGGAGTTCACAAAGCTTTACGACGAGCTGCTGGCGGAACGCGACGCCGAGAAGCGCACCGAATTGACCGACAGGATGGTCAAACTGGCGGCCGACACCTGGATCGCCGTGCCGCTTATCGAAGGGATGGGCTACTACGCCGTGAATACCAAGCAGGTCGGCCAGTTCGCCGGGATTCCCGGCCGGCATGAGCTTGGCGATGTGTTCGAGCGCATCCCCCGGCCCGACCAGCAGGCGTGGAAGAAGTAGGCTGGGTTTCAGCTTGTGAATAACAGGAGCGGTCGTGCCGGATAAAGCCGCAATCCCGGCGAAAGCCGGGATCCACCCGTCCGGCGGCGGAGCGGCTGAACCGTGGGTCCCGGCTTTTACCGGGACTGCGGTGTCGCGCAAAGTACGGTAATGAAACGCTATATCGTCTATCGTCTGCTGCAAGGCGTCGTGCTGCTGTGTCTGGTGGCGACAGTCGTCTTTTTTCTCGGGCGTCTGACCGGCAATCCCGCAGACTTGATGCTGCCGGAGGACGCGACCGCCGAGGATCGCCTGGCGATGATCAAGGCGCTCGGGCTCGACGGACCGCTGTACGAGCAGTTTTTCATTTTTGTGAAAAACGCGCTGCAAGGCGATCTCGGCATGTCGATCCGCATGCGCCAGCCGGCGGTCGAGGCGTTTTTCGACCGCCTGCCGAATACGTTGGTCATCGTCCCCTGGGCGCTGCTCCTGGGAATGGCGTTCGGCATCCCGCTCGGCGTGATTGCGGCGCTGAACCGCGGCAACCTGCTCGACCGGGCCGCCGGGACGGTCGCCGTGCTCGGCATCGCGATGCCGAGTTTCTGGCTCGGCATCCTGTTGATCTTCATCTTCAGCGTCGAGCTGGGCTGGCTTCCATCGGGACGGATGGGCGGTCCCGAGCATTTCGTCCTGCCGGTGATCACGCTCGGCGCGTTTCTGGTCGCCGGTTTTATGCGCCTCGTGCGCTCCAGCATGCTCGAAGTGATGGAGAGCGAGTTTGTCAAACTCGCCCGCATCAAGGGGTTGAGCGAAGGGACCGTGATCTGGAAGCATTGCCTGCGCAATGCGCTGATCCCGGTTCTGACCTTGTGGGGCGTGTTTGTCGGCAATCTGGTGACCGGCGCGATCGTCACCGAGACCGTGTTTGCGTGGCCGGGGGTCGGCCGACTGACCTACGAAGCCGTCATCTTCCGCGATTTTCCGCTGTTGCAGGCGGTGATCATCCTGGATGCGATCCTGATCCTGTCCATCAACCTGCTCGTCGATATTCTATACGCCTATGTCGATCCGCGAATCCGCCTCTCCTGATCCGGTTGCCGGTGTCCGGTCCTGGTGGCTGGTCCCCTCCGTCCCGGGCATCGTCACGTTCTTCCGCGGCCGCCGGCGCCGCGGGCTGCCGATCATCCCGATCCTGATCATCTCGATCATGCTGATCATGGCCCTGTTCGCGCCGCTGCTCGCGCCGTATTCGCCGATCGAGCAGACCCTGCGCGACAAGCTGATCCCGCCCTTCTGGGTCGAAGGCGGCAGCATGCAGTACATCCTCGGCACCGACGCCTTTGGCCGCGACATCCTGAGCCGGCTGATCTACGGCGCTCAGGTCAGTCTGATGGTCGCGGCGCTGGCGCTGGTCGCCGGCGGCGGCATTGGCCTCACGATCGGGATCGTCGCCGGGTATTTCGGCGGTGTCGTCGACAACGCGCTGATGCGGCTGGTCGATGCCGCTTTTACCTTTCCGGCCATCCTGTTCGCACTGCTGCTGGCGGTGACGATGGGGCAGGGGCTCGGCACGCTGGTGCTCGCGATCAGCCTCCTGCTGTGGGCGAGCTTTGCGCGCGTGATCCGCGGCGAGGTGCTGGCCTTGAAACAGCGCGATTTTGTCGCGCTGGCCAAGGTGCGCGGCTGTTCGTCGTCGCGGATCATGCTGACGCACATCCTGCCAAACGTGCTGAACACGTTTATGGTGCTGGTCACGTTGAACATCGGCGTCGTCATTATCGCCGAGGCGTCGCTGAGCTTTCTCGGCGCCGGCATCCCGCCGCCGACACCGACCTGGGGGCTGATGATCTCGGAGGGTCGCGGGCGCATCTATGATGCCTGGTGGGTGTCGCTGATCCCCGGCATCGCCATTACGCTGCTGGTTCTCTCGGTCAACGTGTTCGGCGACTGGCTGCGCGACCGGCTCGATCCGAGGCTGCGCCAGCTATGACCGATCTGCAAACTTCCGCCTATGTTCCCGTCGCGAAGCGGCCCCAAGCGATCAAAGCCCAAGCCGACACCGTCCTCGAAGTCCGCGACCTGAAGACGTATTTCTTTCTGCGTCGCGGCATTGTGAAGGCGGTGGACGGGGTCAGCTTTTCGCTGCGGCGCGGCGAGGTGCTGGGTCTGGTCGGCGAGTCCGGCTGCGGCAAGAGCCTGACCGCGCTGTCGGTGATGCGTCTGTTGCCGAAAGGCGGCGCCAGAACCGTCAGCGGCCAAGTGTTGCTGAACGGCGACGACATCCTGCGGCGGACCCCCGGAGAAATGCGCGAAATCCGCGGCAGCAAGATCTCGATGATCCTGCAAGACCCGCAGACTTCGCTCAACCCGGTGTTCTCGATCGGCGATCAGCTGCGCGAGGCGCTCGCGCGCCGCCTTGGCGGGCGCGGCAAGACCGAGATTACAAAGGCGGCGATCGAGGCGCTGCGCCATGTCGAGATCTCCGCGCCGGAGCAGCGCATTGGCCAGTTTCCGCACCAGATGAGCGGCGGCATGAAGCAGCGCGTCGTCGGTGCGATCGCGATGAGCGGCCGTCCCGAGGTGTTGATCGCCGACGAGCCGACCACCGCGCTCGATGTCACGATCCAGTTGCAATACCTGAAACTGCTAAAGCGCCTGCAACAGGAAACCGGGATGGCGATCCTGTTCATCACGCACGATTTCGGCGTGGTGGCCAGGATGTGCGACCGGGTCGCGGTGATGTATGCCGGCCGCATCGTCGAATGCGGTCCCGTCGCCGAGGTGTTCGACAACCCGTCGCATCCGTACACGCAGGCGCTGATCGCGTCGGTCCCGAAGATGACCGGCGGCGCCAAACGCCTGTATACGATCGAGGGACAGCCGCCGTCGCTGATGAACCTGCCGGTCGGCTGCCGCTTTGCCGATCGTTGTCCCTATGCCGAGCAGCGCTGCCTCGAAACCTATCCCGGCTCCTTCGATGTCGATGCCGGGCATACGGCCGATTGCTGGAGGCTGGCGGCGCGATGAATTCCGGAACGCAGGGCGAGAAGCTGCTGCGCGTCGAGCGGCTGCGGAAATACTACCCGTTCACCAAGGGCATCCTGCTCGCCAAGACGCTCGGCAACGTCAAGGCGGTCGACGATGTCTCGTTTACGCTGAATGCCGGCGAGACGCTGGGGCTGGTCGGCGAGTCCGGTTGCGGCAAGACGACGACATCGAAACTGATCCTCAATCTCGAAGAGCCGACCGACGGCCGCATCCTGCTGGACGGCGAGCCGATCCACGGTCTGACGGGCGACGCGTTGCGGCGTTACCGGGCCAGGGTGCAGGCCGTATTCCAGGACCCGTGGTCGTCGCTGAACCCGAGAATGACGGTCGGCCGCACCATCGCCGAGTCGCTGATTGTGACGCGCTGGGGCGACCGCGCGATGATCGACGAGCGGGTGGCGGAACTGCTGCGGCAGGTCGGGTTGCGGCCCGAGCAGGCCTCGCAATACCCGCACGAATTCAGCGGCGGGCAGCGCCAGCGCATCGCGCTCGCCGCGGCATTGGCCTCGGAGCCGCAGCTGATCGTGCTCGACGAACCGATTTCGGCGCTCGACGTGTCGATCCGCGCCCAGATGATGAACCTGCTCAAGGACATCCAGGCGCAGACCAATGTCGCCTATCTGCTGGTGGCGCACGATCTCGCCACGGTGCGCCACATGGCCGATTACACGGCCGTCATGTATCTGGGAAAAATCGTCGAGTACGGGCCGACCGAGCGGCTGTTCGAGAATGTCGCGCACCCCTATACAAAGGCGCTGTTCTCGGCCGTGCTGCCGCCGCGCCCGGACGAGCGCGAGGAGGAGATCGTGCTGAGCGGCGAGGTGCCGTCGCCGCTCAACCCGCCCTCGGGCTGCCGCTTTCACACGCGCTGTCCGTTTGTCATGGAAATTTGCCCGCGCCAGGAGCCGAAGCTGATCGAGATCGCGCCGGGTCACGTCGCGGCTTGCCATCTGCATACCGGCGCGGCGGCGAGCGAAATGACGGGCGCGGGCGCGTTGCGCGGCGAGGCTGCCGTTCCGGCGCCGGCTCGCTGAGGCCGCAGGCCCGGCAAGCCATCGATACGGCAACGCCGAATGATCGCGACGCATGCCGATCGAGTTCGACCCGCAGAAGGACGCCCGCAACATCGCATTGCGCGGCATTTCTCTCGCCGCGGCCGAGACGCTGCTGAGCGGTTATGTCGTCGAAAGGGAAGACGATCGGCGGGACTACGGAGGGATAAGGATTGTTGCCCTCGGCGAGATTGGCGGCGTTGAATACGTCTGCGCCTATACGCGGCGCGGTAAGGCGGTACGGCCGATATCGCTTCGCCGAGCCAAAAGGAAGGAACGCGATGTCTACCGGGAAGCCAAAGCCGCCCATAATGCCGCCAACCAGGCACGAACCGGATTGGGCAGCGCTGGAGGCGCTGACCGATGAGGAGATCGATCGCCAGATTGCCGAAGACCCCGATGTCGCGCCCGACGTGTCCGACTGGTCCCTCGATGATCCGAAGATCAGGCTCATGGAGCCGATCGACGTGCAGGCGATCCGCGCGAAACTTGGCATGTCGCAACCGGAATTCGCCCGCGCCTTCAGTCTGAATCTGGCAGCGCTGCGCGATTGGGAGCAGCGACGGCACGCGCCGCGCGGTCCGGTGCTGGCGCTGTTGCGGATCATCGAGCGCGAACCCGAGGCGGCGCGACGCGCTCTTTCGCCGGAGGTTCAGAAGACCGGCGCAGCCGGGTAAATCCTATCGGCGGCCGGCGACGCGGCGACGCCTCAAGAGCCGCGTCGAGCGCTCTTTTCCTCGGATTGTTTGCGTCGATGCGATCCGACGGCTCTGCGCCGGTCAGGCCCCGGTCCGGCCTTCGCTCACCTGTCCTCCAGCCGCCGCCCCCGGCTCGACCGGCGAGACCTGTTCCGGCGTCGGCTCGATTGTTACGGGCCGCCCGACAAAATACGGCGCGATCAGGCCGACGATCCCCTGGCGGAAGGTCAGCACGCAGACCACAAAGATGATGCCCTGGATGACCGTCACCCAGGACCCGGCCTGGGCGAGATAGGTCTCCATCGTGACGATGACAAAGGCGCCGACCACCGGACCGAGGATTGTGCCGATCCCGCCGATCAGCGTCATCAGCACGACGAGACCGGACATCGTCCAGAACACGTCGGTCAGCGACGCGAACTGGAAGACGATCGCCTTTGTCCCGCCGGCGAGACCGGACAGCGCCGCCGACAGAACAAAGGCCATCAGCTTGTAGCGGTCGGCGTGATAGCCGAGCGAAGTCGCGCGCGGCTCGCTCTCGCGGATCGCCTTTAATACCTGGCCGAACGGCGAATAAATCGTCCGGACGATCAACCCGAACCCAAGCAGAAACACCGCCAGGACGAAGTAGTACATCGTCAGCGTGTGGGAAAGGTCTATAAGGCCGAACAGATGGCCGCGCGGCACGGCGCGCAGCCCGTCCTCGCCGCCGGTGAACGGCGCCTGCAGACAGAAGAAATACACCATCTGCGCGAAGGCCAGCGTGATCATCGCGAAATAGATGCCTTGCCGGCGGATCGCGAGATAGCCGAACACCAGTCCGAGCAAAGCGGCGACCGCGACGCCGGTCAGGATTGCCAGTTCCGGCGGGAGTCCCCACTCCTTTGCCGCGTGCGCGGCAAGGTACGAACCCATCCCCATGAAGGCCGCATGACCGAACGACAACAGGCCGACATAGCCGATCAGCAGGTTGAACGCGCAGGCGAACAGCGCCATGCACAGCGCGTTCATCAGGAAGATCGGATAGAAAAAAAACGGCGCGATCACAGCGAGCGCCACCAGCGCAGCGGTCCAGGCCCAGAACGACGCGGCGCCGTTTCCTGTTGCGATCGGCAGTCTCATGTCACGCCTCAAGAAGCCCTCTCCCGCACTGCGGGAGAGGGGGGACCCAGCCCGGAGGGCTGGGTGGGTGAGGGTTTATTTGGCGCGCAATGCCCTCAGGATTGTCTCGATAACGCCTTCCGTGTTGGAGAGGATGTCGTTGTTCCAAAACCGGAGAATTTTCCAGCCTTGTCCCTCCAGCGCGGCGGTACGGTGCATGTCCGCTAGGCTTTCGCTGTGCTGCCCACCGTCTGCCTCGACGATCAGCTTGTACCTGGTACACGCGAAATCGACAATAAACCCGTTGATCGGGTACTGACGGCGGAATTTGTATCCCGCAAGGCGTCGGTCTCGAAGCGCGAACCACAGGCGGGCTTCGGCCTCGGTCGACGCGCTTCGAAGTTGACGGGCGAGTTGCTTCGCCATGATGACGAGTCTGAAATTTTAACAGCCAAGTCACGCCTCGAATACCCTCACCCGGCTCGGCTTTGCTCGCCACCCTCTCCCGCAATGCGGGAGAGGGATTTGTTGACGTCGTCCTTCACGCCGTGCGCCCGAACAGACCGGCCGGCTTTATCAGAAGTACGATCGCCATGATGACGAAGATGATCGTGTTGGACGCTTCCGGATAAAACACCTTGGTCAGACCCTCGACGAGGCCGAGACCGAAGCCGCTGACGATCGCGCCGAGGATCGACCCCATGCCGCCGATCACGACGACCGCGAACACGACAATGATGATGTTGGTGCCCATCAGCGGGCTGACCTGATAGATCGGCGCCGCCATCACCCCGGCCAGCGCCGCCAGTGCGACGCCGCCGCCATAGGTCAAGGTCACCAGGCGCGGCACGTTGATCCCGAAAGCCTGCACCAGCACCGGGTTCTCGGTTGCGGCCCGCAGATAGGCGCCGAGGCGGGTGCGCTCGATGACGTACCATGTCGCGAAACAGACCGCCAGCGAGGCGATGATGACCCAGGCGCGGTAATACGGCAGGAACATAAAGCCGATATTCTGCGCCCCCATCAATTCGGGCGGGATGGTATAGGGCTGACCCGACGAGCCGTAGGCCTGCCGGAACCCGCCCTCGATGATCAGCGCCAGCCCGAAAGTCAGCAGCAGACCGTAAAGGTGATCGAGCCCGGCGAGCCGGCGCAGAAACACCCGCTCGATAATGATCCCGGTAATTCCGACGACGATCGGCGCGATAATCAGCGCCGGCCAGTACCCGATGCCGAACCATGTCAGCAGAAACCAAGCGCAGAACGCGCCGAGCATGTACTGCGCGCCGTGCGCGAAATTGATGATGTTCAACAGGCCGAAAATCACCGCGAGGCCGAGGCTCAGCATCGCGTAGAATGCGCCGTTGATCAGCCCGACCAGCAACTGCGCGAAGAACAGCGGTGCCGGCGGGAACGGGATGCCGAGCCAGTCGAACATCTGCCTTATCCTATCGGGCGCAGATCACGCGCCGGCTATGCATGCTCATCCCTTGACCAGCGGGCATTCGTTGCCGCCCGGCCGTTTGTACGCGACCTCGCCGGGGATCGTCCCGACCTGCTTGTAATAGTCCCAGGGACCCTTGGATTCCTCGGGCTTCTTGACCTCGAACAGATACATGTCGCGGACCAGACGGCCGTCCTCGCGGATCTTGCCGTTCTTGGTCATGAAATCGTTGACCGGGGTCGCCTTCATTTTCGGGACGACCTTGGTCGCGTCGTCGGTGCCGGTGGCCTTGACGGCGTTCAGATAATGCATGACCGCGCCGTATACGCCGGCGTGAACCATTGTCGGCGGCCGGTTCATCTTCTCCTGAAACCGCTTCGAAAAGGCGCGGGTCTCGTCGTTCTGGTCCCAGTAGAAGGCCTCGGTCAGTTGCAGACCGTTGGCGGTCTTGAGGCCGAGACTGTGGACATCGCTGATGAACACCAGCAGCCCGGCGAGCTTCTGACCGCCCTGGACGATGCCGAACTCGGCCGCCTGCTTGATCGAATTGATCGTGTCGCCGCCGGCATTGGCGAGACCGATGACCTTGGCGCCGGAGGCCTGCGCCTGTAGCAGGTAGGACGAAAAATCCGACGTGTTCAGCGGGTGCCGCACCTGACCCAGAACCTTGCCGCCATTCTCCTTGACGATCGTCGCGGTGTCGCGCTCCAGCGCATGCCCAAAAGCGTAATCGGAGGTCAGAAAAAACCAGGTGTCGCCGCCGGCCTTGACGACCGCGCTGCCGGTGCCGTTGGCGAGCGCGACCGTGTCGTAGGTCCAGTGGACCGAGGTCGGGCTGCACGATTTGCCGGTCAGATCGGAGGAGGCCGCTCCGGAAATCAGAAACGCCTTCTGCTTGCCGCGGGCGACTTCCTGCACCGCCAACGCCACACTGGAGGTCGGCACATCGACGATCACATCGACCCCGTCCTCATCGTACCATTTGCGCGCAATGCCGCTGCCGATATCGGGTTTGTTCTGATGGTCGGCGCTGACGATCTCGATCTTCTTGCCATCGAGCGTGCCGCCAAAATCGGCGACCGCCAGGCGCGCCGCCTCGACCGATCCCTGGCCGCCGATATCGGCGTAGAGGCCCGACATGTCGTTCATGACGCCGATCCTGACGACATCGCCCGATATCTGGGCCTGCGCCGCCGCCGACATCATCAGGGCCGCGGCAAAACTCGCGACCGCTGTCCGTTTCATCCGTGTTCTCCTTGTTTCTCAGACCCCGAGATACTCGTGAACCTTGTCGAGGTTCCGCGCCAGTTCCGTGTTGCGGATCATATCGACGACCCGACCGTGCTCGACGATGTAATGCCGGTCGGCGACCGTCGAGGCAAAGCGAAAATTCTGCTCGACCAACAGGATCGTAAACCCCTTGGCCTTCAGCGTTTCGATGACGCGGCCGATCTGCTGCACGATGACGGGGGCCAGCCCTTCGGTTGGCTCGTCGAGCAGCAGCAAATTCGCGCCGGTGCGCAGGATGCGGCCGATTGCCAGCATCTGCTGTTCGCCGCCGGACAGTTTCGTACCCTGGCTGCGCCGCCGCTCGCGCAGATTGGGGAAAATCTCGTAGATTTCCTCGACGCTCATCCCGCCCGGGCGGACGACCGGCGGCAGCATCAAATTCTCCTCGACATCGAGACTGGCGAAGATGCCGCGTTCCTCGGGACAATAGGCGATGCCGAGCCGCGCGATGCGGTTTGACGGCAGACCGATCAGCTCGGCGCCGCGATGGATCACCGACCCGGTGCGGCGCGGAACGATGCCCATGATCGCGCGCAAGGTGGTCGTTTTGCCGGCGCCGTTACGCCCGAGCAGTGTGACCAGCTCGCCCTCGCCAATGCTGAACTCGACCCCGTGCAGGATGTGCGATTCGCCGTACCAGGCCTGCAAATCGCGCACGCGCAGCAGGTCGTTGGCGCCCCGCGTGAGGACCGGCGCTTCAGGCATGTCCGGTCCCCAGTCCGGTCCCCATGTAGGCTTCGACCACCTCGGGGTTGCCAGAGACCGCGGCGTAATCGCCCTCGGCCAGCACGCTGCCGCGGGTCAGCACCGTGATCGTGTCGGACAGATCGGCGACGACCGACAGATTGTGCTCGACCATCAGCACGGTGCGGTCCCGCGCCACTTGCCGGATCAGCCCGGAAATGCGTCCGATATCCTCGTGACCGAGACCGGACATCGGCTCGTCGAGCAGCATCATCTCGGGGTCGAGCGCCAGGGTCGTCGCGATTTCGAGCGCGCGCTTGCGGCCATAGGGCAGCGCCGCCGCAGTATGCCCGGCAAACCCGCGCAGCCCGACCGCGTCGAGCAGCGCATCGGCCCGATCGTTGAGGCGGTCGAGCACGCGCTCGGAGCGCCAGAAGTGGAAGGAATTACCGAGCGGCCGTTGCAATGCGACCCGCACATTCTCGCGCACACTCAGATGCGGGAACACGGCCGAGATCTGGAACGAGCGCACAAGGCCCCGCCGCGCGACATCGGCCGGCCGCGCCGAGGTGATGTCGCGCCCTTGGTAATAGATCTGTCCGGAAGTCGGTTCGAGAAACTTGGTCAGCAGATTGAACACGGTCGTCTTGCCGGCGCCGTTCGGGCCGATCAGCGCATGGATCGTGCCGCGCCGCACCCGCAGATCGACACCCTGAACCGCGGTAAAGCCGCGGAACTCCTTTGTCAGACCGCGCGTCTCAAGAATAAGATCGGCCAAATTCTTCCCATTCGCTGCCGCCGTGACGGCACGCGGGTTCGGCGCGCCATCGCTGTGACCGGGGGCCTGTCATCGAGGCGGCAGGGTAGGCGTCGCGATTGTTGCTGACAAGCAGCAGAACATAGGGATTGTCTGCTCAGGAGGAGCCGTGACGGATACGATCGATACCGACACAATCGAGGGGGCGCTCGCGCAGATCAGGTTCGGACCCGACGGGCTGGTCGCGGCAGTCGCGCAGCAATTCGATACCGGCGAAGTGCTGATGATGGCGTGGATGAACCGCGATTCGGTCCGCCTGACGCTCGCCGAAGGCCGGGTGTGCTATTGGTCGCGCTCGCGCCGGGCCTTGTGGCGCAAGGGGGAGAGTTCGGGCCAGGTACAGCGCTTGCGCGAGATGCGGCTGGATTGCGACGGCGACACCGTGCTGCTGCTGGTCGATCAGACCGGCGTGGCGTGCCATACCGGGCGGCGGAGCTGCTTCTACCGCGCCTGGAATGGTGGCGACGCCAAGCAGGGCGAGGCGGGATGGACGACGATCGCCGAGCCGGAAATCCCGCCCGAGCAGCTCTATCGCGGCCGGGTCAGACCCGACCGGGGAGCGGCCGGTTAGGGGCCGGGCGGGCAGACGAGGGTCGCCTGCACCTGGTTCAGCAGCACCGGGTTCCAGGGCCGGTTGGCGCAGCGGGCGTTGTATTCGTTCACGCGTCCGTTATAGAGCGCGACCGCGCTCTGATACTGATTGAAGAGGCTGCCGCTCGAACGGCTATAGACGTCGTCGCGCCGGTTCAGCAACTGGCGGAATTGCGCGACCGCGTTCGGGTTGTCTACATTGAGACTCATACGGGCGTTGCGCAGTTGCTCGTCGAGACTTGCGATCTCCTGCCGGCTCGCCTCGTAGGCGCGCTCCCGATCGGTCATCGCGGCACGAAGGGCATCGACCGCTCGCTGCAAGCAAAGACACGCCCCGATTTCGGCGGCTTCCGGAGGGGGAGGCACAGGTACTTGCGCGGATGCAGGTGTGAGGGGAGCCCCCGACAACGCAACCGCGGCGCACAACCCGATAGCGGCGCCGAGCCTGAACAATCTCATACCGTGCTCCCGAACCTGTACCCGCCGGAACGCGATCCTCCCGGCCCGTCCGTTGCGCCGTTCGTCGCGCATGGGCAGGCCGGGAGGGCAGGGTCAGGATAAATCAACCTCAAAGCGAGTTCCAGCCTTCTACCGGGTCAGCTGCCAAGTTTTCCCCGCGCGGTCGGCCCTTGTCCCTTATACCCCTCGCCCGTGAGTCCAACCTTCCGCCGCCACGTCCCCTCCCCTCCCGGGACTTGATCCGGGGATCACGGGGGAGGGTCAGGGTGGGGGTATCGGTCAAGGTTTCGGGCCTTTGGTATTAGAGCCTGACCCGAAATGAATTCAATCAATCAGCAATTTGCAACCTTGCCCCGACGGCGGCGGGTATTCTCCAACCGCAATCCCGTAAGCCTTCAGCCCATGGACTTGATCCGTGGAGAAAGCCGAGACCCACTTTTCTGCTTTCCGAACAGCTGATCGGTGGACCCCGGCTTTCGCCGGGGATGCGATGTGGTTTGGGAGGCCTCGGCCTATACGACAGGCTATTGAAACTGCGGCATCCATTTTGGGCCAGGCTCTTAGGACGATTTTTCGCCCAGCTGCCTGACGGTCTCGACAGCCGCGCCGGTGGCGGCATCGACGGCGCGCGTCGCCGCCTCGGTCGCCGCCTCGCGCACGCGCTGGACCGCCTCCTCGCCGAGATCCTCGGCCCTGTGCCACAGCTCGTCGCGGGTCTCGCCGAGCAGCTCGTTTTCGACTTCCGACAACGGGATCAGCGCCGCGATCAGCGCGCCGGTCATGACGCCGATCGCGCCCAGGATCAGCGGGTTGCGCTCGAACGTCTCGGATATCCCGCCGGCTCCGGCATAGCTCCCGACCCGGTTCAGCAGGGCGCTGCTCGAGTCGCGCGCCGACCGAAGCGCGCCCGAGGCCTGATCGCTCATGTGATGAACCCAGCCTTCGCTATGGTCGCCGTCCCGGTCGACCATCGGGTGCCCGGTATGCCCGAGCGCGCGGTCGCCGGAACTTGCGAGACCGACCTTCTGGGCGGCCCCGCTGGCCAGCTCGCCGGCGCGGCGGCTGACATCGCTTGCCGTGTCGGTGACGCGGCGTCCCATGTCGCTCGCCTTGTCAGCGACGCGGTCGGTCATTCCGGTGTTGTTCGCGATCAGCCATGCCGTTCCGAGCCCGATCAGGGCAATCGGTATCGGGTTGGCGCGGATCGCATCAAGGCTGCGCTGCAGCGAATCGTTCGCGTTCGATATGATGGACATCTCAAATCCCTTCCCAACGAGATGGCGCGCCCGGCGCTGGCGTGGCGAGCGCGTCGACGGTTGTCTGCGAATTCAACTCCCGCTCCGGGCCTGTCGGATGCCACCGCAAGACCCGGCAATCGTCAGGCCTCGGTCATCGGAACCGCTCTTTGATCCAAGCCTGGTCCTCGCGCAGCGATCGCATTGTCCGCTCCGGCGTCAGGGCATCGGCGCGGAGCCGGCTCCTGCCGTACAGGGCGAGCGCGCCGGCAATGGCGAGCACGACCACGCCGACGATCAGCGCCGCCGCCCATAACGGCACGATCAGATCGAGCGCGAATACCGCGGCGAGCAGCAGGAACAACCAGGCGCTGAACCCGATCAGCGCCGCCACCGCGAGAGCCGCCGCACCGATCCCGGCCTTGCTCAGCTTCTGCTGCATCTCGGCCTTGAACAGCGCCAGCTCCTGGCGGAACAGCTCGACGGTTTCGCTGGCCAGATCGGAGAGCAGCGTGGAGAGCGAGCGCTCGGCTTTTGCGTGCGGTTCGATTACTTCCGGCGCATCCGGGTCAACCGCCATCGCCGCTACTCCCGAATGCCGCCGCTGCCGTACTCGGCCCGCACTCCGGACGGGACGGGACGGTTGGCGCCGCCAACATCGCGCCGCATGCCGGAGGCATGGGCGCCGGAATAGCCCGAACCGCCGGCGGCGGCGTGCGTCCGGGAGGACGACGACAGCATGAAGCGGCCGGCGATAAAACCGATCCCGATCGCCGAGAGCATGAATGTCGTCGGGTAGCGCCGGGCAAAGCTTTCCAGATCGCCGCTCAGCTCGCTCCACGAGCGGTCGCGAACCGTATCCGCAAACCCGCAGATCTGATCGGCGGCCTGGTTCACATACTGCGTCAGCGAACCGGCCCCGGTCGATTCGAACGGCTCCGCCGAACGCCGCAGAGCATCGCCGATCGCGACGATCTGATCGGCGGCGCGAGCGCGCTGGGCGTCGAGCAGGGAGACCGCGCTGTCGCGCGCCGCGCCGACCAGCTCCGAGCCGACCTTTTTTGCGTCGCTCATCGCATCGCCGGTAAGCTCGACATGGTGTTCGCGTTCGTCTTGCCCGTCCTGCCGCTGGCCCTGGCTCTGCTGGCCCTGGCTCTGCTGGGCTTGGCTCTGCTGGGCTTGGCTCTGCTGTCCCTGGGACTGCTGCCCTTGGGGCCGCTGGTTCTGGGACTGCTGTCCCTGGGACTGCTGCCCCTGGGACTGCTGCCCCTGGCTCTGGCCCTGCTGTCGCTGCTGACCTTGAGCCGACGAGCGCTGAGCCTGCTCCTGCTGTTGCGTCTGCGGCCGCTGCCCCTGGTTCGCAGTCGTCGAGCTTGACCGGGAAGAAGCCGTCGAGCTTGTCGTCGTTGCGGCCGCCGGCGAAGCGGCCGTGCTTGAAGAGGGGGTGGTCCCAGTACGGGCGCCGCCCGGCGACGTCGGTGTCGCGGCGGTCTGGGGTGAGGTGGTCGGGGTGGGGGTTCCCGAGGGGTTTCGTGTGGTTTCAGCCATGCAATCCTCCGCTTTATCCGAACCGGGCAAAACCAGCCGAAAGTCTTGCGTCGAAAACAGGTGACGGTTGGCATCGGTTCCACCGGTGGTGGACGGCAGCCCTCGCTGCGACCGCTTCCGGGCTACGCGATGCCCGGCGTCGATCCCGCTCTCATACCAACCTCCCTTAATCGCGAGCGATAATTGCCCATCGGCGGATTCCAATCGAGGTGATGCGGGCCGGATCGGCGATAGTGCGATGACGCGGACCCCGCGCCTCGGGAATGTCGAGCGTCGCGCCCGCTTTACGGCGTGCCCAATGCACGACCTGCGTCGACGACAGCACGGTACATGCTAAGCTGCCGGTACGTGCTTCGAGCCGAGGGGAGCCGGATGATCCATCCGCCTCCCGCGCCGCGCGGCTGGTTGCCGATTGCGAGACGGGCATGACACCGGAAGAATATCTGGAGCGGGTGCGG
>JBFWVT010000037.1:0-47343 GCA_050246595.1 Alphaproteobacteria bacterium
CTCGCAAATCCTGTGAATAGGGTCTGGGCATGCGTGCTGGCCTCCGCCCCCCAGCCAGCATCTTGCGCAGAGATCCCCGCGCCGGGGAACCCCTATCCCGTTTCAACCAGACCCGATCACACTCTAGAGAAAAATCGGGTCAGAGGGGATCATCCGACCCGTGGAGCTTGCTTTCGATTTAAAGACATAGAGCCTGATCGGCTCGGATCGAAGCGGTCTGAGCCGATCAGGCTCGAGGCGCCGTCCCGCCGCGAGCCGGGTACATCTGCCGGCGGCGGGTTCCAAAAAATGCATCGGGAGGCGGCAGCACCCGCGAATCGGCTTCGCGCTGACCCAATCACGGGTTGTGTTTCTCTGCTTTCTCCCACGCTTTCTCCGCGATCAACAAGATCATATTGCGGAATCCGGCCGGCTGACGACGGTCGCCTAGCCCCCGCTCCCGGTTCGAGAGAGGCGGGCGCTACAGCGTGCGGGTGCGCTGATTCGCGAGACCGGGTAAAAAAAGTTGAAAGTTTCGCATTTTACGGGTGAACTTTTCTTCAGATTCGCGTTAATATGCGCAATGGAAATCTTTCGTTGACCGCGCATGCCGTTGCTGGTTGACAAGGAAGCATCGGCAGGTGCGGCCTCGATGCCGTTTGGGAGATTTGGCAATGCGTATATTGCTGGTTGAGGATGACGCCGCGACCGCCGCCGGCATCACGTTGATGCTGAAAAAGGCAGGCTTTGTCTGCGACAAGACCGATCTCGGCGAGGACGGGCTGGAAATCGGTAAGCTCTACGATTACGACATCATCATCCTCGATCTGATGCTGCCGGATATCGACGGGTATGAGGTTCTCCGCCGGCTGCGCGCCGCGCGGGTGCATACGCCGATCCTGATCCTCTCCGGTCTGGCCGAGCTCGACCACAAGCTGAAAGGCCTCGGGTTTGGAGCTGACGACTTCCTGACAAAGCCGTTCGACCGGCGCGAGCTGCTCGCCCGCATCCAGGCGATCGTGCGCCGCTCGAAAGGACATGCCGCGTCGGAAATCCGCACCGGCAAGTTGAACGTCAATCTCGACAGCCGCACGGTGACCGCCGCCGAAAAGCCGCTGCACCTGACCGCCAAGGAATACAGCATCCTGGAGCTGCTCAGCCTGCGCAAGGGCATGACATTGACAAAGGAGATGTTCCTCAATCATCTCTACGGCGGGATGGACGAGCCGGACCTGAAGATCATCGACGTCTTCATCTGTAAACTGCGCAAGAAGCTGGCGCAGGCGACCGGCGGCGATCACTATATCGAGACGGTATGGGGACGCGGCTACGTCCTGCGCGACCCCGCCGAGGTCGCACCCGAGGCGGAACCCGAGCTGCGCCGGGCCTGACGACGGTCACAAGGGCGGCGCGCCAAGACGGAACCCGTCGGGCCGATTGCTGATGACAAGGCGCCTTCCCTGAGAAGCTGCGATCAGTCCAGCAAAACAGGCCGTGACGGTTTTTGTCGTAAGCTCGGCCGGGTCGGCCGCCCCTGTCAGCGCGGCACGCGTTTCGTCGGACAGCGCCACCATGTTGCCGGTCGCGGCGATCTCGGGTCCGCCGGAAGCGATGGCGACAACCAGCTGGCCGCCGCGCGTCAACCCTTCGCGCGCTGCCAGCAGCATCGCGCAGGCGAGTTTTTGCCGCTCCAGCGGCAGCGCGCGCGCCGCCTCGCCGTAGTCGCAATGGACCGGCGATTCGGCAAAATAGCCCGCCGCAAGAAGGTGCGGCGGCGGACCGGCCAGCCCGCCGCCGCCAAACCCGTAAGCAAAACGGAGGAATTGCAGCCGCGCATTGGCCTCTCGAGCGCTGCTGCCGACCAGCACGACGGCTTCGCGGACAAAATCGGGGTCGTCCTCGCCGAGCAGCTCGGCACCATTGGCGATCGCCGCAACCGGGCTTATCAGATCATGGCAGAGCCGGGCGGTCAGCAGCTCGACGATGCGCAACGGGACTGTTACCGGCATGGCGCAATATTCGCACGGTTCGCGCAAGGCGGCAATCAGAGATGATCACTAATGCATCGAATGCTCGTAAATACGGTATGGCTGAGCGCTGCGCGGTCGATCGCTGCGCCGGTTGAAACCGGCGGCCGCCTTGCCCCTGCCAAGCCTATTCGGGGCAGCGCAGCAGCTCCGCCGCCCGGTCGAGATCGCCGGGGCGGTTGGCGTTGAAGAACGGATCGAGGCCGGGCCTCTCTTCCGGGAAATCCACGATCTTCAGCCGGTAGCGCGAGGTCCAGACATCAACCTTGCGGATTCCCTCGGCGACCACCGCCTCGCGCAGCGAATCGCGCAGCCGCACCGGCCACAGCCCGACAACCGGATGCGGCCTTCCATCCGACGCGGCGCAGGCGAGATCGGCGCCGGCTTCCTCCCTTTCCCGGAGCAGACGGGCGACGAGGTCGCGCGGCAGGAACGGCGCGTCGGTCGGCACGCTGACGATATCGGAGCAATCCGGCCGGTTTGCCGCGGCCCAATCGAGCCCGGCGAGAATTCCGGCGAGCGGACCGGCGAAATCGGGGACGCTGTCGGCGACAACGGGCAGCCCGAACCGCGCGAAGCGTCCGGGATCGCCGTTGGCGTTGAGGACCAGCCCGGCCACCTGCGGCCCGATGCGGTCGATGACATGATCGAGCAGGGTCCGCCCGCCGAGCGGGCGCAACGCCTTGTCGCCGCCGCCCATCCGGCGCGACAGCCCGCCGGCCAGCAGCAGCCCCAATGTGTTCGCAAAAGGCGTATTCACGAATCAGCCCTCATCGAGCGCTGCCTGTTCCGCTTCCGACAGGCTGGATTTGCGGGCCAGACGGGCCGGTTCGTCGGCAACGCCGCGCGGATCGCCGTCAAAGACGATCCGTTCGATACCGGAAAGCGCCGCAAAGCGCCGCCCCCTGGCGCGCCCAACCAGGGTCAGTCCGGCTTGACGCGCCAGCTCGACCCCCCAGGCGGTAAAACCGGAGCGCGAGATCAGGATCGGAATCCCCATCTGCACGGTCTTGATGACCATCTCCGAGGTCAGCCGACCGGTCGTGTAGAAAATTTTCCCGGCCGCGGAGACGTCTTTCAGGTGCATATAGCCGGCGATCTTGTCGACGGCGTTGTGCCGGCCGACATCCTCCATATACAGCAGCGGCCGATCCTGCTCGCACAGCACACAGCCGTGGATCGCGCCGGCCGCCAGATAAAGGCTCGGGGCGGTGTTGATCTTGCGCGTCAGCGCGTAAAGCCACGAGGTCCGCAGCACCGCGTCAGGATCGAGCCGCACCTCGTCGAAACGCTCCATCAGATCGCCGAACACGGTGCCCTGGGCGCAGCCCGAGGTCAGCGTCTTTTTTTTCAGCTTGTCCTCGAAATCGGTTTCGCGCTCGGTGCGCACGACGACCGTGTCGATCTCGTCGTCGTAATCGATCCCGACGATCCGATCCTCGGGGCCGAGCATGTTCTGGTTCAGCAGATAGCCGACCGCGAGATAGTCGGGGTGGTCGCCGATCGTCATCATCGTCACGATCTCGCGCCCGTTCAGGAACAGGGTCAGTGGCCGTTCGGTGACGACGGAGGTCTCGATCTCGCTGCCGTCCTGGTCGATTCCGCCGACCCGCCGGGTCAGGCGCGGATCGTCCGGGTCGGGTCGCACCGCGAATTCCTGCATGCGCCGATGATGGGGAGGACCGCCCCGTCGTACAAGACGGTGCGCTTGCCGAGGGGTTGCTCCGGGGCGGCGCGGCGGGCCAGTTTCAAACCGAGGCAGTACCGATCGGGTTGGTGCTTTGACACTTCTTCTACTTTTTCTTACTCTCGAGGGCGTTGAGCGCGGAGCGGTCGTGGGGACCACGTTCAACCTCCGGTGGGGGACAGCAGGGTGCGGGCGTGATGGCGGAAAAGCGGGGGATTTCCCGTGGCGCAATGCCGCGGGTGCGGTTTGCCGGGGCGTCGATCCTGGCGGCTTCAATCGCGCTCGGTCTGGTGGGCGGACCCGCGGCCGAGGCGCGACCGCGCGGCGATGCGAGCGGCTGGTCGCCGGTTTTCGCATGGATACTGCTCGACGCCGAGACCGGCCAGGTGATCAGCGAACAGAACGCCGACGTTCTCACCTATCCGGCGTCGCTGACCAAGATGATGACGCTGTACCTGACCTTCGAGGCGCTCAATCAGGGACGCGTCCGGCTCGACCAGCTCTTCAGGGTGTCCGCCGAGGCGGCGCGCCGCCCGCCGAGCAAGCTCGGGCTGACCCCGGGCGACGCGGTCCCGCTGCGCGATCTGATCCTCGCCCTGATCACCCGGTCGGCCAATGACGCGGCTGCCGTCATCGCCGAAAACCTTGCCGGCAGCGAGGCCAATTTCGCCCGGTACATGACCTGGAAGGCGCGCCAGCTCGGCATGCAGCACAGCTGGTTCCAGAATGCCTCCGGACTGCCCAACCCGTCGCAGCGCACGACGGCGCGCGATGTCGCCCAGCTGTCGCTCGCGCTGCTGCACGACTTTCCGCGCGAATACCGGTACTTCTCGACGCAGGAATTCTATTTCCGCGGCGACGAGATCAATACGCACAATCATCTTCTGGAGTGGTATGCGGGGGCCGACGGGATCAAGACCGGGTTTATCAATGCCTCGGGGTTCAACATCGCGACCTCGGCTGTGCGCAACGGGCGCCGACTGATCGGCGTGATCATGGGCGGCCGTTCGGCGCGCAGCCGCGATTTGCAGATGGCCTCGCTGCTTGACCAGGGCTTTGCGGCGCTCGGATCCCGCCAGCCGGCAACACCGCTAGTCGCTTCGGCGCCGGCTGCCGGTTCAAGGGCGTCCTCCGCCAACGCCATAGCGGCGTCGGCGCCGGCTGCTACGGTCGCGACAGCGGCCACCGCCGTGCCCGCACCGGCGGTAAGCGCGATCACGGCGGCCCCCGCCGGTCCGAAACTGTCCTCCGCCAACGCGATACCGGCGGCGCCTTCCCGATCCGTGCCGGCGGTAAGCGCGATCACGGCGGCGCAGGCGGTCGTCGCGGCAGCCGAGGAGGATGAGGAAGAGGAGGAAGACAGCGGCGCCGAAACCCGGAGAACCGGGGGGCTGCGCCGCGCCGCCAGCGCCGCGTTGCGGCACCTGACGCCGGTGTCGAAAGCGCAGGCGGCACCCGCCGTTCACGTCAAGACGGCCGACGACGACGGTTGGAGCGTCCAGCTCGGCGCCTTCCGCGACCAGTCGGCGGCCCGCCAGGTGCTGCGCCGGATTACCGGTCTCGCCGTCGTGAGCGGCAAGCCGCAGCAGGTACTGGCTCCGCCGAAATCGGACCGGAAGGGGCTCTATCGGGCCCGTCTGCTGCGCTTTAGCGAGAGCGCCGCGCGGTCGGCCTGCGCCGCACTGAAAAAGCGCAAGATCGCGTGCACGGTGGTCCGATCTTCGGTGAAACTCGCGCGCGGCTGAGCTGTCTCGGGACTGACGGTTTCGAGAGTGACCGGCCGGGCGCACGCATTCGGAAAGGAACCCATATGCCGAGTTTCGAGCACGACGGCGCCCGTCTCTATTACGAGGAATACGGGCGGGGATTTCCGATCCTGACCTTCGCGCCGGCCGGGCTGGCCTCGGTCATCGAGGTGTGGAGCGAGCCGTCGGCACCGATCAACCCGATCGCCGAATTCGCCGATAAATTCCGCGTCATCGCAATGGATCAGCGCAATGCCGGCGGCCAGTCGCGCGCTCCGATCACGGCGCGGGACGGCTGGGACAGCTATACGTCGGACCATATCGCGCTGCTCGATCATCTGCGGATCGATCGCTGCCATCTGTACGGCCAGTGCATCGGCGGCTCGTTCATCCTGAACCTGATCGGGAAACAGCCGGAGCGCGTCGCCGCCGCGGTTCTGGCGCAGCCGATCGGGCGGGTCGGTCCGATGCCGCAGGGCAAGACGGCGCGGTTCGAGGCCTGGACCGCCTCGCTCAAGGATCATCCCGAGGCGACGCCGGAGGTGCTCGACCAATTCTACCGCAATCTTTACGAGCCGGGGTTTGTGTACTGCGTCGACCGCGACTTCGTGCGGACGGTCCGGACGCCCTGTCTCGTGCTGGCCGGCAACGACGAGGCGCATCCCTACGCGATCTCGGAGGAGCTGGCGACGCTGCTGCCGAATAGCGAGTTCATCGCCGAGTGGAAGACCGGGGCGGCACTCGACGCGGCGCGCGGGAGGGTCCGGGAATTCCTGCTGAAGCACACGCCGCGGCAGGGCTGATGCAAGCGCCCTGAGAACGCCGGGCAGAACCGGCCGGTCTGCCCAGCAGGGCCTGGGGCGACCGGGGACGAGGTTCCGCCGGGTGCTCCCTAAACCATGTAACCCACGTCGGACGCGCCGGTCGGATAGGCGAACATGGTGGATTTCAGCGCTTCGGCCGTCAGCCCGTGGCGGATCGCCAGAGCGAACAGGTTGATGACCTCGTCGGCATGCGGGCCGACGAGGTGAGCGCCGAGAATGCGGTCGGTCCCTTCCTCCACCATCACCTTGAAGCCATAGACCGGTTCGGCCGCCTGCCGCGCCGTGAACCAGTCGGAGGCTCTCTGCGTTTTAATGCGGAATTTGCGCCCCTGGCGACGGGCTTCCGCCTCGCTCAGGCCCACCGCCGCAATCGGCGGGATCGTAAAGGCGACGCTGGGCACCCCCCGGTAATCCGATTTGTGCCGGTTGCCTTCCAGCAGGTTCGCCGCCGCCGCCTTGGCATCGTGGCTCGATACCGGCGTCAGCGGCGGTCCCGAGCCGGCCGCGTCCCCCGCCGCATAAACGGCCGGGTTGGACACGCTTTGCAGATACCCGTTGAGCTGCAACCGGCCGTTCTTCACCGCCACCCCGGCCCGATCCAGATCGAGACCGTCAAGGGCCGGCACGCGGCCCGCCGCATGCAGGACCAGATCCGCCTCAACGATGACGGGCTGCCCCCGCGACGAGGCTGCTACCCGGTATCCGGCCCCGGTCTTCTCGACGCCTTCGACGACAGTCCCGGTGCGCACGTCGATCCCGACCGCCTGGAACTTCTCCATGAGCCAGTCGACCAGTTCCGGCTCGAAATGGGTGAGCATCCGCTCGCCCCGTTGCAGCACCGTCACCCGCGCCCCGGCCCGCGCCGCGATGTGCGAGAATTCGGCGGCGATATAGCCTCCCCCCACCATGGCAATCCGCGGCGGCAGGGCGTCGAGGGCAAGAAATTCCTCGCTTGTGATCAGGTGCTCGCTGCCGGGGATGCCGAGCCTCGCCGGTGCCGCCCCGACTGCGATCAGTACATGCCGGGCTTCGAGAGCCGCGCCCTCGACGTCGATAGTGCGGCGGCCGGTGAACCGGGCCTGCCCGTGAAAGGCCGCGATGCCCTTCCCGGCGTAGTTTTCCTCGTGCATTTGCGGGACGGGAGCGGTAAAGCCGCGCTTGAAGGCGATCAGTTCCGGCCAGTCGATATGCGGTGCGCCGGCCACGCCCCTGCCGCTCATGCGCCGGACATGATCGATCGCCGCAGCCCCGCCGACGAGTACTTTTTTCGGGTCGCAGCCGCGCAAGGCGCAGGTGCCCCCGAAGGGGCGGCAGTCGATCACGGCCACGGTCCAGCCGGCCTCCCGGCA
This sequence comes from Alphaproteobacteria bacterium, assembly GCA_050246595.1. GTDB lineage: Bacteria > Pseudomonadota > Alphaproteobacteria > ATCC43930 > CGMCC-115725 > DATARH01. Next base: position 7,612 of record JBFWVT010000037.1, read on the forward strand.
TCGCAGCGCCGCGACCTGCGCCGCCGTCCCCGTTCCCATGACGACCAGATCGAATTGCTGTGCCATGGCCCGATAACCGACGAGCCGTACGGCAGGTTCCGGCCGCGGGTCGCCCCGGCGCGCATCTTCCTGCCAGTCGCTGCGGCCGTCGGCAGGTCATGCCGGCCGCGGATTACGATTTCGGCGGCGACAATCGTCGGGATGCGAGGGCCGCAAGCGCCAACAACGCCGGTTCCAGAAGCGCCGGGCTGCCCGGCTTCGGAACGGCCGTCACGCTCCCGAACGGTCCGGGTCGGCCGGCAGTTGCGCCGGAGCGGCACTGTTGCTCGATCCAGGTCTCCGTCTTTACTGGCTGCGGCCGGCGCATCGCGAGACCGCTCGCCGGATCGGGTATGGTCGAGGCGGGGACGCGATCAGTCGTCGCGGCCGATGCCGATCCACTTACCGATGCGCCACAGCGCGAGGTTCTGCTCCTCGGCTGGCGACGGCGGCCGGACATACATACCGGGAACCCAGACATGCATGTTCATCGGCGAGTTCCAGGTCCAATGCCCGGGCACCCAGACAAAGACCGGGGGTGGCAGGGTAGGGGGCGCCGCGACCACCGGGGGTGCCGCCTCTTTTTGCTCGACAACGACCTTCTTCTCGATGACAATCCTTTTTCGGACGATTTTCTTTTTCTTGATCTTCTTGGTCACAATCGGCCGCTTTTCGCGCGGGATGCCGTCGGCGGCGGCCGGAATGCTGACGGCAAACACCGAAGCGGCGACGAGCAGCGCGGCAACCCTGATCATGATCATGATAAACCCCCGGCTCGCGTGACCCGGCAATCATACTCGCATTCCTCGACCAGAGCGATCATGCGCAAATGACCTCCGCAATCCCGTTTTTTCCGAGATGCGCGATGCGTCCCGGCCCGTGCCGAAATGCCGAACGGCAGGGCCGGCGGCGATGATCCCGCGTCATGTAACGGTGGGCCACATCCGGATCGGCAACGATCTGCCGCTGGTGCTGATCGCCGGCCCCTGCGCGCTCGAAAGCCGGGCGCATGCGCTCGAAATCAGCGCGGCGCTGGTCGAGATCACCGGGAAACTCGGGATTCCGCTGATCTACAAGACCTCGTTCGACAAGGCCAATCGCACGTCGCTGTCGGGTGCGCGCGGTATCGGGTTCGAGAGAGGCCTGCCGATCCTTGCCGAAATCCGCGAGAGGCGCGGGGTTCCGGTGCTGACCGATGTGCACCTGCCGGAGCAATGCGCGCCGACCGCCGATTCGGTCGATGTCTTACAGATACCGGCCTATCTGTGCCGCCAGACCGATCTCCTGGTCGCCGCCGCGCAGACCGGGGCGGCGATCAATGTCAAAAAAGGCCAGTTCCTGGCGCCGTGGGACATTAAAAACGTCGCCGGCAAGATTTCCGGGAGCGGCAACAAACGGATTCTCCTGTGCGAGCGCGGCGCCAGCTTTGGCTACAACACGCTGGTATCGGACATGCGCTCGCTGCCGATCCTGGCCGAGACCGGTTACCCCGTGGTGTTCGACGCGACCCATTCGGTGCAGCAGCCCGGCGGGCAAGGTGAGCGGAGCGGCGGCGAGCGCCGCTTTGTCGAGACATTGGCGCGTGCTGCGGTCGCGGTTGGCGTCGCCGCGGTGTTCATGGAGACGCACGAGGACCCTGATCGCGCCCCGTCCGACGGCCCCAACATGGTGCCGCTGCGGGCATTGCCGGAGCTGCTCGAAACGCTGATCGCGTTCGACCGGGTCGCAAAAGCCCGCCCGGCGGCAGCGGGATCGGCGGATCAGCTATGATAACGAAAGGTATTGGAGAACCGGCTGTGAAGGTTGGCGAAGTCGCGTCGGAAACTGCCGAAGCGCAACAAAGCGACGATCTTTTCGAGATGGCGAATCTGTTTCCGCACAGAACGGGCCTGCCGATGACCGTATGGGTCAGCCCGCGCGGCGGGGCGCGGCATGACGTGCGGATCAAGGTCAACATGATCCACGGCAACCAGATGAATGCTTCCAACACGGCGGTGGTGGGCCTGCGCCCGGCACCGCACATAATCGCCGGCAGGCTGTCTCCGGAGGATCAACGGGCCGTTTTCGAGTGGGTATCGATCAATGCCGACGCCCTGATCGCCTATTGGGAGGGGCAGATCGATACGATCGATCTCGGCGAACGCTTAAGGCCAATACCAGCCAACCGGGCAGACTGACTACCCCACAGCAGCGACCCTGTTGTCGGGGGAGAGAGTTGGGTTAGCGGGGCGGATGCGGTATGAGGCTTGCCTCTGGAAATACCCTCATCCGGCCGCTCGCCGACGCCCGCGGTCACCCTCTCTCGCGGTGTGGGAGAGGGACTCCATCCCATGAGGCCATCCATGACCGACATCGCCGATATCCGTGCCCGCGAGATCCTCGACAGCCGCGGCAATCCGACCGTCGAGGTCGAGGTTACGCTCGACAGCGGCGCGGTCGGGCGTGCGGCGGTGCCGTCGGGGGCCTCGACCGGGGCGCATGAGGCGGTCGAAAAGCGCGACGGCGACGCGAAGCGCTATGGCGGGCGAGGCGTGCGGGAGGCGGTTGCGGCCGTGAATGGGGAAATTTTCGAGGCGCTGTCGGGATTCGATGCGGCCGACCAGTTGCGGATCGACCGCACGCTGATCGAACTCGACGGCACGCCGAACAAGAGCCGGCTCGGCGCCAATGCGGTGCTCGGGGTCAGCCTGGCCTGTGCGAAGGCGTCGGCGATCGATCTCGACCAACCGCTGTGGCGCTATGTCGGCGGCGTCTTTGCGCGCACCCTGCCGGTGCCGATGATGAACATCGTCAATGGCGGTGCGCATGCCGACAACCCGATCGACCTCCAGGAATTCATGATCATGCCGGTCGGTGCGCCGAGCTGTACCGACGCGATCCGCATCGGTGCCGAGGTGTTCCACGCGCTGCGCCGCAAACTGCACGATGCCGGGCATAACACGAATGTCGGTGACGAGGGCGGGTTTGCGCCCAACCTCGCCTCGGCCGACGCGGCGCTGTCCTTTGTGATGCAGGCGATCGAGAGCGCCGGGTATCGCCCCGGCGAGGAGGTGGTGCTGGCGCTCGATCCGGCCTCGACCGAGTTCTACCGCGACGGCAAATACCATTTGGAGGGCGAGGGCAAGGTGCTCGATGCCGCCGGCATGGTTGCCTTTTATGCCGATCTCGTCGCCCGCTACCCGATCGTGTCGATCGAAGACGGCATGGCCGAGGACGATTGGGAAGGCTGGGCGCTCTTGACCCGCGAATTGGGCAGCCGCGTGCAACTGGTCGGCGACGACGCCTTTGTAACCAACCCGCAGCGGCTCCAAGACGGTATTGCGCGCGGGGTCGGCAACGCCGTGCTCGTCAAGGTCAACCAGATCGGCACCTTGTCCGAAACCCTGGAGACGATCGAGATCGCGACGCGGGCGGGGTACGGGGCGGTGATGTCGCACCGCTCGGGCGAGACCGAGGACACCACGATCGCCGATCTCGCGGTCGCGACCAATTGCGGGCAGATCAAGACCGGGTCGCTGTCCCGCTCCGACCGGCTCGCGAAATACAACCAGCTGATCCGCATCGAAGAGCAGCTCGGCGATTCGGCGCTCTATCCCGGCCGCAACGTGCTGCGCGGCTGAAACCGGCGCGGCTGTCGCGCGCGGCCGATCACGTTACCGACGACCGTATGGGCCGTATAGTACGAGACAAGGGCTGGCCGGCGGCGGACGGAACACGATACCGCCGTCGAACACCAAACCCGACAAACGGCGACACCAGCAGCATCGATACCGCCAGAATGGCCGCGCTTGACACCTCCGGCACGGCGACCGTCGCAACAACGCCGGCGTGATCCGAGGGCCATAACGGCCGCACCATCTGGAACGGCGTGTCGCTGACAAGAAAGGCCGAGAGGATCGACGGAAAATCGCGCGCGAAGATGTAGTCGAAGCGGCTGGTCAGGCCGGATGCCGGATTGCTCAAATCGCGGTCCTGGCAACAGGTGGGTCCGACAACGCCGACCGCAGCGGCGGTGTCGACAAATCCGGCCGCCACGATCTGCTGATAGGTCTGTTGTGCAGGATTGGCATTGAAATCGCCGACCAGCAGTTGCGGCGTGGTGCCGGTACTCAGCGCCGTGAGAAGCTCCTGGGCCTGCAGCAGTCGAACCGGCTCGATGAATGATTCGAGATGGGTCGAAACAAACTGAAACGGCACGCTGTCGAGCATCGCATCCACCAGCACATATCCGCGATCGGCGGAAATCGGGCCGAGGACCGTCGGAAAGACCGAGTTATTGGCAAATGTGCGGGATTCGCTGCCGGTCACGGTGAAACCCGGAACCCCGGTGCGAGCAAGGACGATGTCGCGATCGGTCACACTGAAACCGGCAAGCGCCACCGATGACCCCTCATGAACCCCGGCGATCGTATAGTCGAGCCCGAGAGCCGCGAGCTGGCTCTGCAGAATCTGGGCGTAGTCCAGCGTCACGCCGCCGCCGCTGATGATCGACGCCTCCTGCAATCCGATCAGCAGCGGACCGCCCGCAGCCTGAATCCGGCTCGCGATCGCGGCCGCGCGCGCCGGAAAGTCGTTTGCCACTACGTCCTGAAAGGCTTCCGCCACCCTGATCTCGGCGATGGGCAGATCCGGCGCTTCCAGGAGGGGGCGGGTATCCGCACCGACATAGAGGTTCTGGGTCATTACCGTCAGCTCGATCGGCGCGGCGCGAACCGTCATGCCTGATGCGAGGTGAAGCAGGAACGGTAATATAACGATCAGGGCCCGGCGACCGATTCGAGACATTTGCCACTCTCCCGCAGCAATCGGGGATAATCGCGCTTCCCGACTCCGAGTGATTTTGCGGCAAGGATCACCCCCGCCGGGGATCAGGGGCAACGGCAAAATGCGAGCCGGCACATTGCACCGCGCGGTCCCCCCGATCAGCCTGTTCACCGCCGGCATTGACCCGCGTCACTGCGCGTGTTTACCTTCCGGCATGATCGTAATGCGCGAAATACGCAAGCGCGCGCGGGCGCTGACCGGGCCGGTGCTGGGGATCGTGCTGACGGGGTATTTCGGCTATCACCTCGTCGAGGGCGACCGCGGGCTGCGCGCCTGGGTACAGCTGTCGCAGGAGCTGCGGCAGGCAAAAGAGCAGCTTGCCGCCGTATCCGAAAAACGCACCGAGCTGCAGCGCCGCGTCGCGCATATGCGCGCCGACCAGGTCGATCCGGACCTGCTCGAATCGCAGATCCGCAAGACGCTCGACGTCCTGCGTCCCGACGAGATCGTCATCCCGGTGCCGACCGACGCGCCGATACCGGCCGACCAGCGCTGACGGCCGGCGGTTTGCCGGTCATCGGCGCCGGCCGCTGCGCGATTCGCCTTCGGGACCAAAGTATTGCGGTCCGCCCGGTTGCAAACCGCCGGATTTCACCCCATCCTTCGGGCGCAGTCCGGAGGGAGCCCGATGCCCGTCATGCGCAAGGCCAAGGCGGTAAAGCCGGCCGAGCCTCACGTATCGCCCGAGACGCTCAAGCGCTGGTACGAAGACATGCTGCTGATCCGGCGCTTCGAGGAGCGCGCCGGGCAGATGTACGGCATGGGTCTGATCGGCGGGTTCTGTCATCTCTATATCGGACAGGAGGCGGTCGTCGTCGGCATGCAGGCGGCGCTCGAGGAGGGCGACACGGTCATCACCTCCTACCGCGATCACGGTCACATGCTGGCCTGCGGCATGGACGCGAAAGGCGTCATGGCCGAGCTGACCGGACGGCGCGGCGGCTATTCGCGCGGCAAGGGCGGCTCGATGCACATGTTCAGCCGCGAGAAGAATTTCTACGGCGGCCACGGCATTGTCGCGGCGCAGGTGCCGATCGGCACCGGTCTCGCCTTTGCCCACCGCTACCGCGACAACGGGCGGATTTCGGTGACCTATTTCGGCGACGGTGCGATCAACCAGGGCCAGGTCTACGAAAGCTTCAACATGGCCGCGCTGTGGAATCTGCCGGTCGTCTATGTCATCGAAAACAACCGCTACGGCATGGGAACCTCGGTCAGCCGCGCCTCGGCGGGCACCGATCTGCATCATCGCGGCGTCGCCTACGGCATCCCGGGCGAGCAGGTCGACGGGATGGATGTCGTCGCGGTGTACGAGGCCGGGCTCAAGGCGGCCGAGCACGCCCGCTCCGGCGAGGGGCCGATCATCCTCGAAATGCTGACCTACCGCTATCGCGGCCATTCGATGTCCGACCCGGCCAAGTACCGCACCAAGGAAGAGGTCGATCGGATGCGCACTGAGCACGACCCGATCACGCAATTGCGCCAGCGCCTTATCGACGAGAATGTCGCCGATGAGAACGAGTTGCGCCAGGTCGAGCGGCGCGCTCGCGATATCGTCGCCGAAGCGGCGCAATACGCGCAGGAATGCCCCGAGCCGGACCCGGAAGAATTGTGGACCGATGTGCTGGCCGAAGCCTAGAAGAGGGCGGGCGGTGGCGGTCGCGACCGAGCGGGAGGGATGCCGAGGACGGAATGGCTAGCGAAGTGCTGATGCCGGCGCTGTCGCCGACGATGACCGAGGGCAAGATCGCGCGCTGGGTCAAGAGCGAGGGCGACACGGTCAGGGCCGGCGACATTCTCGCCGAGATCGAAACCGACAAGGCGACAATGGAGGTCGAGGCGGTCGATGAGGGCGTGCTCGCCAAAATCGTCATTCCCGAGGGCACCGACCATGTCGCGGTCAACACGCCGATCGCGCTGATCGCCGAAAACGGCGGGGATGCCGAAACCGTTGAGGCGGATCGCCGTCCCGCTCCCGCCGCGCCGCCGCGCCCGCGCTCGGGGGCCGAGCCGGGTCGCCCGGCGCCGCAGCCGCCGGACCAGCGTGCCGAGGCGACGCCGCCTCCTCCCGCGGCGCGCGCCCCGGCTCAGCCCGTTCGCGTCGAGAAGCGCCCGGCTCCGGACGGCGCGCCGGCGCGCGGTCCCGAGGCGTATACGGGGAAAGCCGTCATGATGACGGTGCGCGAGGCGCTGCGCGATGCAATGGCCGAGGAGATGCGGCGCGACGACAGCGTGCTGCTGCTCGGCGAGGAAGTCGGCGAGTACCAGGGCGCCTACAAGGTCAGCCAGGGGTTGTTGCAGGAATTCGGGCCGCGCCGCGTGATCGACACGCCGATCACCGAGCATGGTTTTACCGGGCTCGGGGTCGGCGCCGCCTTCGCCGGACTGCGCCCGATCGTCGAGTTCATGACGTTCAATTTCGCCATGCAGGCGATGGACCAGATCATCAACTCGGCGGCCAAGACGCGCTATATGTCGGGCGGCCAGATGGCGGCGCCGATCGTGTTTCGCGGTCCTAACGGCATCGCCTCGCGGGTCGCGGCGCAGCATTCGCAATGCTTTGCGAGCTGGTACGCGCATGTGCCGGGGCTCAAGGTCGTCGCGCCCTATACCGGGGCCGACTACAAGGGGCTGTTGAAGTCGGCGATCCGCGACCCGAACCCGGTCATCTTTCTCGAACACGAACTGGTTTACGGCGAGAGTTTTCCGGTCCCCGAGGACCCCGGCTACCTCGTGCCGATCGGCCGGGCGCGGATCGCGCGCGAAGGCGAGCATGTCACGATCGCGGCGTTCTCGCGCATGGTGAAGCTGGCGTTGCAGGCCGCCGAGGAATTGGAAAACGCCGGCATTTCCGCCGAGGTGATCGATCTGCGCTCGCTGCGCCCGTTCGATGTGGCAACGGTCGTCGAGTCGGTCAAAAAGACCAACCGGATCGTCTCGGTCGAGGAGGGCTGGCCGTTCGCCGGGATCGGGTCGGAGATCGCCGCGATTGTCATGGAGGAATGTTTCGACTGGCTCGACGCGCCGTTGAAGCGGGTCGCGGGGAAGGACGTACCGCTGCCCTACGCGGCCAATCTCGAACGGCTCGCCGTGCCGCAGGTCGAAGACATTGTCGCCGCCGCGAGGGAAGTGACGTATCGCTGAAATCCCCTCTCCCGCATCGCGGGAGAGGGTGGTCGCCGCGGCAGCGGCGACCGGGTGAGGGCCGTCATGCGGTTTACCCTCACCCTCCCATCGCTTTGCGATGGGCCCCTCCCCCGGATCAAGTCCGGGGCAGGCTCTCTCTCGCGATGCGGGAGAGGGGATTATTGGGAGTCGTGATGCCCATCGAAATCCGTATGCCGGCGCTGTCGCCGACGATGACCGAAGGCAATCTCGCCCGCTGGCTCAAGAAGGAGGGCGACGAGGTCCGTGCCGGCGATGTCATCGCCGAGATCGAGACCGACAAGGCGACGATGGAATACGAGGCGGTCGATGAGGGCCGCATCGGCAGGATCATCGTTCCGGAGGGGGCGCAGGGGATCAAGGTCAACCAGCCGATCGCGGTGCTATTGGAAGAGGGCGAGGACGCGGCCGCGCTGGCGGGCATCGATGCCACGCCGGAGCAGCGTTCGCCGCAACGGCCGGAGCCGGCGAGCCCCCACCCTAACCCTCCCCCGCGAGCAGGGGAGGGAACCGGCGACGGTGTCCGTTCTCCCCCTCCCCCGCTGGCGGGGGAGGACAGGAGCGGGGGTACGGTCGACGCCGAGCGCACTTTTGCCCGGATTGATAAGCTGACCTCTGACGTCGAGGCGGCAACCACCGGTCGGGACGGTCGCATCTTCGCCAGCCCGCTGGCGCGCCGCATGGCTCTGCATGCCGGGATCGATCTGGCGCAGATCCGCGGCTCGGGGCCGCAGGGTCGCATCGTCAAGGCCGATATCGAGCGGGCGCTGGCACGACCGGGCGCGGCGACGCCCACGGCGCGTCCGGCCGAGGCCGCGGTCCGGCCGTCCGACTCCGCCACGATCGCGGCCGGTGTGCATACCGAGCCGGCGCCGTCTGCCCCGGTATTCGCGAAGGAGCAGGTGCTGGCGCTCGCCGGCAACCCGCCCTACGTCGAGAAGCCTCACAGTGCGATGCGTCGGGTGATCGCTAGGCGGCTCGCCGAAGCGAAGCAGACGATCCCGCATTTCTATATGTCGGTCGATTGCACAATCGACGAATTGCTGAAGACGCGCGCGGCGCTCAACGCCAAATCCGACAAATACCGAATCTCGATCAATGATTTTGTGATCCGCGCCGCGGCCTTGGCATTGCGGCAGGTGCCGGCGGCCAACGCATCGTGGAGCGACGAGGCGATCCTGTTGTGGGAGCGGGCCGATATCTCGGTCGCGGTGGCGCTCGACGACGGGCTGATTACGCCGATCGTCAAGAGCGCCGACCAGAAGGGGCTGGCACAGATTGCGGCGGAGACCAAGGATCTCGCCGAGCGCGCCCGCGCCGGCAGGCTGAAGCTCGAAGAGTTTCAGGGCGGCACCTTCTCGATCTCGAACCTCGGCATGTACGGCACCCGCGACTTCGCTGCGGTTATCAACCCGCCGCACGGCTGCATCCTGGCGGTCGGCGCCGGCGAGCAGCGCCCGGTCGTGCGCGACGGCGAACTCACGGTCGCGACCGTGATGACCTGCACTTTGTCCTGCGATCACCGGGTCGTGGACGGCGCGGTCGGCGCGCAATTTCTGGCCGCGTTCAAGCGGCTGATCGAAGACCCGCTGACGATGCTACTGTAAAATCTGACGCGGGCTTTCTTACCCGGCATCGCGCGAACCAGGAGGCGGTCATGCCCTCAGCGGATATGGGTGCGGATTTTACCCGCTCAGCCCTGATAATTGTCGATATGCAGAATGATTTTCTGCATGCGGACGGCAGCTTTGCCCACGTCGCCCGCGAGCATCCCGAGGCGGGAATCGACCTGCCATTTCTCAGGGGCACGGTGCCGCAGGTAAAGAGGCTGACGGGCGCATTTCGTGCCGCCGAGAAACCGGTAGTCTATATTGCGCATGTGCTGAAGCCGGATTATTCGGATGCGGCCTTCCCGTATTGGCGACTGGGAATGCAACCTGGGGCGGGCAATCGCACGCACTGCGTCGAGGGGACCTGGGGCGCTGAAATTATCGACGAGTTGAAGCCGAAAGAAGGCGAACACTTGGTTGTGAAGAAGGGGTTCGGCGGCTTTGCCAATACGCCGTTGGACACAATTCTCCGCAACATGGGTGTTCATACCTGTGTCGTTTGCGGAGTGACCACTTGCGTCTGCGTCTCAAGTACGGTGCGCGGCGGGGTCGAACAGAATTTCCGCATGGTTCTGGCAAGCGACGCGGTTGCCGAGATAAATCGTGATACCCACGACGCCGAACTGAAGACGATGGCGCGGATATTCGCGGACGTGCTCAGCTCCGAGGAAATCATACGGTTGTTAAGCCAGTAACCGGTCACGGGGATTGATCGGGATGGCAAATAGTTTTGATCTCGTCGTGGTTGGCGGCGGTCCCGGCGGGTATGTCGCGGCGATACGGGCGGCGCAACTCGGGATGAATACGGCGCTTGTCGAGCGCGAGCATCTCGGCGGCATCTGTCTGAATTGGGGCTGCATCCCGACCAAGGCGCTGCTGCGCACCTCGCAGCTCTATCACGACATGCAGCGGGCCGAGGAATTCGGCCTGAAGGCGAGCGGCCTGTCCTACGATGCGAAGGGGGTCGTGGCGCGTTCGCGGGCGATTGCAAAGCAATTGTCGCAAGGCGTCGCCTACCTGCTGCGCAAGAACAAGGTGACGGTGTTCGACGGCGAGGCCCGGCTCGCCGGCAAGGGGAAGCTGTCGGTATCGAAGAATGGCGCGCCGGTGGCCGACATCGCCGCGCCGCATATCGTGCTGGCGACCGGGGCGCGGGCACGCTCGCTGCCGGGCCTCGAACCCGACGGCACGCTGGTATGGACCTACAAGGAGGCGATGGTGCCGGAGGCGATCCCGAACTCGCTGCTGGTCGTCGGCTCGGGCGCGATCGGGATTGAATTCGCCAGTTTCTACCGCGACATGGGCGCCGAGGTCACGGTCGTCGAGGTGCTGGAGCGCGTGCTGCCGGTCGAGGATGAGGAGATTTCCGCCTTTGCCCGCAAGAGCTTTGAGAAGCAGGGGATCAAAATCCACACCGGCGCGACGGTGAAAAGTCTCGATCGCGGGAGTGAGGACGTGACCGCGCATATCGAGGGCGGGGGAAAATCGTTCGACGTGACCGCCGAGCGGGTGATCCTGGCGGTCGGCATTATCGGCAATGTCGAGGGGATCGGTCTCGAAGGCACCGGGGTCAGGGTCGAGCGTGGCCATATCGTCGTCGATGAATGGCTGCGCACCGGCGAGGAGGGCGTCTACGCGATCGGCGATGTCGTCGGCCCGCCCTGGCTGGCGCACAAGGCGAGCCACGAGGGGGTGATCTGCGTCGAGAAGATCGCCGGGGTCAACGACGTCCACCCGCTCGACCGGCGCAACATTCCGGCCTGCACTTATTGTCGGCCGCAGATTGCGAGCGTCGGGTTGACCGAAAAAGCGGCGAAGGAGGTCGGGTACGAGGTCAAGGTCGGGCATTTCCCGTTCATCGGCAACGGTAAGGCGATCGCGCTCGGCGAGCCGGAGGGAATGATAAAGACCGTGTTCGATGCCTCTACCGGCGAACTTTTGGGCGCGCATATGGTCGGCGCCGAGGTGACGGAACTAATCCAGGGCTACACGATCGCCAAGACGCTGGAAACGACCGAGGCCGAGCTGATCCGCACGATCTTCCCGCACCCGACCCTTTCCGAGGCAATGCACGAGAGCGTGCTTGACGCCTACGGCCGCACCATCCACTTCTAGATTGCGACGACGCCCTTCATTGCGAGGAGCGAAGCGACGAAGCAATCCCGTTCCGTATGGTACGCCCGCGAGACTGCTTCGCTTTGCTCACAATGACACTCAATCAAGGCCGGATGATGAATCTCGCCGACACGCAGCCACGCGCGCCGCAGCCGCCGCGTCATCCTGAAAAAGCGGCGCGGCCGGACAGCCCGAGCCCGCGCAAGCCGCCCTGGATTCGGGTCAAGGCGCCGGGATCGCCCGAATACCACGCGACCCGCCGGTTGATGCGCGAATTGAACCTGCATACGGTATGCGAGGAGGCGGCCTGCCCGAATATCAGCGAGTGCTGGAAGGACCGGCACGCGACCGTGATGATCCTGGGATCGGTCTGCACCCGCGCCTGCACGTTCTGCAATGTCGCCACCGGACGGCCCGACCTTCTCGACCCGCACGAACCCGAACGGGTCGGCGACGCGGTCGCCAAGCTGGGCCTCAACCATATCGTCGTGACCTCGGTCGATCGCGACGATCTGGCCGATGGCGGCGCCGGGCATTTCGCGCATACGATCGCCGCGATCCGCGCCGCCTCGCCGCAAACGACGATCGAGGTGCTCGTCCCCGATTTTCTGCGCAAGGGCAGCGCGATCGAGACCGTCGTCGCGGCGCGGCCCGACGTGCTCAACCATAATCTCGAAACCGTGCCGCGGCTTTATGCCGAGGTGCGGCCGGGCGCGCGATATTTCCATTCGCTGCGTTTACTGGACCAGGCAAAGCGTATCGATCCGGCGATGTTCACAAAATCGGGGATCATGGTCGGGCTCGGCGAGGAACGCGGCGAGGTATTGCAGGTGATGGACGATCTGCGCGCGGCCGATGTCGATTTTCTGACGATCGGGCAATACCTGCAACCGACCCCGAAGCATCACGCCGTGGCGCGGTTTGTGACCCCGGAGGAATTTGATGGCTACTGCCGACAGGCATTGGGAAAAGGGTTTCTGATGGTTTCGGCATCGCCGCTGACCCGCTCGTCCTACCACGCCGGCGAGGATTTTTCCCGGCTGCGCGCCGCGCGTGCCGCGGCGATCGCGGCTGGTGACCGCTAGATCATGCCGACCCACGCCGAGCAGAAAATCCTGCCTTATACACCGGAGCAGCTTTACGCGCTGGTCGCCGATATCGAGCGCTACCCCGAGTTCCTGCCCTGGTGCGTCGGGGCGCGGATACGCGAGCGCCGCGACAATATGATCCTCGCCGATCTGGTCATCGGTTTCAGCATGTTCCGCGAGCGGTTCACGTCGCGCGTAACGTTGAGTCCGCCGCACCGGATCGATGTCGCCTATACCGAGGGGCCGTTCAAATACCTGAACAATCACTGGATTTTCGAACGGGTGCCGGGCGGTTGCCGCATCGATTTCTTTGTCGATTTCGAATTCCGCTCGCGCATCTTGCAGCGTGTCATCGAGATGCTGTTTCACGAGGCGGTGCGCCGCATGGTGGCCGCCTTCGAAGGCCGTGCGCGGCAGCTCTACGGCGCCCCGGAACCCCATCCGGCGGGCAAACCGGCGGTGTGATTCCGCATTGCCGCTTTCCGGCCGAAATCCGATATTTGCGGTATGGCGCTCGCGACCTTCGACACGCACGAACTTGTCAAGGACCTGAAAGCCGCCGGTTTCACCGAGGACCAGGCTGAAGCGGTTACCCGCGCCGTCAAGAATGCGCGAGAGATCGACTTTTCGGACTTGGCATCGAAGGCAGATTTAGCCGTCTTGGATGTCAGTATGACCGGTATGAAAACCGAGATTGCCGGCATGAAAACCGAGATTGCCGGCATGAAAACCGAGATTGCCGGCATGAAAACCGAGATTGCCGGCATGAAAACCGACATTACCAACATGAAAACCGACATTGCCGGCATTAAAGGGGATGTCGCGGTTCTCTCGACAAAGCTGGACAATTTCGCGGCCAACTACGCGACAAAGGCAGAACTGTCAGATATGCGCAACGACATCATCCGCTGGGTGTTCGGGATTGCGCTTGGCCAAGCCGCGCTAATCATCACGCTCCTGAAATTGCTGCCCGGCCTTTATCCCTGACGCGGCGCTTTCGGGACCGTTGTCTCAAGTCGATTGCGCTTCCGCCTGAAGCATCTCCAAAGCCTCGACCAGCGCCACCCGGCGGATTTCGGCGCGGTCGCCGGGGAAGACGCGGCGCTCGACACGGGCCGTGCCGTCCTTGCGCGCGACACCGAGATAAACCAATCCCACGGGTTTTTGCGGCGTGCCGCCGCCCGGCCCGGCAATCCCGGTGATCGACACGGCGAGATCGGCCCCGGCGCGCGCGACGGCGCCGCGCGCCATCGCCGTCGCGGTCTGTGCGCTGACCGCGCCATGCTCGGCAATTGTTTCGGCCGGGACGCCGAGCAGCTCAACCTTTGCCTCGTTCGAATAGGTCACAAAGCCGCGCTTGACGACATCGGAAGAGCCGGCGATCGCCGTCAGCGCCGCTGCGACAAGACCGCCGGTGCAGGACTCGGCTGTCGCGATATGCCAGCCGCGCAACCGGCAGGCGGCCAGCACCGATTCGGCGAGGTTCAGGGTGTCAGGGTCGAACAACGATGATCCCCTCGCTGATCAGCAACGCCAGAGGCGGCACAGCGTAGACCGAGGCGACGAGGTCGTCGAGCATGATCCCGGGGCCGCCGGGGAGGCGCCGTTCGATCAGACGCGCCGGCCAGGGTTTGAGAATGTCGAATATCCGGAAGAACACGAAGGCTGCGCCGTAGGCACGCCAGTCGAGCGGCCCGACCCAGAAATCCAGCGGCCCCAGCACTGCCCAGACTGCCGTCACCTCGTCGATGACGACCCAGCCCGGGTCCTTTTGCTCAAGCGCCCGCGCCGCCTTGCCGGCTACAAAGCACCCGACCGCAAAGACGATCACCGCACCGCCGGTCAGCGCCACCGGCCCGCCGAAATAGGCGATAACCCAGCCGCACGGCAGAGCGATCAGTGCTCCCCACGTGCCCGGTGCATAAGGCAGCAGCCCGGTGCCGAACCAGCTTGCCAGCAGCATTGCCGGCTGGCGCAGCAGCAGCGAGGGCGCGGGAATGCGGACGATGACCGGCGGCGGCGCGTCGCTAATGCTGGCTCCCTCCGAACGGCATCATGCCGGTTGTGACTGCAACGGCAGCCGGACGGTCGCGATCGCCTGCGCCGCAATGCCTTCACCGCGCCCGGTGAAGCCGAGCCGCTCGGTCGTCGTCGCTTTGACGCTGACCCGATCGGCCGGGATCTCAAGGATATCCGCCACCCGTTCGATCATCCTGGTGCGGTGCGGGCCGATCTTCGGGTGCTCGCAGATCACGGTCACGTCCACGGCTGCGATGCCGCCGCCTCTGGCCCGGACGAGATCTGCGGCATGCCGCAGAAAGCGGTGCGATGCGGCGCCGCGCCAGCGCGGGTCGCTCGGCGGGAAGTGCATGCCGACATCGCCGGCGCCGATCGCCCCGAGCAGCGCGTCGGTCAGCGCATGCAGCCCGACATCCGCGTCGGAATGACCGGCGAGGCCTTGCTCATGCGGGATCTCGACGCCGCAGATCATCACATGGTCGCCGAGCGCGAAACCGTGCACGTCGAAACCCTGGCCGACGCGGATATCGCCGAGACGCGCGGCGAGCAGCCGTTCGGCGGCGGCAAGATCGCTCGCCATTGTCACCTTCAGATTCTCCTCGCTGCCGGCAACGATTATGGGAGAGATGCCGGCGGCTTCGGCGATGGCGGCATCGTCGGTCAGCACAAGACCGGCGGCGGCGCGATGCGCCGCGAGGATGGAGCGGAAGTGAAACCCTTGCGGCGTCTGCGCCCGCCACAGGCGGGAACGGTCGATGGTTTCGCGGATGACACCGTCCTCGACGCGCTTGATCGTATCGCCGAGCGGCAGCGCCGGGATCGCGGCGGGCGCCCGGTCGAGCGCATCGAGGACCTGGTCGATCAGCCCGGCATCCGGAAACGGCCGCGCGCCATCGTGGATCAGCACCCGAGCCGGGTTATGCGGGATCAGCGCTTCGAGCCCGAGCCGCACCGAATCCTGCCGCTCCGCTCCCCCCGGAACCGGCGGCAGCAGAGGCAGCCCGATGGTTGCCGCGTCGAAGATCGCGCGGTCCTCGTCGCGGATCACGACCTGCACGCCGTCAACCCGCTCGTGCCGTGTAAACGCCGTGACCGCGTGGCGCAGCACGGTGCGGCCGCCAAGCGTCAGATATTGCTTGGGCACGTCGCCGCCGAACCGCGTGCCTCGGCCAGCGGCGACGACAAGGGCAAAAACCGCGCTCATCGCCGCAACCTAGACCGAGCCGCGCGGGGTTGCCAGCATCCGGCGATGGCGGCGCCAGCCGGGACTCAGAGAAAGTCGCGCAGCAGGCCGAGAAACAATTCGAGCTTGTCGTGATGCACCCAATGTCCGGCGCCCTCGACCGAGACGACCCTGGCATCCCGGAAATACTGCATGCGCCCGTCCTCCTCCGGGTTGCGCGCCCAGCTTTCCTTGCCGTAGACGAGCAAGGTCGGGCAGCTGATCCGGCTCCACAACTCCTGGATTTCAGTCTGGCTCATCCCGTAGGGGGAATCGGCGCGGACGTAATTGTCGAATTTCCAGCTATAGGTGCCGTCCTCGTTCTGGTTGACGCCATATTGCGTCAGGTGGCGCGCCTGCTCGGGCGACAGATGACGGTTGGCCTCCTGCATGCGCTTCAGCGCGTCTTCGATCGACGCGTAGCGCCGCGGCATGCGGCCGGACAGAGCGCGCTGCTCGGCGACCCATTTCTGCATTCGTTCGGCGATCGGCACGGCCGAGCGCGCCGCCATCTGTCGCGGGGTCGGCCCGAGCCCCTCGATCGCGACGAGCTTGCGCACCTTTTCCGGAAACACGCCGGTGTAGCGGATCGCGATATTGCCGCCGAGCGAATGCGCGACGATCGTGACCGGCGCCAGCTCCTGCTGATGGATCAGCTGATCGAGATCGTAGATATAGGCCGAGGTCGAGTAGTTGCCGTCGGGCGACCACTGGCTGTCGCCATGGCCGCGCAGATCGGGCGCCAGGACGTGCCACTCACGGCGCAGCGCCGTCGCGACCCAGTCCCAGTTGCGGCAATGGTCGCGCCCGCCATGAACGAGCAGCAGCGGGGGCGCGGTCGGGTTGCCCCAATCGACATAGTGCAAACGCAGCCGCTGCGAAAAATAGACCCGCGAGGTCGGTCCGGAACTGTCGAGATCGATCATTATGACCTGTCTGCCGCCGCAAGAGAAAACTGCCCCTGCGCGCCAAATCTAGCACGTTGCCGGCTCGCGTCGCCGCCGAAACACCGATCCGGGCCGGTCAAGCGAAACCCCCGCGTGCGGCGGCCGAGACCGGGCATCGGGCGGGGGTTTTCTATGCGAAGCAGAACCTTCGCGCCCGGTGCTTAGGACCGGGCTATTCCTTGGGCTTTTCCCTCGGTCGCCGATGCCAAGGGGGTCGGCAACTGCCTACTTTCGGGTGGAGTCATGCTTGCTACACACCCTCCTGCCAAGTTGACGACGGTTCGAGTGTGGCAGCCTGTCGAAGCCGATGCAAGAGACAATCGGGTTTTAAGCGCGCATCAGGGCCAAGCCGCGCGAGCGCACCATCAGCATGCCCGAAAGAACGTCGTGCAGCGTTCGGTTGCGCTTGTTGATAAGCGCGAATAGCAGGATCAGACAGCCGGTGGCGCCGACGGTCAGATAGAACAGCGCCGCATGTGCCAACGCCTGCACAAACCCCGGCCGGTAGCCGTCCCATGAACGCAGTTCGAGATCGAGAAGGCGCATACCGATCGTCGCACCGTGCCGACCGCCGACGAGCAGCGTATGATAGGCCAGCGGGATCAGCCCGAACAGAAACCACAAACCCGGACCGAGCACGCCAAAGCTCAACACGGTAAGCAGCGCGAACACGATCCAGGCCGCGACCAGGATCGCGCCGATCACGCAGATGTCGATCAGATAGGCGACCGTACGACGCCACAGCAAACCGTCGAACAACTCGGCATGCGTGGTCGGGTCGGGCATACCGGTGTCGCGGTAGTCCCGGATATGGCTGTATTCGGCCGTCATTGCGCCGCCCCGTCCTGGTGTCCTTGGCCCGATGGAGGGCCGCGCCGTTAGATTGGGGCGAGACACCCGGACGGCAAGCCGCCCGGGCACCATTCAACGACCGATTTACGTCAGTTCAGCCCGTACAGCCGCGCGACGTTGTCGTGCGTGATCTTGCGTTTCACGGTGTCGGAAAACCCGGCGAGGTTGCGCGCCAAGGTCTCGTGCGAATTCGGCCAGATGCAGTCCGGGTGCGGATAGTCGGCGCCCCAGATGATGTTGTCCTCGCCGACCAGCGGCACGATCGGCTCCAGGTACTGATCCTGCTGGTAGGTGACAAAGCCCTGCCGCCGGAAATAGTCGCTCGGCTTCATCTTGAAGCCGAGGCTGCGCGCCCGGTCCTCGTATTCGGTGTCGCAGCGGTCGAACACATAGGGGAGCCAGGTCACGCCCGATTCGGCGAGCACAAAGTTGAAATCGGGGTATTTCTCGCAGGCGCCGGAGGCGAGCAGCGAGGCCAGCACCTCCATCGTATCGAGCTGGAACAGCGTCGAACGCACCAGCCGCCACTGCGTGAAAACCTCCTTTTCCATCTCCGGGTTGTCGGGGGCGCGCAGCGCCTTGAACCCGGTCGAATGGAACGAGATCGGGAACTTGCACTCGGCCGAGGACTCCCATACCGCGAACCAGTCCGGATGATAAAGCGGCGGCGAGCAGCGCTTGAAGTGCAGGTCGCCCCCCTTCAGCCCCATTTTGGCGCAGCGGCGCACCTCGGCGGCGGCGATCTTCGGATCGGTGTTCGGGATGATGGCCAGCGGAAACACCCGGTTCGGGTCGGAACGCTTCGCGAAATCGGCGGCCCAATCGTTGTAGCGGGCGTTGACCCAGTTCCGGATCTCGGCGTCGTCGATCAGGTCGTTGACCATCAGACAGCCATAGATGACTTCCTTGTCGAGCCCGTCGCGGTCGAGGTCGGCGAGGCGCAGTTCCGGGGTGGTCGGGCGCGGTTTTGCTCCCGGATAGCTGTTCCATTCAAAACCGAGCGCGGCCATCTCGTCGATATGGTCGAACATGCCCTTCGTGTAGGGCAGGAAACCCGGCCCGACCCCGTTCCACATGCCGCGGTCGATATTGTCGCAGAACCAGTGCTGCCCGTCGTTGCGCTCCTCGACCCGCGGTACGAGATTTTTCCATTTGGCCGGCGCCTGTGACGACCACAAATCGGTCGGGCAATAGGTCAAGTCTATGTGATTGTCGCCCGAAATGATTTTATGCTGCATGCCCTCGCGCTCCTCGCTTAAGTCTGTCGGCGGCTTGTGCATCGGTCCGGTCATCCCCGACACACGGCCGCGAACCCGTAACGTAGCGCGACGCGGGCTTCGCTTTCAACCGCGCTGCGGAATGCTGCGGCGCAGCGCTGGGCTGCGCCGGATCGGTGGCGCCGGATGCTATTCCTCGGCGGCCATGTCGGTGGGCGAGGTCATCATCGCATCGGCGACAAGCCCGGCATTTTCACGGATCGCGCGCTCGATCGCCTCGGCGACTTCCGTGTGGTCCTTCAGAAAGTTTTTTGCGTTTTCGCGTCCCTGGCCGATGCGCTGGCCGTCATACGAGTACCAGGAGCCGGATTTCTCGATGACCCCGGCCTGCACGCCGAGATCGATCAATTCGCCGCGTTTTGAGACACCCTCGCCATACATGATGTCGAAATCGACGGCCTTGAACGGCGGCGCCATCTTGTTCTTGACGACCTTGACGCGGGTCTGATTGCCGATGATCTGATCGCGCTCCTTGATCGAGCCGATGCGGCGGATGTCGAGCCGGACCGAGGCGTAGAATTTGAGCGCGTTGCCGCCGGTTGTCGTCTCCGGGCTGCCGAACATGACGCCGATTTTCATCCGGATCTGATTGATGAAGATGACCATCGCGCGCGACCGCGAGATCGATCCGGTCAGCTTGCGCAGCGCCTGGCTCATCAGCCGCGCATGCAGCCCCATATGGCTGTCGCCCATCTCGCCTTCGAGTTCGGCGCGCGGCACCAGCGCCGCGACCGAATCGATGACGAGCACGTCGATTGCCCCGGAGCGCACCAGCGTATCGGCAATTTCGAGCGCCTGCTCACCGGCATCGGGCTGCGAGATCAGCAGATTGTCGATGTCGACCCCGAGCTTTCTGGCATAGACCGGGTCGAGCGCGTGCTCGGCGTCGATAAAGGCGCAGGTGCCGCCGGCCTTCTGCGCCTCGGCGATCACATGCAGCGCCAAGGTCGTCTTGCCCGAGCTTTCCGGGCCGTAAATCTCGACGATACGGCCGCGCGGCAGACCGCCGATGCCGAGCGCGATATCGAGCCCGAGCGAGCCGGTCGAGATCACGTCGATATCCGACGCGGCCTCGCGCGAGCCGAGCTTCATGATCGAGCCTTTGCCGAAGGCGCGCTCGATTTGGCCGAGCGCCGCATCCAAAGCCCGCTGTCTGTCCATCATATCCTTGTCCAAAAGACGCAACGCGGTCTGCATGGCCTCGCACCCCCGTTATTTCATACCGGGCCTGCCCGCGCAACGCGCGGCGGAGAGGATGATGTACCCTTTTCGTTCTCTCGTCAACATTGCGATCCGGGATAGAGGCGTGGTGGCGGCGGGTGCCGGGTTTGGCTTGCTCGCGAGCGCGCCACGACGATATAGGGAACGGCAAGGTTGCGCACAGGCGGCATCATTGACATGCATTCGGACGGCGACTAAGGGTTGTACCATGAAGAGTGCTGCGGGCGACCAGTTACTTGCCTTTGCAAATGGACGACAATATTCGACGATTCTTGCCGATCCGCCATGGCGATTCACCAATCGCACCGGCAAGATGGCACCAGAGCACCGCAGGCTTTCGCGCTACGGCACACTAACCGCAGCCGAAATTGCGGACCTGCCTGTAGCCAAGATCGCCTTGCCTACATCGCATTTATACCTTTGGGTTCCAAATGCTCTGCTCCCAGATGGGTTGCAGGTCATGGCGGCGTGGGGATTTCAGTATAAAACCAACATCGTTTGGCACAAATTACGAAAAGATGGGGGATCCGACGGACGGGGCGTCGGCTTCTACTTCAGGAACGTAACTGAGTTGCTATTATTCGGCATCTGCGGCAAGAATGCTCGCACCCTCGCGCCTGGCCGGCGTCAGGTCAACTATATTGGTACACGGAAAAGGGAACACAGCCGCAAGCCGGATGAACAGTACGATATAATCGAAGCGTGCAGCCCGGCTCCATACCTCGAACTATTCGCACGAGGAGAGCGTGAGGGGTGGCATGTTTGGGGCAATCAAGCCGATGGTGAGTACGTACCTACTTGGCCTACATACCCGCATAACTCGGCTGCATCTGACGCAACTCCTAGGCTTCTTCCTCGGCTTTACCCTCCTCGATGAGCTGCTCTACAATCGCTGACGGCTCTCCGAAGGTTACCAGACTGGCCGGCAAACCAATCAGCACCAGCGGGCATGGGTTGCCGACGCCGCGGTGAACCCGATCCTCAAGCTTCCGCCAATGCGTTGTCGCGGCACCATATTTGTCCTGCACGAATGCCGCCGACCAAGCCTGTGCAAACGCTGTCGTTCTCCTCGCCCGCCGAGCGTATTCGCCAAGCTGGCGCCGTGTCGGGCTCAGTCCAACGCGCTGAAGATCCACCGCGGTCTCGATATGGTTTTCGGTGGCAAAACGCAGAACCATTGCGCGCATTTCATCTTGCATTGAAACGCCACGCGTGATCAGGATGCCCAGAGATACTGCGCCGTCCGCGTGTCACCGCTTATAATTTTCAAGATCGTGGTCGAAGAATGGATCCTTATTGTTCCATTCGATTTCAAGAGCAATAGTGCCTTTTTCAAATCTGGCTATATGATCCACCTCATGAGAGGGGGATTCGCGCGGAACGCCGTCGATAGTGCGTTGAATCTCGAAATTATGTTTGATCCATCCATGCGCGTTCAGGGCGCGCCGTAATCGCTGCGTCCCCTTGGTCTCACCACCGCCCGATCCGATGATTTCTTCAATGGGGATCGTCGACGCGATCAGAATCTCTTCGAGCTGCGCGGCGACCTCGGGAAAGTCGACCTGGAGGATCGCTTCAGCATGAGAGTGGAACTCCACCTGAAACCCGGCAAGCAGCCTCTCAAACATGCTTTGAGTTACTCTACTCCGCCGCGTTCTTGCGGCCGTAGCGGCGGACGCGCAGATCGGCCTGCTCTTTGTGGCCCCAGAAGCGCTCGATCGCGCAGAGCCGGCTGCAATATTCGCCGATCATCGCGCTCGCCTCGGGGGTTTTTATCTCCTGGTAAGTGCAGGTTTTCAGAAACTTGCCGACCCACAGCCCGCCCGTATAGCGGGCCGCCCCTTTGGTCGGCAGGGTGTGATTGGTGCCGATTACCTTGTCGCCATAGGAGACGTTGGTTTCGGGACCGAGAAACAGCGCGCCGTAATTGCGCAGCCGGTCGAGCCAGAGGCGCGGTTCCGATGTCAGCACCTCGACATGCTCGGCGGCGATGCGGTCGGCCTCGGCGGTCATCTCGTCGTCATCGGCGCACAGGATGATTTCGCCAAAATCGCGCCACGCCACCCCGGCGACATCGGCGGTCGGCAGGGTTTCGAGCTGGCGCGCCGCTTCGGCGACGACCGCGTGCGCGAGGTTTTCCGAGGTGGTCAGCAGGATCGCCGGCGAGGTCGGTCCGTGCTCGGCCTGGCCCAACAGATCGGTCGCGCACATCTCGGCGTCGGCCGAATCGTCGGCGATGACGAGGATTTCGGTCGGACCGGCGAACAGATCGATGCCGACCCTGCCGTAAAGCTGGCGCTTGGCCTCGGCGACATAGGCGTTGCCCGGTCCGACCAGCATGTCCACCGGGCGGAACGTCTCGGTGCCGAGCGCCATCGCCGCGATCGCCTGCACGCCGCCCAGCACATGGATTTCGTCGGCGCCGGCGAGATGCATCGCGGCGATCGTCTCGGGATGCGGCATGCCCCGGTTCGGCGGCGTGCAGGCCGTGATATGGCCAACCCCGGCGACCCGCGCCGTGACGATCGACATATGCGCCGAGGCGACCATCGGATAGCGCCCGCCGGGGACGTAACAGCCAACGCTGCCGACCGGGATGTGGCGATGGCCGAGCACGATGCCGGGCAGGGTCTCGACCTCGACATCGCGCATCGATGCGCGCTGGATCTCGGCGAAATTGCGGATCTGCGCTTGTGCGAAGCGGATGTCGTCGAGGGTCTGCGCCGGGACCGTCGCGACCATCGCGGCGATGTCGGAATCGGACAGGCGGAAGCTCGGCGGCGACCAGTCATCGAAGCGCTCGCTGAATTCGCGCACGGCCCGGTCGCCGCGGGCGCGGATATGGGCGATGATCGCCTCGACTGCGGCCCGCGTCCTGGCGTCGGCCTCTTCCTGCTGACCGGCCAGCGCCGCCGTCTTGATGTGCCGAGGCATGGATTTCTCCTATTCGATGACTTCGTCGGCACGGGCGAAGATCGATTGTGGAACGGTCAGCCCGAGGGTTTTTGCCGTCTTCATGTTGATCACCAACTCAAACTTGGTCGGTTCCACAACGGGTAGATCGGCCGGGCTGGCACCCTTCAGGATGCGCCCGGTATACCGGCCGACCTGTCGGTATCCTTCGCTCGGATCAATGCCGTAGCTCATCAGGCCCCCAGCAAGCACGAAGCTGCGAAACGCATAGATCGCGGGCAATCGGTGCTGGCCGACCAAGGCGACAATCCGGTTGCGCCTTGTATCGAAGAATGGCGAACCGGCCACAAGTAAAGCTTCGACCTGTTTCAGACTCAACTGCTCAAAAGCCGTGTCCAACTGCGCGTCGTCCGCGGCATGCCACAGCTCGAGTCGGCTGCCGACTGCCCGGGTGCTTTCTTCCACTTCATGCCGCTGCCGATCGGCCGGCGGGTTACGCGGGTCAAGAAGAAGCGCGATCACTGCCGCATTTGGGACGAGATCGTGCAAGAGGCTGAGCCGCTTCGCCTCGAGCTGGGGCATTAGAATGCTGACACCCGTCATGTTCCCTCCGGGCCGATTGTAGCTGCGTACGAGCTCGAGCTTGACCGGGTCCCCGCCGATCGCGAACACGATTGGGATTGTCGCGGTGGCCCGCTTAGCGGCTTGCGCCGTCGCCTCCCCGCCCACGGCGGCGATTACGGCGACCCTTCGTCTGACGAGTTCGGAAAGGCGTTCGTATTGGCCATCCGCCCACTGATATTCGACGACGGCATCGCGCCCCTCGATGTATCCGGCGTCGGCGAGCCCCTGACGGAACGCGGCAACCAATTCCGCGGAATCGGCTTGCGATCGGCTGCTGAGAAATCCGATCACCGGCGTTCCGGATTGCTGCGCGGCGACTTTCGTCGGCCACCCAGCCGCAGCCGCAGTCATGGTCATGAAGTCGCGCCGTCCCATTCGACGTGAGTGTTGAACCGCCAGTCCGTTGAGGTGCAACACCACCGCAGGGACTCCCTTACAGCAGCCCCAACTCCAGTTTGGCTTCCTCGCTCATGCGGTCGCGGTCCCAGGGCGGGGTCCAGACCAGCTTGACCCGCACATCGCTGACCCCCGGCACCGAGGCGACGGCGTTCTCGACCTCGCCGGGCATGCTCTGCGCGACCGGGCAGGCCGGGGTCGTCAAGGTCATCTCGACATAGACGATGCCGCCCTGCTTGACGGTCAGCTCGTAGATCAGACCGAGTTCGACGATATTGACCGGGATTTCCGGGTCGTGAACCGTGCGCAGCGCGTCGAGCACCGGTTCGTACAGCGCCGGGTCGTCCTCGCCCTCGGGACGCTCGATGCCCTCGGTCTCGGGCGGCGGCTCCGGCGCGAAGTCGAAATAGTCGCGCCGGTGTTCGGCTTGCGGTTCCCCCGTTTCCATAACGTCCTGCTCCTTCTCGCGCGTCTTCTGCTGCGCTTCCGTCGCGACGGCGCGGCGTTCATCCTCGGGACGGCGGTCCGGTCTCGCGTCGCGCAACTTCCTCATCGTGAGGAGCCGTGCGGCGGCCTCTCGCAGCATGCCCCTACTCCGTCTTGACGGCATCGCCGGCTAGGCCGGATTTCAGCGCCGCCTCAAAGGCGTGCCACGGCAGGGTCGCGCATTTGACGCGCACCGGGTAGGCCTTGACCCCGGTCAGCGGTTCGAGCCGCTCGACCTCGTCCTGCAACACCTCCGGCGCCTCTGCGGCAGAGCCGCCGGTGACCTTCGCATGGAACTGCGCGAACAGAGCGCGCGCCTCGTCGAGCGTTTTGCCTTTCAGCACCTCGGTCATCAGCGACGACGACGCGGTCGAGATCGCGCAGCCGCGCCCCTCAAAGCTGACCTCGTCGATCCTGTCGCCGTTGACCGCGAGATAGACCGTGACCCGGTCGCCGCACAGCGGATTGTGGCCGCGCGCCAGATGCGTCGGATGAGGGAGCGCGTGGAAATTGCGCGGATGGCGGCCGTGGTCGAGGATGATGTCCTGGTAGAGTTCGCGCAGATCGTCGCTCATTGCAGGAACATCTCCCGGCAGGCCTCGATCGCCGCGGCAAGGCGGTCGATATCGCTCTCGTCGTTGTAGACCCCGAGCGAGGCGCGCACCGTGCCGGCCAGCCCGAGCTTTTCCATCAGCGGCTGCGCGCAATGGTGGCCGACACGGACCGCGACATCGTGCCGGTCGAGCACGGTGCCGACATCGTGCGGGTGCACCCCCTCGACATTGAACGAAAATACGCTCATCCGCCGCTGTCCGCCCGGCACGACAGTGACGCCCGGAATGCGCGATATCAGATCGACCGCGTAGCCGGTCAGCGCCGCCTCGTGCTCGCGGATCGCGTCGCGGCCGATCGCCTCGATAAAGTCGCAGGCGAGACCGAGACCGACCGCGCCGGCAATATCGGGCGTGCCGGCCTCGAAACGGTGCGGCGGGTCCTGAAAATCGGTGCGGTCGATCTCGACATTGAGGATCGTGCCGCCGCCGGTTTGCCAGGGCGGCATCGCTTCGAGCAAATTCCAGCGTGCCCACAGCACCCCGATCCCGGTCGGACCGTAAGTCTTGTGGCCGGAAAAGACGTAGAAATCGCACCCCAGGGCGCGGACATCGACCGGCATGCGCGGCACCGCCTGACAGCCGTCGATCAGCACCCTGGCGCCCCGCGCGTGCGCGAGCGCGACGATGCGCTCGACCGGCAAGGTCGCGCCAGTCACATTCGAGACATGCGTCACCGCGACGAGCCGGGTGCGCGGCGATAGCAGCGTCTCGAACCGCGCCAGGTCGAATTCGCCGGTATCGTCGGTCGGCGCGACAACCAGCTTCAGCCCGAGCCGGTCGCGCAATTGCTGCCACGGCACGATGTTCGAATGATGCTCGACATCGCTGATGACGATCTCGTCGCCGGCGGCGAGGTTGGCCGGTCCCCAGCTCTGCGCGACGAGGTTGATCGCCTCGGTGGCGCCGCGCACGAAAACGATCTCGCGGTCGGCGGCGGCGTTGAGCAGCGCCCGCGCCTTCTCGCGCGCCTCCTCGAACCGGTCGGTCGAGCGCGCGCTCAGGCGATAGACGCCGCGATGCACGTTGGCGTATTCGGTGCGGTAGAACTCGGCGATGCCGTCGATCACCTGACGCGGTTTCTGCGCGCTGGCGCCGGAATCGAGAAAAACCAGACCGGGATTGCTGTCGAAAATCGGGAATTCGCGCTTGATGCGGGCGACATCGAGACCGACCGTGCGGAAGCCGCGATCCGCCGTCTTGACGCTGCGCAACGATGCGACCGCCATACTCTATTCCTCCAGCTTGCCGAGATGCCGGCCGAGACGCCCGAGCAGATGCGCGCGCACCGCGCCGTCTTCGATCCCCTCGACCGCCTCGCGCAGAAAGCCTTCGATCAGCATGCGGCGGGCTTCCTCGGACGGGATGCCGCGCGTGCGCAGGTAGAACAGCGCAGCCGCATCGAGATCGCCGACCGTCGCGCCGTGGGCGCATCTGACATCGTCGGCGTAGATCTCCAACTCGGGCTTGGTGTCGATAACGGCGCGGCGGCCGATAATCAGGTTGCGGCTCTGCTGGCTCGCATCGGTTTTCTGCGCGCCTTCACGAACGATCATGCAGCCCTGAAATGCGCCGTGCCCCCGATCAGCCGCGACGCCCTTGACCAGCTCGCTGGTCTGTCCGCCCGGCGCGGCGTGATCGACCGTCGTGACGATGTTGGCCTCGTCATTGCCGGCGACAAGAAAGGCACCGTCGAGCCGGCAGCGCCCGGCCTCCCCGGTCATGCGCACCGTTGCCTCGTGCCGCACACGGCGGCCGCCGAGCAGCAGCGCGAAACCGGCGAACGTCGCATGGGCCGCGAGCGTCGCGTCGAGATGCCCGAAATGCAGCGCCTCCGCCGCCTCCTCGATCGCGACGGCGCGGTGCAGGACCGCGCCTTCCGCGAGGCGCACCGCGAGCACGTCGTTGCGCCAGTAGCGGCCGTCGCCGGCGTAGGTCTCGACAATGCTCGCATGGCTGCCGGCGCCGAGCACCGCGAGACTGCGGGTGTGGAACGAGGCCTCGCTCGATCCTGAGGCCAGATGGATGATCTCGATCGGTGCGTCGAGCACGGTGCCGGGATCAAGCGACAGCACATAACCGTCGGCGAAAAAGGCGGCGTTGAGCGCCGCGAAAGGCCGTGCCGCCTCGCCCGATATTTCCGCCAGTGCAGCCTCGGCCAGATCGGGCTGTTCACGCATCGCGCCGGCCATCGCGCCGAACCAGACCCCGCTGCGGACGGGCAAGCGCGACAGCTCGGCAGCGAGGCGGCCATCAACAAGAACCAGCCGGGCGCTTGCGCCCGACAGGCCGAGTGCGTTGATGCGCTCGCGCAACCCGGCGACATCGGGGCGGCCGGCCGATCGCGCCGGCAGCAGCGGTGTTCGTTCGAGCGGTTGCAAATCGAGATAGCGCCAGCTTTCGCTGCGGCGGGACGGGAAACCCAGCTCGGCGAAACGCGTCATCGCCTGCTGCCGGCGCGCGGCGAGCCAGCCCGGCTCGCCGGTGTCGCGCGCGAAGCGGGCGAGATAGTCGCGCGCCTCGGGTTTCACCGGGAAATCGACGACGGCGGTCATCGCGCCTACGCCCCGACCGTTTGCTCGCGTGCGGGCGGCGAAGGGAGAGGGTCCGCCTCGGGCCGATCGCCGTCGTCGCCGTCGATATGATCGGCAAAGGTGCCGTAGCCGCGCCGCTCCAATTCGGCGGCGAGGGTCTTGTCGCCGGACTGGATGATCCTGCCATCCTGCAAGACATGCACCCGGTCGGGTTCGACATAGTCGAGCAGACGCTTGTAGTGCGTGATCATCACGATGGCGCGGTCCGGGGCGCGCAGACCGTTGACGCCGCGCGCGACGATGCGCAGCGCATCGATATCGAGACCGCTATCGGTCTCGTCGAGGATCGCCAGACGCGGTTCGAGCATCGCCATCTGGAATATCTCGTTGCGCTTCTTCTCGCCGCCGGAAAACCCGACATTCAGCGAGC
Source organism: Alphaproteobacteria bacterium (assembly GCA_050246595.1). Taxonomy (GTDB): domain Bacteria; phylum Pseudomonadota; class Alphaproteobacteria; order ATCC43930; family CGMCC-115725; genus DATARH01. The sequence goes on from JBFWVT010000037.1 coordinate 35,985, forward strand.
GCTGCAACAGATCGTCGCCGATATCGAGCAGTTTCAGCTTCTGGCGCACCAGGCGCAGAAACTGCCCGGCGTCCATCTCCTTCTCGCCGCGGTGGCGACGCTGGGCGTTGACCGCGGCGCGCAGAAAATAGGTGTTGTTCACCCCGGGTATCTCGACCGGGTACTGAAACGCCAGAAACACGCCCTCGCGCGCCCGCTCGTCGGCCGGCATGTCCAACAGGTCGCGGCCGAGATAGGTGACGCTGCCGTCGGTGATCTCGTAGCCCTCGCGGCCGGCGAGCACCGCGGCCAGGGTAGATTTGCCCGAGCCGTTCGGCCCCATGATCGCGTGCACCTCGCCGGCCGCGACCGTGAGGTCGATCCCCTTCAGGATCTCGCGGCCGTCTTCGAGACGCGCGTGCAGGTTTTTGATTTCAAGCATTATCAATCCGACCGGTGTTTACTCCTGTACGCCCTGGCGCTCGGCGATGCGCACGACCAGCGACAGCACGCGTCCAACGCGGTCCTCCAACCGTCCCATCCGGTCTTCGATGGCGTCCATCCGTCCCTCGATCCCGGAAAAGCGGTTTTCCAACGCGCTGAACCGCCGTTCGAGCGCCGAAAACCGCGTTTCAAGAGTACCGACGCGTTGCTGCAGATCCCGTACGTCGGCGGTCAAGCCCATCATCCGTGCGCCGAGCAACTCCAGAGTGATCGCCTCGTCGCTCATCGCGCGATCACCCGACGCTGCCTTCGAGACTCACTGCCAGCAGCTTCTGCGCCTCGACCGCGAACTCCATCGGCAATTCCTTCAGGACCTCCTTGCAGAAGCCATTGACGATCAGGGAGAGGGAGTCCTCGTCCGACAGACCGCGCTGGCGGCAATAGAAGAGCTGGTCCTCGCTGATCTTTGATGTCGTCGCCTCGTGCTCGATCCGGGAAGACGGGTTGCGCACCTCGATATACGGCACGGTATGCGCGCCGCATTTGTCGCCGATCAGCAGCGAATCGCATTGCGTGTAGTTGCGCGCGCCCTCGGCCCGCGGCTGCACCCGGACAAGGCCGCGATAGGTATTCTGGCCGCGCCCGGCCGAGATGCCTTTCGAGATGATCGTGGACGAGGTGTTGCGCCCGAGATGGATCATCTTGGTGCCGGTATCGGCCTGCTGGCGGTTGTTGGTGATCGCGACCGAATAGAACTCGCCGACCGAATCGTCGCCTTCGAGAATGCAGCTCGGGTATTTCCAGGTGATCGCCGAACCGGTCTCGACCTGCGTCCACGAAATCTTTGCCCGGTTGCCGCGGCAGGCGCCGCGCTTCGTGACAAAATTGTAGATGCCGCCGCGTCCTTCTGCGTCGCCCGGATACCAGTTCTGCACGGTCGAATACTTGATCTGCGCGTCCTCGTGCGCGATCAATTCGACAACCGCGGCGTGCAACTGGTTCTCGTCGCGCTGGGGAGCGGTGCAGCCTTCGAGATAGCTGACATAGCTGCCCTTGTCGGCGATCAGCAGGGTGCGTTCGAATTGGCCGCTGTTGCGTGCATTGATGCGGAAATACGTGCTCAATTCCATCGGACAGCGCACGCCGGGAGGGATGTAGGCGAACGACCCGTCGCTGAACACGGCCGAGTTGAGGGCCGCGAAGAAATTGTCGCTCTGCGGCACCACGGTGCCGAGATATTTGCGCACCAGCTCGGGGTGTTCGCGCACCGCCTCGCCGAACGAGCAGAAGATGATGCCGAGTTCGGCGAGCTGCTCCTTGAACGTCGTTGCGACCGAGACGCTGTCAAACACCGCATCGACCGCAACCCCGGCCATCTGTACGCCGGCCAGCGCCTCGCGCTCGCGCAGCGGGATGCCGAGCTTCTCGTATGTGCGCAGCAACTCGGGATCGACCTCGTCGAGCGATTTCGGCCCGTCCTGCACCTTCGGCGCCGAATAATAGGTGTGCGCCTGATAGTCGATCGGCGCGATCTTCAGTTTGGCCCAATCCGGCTCGATCATGCCCTGCCAATGACGGAACGACTGGAGGCGCCATTCGAGCAGCCATTCCGGCTCGCCCTTTTTGGCCGAGATAAAGCGCACCGTGTCCTCGTCGAGACCAGGCGGCGCGGTATCGGCTTCGATATCGGTCACAAAGCCGTATTTGTAGCCCTCCTGCGAGAGGCTGCGGATCGTCTGTTCCGTGGTAAGCGAGGCGCTCATCGGGCGTCCATCAAAGGCGGAAATTCAAGGGCGGCGGGTTCCGACAGCGCCCCGCCGGGCGCGAAGGCGAACGGGCCGACCATGTCTTGCAGCGTAACCGCGGACAGCGCGGCGCCAACCGCCCGGTTGATCGCGCCCCAATGCGGCCTGGTGGGGCACCAGGTCGTGCGCTCGCATCCGGCCTCATGCACCGAGCATTCGGTAAGGCCGATATCGCCGTCGATCGCGACGACGACCGCGGCGACCGTGATCGCGGCCGGAAGGCGCGCCAGACGATACCCGCCGGCGGCGCCGCGCGTGGCTGTCACAATTCCAGCGCGCGCCAGCGACTTCAACAGCTTGGCGACGGTCGCCTGGGGCAGCCGCGTCGCGGTCGCGATCGCCGCGGCATTGGCCTGACGCTCCGGATACGCGGCCAGATGCGTGGCGACAATGACGCCGTAATCGGCGAGCTTGCTGAGAATAATCATCGCGAGGCCGATCCCAGCCGGGAACGCTCCGAGTGGTCGTTGCGGTTCCGACCCGGTCAATTCGGACCGGATCGGTACGCAATAGATCGTCCCTCGGAGTGCCGCGTCAAGGGTGCATCGATCGGATTGCGCGGCGTCTGCGGCGGCCCGCGCTCCCGTTCACCCTGCCTTTTGCAAGGTGGTTGCGTGAAGGGCGGCTGTCTGGCCCAGGGTTCGCTCGATGGCGTTGAAGACCTGACTCGGCGAGAACGGTTTCAGGATAAAGCCGAGCGGCCGTGCCGCGTTCGCGCGCTGCAGAATGTCCCAGTCAAACAGCCCGGACATCAAGATGGCCGGTATCGCCAGCCTGTCGCGCAGCAGGCAGGCCAGTTCCGCGCCGTCCAGCGGCCCGTTCAACCGGATGTCGATGAGCGCCAGAGCCGGACGCGTCTCGGCGGCGAGAACCAGCGCCTCCGGCCCGGAACTCGCGATCCCGGCGACGCGAAAACCGGAGAGTTCGAGTACCGCGTCAATAAAGCTCGCGATCAGCGTCTCGTTCTCGACGATAAGAACGCCCGCCGGCTTGCCTGTGTGCGGATGCGCAACCACCTGAACCCTGTCGCTTGTCATCGGCGCGCTCGGTGCCGATCACGTTAGGTCTCTCCCCCGCAGCGAGGCGGATACGCAGGTTCCCATGTGCGATCTTTTTGCTTTGGCGAAGGTTTCCCCGCAAACGTAAACATCTGGTTAACAGCCTGCCGATCCTCCCCATTTTGCGCCCGTCCGGGCCGGGCGGACCCCGCCCGTCCGGGCCGGGCGAGCCGACCCTCTCCGCGCATTCCGGTGACGTTTCCGGTCGATGAAACTTCTGATTATCGAGGACGATCACGAGACCGCCGCGTATCTGGCGAAGGGTCTCGCCGAGAGCGGTTATACGATCGATCGCGCCGGGGATGGTCGCGAAGGTCTGTTTCTCGCCACCTCGGGCACCTATGACGCGATCGTGCTCGACCGCATGCTGCCGGGGATGGACGGGCTGGCACTGCTCGGCGCGCTGCGCGGGGCGGGCATCCATACGCCGGCGCTGATCCTGTCGGCGCTGGGCAGCGTTGACGACCGCGTCAAAGGGCTGCGCTCCGGAGGCGACGATTATCTGGTAAAGCCTTTTGCTTTCAGCGAGTTGCTGGCCCGTATCGAGGTCCTGCTGCGGCGCGGCGGCGATTCGCCGAACCCGACCCGGCTGAGGGTCGCCGATCTTGAACTCGACCTTCTGACCCGCTCGGTGAAGCGCGGCGACAAGACGATCGAGCTGCTGCCGCGGGAGTTTCAGCTGCTCGAATACCTGATGCGCAACGCCGGGCATGTCGTGACGCGGACAATGCTTCTCGAAAACGTCTGGGACTATCACTTCGACCCGCAGACCAATGTCATCGATGTTCACGTCAGCCGGCTGCGGCAAAAGATCGACAGGAACTTCGATCGCCCGCTGCTCCACACCGTGCGCGGCGCGGGCTACTGTCTGCGCGCCCCGGATTAGAGGCAGCGATGCTCGACAGCGTCTCGCCGTCCGGTGTCAGGTCTTCGGACACGCCGGCGGGTGCCGCCGGCGCCGGCCGGTCCGCCCGCCTCGCCGCGGCCGCGCGGACCGCGGCGGTGCCGCTGGGCAGCGTCCGGCGGCTGGTGCGGACGCATGCGTTTCGGCTGGCGGCGCTTTACTTCCTGGTCTTTGCGCTTTCGGTGATCGGCGTGCTGTTGTTCGTCTATTGGGCGACCGCCGATTTTATCGAGCGGCAGACCGAGGCGACACTGGCCGCCGAGGTCACCGGGCTGGCCGAACAATATGCGCAGCGCGGTCTGAGCGGTCTGGTTCAGATCGTCGCCGCCCGCAGCGCCGGCGACCGTGGCGACGGCATGCTCTATCTGGTGACCAATCCGGAGGGCAAGCCGCTGGCGGGCAACATCACCGACTGGCCGGAAGGGGTGCCGACGCGGCCGGGACCGCTGTCGTTTCAGCTCGATGTGCGGGCGGACGGGCATGTCAGACGGCATCCGGCGCGCAGCATCCTGTTCGCGATCCCCGAGGGTTACCGGTTGCTTGTCGGACGCGACATCAGCGACGCGGAAGCCTATCGCGACCGTATCAAGACGACGCTGCTGTGGTCGGGCCTTGTCGCGCTTCTGATCGGCGTACTGGGCGGCGCGGTGATGAGCCGCAACATGCTGCGCCGCGTCGAGCAGGTGAACCGGACCGCCGAACGCGTGATCGCCGGCGACCTGTCGGACCGGGTGCCGCGAGCCGGCACCGACGACGAATTCGACCAGCTCGCCGCCAACCTGAACGGGATGCTCGATCAGATCGAGCGGCTGATGACCGCGATGCGCGAGGTCACCGACAATGTCGCCCACGATCTGAAGACCCCGCTCGCGCGGCTGCGGGCGCGGCTGGAACTGGCGCTGCTCGGGCCGCAGGACGGCGCCGCTCAGAGCGAGGCGATTCGCGCCGCAATCGAGGAGGCGGACCGGTTGCTGGCGACGTTCAACGCGCTGCTCAGCATCGCCGAGGCGGAGGCCGGGGCCGACGGGCGGCGCGGCGAGCGGCTCGATCTCGCGGAGATCGTCGGCGCCGCGGTCGAGCTGTACGAGCCGCTTGCCGAGGAGAGGGGGCTCGCGCTGCAATTCGACAGCATGCAAGGCACGCTTATCGAGGGCGACCGCCATCTGTTGTCGCAAGCGGTCGCGAACCTGATCGACAACGCCCTCAAATACGGTGGGGGCGGTGGCGAGATCGCGGTCAGGATCGGGCGACGCGGCGGTTGCGCGCTGATCGAGGTTGCCGATCGCGGTCCGGGGATTCCCGAAGCCGATCGCGAGAGCGTATTTGATCGCTTTGTGCGGTTGGAGCCGAGCCGCAGTACGCCGGGCAATGGGCTCGGGCTGAGTCTGGTGCGCGCGGTGGCGCGGCGGCATGGCGGCACCGCCGCGCTGGTGGACAATCATCCGGGGCTGAAGGTACAGATCGAGATCCCGTTATGCGTTCCGGTCCTTTAGACCTTTGCGCGGCGATCGTTTCGCGAGACGCCCGCCCTGTCCCTGCGGCTGCCGGCGGCGCGTTCGTCGAACCGGCGCGCGGTCTCGACGATCATGTCGCGGAACTGTTGCGCGTCGAGCCCGGCGCTGCGCAGCACCGGCGCCATCACCTCGTCGTCGATCAGCTCGTCGAGGGTGGCCTCATGACGGCAGCAATCGGTACGTCCGGCCACATTCCTCTCCTTACATCTGCATGGCGGTCAACAATTATCCCAAAGGATGTCGTCATTGTGACGCGGGTTCGAAAATTTAGCGGCCAGATGTATTTAGGGGTGCCGGAATTGCCCCTGAGGTGGAACCGACCGGTGCTGCCGCGTGTTGACGATTCCCCGCGACGCCCGCATCCGCGCGCGGCCGTGCGGACCGTCGATCTCCTTTCTTGCCCGCGAGGTGTCTCGTGATCGCCGCAGCGCTCGGGCGCCTCGTCGACTTTGTCCAGCGCCGCGCGGCGCTGGTCGCCGTAACGATCCTTCTGCTGAGCGGCGCGAGCGGCTTCTACGCGGCGACGCATCTGAGGGTCGACACCGATATCAATCACATGCTGCCGAGCCATCTCGGTTGGCGGCAGAACGAGCTCGCGCTCGATGCGGCCTTTCCGCAGAACGTCGATCTGCTGGTCGTCGTGATCGACGGCCAGACCGGCGATCTGGCGGACCGCGCGGCGCGCGATCTGGCGGCGCGGATGCAGGCCAGACCGGATCTGTTTACGCATGTCCGCCGCCCGGACGGCGGCGAATTCTTCGACCGCAACGGGCCGCTGTTTCTGTCGGCGGACGAGTTGCAGAGCATCTCCGACAAAATCGTCGAGGCGCAGCCGCTGATCGGGACACTGGCTCGCGATCCGAGCCTGCGCGGCTTGTTCGAGACGCTGGAGATGTTTGTCGAAGGCGCCGAAAAGGACAACGATCAGGGCGCGATCGAGCGGCTTGATCCGACTCTGGCGGCCGTCGGCGACGCGGTGCAGGCGGTTCTGGACGGCGGCAGCGAACCTGTCTCGTGGCAGCGCCTGATGACCGGGCTCTCCTCCGAGGGGCGCGACCGCCGCCGCTTTGTCCTGACGCGGCCGGTGCTGGATTTTGACGAGCTCCAGCCCGGCATCCACGCCCGCGCCGAACTGCGCCGCATGGCAAGCGAGCTGAACATCGATCCGCAGCACGGGTTGCGGATGCGCCTGACCGGATCGGTGGCGCTGAATGACGAGCAATTCGCGACCTTGGAGCGGGGCGCGGTCGGCTCGACCATCCTGTCTCTGGCCGCGGTCTGCCTGATCCTGTTCGCGGCGGTGCGTTCGGTCAAAATGGTCCTGGCGATGCTCGTGACGATCTGCGCCGGGCTGGCCTTGAATGCCGGGTTCGCCGCGCTCGCGATCGGCTCGCTGAACCTGATCTCGGTCGCGTTCGGGGTCCTGTTCATCGGGCTGGGCGATGATTTCGGCAATCAGTTCAGCGTGCTGTACCGCGACCAGCGGCACCGGGTCGGGTCTCTCTCGGGGGCGCTGGCGGGCGCCGCGGCAAGAATGGGACCCTCGATCCTGCTGGCCGGCGCCGCCACCGCGATCGGTTTTCTTGCCTTTGTTCCGACCAGCTATATCGGCGTGCGCGAACTCGGCTGGATCGCCGCGTTCGGGATGATCATCGCCGTCGCGCTCAATCTCACGCTGCTGCCGGCCTTGCTGGCGCTGTTGCGGCCCCCGCCCGAACCCGAACCGGTCGGGTTTCGCTGGGGTCCGCCGGTCGACCGGTTTCTGATGCGCCGGCGACGCTGGGTGATGGCGGGCGCCGGCGTGCTGGCGGCGGTCTGCATCGCGTTGCTGCCTGGGCTCAGGTTCGATTTCGATCCGCTGAACCTGAAGGATCCGAAAACCGAATCGGTGATGACCGCGCGCGATCTGATGGACGACCCGATGACCACCCCCTATACCGCCCAGACGATCGCGCCGTCGCTGCACGAGGCCGAAGCGCTCGCCGGACAATTGTCGAAGCTGCCCGAGGTGTCGCAGGTAATCACCGCGGCGAGCTTTATTCCCGCGGACCAGGACGAGAAGCTCGCGATCCTCGCCGATCTCCGGCTCCTGATCGGTCCGACCCTGAGCCCGGACGCCACGCTGCCGGATCCGAGCGATGACGAGGTCCTCGCGGCGATGGCCGGATTGCGCGGTGCCCTGCAGCCGGTCGCGGCGCGCGAAGCGGAGACTGTCGGCCCGCAGAGCGCGGCCCTGCGTCTCGCTCATGCCCTCGACGGAGCAGCGGCGCGCGGTGCGGCGATAATCCCGGCGCTGGAGCGGGATTTGATGACAGGGCTGGAACAGCGTCTCGATACGCTGCGCCTCGTCATCACCGCCGAGCCGGTGACGCTTGAGACATTGCCGCCCGACCTGCGCGACATCTGGGTTACTCCGGACGGCCGTGCCCGGGTGCAGATATTCCCGCAGGGCAATGCGCGCGATAACGACACGCTCCGACAATTTGTGGCCGCCATCCACACGGTGGCTCCCGACGCCACCGGCACACCGGTGACGATCCAGGAAGCCGGGCGCCTGATCAGCTCGGCCTTTGTCGAGGCCGGGGTCATCGCGATCGTGGCGATTACGCTGCTGCTCGTGATCGTATTGCGGCGGGTGCGCGACGTGGCGCTGATTGTCGCGCCGCTGCTGCTCGCCGCCGCCTTGACCCTCGCGGTGATGATCGTAATCGGAAAGCCGCTCAATTATGCCAACATCATCGCGTTGCCGCTGCTGTTCGGGATCGGGGTCGCGTTCAATATCTACTTTGTCATGAACTGGCGGGCCGGCATGACGGATCACCTGCAATCGAGTACCGCGCGCGCGGTCGTGTTCAGCGCGCTGACGACGATGGCGGCCTTTGGCAGCCTGGCGCTGTCACCCGATCCGAGCACGGCGGAGATGGGGTTGCTGCTCACCATTTCGCTTGTCGCGGCGCTTCTCTGCGCCCTGTTTGTGCTGCCGGCGCTGCTTGGACCGGCGGCGCCGGCAGTGGCGCAGCCGGCCGCCAGCGGCCCTCCGGGCGGCCCTCCCGACAGCCGGCAACGAATCGGCGAGTTGCGCCAATTCACCCGGCGCGACGTTAGCGACGCTGATGGCGATCAGGGGGAACCGCCGCTCCGGCGCGCCGCCGGGCGCAGCCGCTTCGGTTGAGCCGGAACGTTCGGCAGCTGGTGATCCTTCTCCGGTCGCGAGGCATGCCATTGCGCGTCATGCGCGAACTATGGCAGGGATACGCAACAGACCTTTCGGCGAGCGGCCGTCTCCGGCGGCCCCGGAACCGGGACGGTGAGGAAAGAATGCGAGTGGTGCTGGCGCAACCCCGCGGCTTCTGTGCCGGGGTCGAACGGGCGATCGAGATCGTCGAGCGCGCTCTCGAAAAATACGGCCCGCCGATCTATGTCCGGCACGAGATCGTGCACAACCGGCATGTCGTCGAGCGGCTGCGCGCCAAGGGCGCCCGCTTTGTCGACGAGATCGACGAGGTGCCGCCGGGCGCGGTGACGATCTTCAGCGCGCACGGTGTGGCGAGCGAAATCGAGCGGCGCGCCGGCGAGCGCGGTCTGCCGGTCATCGACGCGACCTGCCCGCTGGTGTCGAAGGTCCATATCGAAGGACAGCGCTACGCCAATCAGGGTCGCGAGATCATCCTGATCGGGCATGCCGGCCATCCCGAGATCGAAGGCACGATGGGTCGCATAACCGGACGGGTGCATCTGATATCGCGGCCCGAGGAAGTCGCCGATTTGCAGGTGGCGGACCCGGACAAGCTCGCCTTCATCACGCAAACGACATTGAGCGTCGACGACACGCGCGCCGTCATCGATGCGCTGAAGGCGCGGTTTCCGGCGATCGTCGGGCCGGACACAAAAGACATCTGCTACGCGACGCAGAACCGGCAGCGGGCGGCGCGGGAACTGGCGCGGATCGTCGATGTGGTTCTCGTGGTCGGCGCGCCGAACAGCTCGAACTCGAACCGGCTGCGCGAGATCGCAGCGGAAAGCGGCGTGCCAAGCTATCTGATCGAGGACGCGGCCGCGCTCGACCCGCTCTGGCTCGAGGGCGCGCGCTCGGTCGGGATCACCGCCGGCGCTTCCGCGCCCGACATCCTGGTCGAGGAACTGGTCGCGCGTCTCCGCGAGATGGCGGGGGCCGAGGTCGAGTTTCTTCCGGGGGTCACCGAGAACGTCCGCTTCCGCATGCCTCCCCAGCTCGCCGATACGCCCCCGCGCGCCTGACCCTGCCCGCCCCACGCTCCCGCAGGGGATAGGGGAGGGGATGGGGTACTCTCACAAAGGATTTGCCGTGGCCATTCCGCTGCACCAGAAGATCCGCGTCGGCGCCTATGTCCTCGGGCGCCACCTGAAGGGGGTCCGCCGGTATCCGCTCGTGCTGATGCTGGAGCCGCTGTTCCGCTGCAATCTCGCCTGCGCCGGGTGCGGCAAGATCGACTATCCCGATCCGATCCTCGACCAGCGGCTCAGCGTCAAGCAGTGCCTCGAAGCGGCCGACGAATGCGGGGCGCCAGTCGTCGTTATCGCCGGCGGCGAACCGCTGCTGCATCGCGAGATCGATCAGGTCGTGGCCGGTCTGATCGCCCGCAAGAAATTCGTCTATCTGTGCACCAACGCGCTGCTGCTCGAAAAGAAAATCGATCAGTTCAAGCCGAACCCGTTTTTCGCCTGGACCGTGCATCTCGACGGCGACCGCGAGGACCACGACCGCTCGGTGTGCCAGGGCGGTGTCTATGACCGCGCCGTCGAGGCGATCCGCCTCGCCAAATCACGCGGTTTTCGCGTCAACATCAACACGACGCTGTTCGATACCGCCGAACCCGAGCGGGTCGCGCGGTTTTTCGACACGGTGACCGCGATGGAGATCGACGGGATCACCGTGTCGCCCGGCTACGCCTATGAGCGCGCGCCCGACCAGGCGCATTTTCTCAGCCGGCGCCGGACCAAGGAGCTGTTCCGCGACATCTTCCGGCAAGACCCGAAACGGCGCTGGTCGTTCAACCAGTCGAGCCTGTTTCTCGACTTTCTTGCCGGGAACCAATCCTATCGCTGCACCCCGTGGGGCAACCCGACGCGCAACTATTTCGGCTGGCAGCGCCCCTGCTATCTGCTCGGCGAAGGCTACGCCAAGACGTTCAAGGAGCTGATGGAAAAAACCGACTGGGATTCCTACGGCACCGGCAATTACGAAAAATGCGCGCAATGCATGGTGCATAGCGGGTACGAGGCGACCGCGGTGGTCGATTCGGTGCATCACCCGTTGAAGGCGGCAGTCGTCGCGCTGCGCGGGGTGCGGACCGGGGGCGAGATGGCGCCGGAAATCCCGCTCGAGCGTCAGCGTCCGGCCGAATACGTGTTCTCGCGTCATGTCGAGGAGGCAATGGCTCGGCTCGGCCCGGCCCGGCGGCGGCGACGGAGGCAAGCCGCCGAGTAGCGTTGTTCGCGGGCAGGCCGGTTCCGGAAGCAATCGCCTGATGAGGAGGTTGCTCTTCCGCTAGAGTGTGATCGGGTCTGGTTGAAACAGGATAGGGGTTCCCCGGCGCGGGGATCTCTGCGCAAGATGCTGGCTGGGGGGCGGAGGCCAGCACGCATGCCCAGACCCTATTCACAGGATTTGCGAGA
>JBFWVT010000038.1:0-46347 GCA_050246595.1 Alphaproteobacteria bacterium
GCCTGATCCGCGCCGCCGGCGCCAAGCTGTTCTTCCTGCCGCGCTATTCGCCCGATCTCAACCCGATCGAGCAGGTCTTCGCCAAGCTCAAGACTCTGCTGCGCAAAGCCGATCCGCGCACCACCGAGGACACGTGGCGCCAGATCGGCTCATTGCTCGATCATTTCTCCGCACAGGAATGCGCAAACTACCTCGCCAATGCCGGCTACGCTTCAACCTGAAACGATCACGCTCTAAGTACTGAAAAGCTGAGACTGGGTATAGCGATTTCGTTTTGTCGCGCTTTGACTTGGATGTCGCGGCTCACCCGATGGAATGTGGGATACGAGGGACACAGCGGAGTTGCGCCCTCGGCGGATACTGTCAAAGACGTGTTCTATAACCAAGCCCTGAACACATTCTTCAACTATGGATGTCGCTGATTTCCCACAATCGAAGAGGGCTTCGCTCCGGTAACCAAGTCATTCCCGACTGAGGCAGGAAATGGCCTTGAAGTCGTGCCGGCAGCCCACACAGATACTCAATGCGACATTTGGATAACCGACCCCCCTTATGCTGATGCGATCAACTACCACGAAATCACCGAGTATTTTCTGGCATGGTTGCGGCGCAATCCGCCTCGTCCCGATTGGATTTGGGACAGCCGCCGCGAGCTGGCGATCAAGGGAACCGACGAGACCTTCCGCGATGCGATGATCGCCGCCTATTCGGCGATGGCGCGACGCATGCCCGAGGACGGGGTGCAGATCGTCATGTTCACGCATCAGGATGTCGGCGTCTGGGCCGACCTCGCCGAGATCCTCTGGGCCTCCGGTTTGCAGGTCACGGCCGGCTGGTGCATCGCGACCGAAACCGAAAAGGCCTTCGCCGCCGGGAATTACGTGCAGGGCACCGTGCTGCTGGTCCTGCGAAGGCGCCGCGGCGAGGAGCGCGGGTATCTGGCGCGGCTGCAACGGCCGGTCGAGGAGGCGGTGAGCGCTCAGCTCGAAACGATGCGCGCCCTGGAGGACCGCGAACAGCCCAATTTCGGCGATGCCGATTACCAGCTCGCCGCCTATGCCGCGGCGCTCAAGGTGCTGACCCGCTACGCCGTGATCGACGGCCGCCCGGGTGCGGAGCAGATCACCCGCAGCAGCGACGTCTCCGATGTCCGCCGGCTGCTCGATCGCGTGCGGCGGCTCGCCTCCGATTTCCTGCTCCCGGACGGGCTGGCGCGCACCGCATGGGACGAGCTTGGCCCCGAGGACCGCTTCTACATCAAGGGGCTCGAACTCGAAAATTCCGGCGAGAGCCGCCTCGGGGCCTATCAGGAAATGGCGCGCGGGTTCGGGGTGGAGGAATACAGCCCGTTGCTGGCGAGCACCCGGGCCAACCAGGTCCGGCTGAAAACGGCGGCCGAGCTTGGCCGCCGCAACCTGAAACGGGCCGGCTCGGCCGATCGCGCCGAGGACGCCGCGCTCGACCGCTTCGCAGGCGGAATCGTCCGACATGCCCTTTACGGCATTCGCGAGGCGGGCCGGGATGCCGATCTGCGATCCGCCCTGAACTGGTTTCATGCCAATCTGCCGGATTACTGGCACCGCCAGCGGACCTTGATCGGGGTGCTTGAGTATCTGGGCCAGAGCCGGTCGGCGGCGCGGCTGGCCGAAGCCGAGGTCGCGGCGCGCCTGGCCGGCGCCGTGCATAACGATCGCCTGTAGCGGGTGGGGCCGGGATGGCCGTTCGGCGCCTGTCGTCGCGGCGCCAGCCGCTCGACCGGACGTTCCTCAACACCCGTCTCGCCGGCGCTGCGGGCTACGACCGCATTGCCGGCTACTTCCGGTCGTCAGTGTTCGAGATCGCGGGCGAGGCATACGAGCAGGTCGCGGGGCCGGTTCGGATCGTCTGCAACTCCGGGCTCGACGAGAGCGACATCGCGACGGCGCGCGCCGCGGAACGGGCGATCCGGTCGGAATGGTACGAGGGCAAACCCGAGCTGATGATCGCGGCACAGCGGCCGCGCTATGAGCGGCTGCGGGCGCTGCTGCGGTTCGGCCGCGTCGAAGTCCGAGTTCTGCCGGATGCGGTATTCGGGCTGATACACGGCAAGGCCGGTGTGATCCGCTATCCCAATGGCCGCGCCCTGTGCTTTCTCGGATCGATCAACGAGACCGCCGAAGCCTGGACGCGGCACTACGAGCTGGTCTGGGAAGACGATGATCCCGACGCGATTGCCTGGGTTCAGGACGAGTTCGATGCATTGTGGGGCCACCCATCGGCGCGCCGGCTCTCGGACGCGATCGTACAGGATGTCGAGCGCATTCTGGTGCGCTCGGTCGTCCCGGTTTCGGGCTGGTCGCCGGAACACAACGCGCCGTCACCCTTTGCCGAGGCTCCCGTCGCGCGTCAGGGCGAGGGGCTGGCGCCCCATCAGAAGGCATTCGTCTCCGCCGTGGCGCGCGAGATCGAGACATTCGGCCACGCCCGTTATCTGCTGGCCGACGATGTCGGTTCGGGAAAGACGCTTCAGCTCGGCATGGCCGCCGAGTACGCGGCGCTGAGAGGCGACAAGCCGGTCCTGATCCTGGCCCCGAAGAATCTCTGCGAGTTGTGGCAGGACGAACTCAACAATATGCTGGCCGCACCGTCTGCGCGTTGGAGCAGCGGAGCATGGATCGCCGAGGACGGATCGGTATGGCCCAATCCGCCGGAGCGGTGCCCGCGGCGCATTGGTATCTTCCCGACCAGCCTGATTACCGCGAACTCGCCGTCTGCTGCCGCGCTCCTGAATCGCCGCTATAGCTGCATTGTCCTTGATGAGGCGCATCGCGCCCGGCAAAGCGGCGGTATCGGTAATATCGGTCCGAACAAGCTGCTCAGTTTCATGCTGAGCATCGCCGAACGCAGCGACAGCGTGCTGCTTGGAACCGCGACGCCGATCCAGACCGACCGCGGCGAACTGTATGATTTGATACGCATTCTCAATGCGGAGTGCGGCAGGGTTCTTGGCGACATCGGCAGCGTATGGCGGTCGCGCGATGACGCACTCGATATGATCTCCGGTCGCATGCCGATACCCGATACTGCGGCTACGGCATGGGCCTGGCTACGCGATCCGCTGATACCTCGGGGCGAACACCGCACCGCCAGCCGCGTCCGCGACGAACTCGGCGTTGCGGACAGCGAAACGAACGCGCGGACGGATGTGATCGACGATTTTTCTCCGGCGCTTCGCAATGCGATCCGGTTCGATGCGGACGATCTGATCCGCAACCATAATCCATTCGTACGTCATACGATCAAACGGCGCCGCGCCGATCTCAAGGCATCGGACGGCAGCCCCTACTTCCCTGAAATCCGCATCCTTCTGCACGGTGAGGAGGATCAGGCCGCGTTGGAAATGCCATCGAAGATGGAGGCGGCCTATAACGATGCGCGCGCGTTTTGCCGCAAAGTCGGGCGACGCAGCGGGGGCTTGCTGCGGACGTTATTGCTCCGCCGAATCGGAAGCTCCCTGACCGCCGGATTGAGCACGGCCGAGAAGCTTCTCAATCCCGCTGACACACAGGATCTGCTTGCCGAGGAGGAAGACGAGATCGCCGGTGCCGCCGAGGCGCTTGCCGCGGCGACTCGGGAAGCCGATGCGGCAATGCTGCTACGGCGGGCGATTGAGAACCTTCGGGAGGTCGGCGGCAATGACCCGAAGCTCCTCGCGATCATCCGGTATTTGCGCGACGAGGGGTGGGCGCGCCGC
Source organism: Alphaproteobacteria bacterium (assembly GCA_050246595.1). Taxonomy (GTDB): domain Bacteria; phylum Pseudomonadota; class Alphaproteobacteria; order ATCC43930; family CGMCC-115725; genus DATARH01. The sequence goes on from JBFWVT010000038.1 coordinate 3,734, forward strand.
GGCGTCATCCTGTTCAGCCAGTATTTCGATACCGTCTGGTGGATGGCGAACCGCATCGCCGATGCCCTCTACCCACTCACGGTCGGCGTCTATGCCGGCCTTGGCAAGAGCTACCTGATCGAAGACCGCGACCCGCAGAGGATCGAGCGCCGCCTTATCGAGGAGATGGTGAAGCGACGCCAGCTCAAGGTGCTGGTGGCGACAGATGCGGCATCCGAAGGCCTAAACCTGCAGCGATTGCAGACCTTGATCAACATCGACCTGCCCTGGAACCCCGCACGTCTGGAACAACGCAAAGGGCGCATTGAGCGTATCGGGCAGGAGGCGGATACGATCGACATCCTCAATTTGCGTTATCGCAATTCGGTCGAGGATGACGTCCATCGCGCTTTGTCGCACCGTCTCAAAGACATTCATGACATCTTCGGGACAGTGCCCGACACGCTGGAGGATGTATGGGTACGCGCGGCAGAGGGCGAGATGGAGGAAGCAAAACACCTGATCGAGGCCGTGCCGCAGAGTCATCCCTTCACGCTGCGCTACACGACAATAATTCCGACACTCGATTGGGGCAAGTGCGAGCAGGTAATCAATCGCCTCGACCTAATCGAGGCGCTGAAACGGCCCTGGTGAATGAAATTCCGAGCGCGCATCGCGTTACGGGCAGCAGCTTTGCGGGAGCTGAAGCCTCATCTGAGCGCGTCAGCAGAATGAGACTTGGTCGAGTAATCGATGCGATGCGGACCGCCCTGCCACCCATCCAGCGCACCACTCTCACATCCGCGGCGCCGTCCAGGTCGTGGCCGGTCAGAATGGCCGCCGAGGCGATCTCTTCGAGCAACATACAATGCGTGCTTCGCGAGATGTCATCGGCGCCATAGATCCTGGCAGCGCCCAATCGGCAGACAGGACGGTGGCAAAGCCGATCAGCGTATCGGAGCGGAGCCGCAGCGATTGGCGAGGCGATCGCCATCGGCGATCGCCATGACGACCACGATCTCGTCGGCGCGCGGCGCGTCCGCTACAGACACTGTGATTGTGTCGAAATGCTCAAATGACCACGAGTCGTCTTTGTGGTCGAGCGGTACATCGAGCGGGGTGCCCGGAGAGGCCATTTTGATATTAAGACGAGATCACCGCCTGACCGCCCCCGACCGCGGCGCGCATCGGGTGCCCGAGCATTGGATGCATGCAGGCTCCGCCATGCTCCATTTCTCCAGCAATCCCGACGAGGGCGCCTTCCGTAGCCGACCGCGGGCCCGTCAGGGAGCCGGACCAGCTCCGGCATCGGCCGCTCGCCAGAGCGGCTCCCGCCTCGAATAGCGGGCGTAAGTCCTCGGCCCGCCGCCAGCGAATGGGTTATGGATGACGCCGATGCCGACCGCGCGCACGATCGGCCGTGCGGCCGCGCGACCCGGCTCGGAGAGGACGGCTTCGCGAACGGTCACGATCTTGCGGATGCCGTCACATGCTGCTCCCGGGCGATCGACGACGGGGCACGGGCGTACTCATCCGGCAGACCAACCGTGCCGGGGTGCGCGGTAGTCGGCCTGCATCCTGACCAGGGCAACCTGGCGCTCGTCTACCTGTTTTTGCGCCCCTATGAGCGGCGCGACAACCGACTCTGGCTACTCGACAAGGCTTCGGCCATACCGCGGCAGAGAGGAGGGCATCTTCCGAGCCCTGCAGCGGACCAGCGCTGCGCGCTCCATCCACCTCGGCGGCTTCGAAGGGTGATCCAGCGCATCGCGATCACGCCGCGGCGCCCTCTGGATCGAGGCCGGTTCAGAGACATCCATGCCGTATTTTTGCCGTGCGCGGCCCCAAGCTGCACGCTTTGGTCCGATAACATGCTTTGGTCCGATAACATATTGATTTAACTGGCGTCCCCTACCGGATTCGAACCGGTGTTGCCGCCGTGAGAGGGCGGTGTCCTAGGCCTCTAGACGAAGGGGACTCGTGCTGCCGGCCCGGCGCGCCGGAATTCGAACATAGCGCGCCAAGCATACAGGTTCAAGGGTCGGTGGTCGTGTCTCAATCCAGATTGTAACACTGTCATTCCGGGGCGCGGCCGCAGTCCGAGAACCTGGAAGCCGGAAACACAGGCCCCGAATGCCTCTAAGAAGCCGGTATCCCTGGCTTCCGGCTGCGGCCCGCAGCCTGTCCTCTGACAGCCCCCACGCCGGACCCGTGGGGGCTGTCCGGAATGGCGGCCTTCTCCCTTATTCCAACCGAGACACTGCCGTGCCGTGGTGAGCGCACAGCGCGGACGCGCCGCACGGGACTCTGCCCAAACGCAGTGCAGACCTTCCCGACATGCCGACCGGGCGGCTCACTCGCGGAAGTTCACGTATTGCAGCGGCTGCTCGATCTTGAGGCCGCGGATCAACGCAATCGCGGCCTGCAGATCATCGCGCTTCTTTCCGGTAATCCGCACTTCCCCGCCCTGAACCGCGGCCTGCACCTTCAGCTTGCCGTCCTTGACCTCGCGCACGAGCTGTTTTGCGAGTGTCGCGTCGATCCCCTGGCGCAGCAGAATGCTTTGCCGCAACGTGTTTCCCGACGCCTTCTCGGGCTTCTGATAATCGAGCGCACCCGGTTCTACCTTGCGCCGCGTCAAATGCACTTTCAACAATTCGTGAAGCTGCTTCAGCTTCAATTCGTCATCGGCGACGAGTTCGATTTCGCCCTCCTTCCGCCCGACCCCGCATTTGCTGCCCTTGAAGTCGAAGCGAGTGGCGATCTCGCGATTGATGCCGGCTATCGCATTATCCACTTCCGCGAGATCGAGCCGGGAGACGATGTCGAAACTGGGCACGGCTGACGGTCCTCTCCATATGCGATCGTCGGTCGCGTCCCGATATGGGACGGTGCCGGCGGCAATGACAGACCTGCCGCCGATGTGACCGGTCCCTGGGCCCTGGTCAGCCCGCCGGCGGTGCCGGCGTCTCGAACACCGGCGGGGCCATGATCCCTTCCATCATTGTCCGAAGCTCGACATAGAGCGTGTCCTGTGGCAGCCGCCGCGGCGGCGCGGTCGTCGCTTCCAGGACTGCCGCGTCGGCGGCCCACCCGGCGATGCGCCGCCGCCGCTCCGGATCGGCCAGGATGAAGTCCACGGCCTGGTTCTGCGTGCCGGGCATCGGGGCGCCGTTCTCCTCGGTCAGCTCGCGATAAAGCGCAATGACATAGGCAAGCGCCGCCTGTCGCAGCCCGATATCCTCTTCCGGGGTCGCTTCAGCGGATCGTGCCATAAAGCCTCGCAGCGAAATGCGGGTGTCGCCGAGCCTCAACGCCGCGCCGGGGCCAGGGTTCGCCCCGAATTCGCGGCACGGAAAAGCGGCCGTCCCGAAGGACGACCGCTCCGCCGAATCAGACGCCGGCCGCCGCTGCGGCTAGCGCGCCATCCAGTATTCGTCGACCCGCGACCGGTAGGTGCGGTCGTTCCAGTCCGGCATGTTGCTGGACATGTACCGCGGCGCCCGTTCGAGCCGGGCGCGGTCGGCATCGACCACATAACCGCCCATGCGGGTGTCGTAGGTCAGCGAACGCCACGGCAGCGGGTGATAGCTCTCGCCGATGCCGAGAAACCCGCCAAACGACATCACGACGTACTCAACCTGCCCGCCGATCTTGTCGATCATCATGTGATCGACGGTGCCGAGATGATCGCCGTTGCGGTTGTAACACTCGGTGCCGTGCACCTTGGCGGACGAAATCAGCCGGTGGGTTTCGTCGGTTTCGAGCGGACGGCTTGCCGTGTCGGTCCGGTATGTCGCGTCACTCATGTCCGTCTCCTTGAAAAGATTGGGTTGATGTAAAAAACGCTCTGCAGACGAGGCCGTTCCCCGCCGCAATTGCGCCGAGGTAAGACAAAGAATATTCTGCCAATGACGAAGGCTTGCGATGACTCCCCGGAGTGGGACTTCCCGGAGTGGCCGAATGCCCGTTGAATTTCATCCGCTGCACGGATCGTTCGGCGCCGAGGTGATCGGGATGGACCCGGCTCTGGCTGTCGACGACCCGACCTTCTCGGCAATCGAGGCGGCATGGTACCGCCATTCGATCCTGCTGTTCCGCGGATTGACGATGACCCCGGAGCAGCAGATCGCATTTACCCGGCGCTTTGGAGCGCTGCACACCATGGTCCCCCGCGACTATAATCTCTCCGAACACCCCGAGATCTTCGTCGTCTCGAACGCCGAGCAGGACGGCAAACCGCTGGGGCTGCGCGGCGCCGGCATGGGGTTCCACAGCGACGGCGAGGACAAGCCCGTGCCGAACGCGGGCTCGTTCCTCTACGCAAAGCGGGTGCCGCCCGAAGGCGGCGACACGCTGTTCGCCGATATGTACGCCGTACACGACGCATTGCCGGAGGCGATCCGCCGCAAGATCGTCGGAAGGCGCGCGCGCTTCAGCCGCAACGCGCTGCACCATCTGAACTATCCGCACCAGCCGCTGACCGAGGCGCACCGGCGGCGGCCGGACGTCCATCACCCGCTCGAACGGCGGCACCCGAAGAGCGGCCGCGTCTCATTGTTCGTCGGCCGCTGGGCCTACGACATCGAAGGCTTGCCGGAAGACGAGGGCCGTGAGCTGGTGGCGTGGCTGCAGGAGTTCGCGCGCCAGCCGCAATTCGTCTACCGCCATCATTGGCGGGAGGGCGACGCGGTGCTGTGGGACAATCGCTGCACGCAGCACAGCGCGACCGGGTTCGACGAGACCCGCTACACGCGTCTGATGTACCGCACGACCTTGGAAGGCGACGCTCCGGTCATGGCCGAACCCGCCGAAGCGGCGTGACTGCGGCTTACGGCAGACGGGGAAGAATTTTCTCGGTTAACAGCATGAAGCTGCGGTGGCTGAGGGGTGCCGCAAGCAGGTAGTCGAGACCGATCTCCTCGCGCAGCCGCAGAATATTGTCGAGTACCGCATCAACCGTGCCGTACAGGATCACCCCGTCGAGATAGCGTTGCACCGGGTCGGCGCCTGGAGCGGTCGGGTCCTTGATGCTTACCGGGTTGTGCGTTGCGCTGAAATACGAATTGACGATCCACTCGGCGCCGCGCCGCGCGACCGCCTCGGCCTCCGTGTCGCTGTCGCCAAGCGCCAGCAGCCGCGCCATCGGCAGATCGCGCCCGTCGATCGAAAACCCCGCGGCTTCCAGCCGTTCGGCATAATGACGCCGCTTGCGGCCGAGATCGCGATGCGCCGAATGCGGGTCCATCAGGATCGAGAACCCCTGCCCCGCCGCCCAGTCGATTGAGGGTTCCGAGGTCGCGGCCATCCACACCGGCGGGCGCGGGCGCTGCAACGGTTTCGGCAGGACCTCGACCCCGTCGAAGCGGAAATGTTTTCCCGCAAAGGTCAGCCGCTCCTCGGTCCAGGCGCGCAGCACGATCTCGACCGCCTCGTGAAAACGCGACGTGCTCTCGTCGGGCGGCACCCCGAAATTCTCGAACTCGACCCGCGCAAAACCGCGCCCGGCACCCCAATTGACCCGGCCGCCCGACAGCACGTCGAGCAGCGCCACCTCCTCGGCCAGCCGCAGCGGGTGGTAGAACGGCGCCAGCGAGACGCCGGTGCCGATGCGCAGCCGTTTGGTGCGCGACGCCGCCATCGTGCCCATCAGATGCACCGACGGGCACACGCTGAAGCTGCTGAAATGATGCTCGGCGAGCCACACCGCGTCATAGCCGGTGCGGTCCATGATCTCGATCCGGTCGAGCGCGCGGGCGAAAACCGTTTCGAGCGGCACGCGCCGCTCCGGCCAGCTGAAGAATTGCAGGACACCGAGCTTCATCGCGCCGCCCGCCGCTGTGTTCCCCGTATCGGGAGCCTACTCGGTAAACGCCAGCGTCGCGTTGAACGCCGCACGCGCCGGCACGACGATCCGGTCCGGCTCGACCCGTACCCCCGCGACGGCGCGCAGCCTCTCGGCGGTGGGCGCGAGCGACGCCACGGTCAGCGCGACCGCCGCGATATATTCGGCGCGGCCGGAAGGATCGGCGGCGGCATCGCCGAACTCGGCGGCGACAGCGGCCGGGGCTGTCAGCTCGACCCGCGCTGCGCCGGCCCGGATCACGCATTTTCCGTCCGCTTCGGCGATGCTGTCCGGCCCGAACAGCGCGGCGAACAGCGATGCCGTGCGGCGCGGTTCGCCGGTCGCGACGACGATCCGGTCGATCGCGCACGCGCCGTTCGCGTGCGCCTGCCACTCCCTCCGCCATACCAGCTCCGGGGTCAGGTGCTCGCAGAAATAGACCCGCCCCATCGCGATCTTCTCGGGATCGAGCCGCGTCGTGCGGAACCGCGCGTCGCACCGGTCCGCACCGAGATCGACCGGCCGCGAGAAGGATTGCACCGGCAGGATCGGCAGTTCGGCATCGGCGGCGTGGGCGTGCACAGCATCGGCGTCCTCGGTCTTGAACACCAGCCCGTTGAACCCGATCGGAAACGGCGCCAGCTCCGGTCTTGTCGCGCCGCCGGACCCGAAGCCGAGCAGTTCGAGATAATCGGTCCCGAACATCATCAGATGGTTCATCGAGCCGAGCGTGTGATGGCCGCGCGGCGTCAGCGTAAAGCCAAGCGCCGCGAAGGTTCGCGCCGCCTCGTCCACGCGGTCGCGGACATCGATGACGACATGATCGAGAACGGGCGGGGGCAGGCTCATGAATGGAGCGTATTCGCCGGCGAGCGGATCGTCCAGTCGGGCTTGAACGAGCTTGCGATCCCGGCATCTTGCCGCGCTCCGCCGTCTCGCGGCTCCGGCGCCGGGCCATACGACGGACCGTTTGACCCGGCCCCGGCCTGCGCTTAACCTTAAGCTGATCCGGCCAGGCTGTTAAACGCGATCCCCAGGAGGCGATGCCGGAGGCAAGGGAGGTCCACATGAAATGGATGGCATTCGGGGCGGCTCTGTTGGCGACGGCGGTCATGCAAGCGCCGGTTACGCAAGCCGCAGTGATTACGTTCACGACTTCTTTAAGCGGACCGAACGAGGAGCCGCCAAATGCGTCGCCAGGCAGCGGCAGCGCCGTGGTGACGATCGACGATGTCGCCGAAACCATGAGAATTCAATTCGACTTTACCGGCTTGATCGGGACCACAACCGCCGCCCACATTCATTGCTGCACCGCGACGCCAGGAGCCGGTACCGCGGGGGTTGCCACCCAGGTACCCTTCTTCGTGGGTTTCCCGATAGGCGTGACATCCGGCAGCTACGATCATACGTTTGATCTGACCCCTGCGGTTGTCTCCGACACCTACAATCCGACATTCGTTACCAATAATGGCGGCACGGTCGAGACGGCCGCGGCTGTCCTGATCAACGGGCTTGAGGAGGGGCGGGCGTATCTCAACATCCACTCCACCGCTTTCCCACCCGGCGAAATCCGCGGCTTCCTGCAACAAGTCCCGGAACCGTCCAGCCTCCTGCTTCTCGGCGCGGCGTTCGGCGGGATGCTTCCGTTTATTCGCCGCCGTTATTCGGCGCGTCGGTCGTAAAGCAACCCAGTGCGGGCGGCGCGGCCCCGATGCGAGGGTAAACAACACCGAAAGCGGTGCAACCTGTCGCCAATCGGAAAGCGCGCCGTCCTTCGGCTCCGAGCACCGCGCGAGTTCATGCCATGAGCAACCCGGCCTTCATCTTCGATCACGTCCATATCATCAGCGAGAACCCGCACGCCTCGGCGCAATGGTATGTCGAGATGTTCGGGGCGAGGATCGCGGCAGACACGGCGGCGCGCGGCGCGGCGCAGATTTTTGTCGAACTCGGCGGGATGACGATCCTGATCCGCGGCAGACGGCCCGGCGAGGACCCGGCACCGGCGCGGCCGATCCGGGACTACGGCGATTTTTCGAGCCACAACGCCTGGGGCACCGACCATTTCGGCTTTCTGTACCGGGGCGACCTCGAAGCCTTCTGCGCCGGGCTGCGCGCCAAGGGCGTGACCTTCCCGGTCGAGCTGAAGCGCGGCGTCAATGGCAGCCTGCTCTGCTATGTCGCCGCCCCGGACGGGGTCAGCATCGAATTGATGCAGTGTTGAGTGTTGACGCCAGGGCTGACGCCGGGCTTACACAGACGACCGCCGCTACAGCAGGATCACCCGGTAGTTTCGCAGCGTCAGCTTCAGGAGCAGAACCGACATTGTCATCGTGTACAAACCCATCCAGGTGGACAGGATGATCGGGTCCGCGGCGAATTGGGAGAGCAACGCCCGCCCGAGGATCAGCGACGCGATCGCGCAGAGCAGCAACAGCTGGTCGCTGTCCGCCTGGCGCAGCGCGGCATAGGCGGCGGCGAACGCGAACGACGACGCGATTGCCCAGATCGCCACGAGATCCGCGAAGACTGGAGGCGTCATCTCCGGCCAGGCGAAGGCAGTACCCGACCCGACCAGGTTGATGACGCCGCCGATCAGCAGCGGCCAGCCGAGCCGGAAGGTTGGCTCCCAACCGCCGGAAGCCAGGCTCAGCACGCCGTCGACGAGGGCATAAGCCGCGAACAGCCGGACCACCGTGTCGTCGCCGATATCCGGCCACAGAAACGCGACGGCGAAAAAAAACGCCGCCGTCATGCGCAGCGCGATCGAGGCGCGCAGATCCTGGATCAGCTCGCCAGCCGGCTGCGCCGGTTGCGCAAACACCCGGTTGCGGCGCCGCGCCGGTCGGGAGGGATAATCGTCTTCGGGCGCTACCATCGGAATTGCCGATCCTGCCGAAACCGGGCCGGTTCTATAGCACGCCCGCGGACGGCGCTGCGACCGGTCGCGGCCGATGCACCACTGCCGGTGTCCAGGTGGCGGCGCGCCGCGCAATTCGCTCGGCGAGCGCCTCGCCATCGTGATCGCGGGATGTCGGCTCGCCGGCGAACCGGGACCTGTCGTCGAGCGCGTTTGTGTTGATGACGGCGCGCGGCCCGACCGGAGTCTCGCAGAACGCGCCGATATAGACGCCGCAACGGCGGCAGATCAGAAACTCCGCGGTGCCTGTACCAAACCGGTACGACTCCACCAGCGACCAGTCATCGGCCCACACCTCGGCCGCGCCGTTCGGATCGCTGGTTGTGCGTGTCGCATGGGCGCGGCAGAACAAACACCGGCAGGCGCGCAACCGCACCGCCTCGGGAGGTTCCGAGAGACGCAGCGTCAGCCGCAGATTGCCGCAATGACAGCCGCCGCGATGCTCCATCGTGCTGCTCCCAGTCGTCGCGTCAGGATACGCCGCGGGCGGGCGCGGTCGCAATGTCGAACCGACACCCGCGGCATATCGAGAGCCAACGCCCGGGCGGCGCGTCATGCGCGATCGGGATTGACGGGCCGATTGTCGCGGCCAAAGTAGCACGCGAGCCGCGGTTGCCGATGGCCGCAGCGCTCCCGAATGGACTGGAAAATTTGTTCATGTCTGTCGAAGTCATTCCGACCGGTGCCGCGCTCGGCGCCGAAATCCGCGGTGTCGATCTGGCCCGGCCGCTCGACGATGAGACCTTCGCCGCGATCGAACGCGCGTATGCCGAGCACGGCGTCATCTTTTTCCGCGACCAGCAGATCACGCCGACGCAGCAGGTCGCGTTTACGCGCCGTTTCGGCGAGATCGAGTTCAACATTTTCGGCGAGCGCTGGAGTGTGCCGGGCGCTCCGGAGATCGTCGTCGTCTCGAACCTGACTGAGGACGGCAAGCCGATCGGCATCCGCCGCGCCGGCGAGAACTGGCACAGCGACATGTGCTACACCGCGCGCCCGCCGCGCGGAACGATGCTCTACGCGCGCGAGATCCCCGATTTGTACGGGCTGCCGCTCGGCGACACCGAATTCGCCAGCGCCGCCGCCGCCTATGACGCGCTGCCCGACACAATGAAACAGCGCATCGCCGGGCGCCGCGCCGTGTTCGACTTCGCCGGCCGCAAGCGCGCCTTCCCGCCGACCCAGGCCGAGATCGACCGCAACCCGCCGGTCAAGCACCCGATCGTCCGCACGCATCCCGATACCGGGCGCAATTGTCTGTACGTCATGCGCGACGATTGCACCGGGATCGAGGGCATCGAGCCGGAAGAAGCCGAGGCGCTGATCTGCGCGCTCGCCGACCACATCGTCAAACCGCAATTCATCTATCGCCACCGCTGGCGGGTCGGCGATCTGCTGATGTGGGACAATTGCATCGTGCAGCACCGCGCGATCCAGGATTACGACCTGCCGCAGCGCCGGCTGATGCACCGCACGACGATGGGCGGTTCGGTGCCGGTCTGAGGCGCGCGGCGCCGTCGCGGCAGCGCTGCGGGTCGAGCGCTTGTAACGCGGCGCGCTTCATGGTTTATCGAACAACCTGCCGTTGCCGTCCGCCAGACACGGATATGACAGACAGCATCATCATCGATACCGCGACCCGCATCTTCGCCGATCTGTGCGAACCGGCGACGGTCAACGCCGCCGAGGAAGGCACTTGGCCGCAAGCGCTGTGGGACGCGCTCGAAGAATCCGGTCTGACCCTGACCTGGGTGCCCGACACGCTCGGCGGCGCCGGGGCGGAACTGCTCGACGGGTTTGCGGTGCTGCGCGCCGCCGGACGGGCGAACGCGCCGGTGCCGCTTGCCGAGACGCTGATGGCGGGCTGGCTGCTCGCGCAGGCCGGGATCGAAGCCCCCGCCGGGCCGCTGACGATCGCCCCAATCCACGCCGACGGGCGTATCGAGCTGACCAACGGGACGTTGCGCGGCCGGGCGCGGCAGGTGCCGTTCGCGCGCAATGCCGGGCATATCGTCGTGCTCGCAGAGCAGAACGGCGGCGCGTCGGTGGCGCTGGTGCCGGCCGATGCGGTTGCGATCAGCCCGGGAGCCAGCCTCGCCGGCGAGTCGCGCGACACGGTGTCGTTCGACGGCGCGGGCACGACCGTTTCCGCCCCGGTGATGGGTCTCGACATGGCCGGCATCGTGCAGTTCGGCGCCGCCGTGCGCGCGCAGCAGATGGCCGGCGCGCTCGAACACATTCTCGACCAATCCGTGCAATGGTCGCTCGACCGCGTCCAGTTCGGCCGGCCGATCGCCAAGTTCCAGGCCGTGCAGCACAATCTCGCGATGCTGGCCGGCGAGGTCGCGGCAGCCGGCGCTGCCGCCGATGGTGCATCCCAGGCGATCGCCGAACATGGCGTCGGCAACGAGACAACCGAGGCCGAGGTCGCGATCGCCAAGGTGCGGGTCGGCGAGGCCGCCGGCAACGGCGCCGCGATCGCACATCAGGTGCACGGCGCGATGGGATTCACCTACGAGCATTCTCTCCATCACGCGACGCGGCGCCTGTGGCAATGGCGCGAGGAGTTCGGCAACGAGGCGCACTGGGCCAACCTTCTCGGTCGCATGGTGGCGGGGCGCGGCGCCGACGCGCTGTGGCCGTTCGTCACCGGGACGTAATAGTTTCGATCGGGATTGCTTCGCTCCGCTCGCAATGACACTGGTTGTTGTCATTGCGAGGAGCGCAGCGACGAAGCAATCTCGTTGATACGGACGCGCTGCGCCGGCGGAGAGCAAGAATGGCCTACAATTTCCACTTCGATCCCGTGGACCTGCCGCCTGAATGCGAGGAACTGCGTCAGGAGGTGCGCGGGTTTCTGCGCTCCGAGATCGAGGCCGGCACGTTCTCGCCACATTCGGCGCGGACGCCGTTTCCGGTGGCGAAAGCCTTTGCGCGCAAGATCGGCGAGCGCGGCTGGATCGGCATGACCTGGCCGAAGCAGTATGGCGGGCACGAGCGCACGTTTCTCGAACGCTATGTCGTGATCGAGGAGATGCTGGCGCATCGCGCCCCGACCCGCTCATTCTCGACCGCCGACCGGCAGAGCGGCCCGATGATCCTGCGCTACGGTCAGCCCGAGATCAAAGAGACGATCCTGCCGCGCATTGCCTCCGGAGAACTCTGCTTCTGCATTGGCCTGTCGGAACCCAACTCCGGCTCGGATGTGTTCGCCGCCTCGACCCGCGCGACCAAGACCGAGGGCGGCTGGCTCGTCAACGGCCGCAAGATCTGGACCTCGAACGCGCACAATTCCGACTACATGATTGCGCTGCTGCGCACCTCGCCGCCGACCAAGGAGAACCGTCGGCACGGGCTGACGCAGTTTCTGATCGAGTGCAAATCGCCGGGGATCACAATCCGCCCGATCATCAACCTGACCGGACAGCACGATTTCAACGAAATCTTTTTCGACGACGTGTTCGTGCCCGATCTGCACCTGATCGGCGAAGTCGATATGGCCTGGAAGCAGGCCACCGACGAGTTGGCCTATGAGCGCAGCGGCCCCGACCGCTGGCTCGAAACCTTTTCCGTATTGCAGGAACTGGTGCGCCGCGCCGGCCCCGAACCCGGCGAGCGGCTCGCCGAGGGCATCGGCCGCGAGGTCGCGCATCTCGCCACCTTGCGGCGCATGTCGGTCAGCGTCGCCGGAATGCTGCACGCCGGGAAAACCCCGGCGGTTGAGGCCGCCGTCGTCAAGGACCTCGGCACGAATTGGGAGCAGACCCTGCCGAACCGGGCTCGGCTGCTGGCGCCGCCGACCGGCGATGCCACCCCCGAGACCAACGACGACCGCTTCGAGGAAGCGCTGCGCCACACCACCCTGATCGCACCGAAAGTCACGATCCAGGGCGGCACTCGCGAAGTCCTGCGCGGCATCATCGCCCGCGGGTTGGGATTACGGTAAATGGAGTTCAGAGAGCGAAATAGGAGTGCCCCCGTGGCCGGGCTTGACCCGGCCATCCACGTCTTTTCTCTCCCGACAGGCAAGTCGGATAAAGGCCGAGAATGGGCGGATGGGTTTACATCATGACCAACCGCCCGAACGGCACGCTGTATGTGGGTACGACGGCGGATATTGCCCGACGCGCTTGGGAGCATCGCGAAGGCGTCGCCGACGGCTTTACGAAGAAATACGGCTTGAAGCGACTCGTCTGTGCCGAATGGCACGACGATATTCTGCGCGCTAAGCAGCGCGAAATGAATATCAAGCACTGGCGCCGTGCGTGGAAGGTACAGTTGATCCATCGCGACAATCCGTTTTGGGAAGACCTCTATGACTGGCTCACCTGAAGACGTGGGTGGCCGGGTCAAGCCCGGCTACGGGGTTATAGGATGTTCCCGCGAGATGCTGCGCGGAATCAAAGCTCGCGGCCGTGGCTTGCGCTAAGTAACTGCGAACGTGAATGATGACTCCTGAAGCTGTACGTATCGAGATACAGCAACACGTGCGCCGCATTGTTGGGCTTTTTGCAAGTGACGGCCGCAAGCTGGCTCTGCAACGTGCGGCTCACGCACTACAGATACCCGAAAACCGAGTGAAGGCACTTTTCTATGGAGAAGCCAGACGGATTGATGCCCATGAGGCCGACAATATCCGTGCCTACATCAAGGCGGCTGAAAAGCTTATCCAAGCGCGGGCGCAATACGAAGCCCAGTGCAGGGAGTTTGTCGAAACACATTCCCTCTCGGGCCTAAACGGCAGAGAGGAGAATTAACGCAGGCCATCTAATGCCCGATCTTCGTCCCCTCCTAGCCCCGGACAGCGTCGTCATCGTCGGCGCCGCGGCCGACGATTCATTGCGCGGCCGTCTGACAAAACAGCTTGTCGAGCACGCCTACCCCGGCCGGGTCTACCCGGTCACCCGCAGCCAGAAGGAGGTGCTCGGGCACCAGGCCTACGCCACGGTCGCCGAAATACCCGAAGCTGCCGACCTCGCCGTCATCCTGGTGCCGGCGGCGCATGTCGTCTCGACGATCGAGCAATGCGGCGCGCGCGGCGTCAAGGCGGCGGTCGTCATCAGCTCCGGTTTCGGCGAGGAGAAAAGCGACGAGGCGGCGGCTCGCGACACCGCCCTGCGCGATATAGCTTCGCGCACCGGCATGGTCATCGCCGGGCCGAACTCGGAGGGTCTCGTCAATCCGCTCAAGCCGCTGGTCGCGACATTCAGCCCGGTGTTTCATGACCACACCGTCCCGCTATTGTCAGAAGGCAGCCGCGCCCGGCCGATTGCGGTCAGTTGCCAGTCCGGCGCGCTGACCTACGCCTTTCTGTCGCGCGGTCGCGACCGCCAATTGCAATTCACCTATCAGGTCAGCGCCGGCAACCAGACCGTGCTCGAAGCCCATGACTATGTCGATTGGGTGCTCGACGCCGGCGGCGCCGATATCTTCATGTGTTATCTCGAAGGTATTCGCGACCCTTCCCGCTTCCGCGCCGTGGCCGACAAGGCGGCCCGCGCCGGCAAGCCTGTCATCGTCGCCAAGGTCGGTCGCTCCGATGCCGGCCGCCGCGCCGCATCATCGCATACCGGTGCGCTGGCGCATGCCGGTTCGGCCGACGACGCGATCTTTCGCCATCACGGCATCATCCGCGGCGAGGACCTCGACCACATGGTCGATGTCGCGACCGCCTTTGCCTATTGCCGGCCGCCGCGCGGCAACCGGGTCGCGATCATCACCGGCTCGGGCGGCAGCGCGGTCTGGATGGCCGATATATTGTCGGCGCACGGTCTCGAATTGCCGGTCATCGAGGAGGATATCCAGCGCCGGCTGATGACGATGCTGCCGTCCTACGCTTCGGCGTTGAACCCGATCGATGCGACCGCGCAGGCGATCGGCGAGGTCGGGTATGGGCCGATGGTCGAGCTGGTGCGCCAGTCCGAGCGCATCGACACGATCCTGCTGATCAGCTCGCTCGCAAACGAAAGCCGCGCCCGGAAAATGGCCGACGAGTTGGCGCCGATCACCGCGACGGTAGAAAAACCGATCCTGATGACGACCTACACGACCGCGACCCCGGTCGCGATCGCCACCCTGGCCCGCGCCGGCATCCCCTGCTACACATCGATGCCGAGTTGCGCCCGCGCGATCCGCGCGTTGGTCGATTACGGCGCGTTCCGCGAGCGTCTGGCCCGCCGCTCGGCCGAACCCCCTCCCCCGCCCGTCCGCCGCGACGAGGTCGCCCGCGCGCTGTCATTGCCCGGCTCGGTGCTGACCGAACACGGATCGAAGGCACTGCTGGCGCGCTACGGCGTGCCGCTCCTACCCGAGACGCTGGCCAAAAGCGAGGGCGACGCGGTCGCGGCGGCCGCCGGGATCGGCGGCACGGTGGCGCTCAAGGTGCAGTCCCCCGACATCCTGCATAAGACCGAATCCGGCGCGGTGCTGCTCGGCTTAAGCAGCGACGACGCCGTCCGCGACGGCTACCGCACCGTGCTGTCGCGCGCCAAGGCGGCGCACCCGAATGCGCATGTCGAGGGGGTGCTGGTGCAGGCGATGGCGCGGCCGGGGGTCGAGATGATCCTCGGCGTCACCCGCGACCCGACTTACGGCCCGATGCTGATGGCCGGTCTCGGCGGCATTCATGTCGAGGTGTTGCGCGACGTCGCCTTCGCCCCGGTGCCGCTCGGCCGCGACGACGCGGCGCGGCTTTTGGGCGAACTGCGCGGCGCCGCGCTGCTCGACGGGGTGCGCGGCGCCAGGCCGGCCGACCGCGACGCGCTGGTCGATCTGATCGTCGCGCTGTCGCGCTTCGCCGCCGACCACGCCGATGCCGTCGCCGAAATCGATCTGAACCCGGTCATTGTCCACCCGGCCGGCGAGGGTCTGACGGTTGTGGACGCGCTGATCGTCAAGCGCTGATTTGGCTGAAAGAAAGTAATTTAACGCAAAGGGCGCAAAGGATACGCAAAGGACGCGAAGGAATAGTTGGCGCGAAGCGCCGACTCCTCTGACACGCCTTCGGTCTATGGCAATTGTTATTGGGCGCTGCGCGCCCTCAGGAAGTAACCTTCGCGTCCTTTGCGTATCCTTTGCGCCCTTTGCGTTAAAGTGCTTCTTTGCTGAATCCCCGAACCAAGGAGTCCCCGATGACCGACTACACCGGCTTCACCGAAATTGCGGTTACGACCGACGGCCTTGTCGCGACCGTCGAGATCCGCCGGCCGCCGAACAATTTCTTCGATGCGGCGCTGATCGCCGAGATCGGTCAGGCGTTCGAACGCATCGACGCCGATCCCGCGATCCGCACGATCGTGCTCGCCGCGGAGGGCCGTCATTTCTGCGCCGGTGCCAATTTTTCGGAGCGCATGGATACCGGCACCGTGCAGGAATCCGCGCGCAGCGGCGGGGGCAAGCACCTCTACAAGGAAGCAATCCGCCTGTTCCGCACACAAAAACCTGTCGTCGGCGCGATCCACGGCGCGGCGATCGGCGGCGGGCTCGGCCTCGCGCTCGTCCCGGATTTCCGTGTCACCTGCGAGGAGGCGCGGTTCAGCGCCAATTTCAACCGGCTCGGCTTTCATCCCGGCTTTGGTCTGACCGTGACCTTGCCGCGCCTCGTCGGACCGCAGCAGGCGGCGCTGCTGTTCTACACCGGCCGCCGCATCTCCGGTGGCGAGGCGGTGCGCATCGGTCTCGCCGACCAGCTCGTGCCGCAGGCCGAGGTGCGGACCGCCGCGCAGGCGCTGGCGCTCGAAATCGCGCAATCCTCGCCGCTCGCCGTGCTCGCGACCCGAGAGACCTTGCGCCGCGGGCTGATCGACGCAGTCGAGGCCGCTACCGAGCGCGAGCTTGTCGAACAGGACTGGCTGCGCCGCACCGAGGATTTCCGCGAGGGCATCAAAGCCTACGGCGAGCGCCGCCTGCCCGATTTCAAGGGACGCTGAGACGAAGCGGAGCATGTAGGACGGGTGAGGGAAGCGTAACCCGCCTCCAGGGATGCCGGGAGGATGGCGGATTGCGCTTTGCTCATCCGCCCTACGACCGACTCCGGCTAGAACCGGTTGCGCAGCGCCGCCAGAGCAAGCCGCCAGCTTTGCAGCGGGTCCGGTGCGGCCAGTTCCGGCGCGAACGGATTGCAGCCGGCGCGTTTCAGACGCAGCAGAAACCGATCGGCGATCACCGCCGGCAACAGCGCCGCGCGCGCCCGTCGCGGGGTTTGGCCCCTGTGTTGCCGCCCGGCCGCCAGATGCGTTGCCGCCGCCTCGGCCAGCTCCGCCGTCGCGCTGCGCAATGCCGGCGTGTCGCGACGCCTCGCATAGCTCGCCGGATCGACGCTGGCCCGCGCCGCAATATCCTGCGGGATATACGAACATCCGGAAGCGGCATGGAACGGCATTGCCCGCAGCAGCCCGGCGAGCGCGTAGGCGACCCCGACCTCGCGCACGGCCGCAACCGTCGCCGTCGCGGCGGCCCCGAGCGCCTCCAGCGCCAGAAACAGCAGCGCCGACGCGGTGCCCTCGGCATAATCGACCAGCGCCGCGAGATCGGCCGGCGGCGTGTCGGCAAGATCGCGTTCGCGCGTGTCGATGATCCGGTCGAAATGCGCCCGCGACAGATCGAACTCGGCGATCGCCGCAATGAGCGGCTGCACGATTTCGTGCCGCCGCGCCGGTGCGCCCGAATAGGCCGCGTCAATGACCTCGCGCCACCATTGCAGCCGGATCTGGCCAAGCATCGGTTGGGTCACGATTTCGCGTATCCGCGCAACCTCGTAATTGAACGCATAAAGCGCGAACAGCGCCTCCCGACGGTCGGCGGGGGCAAACAGCGCCGTCTGATAGCG
Organism: Alphaproteobacteria bacterium; assembly: GCA_050246595.1. Lineage (GTDB taxonomy): Bacteria > Pseudomonadota > Alphaproteobacteria > ATCC43930 > CGMCC-115725 > DATARH01. Next base: position 21,305 of record JBFWVT010000038.1, read on the forward strand.
GTCGCGGTCGTGGCGGCGCACGATCGCGCCCGCGGCCGAGAGACCTTCCGCCGATACACTCGGCGCGAAACGCGGCGTCGCGGCGTTATCGAGCAAACGCCCCTTGCGCGTTTCGGCGCCGACACTATCCTGCATCCTCACTGATGTCCGCCAATCAACCTCAGGTAAAAGGACGGAAAGGACAGTCATGGCTTTCGAACTGCCTCCCCTCCCCTATCCGAAAAACGCGCTTGAGCCGCACACTTCGGCGCAGACGCTCGACTTCCATCATGGCAAGCACCACCAGGCCTATGTGACCAATCTGAACAATCTGGTCAAAGGCACGCCGATGGAAAACCAGTCGCTCGAAGAGATCATCCGGGCGACCGCCAACGACCAGTCGAAATCCGGCATCTTCAACAACGCCGCGCAGGTGTGGAACCACACCTTTTTCTGGAACTGCATGAAGCCGAATGGCGGCGGCAACCCGAGCGGCGACATCGCGCAGGCGATCGACCGCGATCTCGGCGGGTTGCAGAAATTCAAGGACGATTTCAAGGCGCGCGCCGTCGGCCAGTTCGGCAGCGGCTGGGCCTGGCTTGTCGCCAGCGGCGGCAAACTGTCGATCACCAGCACGCCGAATGCGGTCAACCCGATGGCGCAGGGCCAGACCGCGCTGCTGACCTGCGATGTGTGGGAGCACGCCTATTACCTCGATTACCAGAACCGCCGGCCCGATTTTGCGCAGGCGTTTCTCGACCACCTGATCAACTGGGACTTTGTCGCCCAGAATCTGGCGCAGGCGAAGTAGCCGGCCCAAACACTGGTAGCGGCTCGAAGCGACCGCAGTCCCGGCGAAAGCCGGGACCCATTCTTCCGCTTACGAGATGTTGACGGATGGATCCCGGCTTTCGCCGGGGTTACGGAATTTTTGGATCAATTTGGCTGACACCTCCTCGAATACAACCTCGGCGGGATTGCTTTGCGCCCTTCTACAGCCGCCGTCCGGTATCGAGCAGCACGGCGGTGTATTCGCGATAGCTGATCCCCAGCGCCTCGGCGCGCGCGAGGCGGGCGAGCGCGATCTCGCGCGGCGGCGTTTTCCAGGCGCGGGCATGCGCCTTTTTCCAACAGTGCCGGCGCCACCCCGCTCCGGGATCAAGCGGCGGCCCGCCATTATGGCCGATGCCGAAACAAGCGGCAGACTCTGCATCGAAATCAGGCATGGAGGGGCTCCACCTGTGGTGCCCCTGACGCAGCAAATTCCGTGCCGCCTGCTTACACCGGCGGCAACAGCGCGGCGGCGATGCGGCGGTCCTCGGCCGCCAGCATGTTGTAGGTGCGGCAGGCCGCCCCGGTATCCATCGGCTCGATCGCGATCCCGGCCGCCTTCAGCGCGCCGCGCAATTCCGCGCCGACCGGCGCAGTGCGCCGTCCGCAGCCGAGCAGCAGAAGCTCGACACCGCCATGCGCCAGGACCGGCGCCAACCCCTCGATTGTAAACGCCGCCTCCGTCCACACCTCGGTGCGGTCGGGAAACACCAGCACCGGACCGAGATGGATCGTGCCGCTGACCCGGAACCCGCTCGCCGCGTAGCGTTCGATGACCTGCCGCCCGGTATGGACCTGCGCGATGAGCTGCATCGCCGCCTCAGCGCGATGCCCGCTTGGCCGATGCGGTCTCCGGCTCGGCTTCCTTCGCGATCGCGCGCCGGTTGGGCTGGATGTAATAGAGCAGCGGCGCGGCGATAAAGAGAGACGAGTAGATGCCGATAAGTATGCCCCACAACAGCGCGATGCTGAACCCGCGCAACACCTCGCCGCCGAACAGCAGCAGCGACAGGACCGCGAGCAGTGTCGTCGTCGCGGTGATGATTGTTCGCGAAAGCGTTTCGTTCAGCGCCAGATTGATCAGGTCGCGCAACGGCATCGTGCGGTATTTCCGCATCGCCTCGCGCATTCTGTCGAAGATCACGACCGTATCGTTGACCGAATACCCGGCAACCGTCAGGACCGCCGCCAAGGTCGTCAAATTGAATTCGAGCTGCAACAGCGCAAACAGACCGACCGTCGTCGTGACGTCGTGCAGGGTGGCAACCATCGCCGTGACCCCGAACTGCCACTCGAAGCGAAACCAGACATAAGCGGCGATCCCCAGCAAGGCCAGCACGGTCGCCAGAACGCCGGCCTCGATCAATTCGCTGCCGACGCTGGGACCGACCACCTCGACGCGCCGGTAGTCGATGTTGGGGCCAAGCGCCTCGCGCACCGCCTGCACTGCCTGCATCTGCGCCGCGTCGCCGCCGGGCTGCTGGGCGAAACGGATCAGCACGTCCGACGGTCCGCCGAATTCCTGTAACGTGATCTCACCAAGGTTCAGCGCGTTGAGCTTTGCCCGCATCTCCCCGAGATCGGCCGGCCCGGTCGTCACGCGGGCCTCGATCAGCGTGCCGCCGAGAAAATCGATGCCGTAATTGAGACCGGGGGTTATCACCACCGCCAGGGTCAGCACCGACAGCAGGGCGGAAAACACAAAGGCGGGAATGTGCCAGCGCATAAAGTCGATCTTTGGCACGCGCCGGATGGTAATCAGCGGTTTCATCGATGCTCAGCTGTTATCGTATCGAGACGGAGGATGGCGCGCCGGCGGGTCACAGCGGGATTTCCTTTGGCCGCCAGCGCCGCACCCATGCCACGATCAGCAGCCGCGTCACGAGGATCGCGGAAAACAGCGAGGTCAGCACCCCCAGGCTGAGCGTCACCGCAAACCCTTTGACCGGCCCCGAACCGAGCCAGTAGAGCAGGATTCCGGCAACCAGCGTCGTGATGTGTCCGTCGAAGATCGTGCCAAAGGCACGGTGGAACCCCGCTTCGAGCGAAGACAGCATCGTGCGCCCGCTGCGCAGCTCCTCCTTGATGCGCTCGTAGATCAGCACATTCGCATCGACCGCCATGCCGAGCGTCAGCGCGATTCCGGCGATGCCGGGCAAAGTCAAGGTCGCGCCGAGCAGCGACAGCGCCGCCAGCATCAGCGCCAGATTGAAGAACAGCGCGATATTCGCGAAGATGCCGAACAGACCGTAAAACAGCACCATAAAGATCACGACCAGGATGACCGCGACAATGCTTGCGGTCGTCCCGGCCTGGATCGAATCGGCACCGAGCTGAGCACCGACCGTGCGCTCTTCAAGCACCGTAATCGGTGCCGGCAACGCGCCGGCGCGCAGCAGCAGCGCCAGCTCGCTGGCCGATTGCACCGTGAAACTGCCGGAGATGATGCCGCTGCCGCCGGTAATCGGCTCGCGAATGACCGGAGCGCTGATGACCTTGTTGTCGAGCACGATCGCGAACGGCCTGCCGACATTCTCGCGTGTTGCGTCACCAAAGCGGCGGGAGCCGACCGAGTCGAACTTGAAGCTGACAACGGGCTCGTTGTCCTGGAATGTGGCCTGCGCATCGACCAGCATGTCGCCGGAAACCATGACGCGCTTGCGGACGACATACTGGGCCGGTCCGCCGCGCTCATCCTGCGCCGGCAGGATCTCGTTGCCCGGCGGCAGCCGGCCGCGGCGGGCCTCCTCGGGGTTGATGCTGGTATCGACCAGCTGGAAGGTCAGCTTGGCGGTGCGCCCCAGCAGCGCCTTGACCTGTTCCGGATCGTCCACACCCGGAAGCTGCACCAGGATGCGATCCTGACCCTGGCGCTGGATCGTCGGCTCCTTGGTTCCGGTCTCGTCGATGCGGCGGCGGATGATTTCGATCGACTGCTCGACGGCTTGGCGGCGACGGGCGTCTTTTGCGGCCTGCCGGAAGCGGATCGCGGCGGTCCCGTCCGGGCCGATTTCGACGGCGAGATCGTTATCCATCCGCTCCAGCGCCTGACGCGCGGCGGAAATCTGCGCCGGGTCGCGGACCTGAAGCACGACCGCGTCGCCCTGCACGGCGAGACCGGTATAGCCGATCCGCGCGTCACGCAGCGTGTTGCGCACGCTCTCCTCGACCGAATTGAGGCGCTCGCGTTCCGCCGCGGCAATATCGACCTCGAGCAGCAGATAGGAGCCGCCGCGCAGGTCGAGACCGAGCGAGACCTGATTATGCGGCAGCCAGCTCGGCAATGCCGATAACTGCCGCTCGGTGAACAGATTGGGGAGAGCGAGGAGAACCCCGGCCGCGCAGATCGCGCAGATCAGGATGACCTTCCAGTTCGCGAAATACAGCATGCTGCTTCAACCTGGCGAGCCCGGGATGACGCTGCCCCGCCGGACTGCCGGGTCAAGCGCCGCCACGACGATATCCCTTGAGCACGCAAAAATACCGGCGGTCACTGTACCTTGTCGGCGGCGCCGCGGGCCGGCTCCTTTTCCTTGGCGGCGTCGCGTTCCTTGGCCGCATCGCGCGTTGCCGCCGGATCGGGCTTGGCGACGACGCTCGCGATCGTATGGCGCATGACGCGCACGCGCACATTCGGGGCGAGATCGACCTCGACCTCCTCCGGGCTCACCACCTTCGACACGGTGCCGAGAAAACCGCCGCCGGTCACGATGCGGTCGCCGCGCCGCAGCGCGTCGAGCATCGCGCGGTGCTCCTTCTGCTTTTTCTGCTGCGGCCGGATCAGCAGGAAATAGAATACGACAAAAATAAGAATAAGCGGCAGAAATTGAATTAAAGCGTTCTGGTCCATAATCCCCTGTCCCTAATCCTCTGGGCGCAATCCAGTGCGATCGTTATCGGCCCTCGACCCGGAAAATGGTGCCCCCGGCAGGTCTCAGCAAGCGGCGTCGGGACATATCGGACCGGGCCGGGCATGCGGCTATTGGTATCGCCTCGGCGGCAAAAGGGCAATGCCCGGACACACACCGCAGGCCGCGCTTTTCGGGCTGCAAGGCGCTGTGATAGCGTCCGCCTCCCTGTTGTCGTCTACTGGGCACCTGACCGATCGCAACGATGCGCGAAACCGATCTTCTTCCGTTGCTGCGGCGCATCGCCGATTCGCTCGACCGCCTCGCGCCGACCGGCGCCGCGGTCAACGATTTCAGCGCCGCCGACGCCTTTGTCTGGCATGCCGACCGCGAATGGCTGGAGCCGGTGCCTTCCGTCAACCGCGTCCCGCTCGGTCTGCTGCGCGGAATCGACCGGGTTCGCGATATTCTGCTGGCCAACACCGAACGCTTCGCGGCCGGGCTCCCGGCCAACAACGTGTTGCTGTGGGGCGCGCGCGGCACCGGCAAAAGCGCGCTCGTCAAGGCGACGCACGCGGCGGTCAACGAAGCCAGACCCGAACGGCACCCCGGCGCGCTGGCGCTGATCGAGATCCACCGCGAGGACATCCCGACCCTGCCGCGCCTGTTGTCGCTGGTGCGCGACGGCGGACGCCGCGCGATCCTGTTCTGCGACGATCTGTCATTCGACCAGAACGACACCAGCTACAAATCGCTGAAAGCGGTTCTCGAAGGCGGCATCGAGGGACGGCCGGCCAATGTCGTGCTCTACGCGACATCGAACCGCCGCCACCTGATGCCGCGCGACATGATCGAAAACGAGCGTTCGACGGCGATCAACCCGGCCGAGGCGGTCGAGGAAAAGGTCTCGCTGTCCGACCGGTTCGGGCTGTGGCTCGGTTTCCACAATCTCGACCAGGACACCTATCTGGCGATCGTGCGCGGTTATGCGGCGCATTACGGGCTGGACCTGCCCGATGACCGGATCAGGGCCGAGGCCAGCGAATGGGCGATCACGCGCGGCTCGCGCTCGGGCCGGGTCGCCTGGCAATTCATCCAGGACCTCGCCGGAAGGCTCGGCCGGCCGCTCGGCTGATCAGCGTCGCGTCGCCATCAGCGAAAACGCGAGCGGCAGCCACGGCTTGTCCGGCCAGCGATAGAGACCGTCCTCGTCCTCGACCAGGATCTCGAACATTCGCCAGGGCAGGCGTGCGTGTTCGTGCAGCCAGTCGAGCCGCATCCCCGCCTCGATCAGCCCGGTTATCGTTTCACCGAGCGGGTGAAGCCAGGTGTGGCTCGTCGGGTGGGTGAACTCGGCCTCAGGGTCGATGTAGTCGCGCTTCTCGGTATAGACGACCGGGTCGCGCGAAAAGTATGGCGCAAAGAACCCCGGCATGCCGTCCGCCAAGCGCCCGGCGTCGTCGAGTACATAAGCGGCCGGATGACCGTCGGCGAGGTAGAGCGCGCCGCCGGGCCGCAGCATTGCCGCGACGACCCCGGCCCATTCCCGGATGTCCGGCAGCCAGCAGATTGCTCCCCAAGTCACGAAGACCAGATCGAACCCGTGCGGCTCGGGCACGGCTCGCAGCGCGTCGTATACATCGGCCTCGACGAAACGCGCCCGCTCGCTCAGCCCCATCTGCTGCGCGAGATGCATCGCGGCGGCGATGGCCGAGGCGGAAAAATCGACACCGACAACCTCCGCGGCGCCAAGCTGCACCAGTTTCAGGCTGTCGGCGCCGAAATGGCATTGCAGGTGCAGAACCCGTTTCCCGGCGAGCGAGGGCAGCTCTTCGGCTTCGATGCCGTTAAGCGTCTCCCGCCCCGCCCGCAAGCGATCGAGGTCGTAACCGCGCGGTCCCAGATGGATCGCTACCCGATCCTCCCAATGCAGACGATTGAGACGGCGCCACTCCGGCTCCGGCATCCCTCACCCTCGCTTCCCGTTTTCCGCCGACTCGGCGCTTGTCGCCGAACCCAGGAACTCGCGCGGATCGACCGCTTTCTTGCCGCGGCGCAACTCGAAATGGAGCTGCGGCTCGCTGACCCCGCCGGTGGTGCCGACCTTTGCGATGACCTGACCGCGGCCGATCGAGTCGCCGCGCTTGACGAGCAGTTCGTCGAGATGCGCGTAGGCCGATATGAAACCGCTGGAGTGCTTGACGAGCACGAGGTTCCCGTAACCGCGGATCTCGTTGCCGGCATAGGCGACCACGCCGGAATCGACCGCCCGGACCGGGGTGCCGCGCGCCGCCGCGATGTTGATCCCGGCATTGTTGCCGCCCCCCTTTGTCGCGCCGTAACCGGCGAGGATGCGACCGCGCACCGGCCATGGAAACGGCCCGCCGCTTTTTGCCGGCGGCTCCGCCTCGGCCGCGGCCACTTCCTTCTCGACGGACTCCGCCGGCGGCCTCGCCGGCTCAGCCGCCGGCGGCGACAGTTTTCCCCGTGCCGAAGCGGCCGGCGGCGGAAAGCTGATTGCCGGGGCCTCCGCCGATTTCCTCGGTGCCTCCGCCGATTTCGCCGGTGCCGGTTCGTCGAGCGGGATGATCTCGGGCGTCTTGCCGGCCCGACTCGCGGCGGCAGTGCGCTCCGGCGGCGGCGCGGACGGTTTTTCCGCGGCCCCGGTAGTAGCCGCGACGGCGGTCGGGCGCGCTTCGCCGCCGGGGCTACTGCCGGGGCCGCCGCCGGGAATGACGAGCGTCTGGCCGATCTCGATCTTGTATTCCGGCGGGGTCAACTTATTGGCGTCGATGACCGCCTGCTTTGAGACGCCGTACTCGCGCGCAAGATAGCCCACCGACTGCCCCGGACGTACGACGATCCGTTTTCCCGCTCCGGATGGCGGCGGTGGCCGTCGCGGCGCGGCAGTCTTCGGCGGCACCGGTATTGCCGGAACCGGCGCGGTCTCGACCCGGTCCGTTCCGGCCCCGTTCAGAATGACCGGCGCCGCTTCGTGGCGGCCTGCGCCGCAGGAAGCGGCAAACGCCGCGAGCGACACCGCGGCGGCGGCACGCAGATGCCGCCTGAAACCGTTCTCCCCCATCCCCCCTCCTGTCCGCCCCCCGACGGGCAAGAATACTGACACGCCTCAGTGTAAGCCGGACCCGCCGGACACCCTACGGTAGAGTCCGGTTTTGCGACGGACAACGATCCGCGGCCCGCCGCTTGACCGGCAACGCCTCGCGGACCGCGTCCAAAGCGCCGCAGGATACCCGCCGCCGCATCGGAAGACGCGGCCGCGCGAATCGCATTCCGCGCTACTCGAACAGCTTGCGCAGCGGGTCGAGCAGCCGGATATAGGTCAGGTCCATGTTGACCGGTGTGATCGACACCTTGTTTTCGAGCAGCGCGGCGATGTCGGTGCCGGGTTCGGGGTCGCCGACCTCGCGGATCGGGCCGATCCAGAAATAGGGCCGGCCGCGCGGGTCATTGCCCTCGGTCAGGTTTTCGGCGATGTCGCGCTTGCCCTGGCTGGTCACCGCAAAACCGGCGACCCGGTCCGGCGGCACGCCCGGGAAATTGACATTGACCAGCAGGTTGGCGGGCCATGACTGCTCCAGCAGTCGCCGGATCACCTCGGCCCCGAACGCCTGGCCGGTCTCCCACGGGATCGGCGAGCCGTCGGGATATTCCTGGCTCAGCGCCACCGCCGGTATGCCGAGCAGCGCCGCTTCCATCGCCGCCGCCACGGTGCCCGAATAGGTCATGTCCTCGCCGGCGTTGCTGCCGCCGTTGATGCCGGACAGGACCAGATCGGGCGGCTGGTCGCGCAGCACCTTTCTGACTGCGAGCAGCACGCAATCGGTCGGCGTGCCGTCCACCGCATAATGCCGTTCCGATCTCTCGATCAGGCGCAGCGGACGCCGCGTCGTCAGCGAATGACTGGCGCCGCTCTGCTCCTGGTCGGGGGCGACGACCCAGACATCTTCGGTCAGCTCGCGCGCGATCTGTTCGAGAATTTTTATCCCCGGCGCCTCGATCCCGTCGTCGTTCGAGATCAGGATGCGGGGTTTTTCGACATCGATGCGTCTGTCAGCTATCGGTCTGTCAGCCATCGCTCCCAATCACCTGCTGTCCGGCCATATAGGGCTGCAACGCCTCGGGGATCGCAACGGTGCCGTCCTCGCGCTGGAAGTTTTCCAGCAGCGCGACCAGCGTGCGGCCGACCGCGAGACCGGAGCCGTTCAGCGTGTGCACCGGGTGCGTCCCCTTGCCGCCGGGCGGCCGGCAACGCGCCTTCATCCGAATTGCCTGAAACGGACCGCAATTCGAGCAGCTCGAAATCTCGCGATAGGCGTTCTGTCCCGGCAGCCAGACTTCGAGATCGTAGGTTTTCCGCGCCGCGAACCCCATGTCGCCGGCCGACAGCAGCATGACTCGGTAGGCCAGCCCGAGCCGCTTCAGCACCTCCTCGGCGCAGGCGGTCATCCGCTCGTGCTCGGCCTCGGAGTCTTCCGGACGGGTGATCGAGACCAGCTCGACCTTGGCGAACTGGTGCTGGCGTATCATGCCACGCGTGTCGCGCCCCGCCGCCCCGGCTTCCGACCGGAAACACTGAGTCCAGGCCGTAAAGCGCAGCGGCAATACGGAATCATCGAGGATTTCGCCGGCAACCAGATTGGTCAGCGGCATCTCGGCGGTCGGGATCAGCCACAACCCCTCGCGGGTCTGGAACATATCCGCGGCGGCTTTCGGCAGATTGCCGGTGCCGAACGCGGTCTCGTCCCGCACCAGATAGGGCGGCGCGATCTCGGTATAGCCAAACTCTGTCGTGTGCAGGTCGAGCATGAACTGCGCCAGCGCCCGTTCGAGCCGCGCGAGCGCCCCCTTCAAGACGACAAACCGCGACCCCGACAGCTTCGCGGCCGTGGAAAAATCCATCAGCCCGAGCCTCTCGCCGATTGCCTCGTGCGAACGCGGCGCGAAATCGAAACGCGGCTTCTCGCCGACCCGCCGGATCTCGACATTGGCGCTCTCGTCGAGACCGTCCGGTACGTCTTGCGCCGGCAGGTTCGGCAGCGATGCGAGCAGATCGTCGAGTTCTTTCCGATAGCGAGCAGCCTCATTCGACTCATCAACCTCTAGCTGCCGACTCATAGCGATCATTTTTTCCAGCTCGGCGGGATCGGCACCGGCCTTTTTTGCAACGCCAATTTCGCGGGATAGCTGCCTGCGGGTGGCCTGCGTTTCTTGCACTCTTGTTTCCGCTGCGCGCCATGCACGATCTATAGCGAGTACATCCTCAGCTTCCGGATGCAATCCGCGCCGGACCAGACCGCGGTCGAATTCCTCGGGATTTTCCCGGATCCATCGCAAATCGTGCATGAAAAGACGCCGCTCGAAGGGTGTATAGCCGCCCCGGCGGAGGCCGGGCGCCCAGAAGGATGTAGGATCGGGTGCGAAGAGCGAAACCCGCCCTTGCCGCTCGGCCGGAAAGATATGCCGGGCGAGAAGCTGGTGCCTGTTGTTATTTGAGAAATTCGGCTGATTTTACCTTCCCGATCGGGGCTTAATCATGACAGGCCCTGCTTCTCACCCCGCCCGCGGAAGCCACGCCTTCAGCCGACTCGCGGCTTCGGCGATATCCGCGGTCGGACCCGCGAACGACAGCCGCACCCAGTCGTCACCATGCAGCGGATCGAAATCGCGCCCCGGCGTCGTCGCAACCCCGGTCTCGTCGAGCATCCGCCGGCAGAACTCCCGGCTGTCGCGGGTCAACGCCGAGACATCAACATACAGGTAGAACGCCCCCTCGGCCGGCGCGAACCGGGTCAGCCCGACCTCGTTGAGCATCGCGATCAACAGATCGCGGTTGGTTCGGTAGCGCGCGACATGCAAGTCGAGTTCGTCGCGGCATCCGAACGCGGCCGGCGCAGCAAGCTGCGACAGGGTCGGGGGCGAGACATAGAAATTCTGCGCCAGGCATTCGACCGAGCGCGCCAGATCGTGCGGCACCAGCATCCAGCCGAGCCGCCATCCGGTCATGCTGTAGTATTTCGAGAACGAATTGACGACGACGATCTCGCTGCCGTATGCGCGCGCGGTCTGCCCCGCGCTCTCGTAGGTGATGCCGTGGTAGATCTCGTCCGAGATCAGCCTTATGCCGCGCTCGCGGCACCATTGGGCAAGAAGCGCCAGTTCGGGAGCGGGGATCATCGTGCCGGTCGGGTTGGCCGGGCTGGTGACGATAAGCCCGGCGATGTCCCCCGCCCTCTTGATGCAGCTTTCGAGCAGTTCGGGGTTCGGCTGATAGTTGGCGTTCGGCCCGACCTCGATCAGCACCGGCTCCAACCCCAGCGCCGACAGGATGTTGCGATAGGCCGGATAGCCCGGCGTCGCCAGCGCCACCCGGTCCCCCGGCTCGAACGCGGCGATAAAGGTCAGCTGGAACGCCGCCGACGATCCGGTCGTCACGACGACCTCGCCGGGCTCGACCGCAACCCCGTATTGCTCGCCGTAATGCCGCGCGATCGCCTCGCGCAGCGGAGCGATGCCAAGCGCGTCGGTATAGCCAATGCGGTCCCGCACCAGCGCCTCCCGCGCCGCGTCGAGCACCGCAAGCGGCGCCGGCGTGCCGGGCTGGCCGACTTCGAGATGGACCACCGAATGTCCCTCGGCCTCGCGCGCGCTGGCGGCGCGCAGCATGTCCATCGCGAGAAACGGCGGCACCAGCCCCCGGCGCGAGGGTCCGCGCGGCATCGCGGCTACGGACCCGCGCCGAAAGACGCGCAGCCCGCCGGCTTGACCACCCGCCTTGTCGAGGCCGGATGCCGCAGCAGCCGATCGGCCGGGCGGATCGGGCGCCGCACCAGCTCGCCACCGCAATTCGGGCAGCGCCCGCCGAGCACCCCTTCGGCGCAGTCGTGGCAGAACGTGCATTCATACGAGCAGATCCGCGCGTCGGCCGAATCGGGCGGCAGGTCGCGGTCGCAGCACTCGCAATTCGGACGCAGTTCAAGCATTTCGCGCGACCCGCATCTCCTCATCAGGTATTGCGGCCGACCTGCCTTCCGGCGCTGGTGCCGGCGATCTTTCCAAAAACGGATCCGGACACCAGACCCGTTCCGCCCGGATAATTGAAATAGAACAACCCGCCGACCAGCTCGCCGGCCGCATATAATCCGGGGATCGGCTTCTGCGCGATATCGAGCACCCGCCCGTCGGTGTCGATCCTCACCCCGCCAAACGTGAACGTGACACCGCAGGTCGTGCAATACGCCTCGTAAGGCGGCTTCTCCAAAGGCATCGCCCAATTCGTCTTGTCGATCGCCAGCCCGCGGGTCGTGCGCCCGTCCTTGACGGTAGGATTGTACGGGATGCTGCGATCGACGGCCGCGTTGTACTCGCGCACCGTCTTGAGGAACGCGGCCTTATCGACCGGGGCGTATTCGGCCATCTTGTCGGCCAGCTCCTCGATCGTGTCGGCCGTCACCTTTGTCACCTGCCGGATGCGGTATTCATCGCGTTGCAGATGCACGACCTGCTGGTCGAAGATCTGCCACGCGAACTGGTGCGGCTGGTTCAGTATCTCGCGGCCGTATTTGGCATAGGTATAGTTGCGGAAATCGGCGCCCTCGTCGCAGAACCGCTCGCCGTTGGCGTTGACCATGATCGCGAACGGGTAGGAGTGCTTCTGGAAATTGTCGCCGACCGCCAGATCGCCGAATTCGGGCGCGTTGTAGTCCCACCCGACCGCGTGGCAGCCCGACCAGTTGCCGTACGGCATCGCGCCGATATCGAGCGCCATCTTGATGCCGCCGCCGGTGTTGAAGCGGGTGCCGCGCACCTTTGCGAGGTCCCAGCCCGGCCCGAGATAGCGTGTGCGCATCTCGGCATTGGCCTCGAACCCGCCGCAGGCCAGCACCACCGCCTTGCACGGGATCGTCGTCGTCCTGCCCTCGACATTGGCGACGACCCCGTGCACCCCGTCATCATCGGCCACCAGCTTTTCGCCGCGCGCTTCGTAGGCCACATCGATGCCGTTCTTTTCCAGCGCGGTGAACAGCCCCTCGACGAGACCGGGACCGCCGCCCCAGGCTTCCAGCGCCAGACCGCCCCAGAACACGAACTTCCCCTCGTGCTTGAAGGCTTGCCGCGAATACATCGGTGCGAAGCGGATGCCCTTCGAGCGCATCCATAACAGCGTCTCCTGGCTTTTTGTAATCAGCAGCTCGGCCATGTCCGGGTTGCTGCGGTAATCGGTCAGCCGCCCGAGATCGTCGTAATATTTGTCCTGCGTATAAGTGCCAAAATCCGAGGTCGCCAGCTCCTGCTCCGACAGATCGCAGAGCTTCAGCAAATCCTCGACCCCGTTATAGACAAAGCGCAGCGCGCCTGCCGTATAACGCGAGTTGCCGCCGCGCTCGTCAAACGGCGCCGCTTCGAGCACGAGCACGCGCGCGCCGCTCTCGCGCGCCGCCAGCGCCGCGCACATCCCGGCATTTCCCGCCCCGACCACGACGACATCGTATTCGCCCGAGATCGCCATATCCAAACCCCTCCGTCTCTCTGCGCCCGCTTCCGTTCCGCCCGTCCTACCGCGCGCAGAGACACGGGGCAAGCGAGGCGTCGCGCGAACGGGATTTACAATCCCGACGAATCGGACTAAGTCTAGTCCGAATTTCGGAGGAACCAATGCGCACCGTGAATATTCACGCGGCAAAGACGCATCTGTCGCGACTCGTCGAGGAGGCAGTCGCCGGCGAGGAAATCATCATCGCAAAATCGGGAAAGCCGGTGGCGCGGCTCTGCCCGCTGGCCGAACCAAAGAAACCCAGGGTGCTCGGCCGGCTGCGCGGCAAGATCGAGGTGCCGGACGATTTCGACACGCTCTGCGAAGACGAAATCCGGGAGCTGTTCGAGAAAGGCTGCTGATGCGCATCCTGCTCGACACCAACATCCTTCTCTGGGCGATTACAACGCCGGAACGTCTGGGCGAGCCGGTTCGCACGACGATCCTCGATCCCGCAAATGACATCCTGTTCAGCGCCGCGAGCATTTGGGAGATCGCGATCAAGGCGGCGCTGCGCCGCGCCGAATTTCGGGTGCGCCCGGATGCCGTTGCCGAAGAAGCGCGTGATATCGGATTTGTCGAATTGCCGGTCCATTCGAGCGTGGCATCGCGCGTCGCCGATCTGCCCCTCCTCCATCGCGACCCGTTCGACCGCCTCCTGGTTGCCCAGGCCATGGCCGAGCCGGCGATCCTGTACACGGCGGACCGGCGGCTTCCCGGCTATTCCGATCTTGTCAGACGGGTCGGCGCACCGTAACCGCCCGCCGCAACCGCACATATTTGGACCTCCGCGACGCCCGCCGTCGCGATAATCCTGGCGACGCGCGGCGATGGGCGCCCGTCAAGAACCGTGGCGAGGCTTCGAGAACCGGCCGGAGCGCGCGTCTGACCCCCTCAGCCCCCCGCCCGTCCAGCCAGCCCGCTATCGTGCGACTGGCCTGGTCAAGACTGGCGAACAGCATTCCGCGGTTGTGTTCCGCCCAGCCGAATGCCGCTTCGAGATGCCATGCTCCAGGGATGGCAGGGTCGTGCGCCGCGTCTGTCAGACGAACCAGAAGACCCACCAGCTTTCCATCCGCAAGCACCAGCAGACCGTCGTGGTCGCTGCTGCCCGTTTCCACCGCGATCGGCTGGAAGGTGATCGACATCGCTCATTCAAACGGCCGGCGGACGCGGTTTATTGCACCGGCAAGGCAGCTTGTTCGGTCCGCCGGGCCGGGCCGGAGGGTGGTATCCCGATTTGCCCGGACCCGCCACAGCATCCGCCGCGCCGGGGATCGCGGAATTTCCGCCGCCGCCACGCTCCATTCGGACGGGACCCGCAGGCTTCCGGAGCACCGATCGCCCCGGTTGCCCGGTCCGCTCACCGTGCCGTGCCGAGGACGAGAATGGCGGTTTTACGCCCCCTCCCGTCGGCCCGCATCGCAAAACCCATCGCGGTGGTGTCCGGATCGAGAAGACGCTGTCTGTATTGCGGGTTGTCGAGCCACTGGTCGCGGAAGGAGCGGATATCGGCCGCTGTCGGAGAGGCGCCGCAACCGCCGCAGGCGCCGGCGACGACCGACAGCGAACGCCACCTGCCGCGCTCGCCGGCCGGGAGCGCCTCGAACAGGTTGCCGCCGATATTCAGCCCCGCCGCGTCGGCATCCGGCTCCGGCAGCAGGTTGCGGGCCGCCTCGCCGAGCGCCGGGCTGAGACGAAGATCGCCGATCCCCGCCTGTCGGCGCGCCTCGTTGATCAGTTCCGTCGCGCGCGCGGCGACTTCCTCCTGGCTCAGCGCTTCCGCCTGTCCCTCGCCCTGGTTGGCGCCGCGCGGCGTCCCCGGACCGGCAAAGGTCTGCACGGCGTAGGGACCGCGCTGCGCGTCGGCGACAATCCCGAAGCCCAGCCGGGCCAGCCCCTCGCGCAAAATGTTTTCGCGATGCTCCGGGCTGTTCATCCAGCCCTCCTGCAACCATGCGACCGTGGCTTCCGTTACCGGCAGAGCGCATCCCTGGCACCGGGCGATGTTTTCCGCGACCAATTCCCACTGGCTGCCGCCGGCGGCGACATAGCGGTCCTGAACATTCCTGCCCTCCGGAGAGACATGCGCGTAATAGCCTCGTTGCAGCATGTCCTGCGCATGCGATTGCGCCGCCTCATTGAGATCGGATCCGAGTTCGAGCCGCGCGAGGCCATGAGCGGCGCGCGCCTGGTTCACCAGCGCGAGGACCCGCTGCCGCAGCGCCTCAAGATTGTCCGGAACCTCCGCTCCCGCCGGCCCCGAAACGCAGAGCGCGACGATGATCATCGCAACCCTGACCATCCGACACGCAGCCGTTGCGAGGGTAGCTGTAGCTCTCGATCTCACGTCGCCCGGCCTCCGCTCCCCGTGCCGCGGCGTCGGCGAAAGCGATCGCATCCCTCTCTCCTTACGACCGGCGTTTTGCAGCAACCGCGTATGGGATCAACGCGGCTGCGCCGGGATCGTCCGGTCGGCGGCAAGCAGCCCGTCAACGGCCGTCAGCAGCTGATCGACCGTGAACGGTTTCGACAGCGAGGCGGCCGCGCCGAGCGCGGTGGCGGCGCGGAGATAAACCGCGGCCGGCTCGGCTCCCGAGATCGCCAGCACCGCAACTCCCGGTCTTTCCCGCGTCAATTGGAGAATGGTCTCGATGCCCTCCATGCGCGGCATCACGAGGTCGGTGATCACCAGTTGCGGCGTCCGCTGAAGGCACATCGCCAGCCCTTCCGCGCCATCCCCGGCCTGCCGCACTTCGTGGCCGGCGCCGGTCAGCACCTGCGTAATCAATCGCCGATAACGCGGTTCGTCATCGATCACGACGATATCAGCCATTTTTCTCCACCTCCGTCGAGGGTTCGCAACGCGTGCGCAAGCTTTGCTCGAACAGACCCGGCGCGGTCGGCTCTTTGGCAGCCGGACTGTCGGCTGCTGCCCTCTCCGGCTACGCCGCCCGGCGTTGCGCCAAAGCGGCCAGACGGCTGGTCAGTTTCGAGCCTTGCCAGGCGGCATCGAGCGCCTCGTCGATCATCTCGCGAACCCCGTCGCCGGCGCGTTCGCGCGCGAGCTCCAGATTCAGCGCGATGATCCCGAGCAGATTGTTGAAATCGTGCGCGATTCGCCCGATCGGGCAGCCCTTCGCCTCGGTTGGATGGGTCGGGATCGACTGCGGGTCGGCGCGCTCGGCCGGTTCGACCAGAGTATCGATTTCGATCACCGCGATTCGGCCGCTGACATCCGGTTGCGTCATGCCGTGAGCGGCAACGGTCAGTCTGTGTCCGTCTTTGTGAGCGCGTCGGAATTCCGTCTTCCAGATCCCGCAGTGATTGGGTGGCGGAGCGCTCGCTTCCGATCCGCCCGCGCGTTTCTGCCTCAGCAGATCGCGGGCGCAGCGGCCGATCGCCTCGTTCGCCGTCCACCCGTAGAGCCGCTCGGCGCCGCGGCTCCAATGAACGATGCTCCCATCGACGATCCCGATGATCGCCTGGGTCTGCTCCAACCCGTTTAAGATCGTCAGGGGGTGAAGGGTATTGCGGCGCGCCTCGACACCGCTCCGTTGCTGCGGCTGCCGCCTTGACCGGGGTCTGTTTTTTACAATCCGGCCGCTTCCGGCACGCTGATCGGCGAACCCGCCCTGCGCCATCGGAGTCGTCGTCGGAGGTTTCATGCGAAGCACTCCCATTCAGTGTCGCTCCGCAGATGATGCTCCTATAAGTAGCATATTGCTACCGTTATTTTCGCGGATCGCCCGTCGCGATCGGGAAGCCAAAGCCGTTGCAAACCGGGCCGCCAACCTGCCCGCCGCAGTCGCGCGGCGAGAGGGCTGCTCCCATTTCGGTTGCAGCGTCGCGGTCGTATCAGGCTGCTGAAGGGGGGGTTGCGGGTTGGGCGGACTGCCAGGGGTGCGAACCCACGGGTTGGAGGCGAGGGGACGCGATCATTGTCGTCGCGAGCGCCGCATTCCACGGCACCCTCCGCCGTGTCGTCGCCATCGTCCCTTCCCTTGCCCGTTCAATATTGCCGGCAAACGGCACCGGCAATCCGGCTGCCGCCTCAATCGAGGCGAACGGGCGGTCCGTTGATCGTGGGACGAGGTGCCTGCCGAGCCGCTTCCCTCTTACCGGTTCCGCCAATTCGGTTTGCGGCGCTCGGCAAAGGCGCGCGGTCCCTCGATATAGTCCTGGCTTTTGAGGTTGGCTTCCTGCGCCGGGTAGGTGCGGGTCATCGCCGCCGCCAGGGTCGGCTCGTCAAGGCTCCTGTAGACGACCTGTTTCGAAGCGCGGATCGCCATCGGCGAGCATTCCAGGATCTGCGCCGCCCAGCGCCTGGCGGCGGCGAGGGCTTCCCCGGCGGGCACGACTTCGTTGACAAAGCCGAGCGCCTGCCCTTCCGCGGCCGAGACGCGCCGCCCGGTCAGGATCATCCCGAGCGCCGCCTTTTGCCCGATCATCCGCGGCAGGCGATGCACGCCGCTGCCGGCGATCAGCCCGACCCGCGGTTCGGGCAGCGCGAAGACGGCGTTCTCGGCGGCGACGATGATGTCGCAGGCGAGCGCGGTCTCGAACCCGCCGCCCATCGCGACCCCGTTGACCGCCGCGATCAACGGCTTGTCGAGGTCGAAGCGATGCGTCAGCCCGGCGAAACCGGTCCTGGGTCGCGGCCCGCGACGCCCGGCCGCCTGCACCTTCAGATCGTTGCCGGCCGAAAAGGCGCGCTCGCCGGCGCCGGTGATGATCCCGACCCACAGATCCGGATCGGCGGCAAACGCGTTCCAGACCGCGTCGAACTCCCAATGCGCCTCGCTGTGCAGCGCGTTCATGACCTCGGGCCGGTTGATCGTGACGATGCGGATGCGGTCTTCGTCGGCGACGGTGCAGAAGCGGTACTCGGTCATTCGGGACGCCTGTTCGATCGTGGGCGGGAACGCGACGGCCGCGCAGCTTCACCAATAAGACAAGCTGCGGCAACACCGTTCACCGATCGCGCCGGCATCCGCATCGCCGGCGGGCTGGCGTTCATCGGCGTTTCGGTCACAATGAGCCTGGCGCCGCGTTGAGGAAGGTCGACATGCCTGTTGAGATCATCGGCTGGATCGCGCCGCGAGTGTCGTCGGAGCTGATCCCGCCCTCCGGTCCGCCATTCGACGCCAATGTCATCGCCGAAACGGCGCGCATCCATGAGCGGGCCGGGTTCGATCGCGTGCTGATCGGGTATTTCTCGGACGCGCCGGACGGGTTCCTGATCGGGGGGCACGCTGCCTCGGTCACCGAGCGGCTCGGTTTTCTGTTGGCGCATCGTCCCGGCTTTGTCGCGCCGACGCTTGCCGCCCGCAAGCTGGCGACGCTCGACCAGTTGAGCGGCGGGCGATTGGCGGTGCACATCATCGCGGGCGGCAGCGACGCGGATCAGGCGAAGGATGGCGACTGGACCGACCATGCAGCGCGCTATCGCCGTGCCGCCGAATATATCGGCCTGCTGCGCCGCACCTGGACCGAACCGCAACCCTTCGATCACGACGGCGAATTCTACCGGACCCGCGCGAGCTTTTCCGAAATCCGCTGCCGGCAGCTGCCGCATATTCCGATCTATGGCGGCGGCGGTTCGGACGCGGCGATCCGGGCCTTGGCCCCCAATGTCGATGTGTACATGCTGTGGGGCGAACCGCTGAAGGATACCGCCGCCTTTATCAAACGGGTGCGCTGCGAGGCGGCGCGTCACGGCCGCGCGCCGGCGTTCAGCCTGTCCACCCGCCCGATCCTGGCGGCGACCGATACCGAGGCGTGGGACCGGGCCCGTTCCATTCTCGACCAGGTGCTGCGCAATCGCGGCGGCGCGCCGGCGCCAAAGCGCCAGAATATCGGGTCGCAACGGCTGTTGCGGGCCGCCGACGAAGCCGAGCTGCACGATACCTGTCTGTGGACCCCGCTCGCCGCGGCGAGCGGCGCGCAAGGAAACTCGACGGCGCTGGTCGGCAGCCCCGAAACCGTCGCCAAGGCTCTGCTCGAATACTACAAGCTCGGCGCCACCCGGCTATTGATCCGCGGCTATGACCCGCGCCCCGACGCGGTGCAATACGGTCAGGAGCTGATCCCCCGCCTCCGCCAACTGATCGCGGACCACGATGCCGGGTTTTTCGGTAGTGACTCAGTTTGAATATAATGGGCAGGATTGTCATTCCGGGGCCGCCCGCAGGGCGGAACCCGGAATCCATGAACACCAACCGTTTCAAGAATTTAAGGGCCTGTGTTCATGGCTTCCGGGATCGCGGGCTGCGCCCGCGCCCCGGAATGGCAACCTTACGGTTCGGACTGAGTCACTGCCGGTTTTTCGGGCACCAGTCCCTGCCCTCATCAACTCGCCGGCCGGTAATATGACAATGCTGGCCGCACCGACCTTGCAACTTGCAGAACCTTGCGTCGCTCATGTCTGCTTTGAGCCGGTTTCAGAGCAACAGGAAGGGTCCATTTCGCCTGTCATCGGCCACCCGTTTTCGATCTGGCCCAAATACCGGCAACCGGTTTACTGTCACAGCTAAATCGCGGATAAGCGTCCGCCGGTTCAACCGCCCGAACGACAGGCTTATGGGCTATTCCCGGCAACAATCTCGGCGACAGCCCGGCGAGCGGGATGCGCGCCGGGAAAAGAACCCGCACAGACCAGAAAACGGGCCGGAAAATGGGGAGGATTCGCAGAATGGCGAGCGATAACGAGCTACGGTCGATCACGCGGCGGCGGGTGCTGGCCGCGAGCGCCGCGTTCGGCGCCGTCCTTGTCGCGCACGGGCCGGGGCGGGCGGCGTTCGGACAGGCAAAACCGCTTCGCGTCGGCACACTGCAATCGCTCTCGGGCGGCGCCGCGGCCGGGGGCAAGACCGCACTGGTCGGCGTCCAAATGGCTGTCGATCGCATCAACCAGGCGGGCGGGATCGCCGGCCGCCGCATCGAGCTGATCGTCGCCGACGACGAATCAAAGCCCGATGTCGCACGCCGCAAGGTCGAGAAGCTGCTCGACGAGGACAGGATCGACGTGCATGTCGGCGGGTTCCTGTCGAATATCTGTCTCGCCTGCATGCCGGTCTTCGAGGAGGCCAAGGTTCTCAACATGATCGGCGTTTGTCTCGACACGACGATCACGACCACCAATTGCAACCGATACACGTTCCGCCCGTTCGACTACGCTCCTTCCCAGGCCGTCGCCTTCGCCCCGTATCTGGTCAACAGGCTGGGCAGGAAGTGGCATATCGCTTATGCCGATTATGCTTGGGGACAATCGACCCGCGACGCCTTTGCCGCAGAGATCAAAAAGGCCGGCGGCGAGGTCGTCGGCGCGACCGGGATTCCCCTCAACACGGCCGACATGACGCCGTTTCTGTCGAAAATCTCCGGTGATTTCGACGGGCTGTTCGGCATCTTCTTTGGCAAGGACGGCGTGACGATCGGCAACCAGGCCTATGATCTCGGCCTGACCCGGAAATACAAATGGGCCGGCGACGGGGCCATCGCCGAATCGACAAACCTGCCGGCGCTCGGCAACAAGATCGAGGGGTTTGTCGGCATCAACCGCTACATTCCGGTATTCGACCCGCCGCTCGATACCGAAGCTCACAAGAAATTCTTCGACGACGCGGTCGCCCGGCTGAAGGAAATCGATCCGTCCGGTCCGTTGCCCGACCGCTTTGTGCAGTCGAATTTCGAGGCGATGAACGCGGTCAAGCTCGGCATCGAGAAATCCGGCTTTCAGGGCCGGCAGGACACCGACAAGCTGATCGCCGCGCTCGAAGGACTCGAAATGACGCAGGGCGACGATTTCCCGCAGGGCGACAAGACACTGCGCAAGGAGGACCACCAGGCGTTCATCCGCCAGTTCATCTTCGATATCCGGGACGGCAAGCACCGCATTGTCGAGGTCGTGCCAAAGGAGAAGACGATCGTCCCGCCGGCCTGCAAATTCTCCTAGACAGCCGGCGAGGCAGGACGGCTGAACCAGGCGAACCGCCTTGTCCGGGTCCGGTAATGGCGAGCCGATTCTGCGCACCGAGGCGCTGACGATCCGTTTCGGCGGGCTGACCGCGCTGAACCGCGTCGATTTCGCGGTCCGGCGCGACGAAATCCATGCCGTCATCGGCCCGAACGGCGCCGGCAAGAGCACATTGTTCAATTGTCTAACCGGCGTATTGACGCCGACCTCCGGGCGCATCCTGTTCCTGGGCGACGACATCACCGGTCTGCCGCCAAACCGGATCTCGCGGAAAGGGATCGCCCGCTCCTACCAGATCACGAATATCCTGCCAAATGCGAGCGTGCTCGAAAACGTCCGCATCGCGGCCCAGTCGCGCCGTCACGGCTGGCGGATGCTGCGTCATCATCGCGCTTTCCGCGATATTATCGACAAGGCGGCAGCGGTGCTGCAACGGGTCGGATTGCGCGGCAAGGCCGAGGAACTGGCCGGCAACCTGTCGCACGGCGAGCAGCGCAACCTGGAAATCGCGATCGCACTCGCGACCGAGCCGCTTCTCCTGTGTCTCGACGAGCCGACCGCCGGCATGAGCGCTGCCGAGACGCACGAGACGATCGCGCTGGTGCGCGACATCGCCCGCAATTTGACGATCCTGATCGTCGAGCATGACATGCCGCTGGTGATGCAGCTCGCCGACCGGGTCACGGTGCTGCATTACGGCGAAATTCTCGCCGAGGGGACGCCGATGGAAATCCAGCAGAACCCGCGCGTGATCGACGCTTACCTGAAGACATGACGCGCCACGCTTTCCCGTCATTGCGAGCCCACGGGTCGGCGCTTCGCGCCGCCCGAGGACAGGCTCCGCGAAGCAATCTCGCGGCGCTAATGCCGGTGACTTGCGGGATATCCGAACAGTGACCGCGCTGCTCCGCGTTGCGGACATCCACACCTATTACGGCAAGAGCCATATCCTGCAGGGCATCTCCCTCGAAGTCGGGCGCGGCGAGGTCGTCGGCCTGCTGGGGCGCAACGGTGTCGGGAAGAGCACGACACTCAAGGCGATCGCCGGGCTGGTTCACCCCAGCGCCGGCGAGATCGTGTTCGAGGACCGGCCGATCACGCATATCGCGGCGCATCGGGTGGCGCGGCTCGGTGTCGCCTACGTCCCGGAGGATCGCCGCATTTTCCGGCAATTGACGGTCGGCGAGAACCTGCGCACCGGGCTCGATCGACACGGGGTCGGCAAGGCGCGCAGGCAGGAGCTGCTCGATACGGTCTACCGGTATTTTCCGGTGCTGGCCGAACGGCGCAACCAGGCAGGCGGCACGCTGTCGGGCGGCGAGCAGCAGATGCTGGCGATCGCCCGCGCGATGATGCTGGAACCGAAAATCATCCTGCTCGACGAACCGACCGAGGGGCTGATGCCGCGCATGGTGTCGCAAATCCGCGAGATTATCGGCGTGCTGCACCGCGACGGCGTGGCGGTGCTGCTCGTCGAGCAGAACGTGAAGCTGACCTTGGACGCCAGCGAGCGCGTGTACCTGATCGAGAAGGGGGTCGTCCGCCACCACGCCGCTTCCACCGAACTGCGCGCCGACGATGCGCCGATCCATCGCTATATGGGGGTGTGAGGTGGGGCTCGACGCGCTGCTGGGCGCCATACCCTACGAACAGCTGGCGATCCAGACCGTCAACGGGATCGTCACCGGGATGATCCTGGCGCTGGTGGCGTCGGGACTGACCCTGATCTTCGGCATCATGGATGTCGTCAATTTCGCGCACGGCGAGTTGTTTATGCTCGGCGCCTATGTCGGCGTCGTCGTGATGGCGGCAAGCGGCAATTTCTGGGTGGCGCTGGTGTCCGCGAGCCTGCTGATCGCGCTGCTCGGAGCGGCGATCTACCTGACGACGCTGCGCCCGCTCTTGGGCCGCGACCCGCTGACGACGATCCTGGCGACGTTCGGCGTGTCGCTGGTCTTGCAGAATTACGCGCTGTGGCAGTTCGGCCCGGTCGCGCGCAAGATCCACGAGCCGTTCACCGGCTCTTTCGACTTCTTCCATCTGCAATACCCGTATTACCGGCTGGTCATCGCCGGGCTTGCCGGCGCGATCATCGCGGGTCTCTGGCTTTTCCTGAAATACGGCACTTACGGGATCTGGATTCGCGCGACGACGCAGGACCGCGTCATGGCCGAGGCGATGGGCATCCCGGTGCCCTGGGTACTGATGGGGGTATTCGCGATCGGCTCGGCGATGGCGGCGGCCAGCGGCGTGCTGTTCGGGCCGCTGGTCGGGGTCAATCACGCGATGGGGCTCGACTGGGTGCTGCGCGCCTTTATCGTGGTCGTGGTCGGCGGGATGGGCAATCTGGGCGGTTCCGTGCTCGCGGCGATCTTCATCAGCCTGTTGGAGGCCTATGCCTCGCTGTGGGTAAGCCCGGCGCAGGCAGTCATCGTCTCGTTTCTCGTGCTGATCGTGACGCTGTTGTTCCGGCCGACCGGTCTTTTCGTCCCGACCCCAAAATGACCATCACCGCCGACAGCGTTAAATCCCCGTGCCCGGACTTGATCCGGGCATCCACGTCTTGTCCGCCGCGACGCCAAAGACGTGGATGCCCACGGATCAAGCCCCCACGGATCAAGCCCCCACGGATCAAGCCCGTGGGCTGGAGGCCCACGGGTCAAGTCCGGGGACGGCCAGGGGGTTCGGCTTTGTTGGTTGCGACATGAGAATCCGCCACGCCACCCTGTTCTGGATCGGGTTCTGCGTCGTGGTCGCGCTGCTCGCGGCGGCGCCGATCGCCCTGCCCGAGTTCTGGCGGCGCTTTCTGACCGAGATGTTGATCTGGGGGCTGCTGGCGATGTCGTCCGACATCCTGATCGGCTACACCGGGCTGGTCTCGTTTGGTCATTCGGCGTTTTTCGGGATCGGCATGTATGGCGCGGCCGCGGCTTTGCTGACGACCAGACCGCCAAGCCTATGGCTGGCGCTGCTCTACGGTCTCGTTGCCGCGGCGGTGGTGGCCGCCTTTGTCGCTTATTTCTCGACGCGGCTGCGCGACATCTATTTCGCGATCACGACCTTAATCTTTTCCCAGATTTTCTACGTGATCATCTTTACGTGGACCGAAGTGACCGGCGGAGAGAACGGGCTGACATTTGCGCGCCCGCGTCTCGCCATACCCGGTCTATTCGACATCAGCTTTACAAGCACGACCTTTCATTGGTTTGTGCTCGCGATTGTCGCGGGATCGTACCTGGTGCTGCGCCGCATCACACAGTCGCCGTTTGGCATGGTGCTGCAGTCGATCCGGGAGAACGAGCCGCGCACCCGCGCGATCGGCTATCCGGTCGGGCGCTGCAAGATCGTTGCGGTGATGCTGTCGGGGCTGTTCGCGGGGCTGGCCGGCGTCCTCTATGCCTTTCAAAACCGCTTTGCCGCTCCCGACTTTGTGTTTTTTCTGGTTTCGGGCGAGGTCGTCATCTTTAACGTGATCGGCGGTATCGGCACATTGGTGGGGCCGATTGTCGGCGCCGCCTTTTTTCTCCTTCTGCGAGAAATGCTGTCGCGTTTTTTCACGGAATTCTACCTGATCCCGGTCGGAATTATCTTTATTCTGATGGTGATTTTCATGCCGCAGGGATTGCTCGGGTTTGCGCGGCGCTGGCTCAACCGGTAGTGCGAGGAACCGGCAATATCTTCCAATTCCCCGGCTGAGAGCTGCCGCCGTCAGCGGGCCGTCGCCGGCTGCTGCGCCAGGAAATGCTCGACGATCTCCCAGCCTGTGGCGCGCCACACACCTTCATGCGAGCAGATATAGTCGAGAGCCGAATCGAGAGCGCCGATCCGATGCGGCTGGCCGGTAACGAAGGGA
>JBFWVT010000039.1:0-45933 GCA_050246595.1 Alphaproteobacteria bacterium
ATCCGCGCACCACCGAGGACACGTGGCGCCAGATCGGCTCCTTGCTCGATCATTTCTCCGCACAGGAATGCGCAAACTACCTCGCCAATGCCGGCTACGCTTCAACCTGAAACGATCACGCTCTAAGAGGCCCCGGTTCCGGACGCCTTCGAGGGCGCGAACATTCGTATGCGGTCGCCGATCCCGCATCTCAGCGCGATCGTGTTTGCGATCGTTTTCGAAAGTACGGCAACTTGAGCGGTAATTGGCAGTTGCACCGGGAAGTCGGCCTCGGCCAGACCAAGAAAGTCGAGTGTCTCCCTGAAGTCGTCTCCATAGATGCTGTCCATCATGATCCCGGCGAAATCCTCGGTGAGCCGAGCCGTCCAGCTTGTGCTGCCTTGCAGAAGAGAGAAGGCAAGACCGGGTGATACATCGGGCCACGATCGCGAATAAGGACCATTCACGAGCAGCAATGTCCGGGGCGGCACGACGCGGATATTTCCCGAATCATCGGATATATCGAAACCGCTGCTGCCGCCATAGACATAGCGGGGCATCCAGCGTCCCGGATCGACGGGATTGTTGGACAGCGCGAACCCCGTGACGCCAAGGAAGGCGGCGAGCCGGTCCCGCAGTGCAGCGGGGCTGGAAAAGTCCTTGTGGAAGTTGATGATGAAGACATTTTCCCGGCCGAGCGACTTCGCCAGTTCTCTGATGAGCCGTCCGCGGCACATCAAATATTTTCGAAGGGCCGGAGCAGAAAATAGCGGATAGAAGACATTATCCCCCTGCTCTCTGGTTGCGATATGCGCTTTGATGTCGTGCAGGTAGTGCGCATAAGCCTGATCTACGGGGTGACGCAAATGGACGACGACGCGAATTTCGATTGAAGAGGCGGCATCGATTATGCGTCTGATCGCATTCGGCGAGAACAAATATGCCGGAGAAAAGTCCATATAATATTTATCATCGGAATGCCCCGGAAAAAGCGGCAGGAACGTCTTTTCGGAAAATTCGTGATTCAGAAAGTAATTTATCTCCTTCCCGTGCGGTACATTGAACAGGTCGCGCGACCTTGCCAGTTGCTCGAACAGGTACGTTGTCCCGCTGCGCGGGAAACCCGGACTCACAAGCAGCCGCATCTTGTCTCACGCCCTATTCTGACAGGAACGTTTGCCGCCGGGCAATCAAGCGCCTAGTGCGTCCCGACACGCGCGAGATCGTATTTCCCGGCGGCGGAACGGGCTGCTTTGCCTGCCGCAACGCGCGGTACTGTCCTAATTTGACCGGCATCGCCATTGTGCGTCCTTCGAGGCCTCGCGGAGTTTATCCTCGGACCGCAGGCCGGACCCGGGGGCGAGGCGCTTCGGGGTGAGTAGGTCTGTGATGGCCTTGAGAACGATCTTCATCCTGAGGAGGCTGCGAAGCGGCCGTCTCGAAGGATGCACGGTGCTGATCCAGCAGAAGCAGGACACTACCCAACGCGCAGCTCTGCACTTGCGGCCGTCGCGCCGCATGCGACCTGCCGATCGTGCCGGCGCGGTGAGTGCCCGCCGCCGGTGCACTTCGTCAATCCAATGACGGCCCGAAAGCCTACCCCGGACTTGATCCGGGGATAAGCCCTGCGAAGCGATCCTGTCGGAATTTCTTTATCCGCCCAATATCGTCCTGACCGGGATATTCACTTCGGTCGATTTGACCTTGGCGCCGTCGCCGAGACGCAGCCGCGAGCATTCGATAAACCCGCCCTGCGCCAGGATGCGCAGCCCCTCGGGACCGGCCGAGACGACCTCGCCGATCTTCTTGCCGCGCACCGTACCAAAGGTCGGCGCCATGATTTTTTTCGAATCGAACAGATAGAGTTTCTGCTCCTCGCCGCTCTCGGGCTTGAATGTTGTCCACGCTCCCGGCGCCGGGTTGCAGCCGCGGATCAGGTCGTAGACGAAATCGACGTGGCTGGCCCAGTTGATCCGCGATTCGGCGTCGCGCACCCAGCCCTCGTAAGTGGCCTGGCTCTCGTCCTGGGTCCACTCGGTGGCGCGCCCCCCGACCACCAGATCGGCCGCCTGCACCAGCGCCTCGACCCCGAGCGGGAAGATCTTGTCGAAATAGAGCGAGGCGGCCGTGTCGTCCGGCCCGATCGCGACCCGCTTCTGCAGGATGACCGGCCCCTCGTCGAGCCCCGGGGTCGGGCGGAAGATCGTCAGCCCGGTCTCGCTGCGGCCGCGGATGATCGCCCACGGGATCGCGGCCGGACCGCGATGCAGCGGCAGCAGCGACGGGTGGAACTGGATCATCCCGTGTTTCGGGATCGCGCAGAACTCGGGCGGCGCGAACAGCAATACATAGGCCATCACGCCGATATCGGCGTTCAGCTCGCGCAGCGCGTTCTGCGCCTCGGGATCGGAGTATTTCGGGAAGCGGTAGACCGGCAGCTTTTTTTCCTCGGCCGCGGCGACGAGCGGGTCAGGGCGCGCGCCGGGCCGCTCCGGCGCCGCGAACACGCCGGCGATCTCGTCGCCGCGCGCCATGAATGCCTCAAGCACGGATTTGCCGAAAGCCTGCTGACCGACGATGACGATACGCATCTCGCCTCCCTGAACCTGACCGGAACCGTCTCGGGCGCAGAGTTCCATGCGCGCCGCCTGTCGGCAAGCCCGTCGCGACAAGCCGTGTTACGGATCGCGGGTGTCCCGCCCGCTCTGCAACCGGGACGGAAGCGATCCCGCCTACTTCTTCGCCGCCAGCAGATCGCGGAGGCCGCGCAGGGCGAGTTCGTAGCCGGCGATGCCGAACCCGGCGACGACGCCCTGGCTGACCGCCGCGGTCTGCGACGCCGGTCCGCGCCGGATCGGGTTCGAGATATGGACCTCGATGGTCGGAAACTTGACCTGCGAGAGCGCCGCGATCAGCGCCGGGTAGCCGGAGCCGAACGCCGCCGGGTTGAAGATCGCCGCGTCGATGCCCCCGTCATTGGCCGCGTAGAGCCGGTTGACGATCTCGCCCTCAATATTCGAGTGGAAGATCTCGACATCGAGACCGAGATCGCGCGCGTAGCCGCGAATGCGTTCGTCGTATTCCGGCAAGGTCATCGGCCCGAAAATCTCGGTCTGGACCTTGCCGCGCATATTCATGCCGGCGCCGTGGATGACGAGAACCCGTGGCATGACCCCCTCCTTCTGACAGACAACCAAGCGGCGAGATTACCCCGTGCGCTCCGGTCCCGCGAGCCGGATCAATCCGCCCGCCGCAGGCGGCGGGCGGCATCCTCGCCGGCGCGCAGCCCGAAGACGCAGGCCTTGATAAGCCCGCCGACATAGCCGAGCGCGCCGCCGCCTTCGAGACCGCCGGTGCAGCCGCCGGCCGCGTAGAGACCCTCGATCACCGAACCGTCCGGACGGCGCACCCTGCCGTGTCCGTCGATCGCGATGCCGCCAAACGTGTTTGTGATGCCGGCGCAGATCGGGATCGCATAAAACGGCGGCGTCTCGATTGGTTTTGGAGGGCCGCTCTTCGCCGAGCGCGGCGGCGACAATTTTTCCCCCTGTCCGTTGCGCACCGCCTCATTGTACGCGTCCGCCGTGGCGCGCAATGCGGCCGGATCGAGACCGGCCAGTCCCGCCAAGCCTTCCAGCGTGCCCGCCTCATACAGCGTTCCGCCGCCCTCGACGAGCTGCGGGTTCGGCGGGATCTGCGCCGCCCGCCCGGCCGTGTCCCAGATCGGCGCGTCGCAGATCACCGTCGCGCAGAGCGGATCGTCGAGCCGGGCCAGATCGTTGGTGATCGAAATGCCGCCGAGCCCCTCGTCGAGCAGCCGGTTTCCGCCGGGATCGACGACAATCCCGGCGGTCGCGACCGCGTCGATCTGCGGATAGGGCCACAACCCGTCGTCGTGCACCGCGTCGCGGCTCAGCAGATGGCCATAGAACCGGTCGAGCCGGGTCAGCGCCGCGCCGGCCCTCTCGGCCATGCGCAGCCCATCGCCGATTGCGGTGCCGGCGTGACGCTGCAACACGCGGTCCGGGCTGGGACCGATATGTCGCCGGAACAGTTCCGGATCGCTCGGAAACCCGCCATCGGCGATCACGACGGCGCGCGCCGACAGCGTGATATCGGCGCCGGCGCGCGACGCCATGACCCCGGTGCAGCGTCCGCTCTCAACACGCAGCGTCGCGGCGCGGGTGCCGAGAAACATCCGTCCCTGAAGCTGTTCGAGCCGGTCCTTCAGCATGGCGATCATCAGATCGGGGCCGCGGCCCCGCCAATCCTGACCGTGCACCGGAGCGCGCGGCGGCGCCAAGGTCCAGCGATGCCAGTTGATCGGGCTGGCGCTGGCGAAGTTTGCCCCCTGCGTCGCGAGCCAATCGACCGTGCGGGCGCAATCCTCGGCGATCGCGGCGGCCAGCTCGAGATCGGCCTCGCCCGATGTCGCGCGCTCGATCGCCGTCTTCAGCTCGGCCGGCGGCAGCTTTACATCGTGATAGGAGACGTGAAAAATGCCGCCTGCCCAGCGCGAGCTGCACAGATAGCGCTCGGCTTCGCCCGCCTCGATGACGGCGGTGCGCAGCCCCAGCTCGGCGCCGCGCAACGCCGCGATCAGCCCGGCGAAGCCCCCGCCGATCGCTACGAGATCGAATTCCGCCCGCTCGGCCATTTCTTCTCCGGGTTCCGAGTTGCGCCCGCGCCGGCGATCGATGCGGCTCAGAACATCCGGTCGAGTTCGTCGCGCTTGATCTCGACCGGGTAGCGATGGCGCAGACCCTGCGTGAACTGGCCGGCGATGTCGAGCCGCATCTCCCCGGTGAGCTGTTGCGTCAGTCTCGCCGCTTCGTCCTCGGGGATCGTCTGCGGCACCTGGATCTCCTTCAGCTGCGCCGCGTACCCGCCGGACTCGTCGGCGACAAAGACCGCCTCGCCGGGCTTGGCGGCGAACAGTTTCCCCCACAGCGCCGACGAGAACGGCTGCCCCGGCTCCGGTGTGCGTCCCAGCACCACTCCCGACTGCACGGTCAGCCCTTTATCGGCGGCGACGGTCGCGAGCGGCGCGGCCGGCGTCACCGCTGCGGTCAGCGCCTCGGCCTGCTTGGCCGCCTCCTTCTGCTTCTGCTCGACCTGCCAAGCCGTGATGGCTTTGTCCCGGACCTCGTCCAGCGGGCGCACCGCGGACGGGATCACCTGGTCGACACGCGCCACATAGAGCGCGCCGTCCGGCGTGTCCGTAATGCGGGTCGTCTCGCCCTGCGCCGTCCCGAACACGGTTTTCAGGACCTCGTCGGGCGCGATCGGCAGCACGATTTTGGCGCCGCTCGAGTCGAAGCCATTTTGGTCGCTCGCCGCGACCGGGGTCAGCTTGAAGCCGAATTTCTGCTGCAAATCCTCCAGCGTCGCGCCGCCGGCCAGCGCGTCGTCGGCCTCGTTCGCGATATCGGCGATACGGTCGGCGGCCTCGCGCAATTGCAGCTCGGCCGCGAGTTGCGGCTTTACCTCCTCAAAGCTCCGCTCCTTCCCCGGCTCGATCCTGACGACGCGCAGAATGTGATAGCCGAACGGGGTCTTGACCGGCGTGCTCGGCTGGTTCAGCGACAGCTCGAACGCGATGTCGCCGAGTTCGGACGGGATTTCCTGGCGATTCAGCAGCCCCAGCTCGATCACGGAGGGGTCCATGCCGATTGCGGCGGCGACATCCCGAAACTCGCTGCCGGCGGCGAGCGCCTCCGTCGCTTCCTTCGCCGTCTCTTCGGTCGGCGCCAGGATCTGCTGGATCTCGCGCTGTTCGGGCACCTGGAACGCGTCCTTGCGGTCCTCGTAAGCGTGTCGCAGCGTCTCTTCCGGGATCTCGGT
Source organism: Alphaproteobacteria bacterium (assembly GCA_050246595.1). Classification (GTDB taxonomy): domain Bacteria; phylum Pseudomonadota; class Alphaproteobacteria; order ATCC43930; family CGMCC-115725; genus DATARH01. Next base: position 5,824 of record JBFWVT010000039.1, read on the forward strand.
CTCCGGCTTCAGATCGGCCGGCGACAGGCTCGCGAGCAGAAAGCCGCGATACTCGGGGGCGCGGAACAGCTCCGGGTTCGCCTCGTAGAACTGCGTCAGTTCGGTCTCGCTCGGCTGGGCGACCGTGGCGACGGCGGACGCCGGCAGGCTGACGATATCGGCGACGCGCTTCTCGTTGCGGTGCCGGTGGAGCGCCTCGACCAGCGGACGCGGCGGCTGTATCCCGCTCGTGACCGCCTGCAACAAGTCGTTGCGCGGAATTTCCTGCCGCATGCGCGCGACGAGCTGGTCTTCGGTCAGCCGGTTCATCATCAGCGCCTGCGCGAACAGGCGGCGGTCGAACTGGCCATCCGGTCCGCGGAAGGCCGGGTTCTCGTAAATCGCGGCGCGGACCACCTCGTCCGGCACCGCCAGACCGAGCCGCTCGGCTTCCTGGTTCAACAGGCTGCGATCAACCAGCTGACCGAGAACGTTGTCGACAACGCCAAGCTGCTTGACGAGCTGCATGTCGACGGTGCCGCCGAACTGCGCCCGCATCCGCTCCACCGCCGGCTCCAGCGTGCGCCGCAACTCGGCGGACTGGATCTCCTCGTCGCCGACCTCGGCGATCACCGCCTCGCGCACGCCGCGATCCTGGTAGAACATATAGTCCGAGACGCCCCACAACCCGAAGGAGACGATCAAGAGTCCGAACAGGACCTTGATGATGATCGATCCCGCCTTGCCGCGGATTGCCTGCATCATGACGAAAATGCTCGTTGCGGGGGTTCCCGGCGCAGCCGGTCGGTTGACCTGCGCCAACCCCGATGTGATCGTGGACCGAACATAGAGATGCGCCGGCGCGGTCGCAACCTCGCGGACGGCCCGGCGCAGCGGTGTCGCGGAGTGTGCAAATGCCTGAGCAAAAACGACTTATCGCGGGCAACTGGAAGATGAACATGCTGCGCGCCGACGGCGTCGCGCTGGCCCGCCGGATTGCCGAGCAGGCGCGCGGGGCGCCCCGCGCCGACCTGCTCGTGTGCCCGCCATTCCCGCTGCTGGGTTTGGTCGGCGAGGCGCTCGCCGGCAGCGGCGTCGCGCTCGGCGCCCAGGACTGCCATGCGTCGGCGCAGGGGGCGTTCACCGGCTGCGTCAGCGCCGAGATGCTGAAGGATGCCGGGTGCAGCCATGCGATTGTCGGGCATTCCGAGCGCCGGCACGGCTGCGGCGAGACCGATGCGGACGTCCAGGCCAAGACGCGCGCGGCGTGGCGCGCCGGGCTTGTCGCGATCGTTTGCGTCGGCGAGACGCGGGAGGAGCGCGAGGCCGGGCGGGCGCTCGACGTGGTCGGGGCGCAGCTCGCCGGCTCCTTGCCGCAGGACGCGGACGCCGAGCGGCTGATCGTCGCCTATGAGCCGGTCTGGGCGATCGGCACCGGGCTGACCCCGACGACCGACGATATCGCCGCGATGCACGATGCGATCCGCGGCTCGATCCCGCCCGGTACCCGGATTCTGTACGGCGGTTCGGTCAACCCGAAGAACGCCGGCGAGATCCTGGCGCTCGATACGGTTGACGGCGCGCTGGTCGGCGGCGCCAGCCTCAAATCCGACGATTTCTGGGCCATCGTGCGGGCGGCGGAGTGACCCGGACGGCTGACAGGATCAGGATGAGAGTCGCAGCTCCTAGCCAGCGGCGGTGCGAGGGCCTAGATTAGGGGCGATCCCCGAAATCGCCGCGGCCGCCGATCCATGATCATTGTGCTGTTTATCGTCCATGTCCTGATCGCGGTCGCGCTGGTCGGGGTCGTCATGCTGCAAAAGAGCGAGGGCGGCGCGCTCGGCATGGGCGGCGGCGGCATGTCGGGTTTTATGACCGGGCGCTCGACGGCCAATTTGTTGACCCGGACGACGGCGATCCTCGGCGCGGCGTTTTTTGTGACCAGCATTCTGCTCGTGCTGCTGACCCAGACCGATCGCGCGCCGCGCTCGATCATCGACCAGGGTGGTCCGCTGCCGACGGCGCCGCTGATGCCGAACCTGCCGCCCACTCCGACCGCGCCAGTCGCTCCGGGTCCAACGGCGCCGATACCGGCTGCGCCGGCACCGGCGATTCCCGCGCCGGCCGAGCCGAGCGCCCCGCTGGCGCGCTGAGCGATCCGCGACAACCGGCTGTTTTCGCGCGTCCCGGAGCCGCGGCGCGGCTGTCTTGGACGCCAGACCCGCTTTCTGTAGGCTGGAGGTCCATGACGCGGTTCATCTTCATCACCGGCGGCGTGGTCTCCTCTCTCGGCAAGGGGCTGTGCGCGGCGGCGCTCGGCGCGCTGTTGCAGGCGCGCGGCTTCAAGGTGCGACTGCGCAAGCTCGATCCGTATCTGAATGTCGATCCCGGCACGATGAGCCCGTACCAGCACGGCGAAGTCTTTGTGACCGATGACGGCGCCGAGACCGATCTCGATCTCGGCCATTACGAGCGCTATGTCGGGGTCGCGGCGCGACGCAGCGACAGTGTCACGACGGGGCGCATCTATTCGACCGTGATCGCCCGCGAGCGGCGCGGCGAATATCTCGGCGCGACCGTGCAGGTGATCCCGCACGTCACCGATGCGATCAAGGAATTCATCACCGCCGATCTGACCGATGAGGATTTTGTCCTGTGCGAGATCGGCGGCACGGTCGGCGATATCGAGAGCCTGCCGTTTCTTGAAGCGATCCGCCAGCTCGGCAACGAACTCGGCCGCGAGCGCGCGATGTTTGTGCATCTGACCCTGGTGCCGTTCATCCCGTCGGCCGGCGAGCTGAAGACCAAGCCGACGCAGCACTCCGCCAAGGAGCTGCTCGGCCTCGGCATCCAGCCCGATATTCTGCTGTGCCGCTGCGACCGGCCGATCCCGGAGGGGGCGCGCAAAAAGATCGCGCTGTTCTGCAACCTGCGCGAATCGCGCGTCATCCCGGCGATCGATGTCGATACGATCTATGCCGTGCCCGGCTCGTATCACGCCGAGGGGTTCGACCGCGAAGTCTGCGCCCATTTCGGACTCGACGCGCCGGAGCCGGATTTGTCGCGCTGGAACGCGATCGTCAACCGCATCCGCCGGCCCGAGGGCGAGGTGCGGATCGCGATTGTCGGCAAGTACACGCATCTGCTCGACAGCTATAAATCATTGGGCGAGGCGATGACGCATGGCGGCATCGCCAACAATGTCCGGGTCAGGCTCGACTGGATCGATGCGGAGGTTTTCGAGGCCGAGGAGGAGGCGGTGCGCCGTCTCGAAGATGTGCACGCGATCCTGGTACCGGGCGGGTTCGGCGAGCGCGGCTCGGAAGGAAAAATCGAGGCGGTCCGGTTCGCGCGCGAGCGGCAGGTGCCGTATTTCGGCATCTGTTTCGGGATGCAGATGGCGGTCATCGAGGCGGCACGGCATCTGGCGCGGCTGTCGGGGGCCGGCTCGACCGAGTTCGGGCCGTGCGAACATCCGGTCATTGGGCTGATGACCGAGTGGATGCGCGGCAACGAGTTGGAACAGCGGCAGGCCAACGGCGATCTCGGCGGCACGATGCGGCTGGGGGCCTATGATGCCGTGCTCGACCCGGAAAGCCGGGTGGCCTCACTCTACGGCGCGACCCGGATCAGCGAGCGCCACCGCCACCGCTACGAGGTCAACATCGCCTATCGCGACACGCTGGAGGCGGCGGGGCTGCGGTTTTCGGGCATGTCGCCGGATGGTTTGCTGCCCGAGATCGTCGAAATCCCGGACCACCCCTGGTTTATCGGCGTGCAGTTCCACCCGGAGCTTCGCTCGCGCCCGTTCGAGCCGCACCCGCTGTTCACCGATTTTATCCGCGCCGCGGTGCACCAGTCGCGACTGGTGTGATCTGCCGAGACATCGGCGATACCCCCGCCCTTCCCTCCCCCGCAAGCGGGGGAGGGAAGGGCGGGGGTATCGGCCCCTCTCATGCGGCTGGTGTTGTGATGCGAAGCTGGCGCGGAACAACCACGCTGTCCGGCGCGTCAGCCCCGGCGCGGCGGCTCGATCGGCATTGTCGCGATGCTGGTCCAGGCGACCGGCGCGCCGGCCTTTTCGGCGGCCTGCTCCGGCGGCAGCGACGCATCCCAATGCACCGCCAGAAAGCGGCGGCCGGTCACGCCGGCGGCCGCGTCCGACACCAGCCACACCAGCGGCGGCGCCATGATTTCGGGCTGGATCAAATCCTCGCGCGCATAGGGGGCTTCCGCCGGGATCATGCCGGTATTGGTCGCGCCTCCGGGAACCAGCACATTGACCGTGACCCCGGTGCCGTCGAGATCCTTCGCCGTGATCGCCGAAAACGCTTCGAGCGCCGCTTTTGACGGACCGTAGGTCGGCGAGCCGGCGCGGATCATCGTGCCGAGGCTGGTCGTCACATTGACGATGCGGCCCCAGCCCCGGCGCATCATGTCGGGGACGACGACGCGCGTCAGCGCCATCGGCGCGTTGGTGTGGACGGCGACAAACAGATTCCACTGCGCCGGCGTGACTTCCCAGAACTTGATCGGGTTCTGCCGGTTGTCGCTGCGGATCGTCGCCTGCCCGACCCCGGCATTGTTGACCAGGATGTCGATCGCGCCAAACCGCTCGCGCGCCGCCGAGACGATTTTATCCGCCGCGTCGTCGCGCGCCAGATCGGCCTCGACCGTCAGCAGCGCCGCTTCCTTGCCGCGCTCGCGGGCGCGCTCGGCCAGCGCCTTCAGCCCATCGGCGGTGCGGTCAGAGGCCGCCACCCGGACCCCGGAATCGAGCAGCCCGCCCACCAGCGCGCGGCCGATGCCGCCGGCCGCTCCGGTGACGATTGCGGTGCGTTGTCCGTCGCTCATCGCGTCTCCTCCGCTATCCGTATGGGCGCCGTTGCACGCCAGGGCTTCAGCATGACGCCGAACGGTGTCGGGTCAAGACCGCCGCACACAGGGGAATGAAGGGCCGCGTGATGCCGCCCTGAAACGAGTCGTCCCACAGAAGAGGTATTATTATACCCCATATAAAACCTCTTGTACTGCAATGCGTTTTGCTTGACGCGCGCAATATCATGGCGTAAACGGAGCGCCCGTTTCCGACCGGCCCCCGGACCACCGCCGGGCAAGCCGCGCGTCGGGAGCAACCGGCATATCGGGCCGCGAGAGATGAAAACCTTTTCCGCCAAACCGTCCGACATCGAAAAAAACTGGCTCTTGATCGACGCCGACGGTCTCGTGCTCGGGCGGCTCGCCTCGCTGATCGCGATGCGGCTGCGCGGCAAGCACAAACCGTCCTATACGCCGCACATGGATTGCGGCGACAACATCGTCGTCGTCAACGCCGAGAAGGTGCAGCTGACCGGCAACAAGCGCGAGGCCGACATCTTCTACTGGCACACCGGGTATCCGGGCGGCATCAAGGGGCGCAGCAAGGGCGCGATCCTGGCCGGCAAGCACCCGGAACGGGTCATCGAAAAGGCGGTCGAGCGGATGGTGCCGCGCGGACCGCTCGGGCGGCGGGTCATGCGCAATTTGCGGGTCTATGCCGGTCCCGAGCACCCGCACGCGGCGCAGAACCCGCAGATTTTTGATGTCGCGGCGATGAACCGCAAGAATGTAAGGGCATAAGCCGATGTCCGACGACAACACGCGCGACCGCGGGGCCGGCGATCAGCCGCAGGAGCGTCCCGGCGGACAACAGGGCGGTGGACAGCAAGGCGGCGGGCAACAGGGCGGCGGAACACGGCCGCAGACCTTTCAGGGTCTCGCGAGTCTGCGCCAGGCGATGGCCGCGGCGCGGCCGGCGGCGCCGATCGGGCCAGGGACGGTGCCGGACACGATGGCGCCGATCCCGGAGGACGTGCAGCCGATCCGCGACGAACTCGGCCGCTCCTACGCGACCGGCAAGCGCAAGAACGCCGTCGCGCGCGTCTGGATCAGACCGGGCAACGGCAAGATCGAGGTCAACGGGCGCGACAGCCCGGTCTATTTCGCGCGACCGGTATTGCGCATGATGATCAATCAGCCGTTTGTCGTGACCGATCGGCTCGGCCAGTTTGACGTGTGGTGTACGGTGCAGGGCGGCGGGCTGTCCGGACAGGCCGGCGCCGTGCGGCACGGCATCAGCCGGGCGCTGACCTTTTACGAGCCGGGGCTGCGGCCGGTCTTGAAACATGGCGGGTTTCTGACCCGCGACAGCCGCGTCGTCGAGCGCAAGAAATACGGCAAGGCCAAGGCCCGCCGCAGCTTCCAGTTCTCGAAGCGGTAGCGGATCGCTTCCAAGGCCTCCAATTCCCGGCATCTTCGCCGTTGCGTAGAATGGATTGAACCCGGTGAATGCCGGGGTCAGTCCATCTCATGCCGCCATGCTACTGCTGAATGGATTCAGCCATAGGCCTTTCCGCTCCCGCCACTATGGGTACTGCGACGGCCGAAAGCGTGCAATTGGCTCGACGCATCGGGTGCAATCGCTTTATAAATGTCATATAGATGACGCCAGAACGCGCCGTTTGGTCTGAAAAGCGGTGGCGACTGCGCTCCCGGTGACAATTGCGTGGGTTGATATTGCCGTGAGCACCGCAATGATGGGGCCGGACGTTTCGGGAGGAAGACTTAGGAACCCTTGTTTTTCGAATCTGCGGCGCCGTCTATTCGTTAAAGGGTTGGCATTGACGCCGCTCTTGGCGGTGTTTGACAGCGGTCGGGCGGAAGCGGGAGCCGAAGCGTTATGCAGCTTTGATTTCAGCAATGTCGATATGCTTTTAGTGCACAACCGGCACAGCGGCATTCGCGTTCTCGACGACGGGGGCCGCTTTATCGGCGCCCGCGGCGCTTATTATGGACCACCCGTGCCCTATAAGAAGATACCGCAGCATCTGATTTTGCTGCTGGTGACGCAGGAAGATCGGAATTTTCTTACTGGTTCGGCATTTCGTATCGGCGGTATCGACTGGGCGGCGGTCGCTCGCGCTACCGCCGTGAATATCACGAAGGGACGCATCGCGCAGGGCGGCAGCACGCTGACCCAGCAGGTCTTGAAGGAGATATTTCTCAGGGATTACGGAAAGCTCGAACGAAAGCTTGAGGAACTCTTCTGCGCTCCCGGTCTCGATGCGTCTCTAACCGAAGCGCAGATCCTGTTTCTTTATCTGAACCGTGTCTATTTCGGTGCCGGCGCCTATGGTATCGAGGCGGCCGCGAAGGTGATTTTTGATAAACCCGCGCAGAATTTAAACCTGCATGAAGCCGCGGCGCTTATCCAGGCGCTCAATCTGCCGAGTAAACGCAATCTCCTCACCGGTCCGGAAATCGCCCGGAAACGCGCGCGCTCTCTGATCGAACAGGCCGTCGAGCTTAAGTTCATTTCGCCGGAGGCAGCGGCGGCTGGGTTGAAACAGCCGCTGCGTCCTGTAAAGGAACGGCGGGCGCACAGCGGCGGGTTTTATCCGGAACATCCCTGCCACGGCTGGTACGTCGTGCATGCCGAAAAGGAAAGCCAGAATTTCAATTTAACACAGGAGGGCGTTAGGACCATAGAGACGCTGCTTGATCGCGATTTGCAGTTTGCGGCGCATACCGTCCTGACCAAAACATTGGCGAGATACGGCGCGCGTTTAAGCATTGAGCAGGGAGCCGTTATCGCGATGCGGCCGAGCGGACAGATTGTCGCGCTGGTGGGCGGCATCGATCACACCAAGAGCGAATGGAACAACGCGACGCAGGCACGCCGGCAACCCGGCTCAGCCTTCAAACTGTTTGTCTACTTGGCGGCGCTTGAACGTGGGATGCGGCCGACAGACTTCGTGTCGGATTACGGTCCGATCAAGCTCTCCGCAGACCAAATCGTCAACAATTATAATTCTGCTTACTATGGCCGCATCACGCTTGCCGAGGCGCTGGCATGTTCGTCGAATGTCGCGGCGATTCAGCTTATTGACGGCCATGTCGATCAGGTTATCGAGATGGCGAGACGCCTCGGCATCACCGCAAAACTGGAAGCAATCAAGGGATTGGCCCTGGGCGTGAACGAGGTGACCTTACTGGAGATGGTGAGGGCCTATGCCGCGATAGCCAATAATGGTATCCTGCCGGGATCTCATTCCGTCGCGCGCCTTAAAGATGATGCGGGCAACCATGCTTCCTACTCCAAAGCGGATCGCGCCACGCGCGCGCTGAACCCCAAAATCGCGGTCATGATGCGGGATATGCTGACCGGCGTGTTCGGTAAAAACGGCACGGCCAAGGCGAACTCCCCCGGCATTTGGGCGGCCGGAAAATCAGGGACGACCGACGGTTATCGCGATGCTTGGTTCATCGGCTTCACGCGCGGTCTTGTAGTCGGCGTCTGGATGGGCAACGAGAAGCAGCGACCGATGAACGGGGTCACCGGCGGCGGTCTGCCCGCCCAGGTATGGCGCGATATTGTAAGGTTCGACGCCGGGCGACGAAAATCGGTATAAGGGTCGAAATCCCCTTCCTAATACGATTTCGGCAATCCGAGCACGCGCTCGGCGATGTGCGACAGGATCAGCTGCGGGCTGATCGGCGCGATGCGGGCGATCTGGATTTCGCGGAAAAACCGCTCGACGTGGAATTCGCGCGCGTAGCCCATACCGCCATGCGTCAGCACCGCGCTCTCGCAGGCACGGTGCCCGGCCTCGGCGGCGAAATATTTGGCGGCGTTGGCATAGGCGCCGACAGTCCCGGCATCGTCGCCGCGATCGTAGGCGGCGGCGGCGCGCAGGACCAATAGCTCGGCCGCTTCGAGTTCGATCCAGCGCTCGGCGAGCGGGTGCTGGATGCCCTGGTTCTGCCCGATCGGGCGGCCGAACACGATGCGCTCGCCGGCGTAGCGCGCGGCGCGGGCGAGCGCGGCGCGGCCGAGACCGACCGCCTCGGCGGCGATCAGGATGCGTTCCGGGTTCATGCCGTGCAGGATATACTGAAAGCCCGATCCCTCCTCGCCGATGCGGTCCTCCGGCGGCACCTTCAGCCCGTCGATAAACACCATGTTCGAATCGACCGCGGCACGGCCCATTTTGTGGATTTCGCGCACCTCGACCTTGGCGCGGTCGAGGTCGGTGTAGAACAGGGTCATGCCCGCCGACGGGCGCGGCGCCTCGTCGAACGGGGTTGTGCGGGTCAGGATCAGCATCTTCTCGGCGACCTGACCGGTCGAGGTCCAGATCTTGCGGCCGGAGATCACGTAACCGTTGCCGTCGCGCACCGCGCGGGTTCTGAGCCGGGTCGTGTCGAGACCGACATCGGGTTCGGTCACCGCAAAACAGGCTTTTTCCCTGCCGGCGATCAGCGGCGGCAGAAAGCGCCGCTTCTGCTCGTCATTACCGAACACGACCACCGGGTGCAGACCGAAAATGTTCATGTGCACCGCCGAGGCGCCGCTGAACCCGGCGCCGGATTGCGCCACCGCCTGCATGACCACCGCCGCCTCGGTGATGCCGAGACCGCTGCCGCCGTATTCCTCGGGCATCGCGACGCCGAGCCAGCCGGCATCGGCCATCGCGCGGTGGAATTCGTGCGGGAAGGCGCCGTCGCTGTCCTTTTGCAGCCAGTATTCGTCGCCAAAGCGCTCGCAGAGACGCGCGACCGCGTCGCGGATTTCGAGCTGCTCGGCGGTCAACGCAAAGCTCATCGCACCCTCCTTGGCGCGGGCCGTCCCGGAATACGGCCCCGGTCGCCGTTATCGCGCGTTTCCGGCGCGCCCGCCATGACCTGCGGCCGGCCCGCCGATTCTTGACAAGCGGTCCGGCGCGGCCTATTTCCCGCCGGCCAAGTCGATTGGGCGCCCGTGGCGGAATTGGCAGACGCGCACGGTTCAGGTCCGTGTTCCGAAAGGAGTGGTGGTTCGACTCCACTCGGGCGCACCATTCGAACCCCCTCCGGCCGGATATTTCCGATAGACTGCTCGCGCGGGCGCGACCGCGCGCGGCATCATGTCGGCAGAGGACAGGATGATCGCCTTGATCCGTCTGCGGCAGGTTTGGGAACCGCGGATGCTTAGCATCCTGCGGATCATGGTCGGTCTGCTGTTCCTCCAGCACGGGACGCAGAAGATCTTCAATTTCCCGCCGCGGACGCCGCCGCGGGTCTTTGAGCTGTTCACGCTCAATCCCGGCCTGGCCGGGCTCATGGAGCTGGTCGGCGGGGTTTTGATCGTGCTCGGGCTGTTCACGCGGCCGGTCGCGTTTCTGCTCTCGGGCCAGATGGCGTTCGCCTATTTTATGGCGCATGCGCCGCGCGGGTTCTTTCCGATCCAGAATGGCGGCGAGCTGGCGATTCTTTACTGCTTCGTCTTTCTCTATTTCTGCTTTGCCGGGGCCGGCGCGTGGAGCCTCGACGCGATGCGCTCCCCGATTGGGCGCTCGCCAGCCGGCCGCGCCCCCGCCGGACGCGCGACCGCCGCGCCGCGGGGCCGTCGCTGACCCCGCCGAATTGACGCGCCGCCCGTCGGGGTGGATAGTCCCGCAGGTTATGCGCGGAGTCCGGCCGACGGTACGATGGCGAAAGGCGAGATGAGTTATCAGCTGCACCGCGGCGATCTGCCCGAGGGGCTGCTATTTGGCGACGCGGTCGCGATTGACACCGAGGCGATGGGTCTCAACCTGCACCGCGACCGGCTGTGTCTGGTGCAGCTGTCGCGCGGCGACGGCGACGCGCATCTGGTGCAGTTCGCTCCCGGCTGCTACGACGCGCCGAACCTGAGGCGGCTGCTCGCCGATCCCGGGGTTCTGAAGCTGTTTCACTTCGCCCGGTTCGACATCGCGATGCTGCATCACTACCTTGGGGTGATGCCGCGCCCGCTTTACTGCACAAAGATCGCGTCGCGGCTCGTGCGCACCTTTACCGACCGGCACGGGTTGCGCGATCTGTGCAAGGACCTGCTCGGCGTCGAACTCAAGAAGGAACAGCAAAGCTCCGATTGGGGCGCGGCGTCGCTGAGCGAGGAGCAGCTGCGCTATGCCGCCTCCGATGTGCGTTATCTGCACGCGCTGCGGGCCCGACTCGATGAGATGCTGGCGCGCGAGGGACGCGTCGATCTGGCGCGCAGTTGCTTTGATTTCCTTCCGGCACGCGCCTTGCTCGACCTGGAAGGCTGGCCCGAGCAGGACATTTTCGCGCATTAGGGGCTTGGGGCTGACCGGGCCGGAACGCAATCCCGGCCGGGTCCGAGGGGGAGTTCTGTTTTGGGGGAAAAAACCTTTGCCGCGTCGCTCGACACGGTGCTGACCAATCTCGCCGACGATCCGCTCAATGATCCGCTGCCCGGCTTTGCCGGGAATCGGCCCGCTCAACGATCGACGCCGCGCGGCGCCGGCGGAAGAGACGGAGCCGGCGGGCTGGCCCGCGATCTCGATGTCGGACGGCGCGTTCTGCGGGCCGAGACCGCCGGTCTCGAACTTCTGGCCCGCGCGCTCGACGGCGCGTTCGGGCGTGCGCTCGATCTGTGCGCGGCGGTGCGCGGTCGGCTGATCGTGACCGGGATCGGCAAGAGCGGTCATGTCGCGCGCAAGATCGCCGCGACCCTGGCCTCCACGGGCAAACCGGCACAGTTTGTCCACCCGGCGGAAGCCAGCCACGGCGATCTCGGCATGATCGGCGCCGAGGATGCGATCCTCGCCCTGTCCAATTCCGGCGAAAGCGGCGAATTGGCGGACATCATCTCGTATTCGCGCCGCTTTGATATTCCGCTGATTGCGATCACCGCCGGCCGTCTTTCGTCGCTGGCGCAGGCTGCCGATGTCGTGCTGCTGCTCCCGGTCGCGGCCGAGGCCTGCCCGATGGGATTGGCGCCGACGACATCGACGACGATGATGATGGCGCTCGGCGACGCGCTGGCGATCGCGCTGTTGGAGCGCAAGGGGTTTTCGTCGGCCGATTTTCAACTGTTCCATCCCGGCGGGCGTCTCGGTCGCCGTCTGCTGCGGGTCGCCGACATCATGCATTCGGGCGACGCGGTCCCGCTGGTCTCGCCCGAGACGCCGGTGTCGGAGGCGATCCTGGTGATGACCGCGAAAAGTTTCGGCTGTGTCGGCGTGCGCGACGGCGAAGGGCGGCTCGTCGGGATCGTCACCGACGGCGATCTGCGCCGCCACATGGACGACCGACTGTTCGCGCGCGCGGTCGCCGAAATCATGCGCGCCGACCCGAAGACGGTGACGCCGGCGCATCTCGCCGCCGAGGCGCTGGGGCTGATGAACCGCTTCGCGATCACCGCGCTGTTTGTCGTCGATGATGCGGCGCGCCCGGCCGGGTTTCTGCACATGCACGATTGCCTGCGCGCCGGGGTGGCGTGAGACCTTGCAGGGGGCTGGGGGCAGGGGGCTGGGGGAATGAGGCCGGGGGAATGAGGCCGGGGGAATGAGGCCAGGGGGATGAGGCTGGCGACGACTGGATCGGCGACGCGCGGCGGCAGCCTGCCGTCGCGGCGCAGCGGCGCGCTCGCCTTTGCCGGCGCGGTGCGCCGCGCCGCTTCGGTCGTCGCCGTGGACCGTCGTCACACGCGGCGGGTCGTCCTGCTGCGGCGGGTTCTGCCGGCAACTGGGGTGCTGCTGCTGCTGCTGATCGCGATGTGGCCGCGGCTGGTGCCGCTGTGGGAGCGGATGCGGGTCGGCTTTCCGGCGATCGATCTGCGCGACGCGCGGGAATTGCGCATGATCAACCCGCGATACACAGGCATCGACCGCGAGGGAAGACCGTTTGTCGTTATCGCCGCCTCGGCGCGGCAGATCCCCGATCGCCAGGATCTGGTGTCGTTGCAGGCCCCGGTCGCCGAGATCGCGTTGCGCAGCGGCGCGCAGGTGCGGGCCAGCGCGATCAGCGCGGTCTATCAATCGCAGGCGAGCGTGATCGACCTGTTTGGCGAGGTGACGGTGACGCACCAGGACGGCACGCGCTTTGTCACGCAGACCGCGCGGGTCGACGCCGCCCAGAACGCGGCCGAGGGCGACGATCCGGTTGCCGGGCACGGCCCCGCCGGCGCAATAAAGGCGCAAGGATTTCGTCTTATCAACAAGGGCGAGACGATCATCTTTACCGGAAGAGCCGAGATGACGCTGAAGAGCGCCGGCCGGATTGCCGCGACGCGCGCGCCGCCCTCCGTACCGGAGCCGGTGGCGGAACTGGCCGCGCAAGTCGAGAGCGAGGCGATGCCGGCCCCGCCGGTGTCCCGCCGGGCAGTCACGCGGCGTCCCGCCGCCAAAGCCGCCGCCCGTCCGCGGTCGCAGCCCGGCCGCCCCGCCCGCAGGCAGCGCTGACATGCCGAACCGCCGCCCCGCTCGCCGCCGAGCGATCGGCCGGACCGTTCCGGCGCTGGCGCTGCTCGTTGCGCTGGCGCTGCCTGTTCCGGGTCTGGCGCAGATCGGGCTTCCCGGGGGATCGGGAGGCGAGGACGGACCGCTCCAGATCCAGGCCGATGCCGGGATCGAGTGGCAGCAGAACCAGCGGGTCTACATCGCCCGCGGCAATGCCGTCGCATCGCGCGGCGGGAACGAGGTGCGGGCCGACACGCTGATCGCGCATTACCGCGAGAAACCCGGCGGCAAGCCCGACCCCGACACGCAGGCAGGGGCCGGGACTCTGAGCGACGAAGGCGGCGGCAACACCGAGATATTTCGTGTCGAGGCGATCGGCAATGTCGTCCTGAAGCGCGAGGCGAGCACGGTGACCGGCGAGCGCGCCGTTTATGACATGGATCAGGGGATCGCGGTCATAATCGGCCATAACCTCAAGCTGACGACGGCAAACGATGTCGTGACGGCGCGCGACAGTCTCGAATGGTACGACGGTCGGCAGATCGCGGTGGCGCGCGGCGATGCGGTCGCGACCCGCTCGGGAAAAACGATCAAGGCAGACATCCTGACCGCCTATATGCACAAGGAGGGACAGAAACCGGCGACAACCGCGACGCGCGCCGGACCCGCCGCCGCGTCCCGATCTCCGAGTTCGCGGGGCACAGCGCGGCCCGGCGCGATCGGCGGGCAGGACGGCGAGTCGCGGATCAGCCGGGTCGATGCGCAGGGGCATGTCGTCATCACCGATACGCTGAATACCGGGCGCGGCGATTACGGCGTCTACAACGGCGATACCGGCATCGCCACCTTGATCGGCAATGTCGTCATCCAGCGCGGCGACAACGTGATCCGGGGGCAGCGCGGCGTGATGGACCTCAACAAAAACATCGCCCGCATGATGCCGGGCGGCAAAGCCGGCGAGGAAAGGCAGCGCGTGCAGGGGCTGTTCATCCGCGACCAGGCCAAGCCGGGGACCGCGTCCGGCGCCGAGCCCAAGCAGCCGTGATGCGCCAGCCGCCACCGGGCCAACCGCCGCTGGGCCAACCGCCGCTGGGCCAATCGTTGCTGCGCGACCTCGGCGGCGCCGACGAACCGCACTATGCCGGTCCGGCCTGGCTGCAGCAGAGACCGCGCCTGGTGGCCGATAATCGCGGCCCCCTTGGGCGCGGTCTGGTCGGGCGCGGTCTCGGCAAAAGCTTCAAGCGGCGTCCGGTCTTGCGCGATGTCAGCGTGTCGGTGCAGCGCGGCGAGGTGGTCGGTCTGCTCGGCCCGAACGGCGCCGGCAAGACGACCTGCTTTTACATCATCACCGGGCTGATCGCCGCCGATACCGGCAGCATCGAAATCGACGGCCAGGAGATCACCGATCTTCCGATGTATCGCCGGGCGCGGCTCGGCATCGGCTATCTGCCGCAGGAACCGTCGATCTTCCGCGGTCTGACGGTCGAGCAGAACATCCGCGCGATCCTCGAAGTCGCCGAGCCCGAGCCCGATCTGCGCGAGGCGGTACTCGATGCGCTGCTGGCCGAATTCTCGATCGGGCATCTGCGCCGCGCTTCGGCGATCGCGCTGTCCGGCGGCGAGCGGCGCCGGGTCGAGATCGCGCGCGCGCTCGCCACCGCGCCGCATTTCATCCTGCTCGACGAACCGCTCGCCGGGATCGATCCGATCGCGGTCGGCGACATCCGAGATCTCGTGCTGCACCTGAAGGACCGCGGCATCGGCGTGCTGATCACCGACCACAATGTCCGCGACACGCTGCGGATCGTCGATCGCGCCTATATTCTGCACGAGGGCCAGGTCCTGATGGAGGGCGCTCCCGACGCAATTGTCTCAAATGCGGACGTTCGCCGCGTTTACCTCGGGGAACGGTTCAGCCTATAAGCACCGCCCCGACGGGAGCGTTTCGTGAACAGGATCGGCCTTTCGCAACGTCTGCAGCTTCGGCAGAGCCAGTCGCTCGTCATGACGCCGCAGTTGCAGCAGGCGATCAGGCTGCTGCAACTGTCGAACCTCGAACTGAGCGAGTTTGTCGAGGCGGAGATCGAGAAGAACCCGCTTCTGGAACTCGGCGAGCCGACGCGCGACGAGGGATCGACCGGCCTCGGCGATGCCGGACCCGATGCGACGATCCCGGCGCTGACGCTTCCGGAGCAGCTCGCCAGCGGGGTCGGCGAGGTGGTCGGCGACGCCGCCGAGCACTGGCAGGCAACGGCGGGCGAGGACGGCGACGGCTCGCACGATCGCGACGGCGATGCGTGGCATGTCCACGACGGGGTGCGTCGCGACCATGATTTGGAACCGGCGGTCGAGCGGACCGCTGGTGGGCCGCGCAGTCTGCGCGAGCACCTGAGCGAGCAGATCGGCACCGATCTTCGCGACCCGATCGACCGGGTGATTGCCGCGTATCTGCTCGAACATCTCGACGAGGCCGGCTATCTGCGCGTCGATCTCGGTACGGCCGCCCGCGAACTGGGCTGCGGCAGGGCACAGGTCGAGCGTGTGCTCGCGCGCGTGCAGGAATTTGATCCGCCCGGCGTTTTCGCCCGCGATCTCGCCGAATGCCTGGCGCTGCAATTGCGCGATCGCAACCGGTTCGATCCGGCGATGCGGCGTCTTCTCGAACACCTGCCGCTGGTCGCCGCGCGCAAGGCGGCGGTGCTGATCGAGCTGTGTCAGGTCAATGCCGAGGATCTCGCCGAGATGATCGCCGAGATCAAATCGCTCGATCCGCGGCCCGGACACTCGTTCGACGCGGTGCTGCCGCAGCCGGTGATCCCGGATATTTTAATGGTGCCTCAGCCGCAGGGCGGCTGGGTCGTCGAGCTGAACCCCGAAACCACGCCGCGGGTTCTGGTCAACACCCGCTATTACGCACGGGTGAGCCCCGGTCTGCGCGGCCAGGCGGAGCGCGACTATCTAAGCGAGCAGTTTCAGGCGGCGAACTGGCTGGTCAAATCGCTGCACCAGCGGTCGTTGACGATCGTCAAGGTCGCGGCCGAGATTGTGCGTCAGCAGGAGGCGTTTTTTGCCCTTGGAGTGCAGGCGCTGCGCCCGCTGATCCTGCGCGAGGTCGCCGAGGTGATCGGGATGCACGAAAGCACGGTCAGCCGCGTCACCAGCAACAAATTTATCGCGACACCGCGCGGCGTCTTCGAGCTGAAATTTTTCTTCACCTCGGCGATCCCTGCTTCGAACGGCGGCGCCGCGCATTCAGCCGAGGCCGTGCGTTTCCGTATCCGCGGCCTGATCGACGACGAGCCGCCCGGCGGGACATTGTCGGACGAGAAGATCGTCGAACTGCTGCAGCGGGAGGGCATCGAGATCGCCCGCCGCACGGTCGCGAAGTACCGCGAAGTGATGCGTATTCCCTCCTCGGCACAACGCCGGCGCGACAAGCTGATGGCGCTGTAGCGCGAGACGGGCCGCTTGATCCGGCTCGGGATCATGCCCATCATTCGTGAGCTAAATTGCGAGCGGCCCGCGAAAGCTTGGGTGGTGCAGTTCCATGCAACTGACGGTTACGGGCAAGCAGGTCGATGTCGGCGACGCGCTTCGCGGTCATGTCGAGGCGACGCTCGAATCGCTGCTGGAGAAGTATTTCCGTACTGCGATCGAGGCTCACGCGGTATTCGCCCGCGAAGCGCATCTGATCGCCGTCGAGTTGTCGCTGCATGTCGGGCGCGGCATGGTCGTCAACAGCCGCGGGACGGCGACCGATTATTATGTCGCCTTCGATGCCGCCGCCGAGCGGCTGGCGAAGCAGTTGCGCCGCTACAAGCGCCGGCTGCGCGATTACCACGGCAAGGCGCGCCCGGCCGGCGAGCGGCCGGAGATGGCGCGCTCCTTTGTGCTGGCGCCGGTCGAGGAGGAGATCGACGAGACCGCGAGCTTTGGCGCGGAGACCGAACCGGAGACCGAAGCAGCCGCCGATGGCGGGATCGCGCCGGTCGTCATCGCCGAGATGAGCACCGAACTGCCGCAACTGACGGTCGGCGAGGCGGTGATGCGGATGGATCTGGCCGATGTCTCGGTGCTGCTGTTCCGCAATCGCTCGCACGGCGAACTCAATGTCGTCTACCGGCGCGGCGACGGCAATATCGGCTGGATCGACCCGGCAAACAGGGTGGGCGGCGCCGGCCGGCGATGATGCGTCGAGGATGACCCCGCAAACCTCCGGTCTCGCCGGTCGCAGGCGGTCGTCCGGAGGGCGCGACGGCGAGCTGCCAGATTGAGCCAGATTGCCAGATTGAGCCAGTTGATGGAAATCGAGGATCTGCTCTCACCACGCGCCGTGATCGCGCAATTGCGCGCCGGCAATAAAAAGCAGGTGCTGTTGGAGGTCGCGCGTCGCGCCGCGGCGCTGACCGGCATCGGCGAGCGGCGGATCTATGACGTGCTCGCCGAGCGCGAGCGTCTTGGGAGCACCGGTATCGGCAGGGGGCTGGCCATCCCGCATGGCAAGCTGCCCGAGCTGGATCGGTTGTGCGGCGTGTTCGCGCGCCTCGAACGGCCGATCGCGTTCGAGGCTTTCGACAGCCAGCCGGTCGATCTGGTTTTCGCGCTGCTGGCTCCGGCCGATGCCGGGGCTGAGCACCTGCGCGCGCTGGCCCGCGTTTCGCGGTTGCTGCGCGATGACGCGATCCGCCAGAAATTGCGCGGCGCCGCCAATCCCGACGCGCTCTATGCGCTGCTGACCGACCGCAGCGAAAGCCACGTCACCTAGAGCATGATCGCGTCAGGTTGAGCCGTCATTCCCGCATGATCCCCGGATCAAGTCCGGGGGTCACGCGGGGTGACAAAGGTGCTTTCATCTGATCGGATCACGCTTCAGCCGGACCCGAGGGTTCGTCCTCGCGGCGCAGCACGGCGGCACTGACCCGGTAATTGTGAAACAGCCAGTACGGCTTCACCATCGAGTTGCGCCATTTCGCGAGACCCAGAAACGGCACCGGCAGCCGCAGCAGAGGGCGCAGCAGCAGCCACGGGCGGCGCCTGATCTCGTCGCGGTACGACAGACCGACATCGATGATCTCGGCGGTGACGAGCGCGCTGCGGGGAAACAACGCGGCGGCTTCGTCGGGGGTCGGACGATACAGCGTGTCGATCGGGTCGGCGTGATGCGGGTAGCTGCGCGGCACGGTAACGACGATCAATCCGCCGGGCCGCACCAGCATCGCGCAGCGGTGCGCGAACGCGCCGGGATCGCGCACGTGTTCGAGCACGTTGCAACACAACAGCGCCGCATAGCGCCGCCCCTCGGCGAGGCGGGCGAAGTCGTCGTCGTGCAGTAGGTCGGCCCGGATGTCGATACCGTCCCCTGGACCATCCCCGGCGCGCGCGTCGAGATGCACGATCTCGACCCCGCGCGCGGCGAGCGGCGCGAACAGATCGCGTTCGATCCAGGGCTGCGCCACCTCCCGAAACGCGCGCGTGCCGCTGCCGATATTGAGCAGCGGCGATATCTGCTGCAGCGGACAGGCAGCAAGCCGGTCGCTGATCCAGCGCGCCTCGCGTTCGAACATCTCTCTGTCGCCGGATGCTCCAAAGGGTTCCGGCGGAACCCCGCGTCGGGCTCTCCCTAGGGGAACACGATCTCGACGCGGCGGTTCTGCGGCTCGCGCACGCTGTCGGCGGTCGGGACGCGGTTGTCGTTCTCGCCGCGCCCGCCGACGATCATGTCGTTGCGCGGTACGCCAAGCCGGGCCAGCGCATCGGCGACGGCGGCGGCGCGCCGCTCGGAGAGGCGCTGGTTGTAGCCGGGCGAGCCGGAGCGGTCGGTATAGCCGGTGACCTGGATCTGCACCGGCGCGCCGGCGCGATAGGCGGTGGCGGCCTGCTCGATGATGCGCATTCCGTCGGGGGTGATCGTGTACCGGTCCCAATCGAAAAAGACCAGGAACACGCGCCGTTCGACAACCGGCGGCGGTGCGGGCGGCGGCGGAGCTGCGATCGGCGGCGGCGGCGCCGGCGGGCCGAGACGGTAGACGATGCTGGCCATCACGTTGTGCGTGTCGTAGCCGGTCTTGTAGGTGGCGTTGTTCCCCGGCACGCGAAAGCGTATGTCGGTCGTCGCGAAATACCGGTAGTCGAGATCGACGGCGATATTCGGCGTCACGTCATAGCGCAGCCCGGCGATGCCCTGGTAGCCGATCTCCCACCCGTTATCGTCCAATGTGATGATACCGGGCACGCTGGCCCTGTCCTTCAGGTACACGCCGCCGATGCCGCCTCCGATATGCGGCTTCACCGGCCAGCCGAAATCGATCTCGTAGATCAGGTTGGCGAGGAACGCGTGCGCTTGCCGGCTGCCGCCGACGCCGCCGAGGTTGACGCCGCCGACGGTGATCCGGTCAAGCTCGTTGCGACGATAGGTGTATTCCGCCTCGAACCGCCACCGACCCTCCTCATAACCGATCCGCGCCCCGGCCGCGAACCCGGAATCGAAGCGGGAGGTCGTGCCCGGCAGACCGGCGGCCTCGATTTTCTGGTTTTGCAGCGAGGTCCATCCGGCTGTGCCCCCGAAGTAGAGCGTCTCGGCCTGAGCCGGCGCGATGGACAGAATAAAGGCCGCTACAAGAGATGCGCCGCCCGCGATCGCGATCCGCCTCGACATCCTCTATTCCCCTTGTGGATGTTCCCCTGGGAGCCCCGAAACCGACGGGTGATCGTCAACCGTCGGTATACGCTCGCAAGCCGAAAGACAATCCCTTTTCGAGCGCGGGGATCGGGTGCGTACGGCACTTCAGGTTGCCGGGGGTGCGATGCCCGCCCGTTGTCGCATTGCGGCGGCGGCGCTGGCGTGCCGAGCGGGGTCAGGCGCCCTCGACGATAAACGCGCGACCTTGCGAGTTCGCCAGCCGAATCGGCAGCGCCGCCTGGTATTCCGGCGAGTTGTACCAGCGGCGCGCGGCCTCGGCGTCGGCGAACTCGATGATGACGACGCGCTTTGGCTCGGGGCCGCCCTCGATCAGCTCGGTCCTGCCGCCGCGCGCGACAAACCGGCCGCCATATTGCGCGATGCTGGCGCCGGCCAGCGCGCGGTACGGTTCGTACCCCGCCGGGTTGGTAACCTCGACCTCGGCGACGAAATAGGCCGGCATGTCTGTTCCCCTGCGTATTCGGCCGAAACCCGGCCGGTTCGATCCGATCATAGTCCCGGGGGAATATTCGGTGAGGGCTGTCGTGCTTGTCCTGCGGCGAAAAGAAGCCGCTACTCTCGAAAATCGTTTAACCGGCACTGGATGCCTGACCCAATGCGGCGGCAATGAGTGGGCGCCGAGGCACATGGGTTTGATCGTAAATCTGAGAGGCACGAGCGGTTCAGGAAAGACCGAGCTGGTCCGCCGCATCGCGGCGGGGTATGGGTGGCATGACGGGGTCGCGGCCCCGATCCGCCGCGAAGGCCGCGAGCGGCCGATCGCCCATTTTCTGCCGCATCCGCTGGGCCAGCGTCCGCTGGTACTGATTGGAGATTACAAAGCCGCCAGCGGCGGCTGCGATACCATCAGGCTTGTCGATGGCGGGCTGGATGAGGCCTTCCGACTGGCGGATCATTACGCCGCACGCGACCATGATGTGCTGCTGGAAGGTCTGCTGCTGAGCAGCGAGCATCGCCGATCAACCGCCCTGGCAGCCCTGCACCAGCTGTATATTATTCATCTCGATACGCCTCTCGATCGCTGCATCCGCAACGTAATTGCGCGCCAGCGCGCCGGCGGAAGCCGCCGCCTGTCCGCTGCGCGAACGGCTACAATGCATTATTCGAACATCGGGGAGGCATGTCGCAGGCTCCAGGGTCACGCAATTGTCGAGCCTCTTGATTTTGATGGCGCACTCCGCCGCGCGCGGCATTTGCTTGGTCTGGACTGCTCAGTACCGGCCGATTTCTCGCTTGGGTCGGATGCTCTCGGCGAGCCTGCCTAGGAGCGCCCGACAGATCTGTCCCTAGCCGAATGTGTCTAGCCGCCAAAGGCCGGGATGCCGGTCTGGGCGCGGCCGAGGATCAGCGCGTGGATGTCGTGCGTGCCCTCGTAGGTGTTGACGGTCTCCAGATTGACCAGGTGGCGGATGACATGGAACTCGTCATGGATGCCGTTGCCGCCGTGCATGTCGCGCGCGAGCCGGGCGACATCGAGCGCCTTGCCGCAATTATTGCGCTTCAGCAGCGAGATCGCTTCCGGCGGGCAGCGCTCCTCGTCCTTGAGCCGGCCGAGCCGCAGACACGCGTGCAGACCCAGCGTAATCTCGGTCTGCATATCGACGAGCTTTTTCTGGATCAGCTGGTTGGCAGCGAGCGGCCGGCCGAACTGTTTGCGGTCGAGCGTGTAATTGCGCGCGGCGTGCCAGCAGAACTCGGCGGCGCCGAGCGCGCCCCAGGCGATGCCGTAACGCGCGTTGTTGAGACACGAGAACGGCCCGCGCAGCCCCTTGACGCCGGGCAGCAGGTTTTCCTCCGGGACAAACACGTCATCCATGACGATCTCGCCGGTCGCCGAGGCGCGCAGGCTGAATTTTCCCTCGATTTTTGGCGCCGACAGCCCCTGCATGCCCTTTTCGAGGATAAAGCCGCGAATGACGCCGTCCTCGGTCTTGCCCCAGACGACAAAGACATCGGCGATCGGCGCGTTGGTGATCCACATCTTGTTGCCACGCAGCCGATACCCGCCCGGCGCCTTTACCGCGCGCGTCTCCATGCTGCCGGGATCGGAGCCATGATTGGGTTCGGTCAGGCCAAAGCACCCGACCCATTCGCCGGTCGCCAGTTTCGGCAGGTACTTTTGCCGCTGTTCCTCGGTGCCGAAATCCCAGATCGGGTACATCACGAGGCTCGACTGCACGCTCATCGCCGAGCGGTAGCCGCTGTCGACCCGCTCGACCTCGCGCGCGATCAGCCCGTAGGACACGTAATTCGCGCCGGCGCAGCCATACCCCTCGATCGTCGAGCCGAGAAACCCCAGTTCGCCCATCTCGTTCATGATCTCGCGGTCAAAGCGCTCCTCGCGGTTCGCCGTCAGGACGCGCGGCATCAGCCGTTCCTGGCAATAGGCGCGGGCGCTGTCGCGGACCAGACGCTCGTCCTCGCCGAGTTCGTCTTCCAACAGCAGCGGGTCGGCCCAGTCGAATGCGGGCGGTTTTTCTGTTCCGGGGCGGGCCATTCTGGACCTCGAACGGTTGCGGGGCGTCGCTATCTACAACACCGCAGCATGGTACGCGACGGCTTCGGGGCATACCCTTTGTGCGACAAAAAAGGGCGCCGAGGCGCCCTTTCGACCGGGATTTGCCGCGGCTTCTATTTTTCCGCGTCATCGGGCGCCGGGCTGCGCCCGGTACCGCGCCCGAGACCGATCTTCTTGGCGAATTCCGAACGCTGCTCGGCGTAACGGGGCGCGACCATCGGATAATCGGGCGGCAGACCCCAGCGGGCGCGGTATTCGTCCGGGCTGAGATTGTAGGTCGAGCGCAGATGCCGCTTCAGCATCTTGAGCTTTTTGCCGTCTTCGAGACAGACCAGATATTCCGGCGTCACCGATTTGCGGATCGGGACAGCCGGTTTCAGCGGTTCGGCGACCGGCTCGCCGACGCCGCCCTCCAGACCGCGCAGCGAGTTGTAGACGGCCTGGATGACATCCGCCAATTGTCCGGTCGCGAGCGTGTTGTTGCTGACATAGGCCGATACGACCTCCGCGGTCATGCGCAACAATTCGTCGTCCGTCGTCTTTGGCGCGGCTGGTTCCGCCATGTTCTGCCTCGATCCGCCTTTATCTCGCCCCGGATATTCATAATCCATACGCGATTTCCCGGTGTCAACCGAAACCGTCGCGGGAAGAAGCCGGGCGTAATCGAGAGGTCGCGCAACGGCGGCGCGCCGTCCGGCCTTCTCGCCATTAGGTTGATGCGGTACTTGCCGATTCGGCGCTCGCCGATTCCGTGCTTGACGGGGCCGCTTTTCTCTGTTCTGGAAAGTCGCCGCGGCGCGAGGTCGCAATGCTGCGATGTCTGGTAGCGCGCTGACAGCGCCGCCCGACATATGGTAGATTACGCCGAATCGGCGCGGTGTGTGCCCGGCTTCCCCACTTGCAAGAGGTGCTGTCCTGGCGATTTCCCCTGCTGTCCGGTCGGAAGCGGAGCGCGCCGCCGGGTTCTTTTCCGATCCGCTGGCCGCCGCCGATCCGGAGATCGCCGCGGCGATCGACGGCGAGCTTCGCCGCCAGCAATCGCAGATCGAGCTGATCGCCAGTGAGAACATCGTCTCGCGGGCGGTGCTGGAAGCGCAAGGCTCGGTTCTGACAAACAAATACGCCGAGGGTTATCCCGGGCGACGCTATTACGGCGGCTGCGAGTTCGTCGATATCGCCGAACGGTTGGCGGTTGAGCGCGCGACGCGCCTGTTCGGGTGCGGCTTCGCCAACGTGCAGCCGCATGCCGGGGCGCCGGCCAATCAGGCGGTGTTTCTGGCGCTGCTGAAACCTGGCGACACGGTGCTGGGCATGTCGCTGGCGGCGGGCGGCCATCTGACGCACGGCGCCGCGCCGAACCTGTCGGGCAAATGGTTTCACGCCGTGCATTACGGCGTGCGCGAAGACGACGCGCGGATCGATTTCGACCAGGTCGAGCGTCTCGCCGAGCAGCACCGGCCGCGCCTCGTCATTGCCGGCGGCAGCGCCTATCCCCGCATCATCGATTTCGCCCGCTTTGGCGCGATCGCCGATCGGGTTGGTGCCTATTTCATGGTCGATATGGCGCATTTCGCCGGGCTCGTCGCCGGCGGCGCGCATCCAAGCCCATTGCCGCATGCGCATGTCGTCACGACGACGACACACAAGACATTGCGCGGCCCGCGCGGCGGCATGATCCTGTGCAACGACCCGGAGATCGCGAAGCGGATCGACTCGGCGATGTTTCCGGGATTGCAGGGCGGCCCGCTGATGCACGCCGTGGCCGCCAAGGCGGTGGCGCTCGGCGAGGCGCTGCGGCCGGAGTTTTCGGCCTATGCCCGCGCCGTCGTCGCCAACGCTCAGACCCTCGCAGCGACGCTGGCAGAGGCGGGCTGCGCGATCGTGTCGGGCGGCACCGACACGCATCTGCTGCTGGTCGATCTGCGGCCGTCCGGGTTGACCGGCCGCGACGCCGAGCAGGCGCTCGAACGCGCCGGCATGACCTGCAACAAAAACGGTATTCCGTTCGATCCGCAGAGGCCGACCGTTACCTCCGGTATCCGTCTCGGCTCCCCGGCGGCGACGACGCGCGGTTTTGGACCGGCCGAATTCCGCCAGATCGGGGAATGGATTGCCGAGGTATTGCGCGGTCTGGCGCAGAACCCGGACGGGAATGCCGGGGTCGAACGGCGCGTGCGCGAGGCGGTCGGCGCGCTGTGCGCCCGTTTTCCGATCTATTCATGACCAGTCGGGCCATCCCCGGTCGGGCCATTACCGGTCGGGCGCGAGGAGCGCGGACCGGGCGCGAAGGAGGCGAGGATGCGTTGTCCGTTCTGCGGCGCGGATGACACCCAGGTAAAGGATTCGCGACCGACCGATGATCGCGGCGCGATCCGGCGGCGGCGCTTCTGCCCGAATTGCGCCGCCCGGTTTACGACGTTCGAGCGGGTGCAGCTGCGCGAGCTGACCGTGCTGAAGAAGAGCGGCCAGCGCGAGCCGTTCGACCGCGACAAGCTTGCCCGCTCGATCTATGTCGCGCTGCGCAAGCGCCCGGTCGAGGCCGAGCGCGTCGAGCGCATCATCAACTCGCTGGTGCGCCAGCTCGAAAGCTCCGGCGAGAACGAGATCCCGAGCGACATGATCGGCGAACTGGTCATGGAGGCGCTCTCCTCGCTCGACCAGGTCGCCTATATCCGCTTTGCCTCGGTCTACCGCAATTTCCGCGAGGCCAAGGATTTCGGCGAGTTTCTGGGGCGCATCGCCGCCGAAGGGGAGTGAGGCGACGCGCCCGCGCCCGCATCCTCGCAGCGAGCCGGTACGGTGTCGATCGGGTGCCGGCTACCCGCGCGTCGCGTTGTGGATAAGATACGCGGCGAAATCGGCCGGTTTCAGCTTCAGATCGATTCGCTCGCTGTCGCCGGCCAGCGCCCGCGCCACGACGATGTGGTTCTCGACATGATCGGCCGCAACCCGGAACACGCCGGACGTACCCTTCAGCTTCGGATAGAGGTTCGGGTCGATCGGCTTTTCCTTGCGTGACAGGCGCTCCACCGCCTCTTTCTCGCTCAGCCCCGCAACCTCCTCGCGGCGCACGATCTTCCAATCGGTCTCGCCGGCCCAGCCCGACGCGGTCAGCGCCTTCGGGTCCTCGTCCGACACGCCGACCTTATAGACATGCTTGCCAAAGCCGACATCCGAGGCCCAGCGGGCCAGCCTGGCGCTGCGTGCGACAAACAGGATCGGCATGCGAATCTCGCTTTCCCGGCCCAGGGAGAACCGGTCAAGGAATAAACCGCGTTCCGCACCCGTTACAACGCCGCATTCCACCCCCGTCAGCCCCGCTCGGAAACGGAGTCGCGCAATGCCGATGCTGCTTGGAGCCACGACGCTGGCCTGTACGCTGTTCAGCATGATGCTCGGCCAAGTCGCGCTTGGGACGGAGGCGCTCGGCGTGCTGCTCGCCGCGCTGGTGCTGATGAGCCTGCAGCGCGAATAAGGCAGATCCTATCCGCGCATTGCGTATGCGCTACTTCGCCGCATCAATGACGCTTCGCTCGACAGCCGGTTTGGGCCAGTTTCCTGGCCTTCTCCCTCGATCCCGGCTGTGATCTGCGGCAATCGGCTCGCGAGCGACGCCGCGAGCCTCTCGTTTACGAAGTGACACAAACCGAAATCTTTTGTTAAGCTGCCCCGATACCCGCACGCATGGCAGGGGGTTACGGGCGGATGTTGCGATCGGTGTCGAAAGGGCTCGCCGGTCTGGTGGTGAGCATCGGGTTGCTGGTTTCCGCCTCGGCCTTTGCGCTCGGGCTGGATCCGGCCTTTCCGGAACCCGCGCTCGGGCCGGGCAAGGCCAAGGGGGTGGTCGTCTGGAGCCATGGCCGCTCGATCACCACCGAGGATTCGAAGTCGCCGACCCCGGCCTATCTGCAGGCGCTGCGCGAGGACGGCTGGGACGTTCTGCGCTTCAACCGCCTGAGCCGCGGCGACACGCTGACCGACAGCTCCCGGCGGCTGGCCGAGCACAGCGCGGCGCTGAAGCGAAAAGGCTACCGTCAGGTTGTCCTCGCCGGCCAATCCTTTGGCGCCTTTCTATCGCTGATCGCGGCGGATGCCTCTCCTCAGATCGATGCGGTGATCGCGACGGCCCCGGCCGCGTATGGCAGTTTTGACGAGTTCTATGACAGCTGGCGTCTCAACGCGACCAAGCTCTATCCGCTGCTCGAACAGGTACGGCGCGCCCGTGTCATGGTCTTCTATTTTCACGGCGACAATTTTGATCCCGGCGGCCGCGGCGAGCGGTCCCGCGAGATCCTGGCCCGGCGCGGCCTCGGTTTCGCCGTGATCGACCAGCCGGCCCATCTGACGACGCATTGGGCGGCTTCGAGCGGGTTATTTCTGCGGCGCTTCGGCGACTGCATCCGCAACTTCGCGAACAATGACGATCTCAGGGGCGAAATGGCCTGCACGCCGCACTGGGGCACGAGGCCGAGCGCCGATCTGAAACTGCCGCCCGACATGATCGAGCCGCGCGCGCCCCGCGCCTCGGTGCCGGGTGTCACGACGGTCGGCTCGGATGCCTCCCCGCGCGGCTCGAAGTCCTCGGTCAAATTCCGCGATATCTGGTACGGCTTCTATCCGAACGGGCGCGAGGTGATGCTCGGGATCGAATCGACCCAGGGCGATCAGCTCACGGCGATCTATTCGGTCGGTCCCAGCATCGACAGCAAGCACGACGCCGTCTGGACCCGCCGCAAGGGCCGCGTCACCGAGGACGGCTTTATCTTCCAGGAACCCGGCAAGAGCACGTTGCAGTTCCGTCCGCGGCAGGACGGCGGTCTCTCCGCGGTCTGGGTCGCGGCCGACGGCAAGACCTCGATGACCGGCTCGCTAAAGCCGATAGACCCCGCCATGCTGACCGAGCAGCATGCCGATCTCTCACCCCCAGTAGCGACCGCTGCTGCCAATGGCGACAGTCAGGAGGCCAAGCACTAGGTTGACGGTCACGATCCAGCGGATCTGATTGAGCCGGCGCGTTGCCTCGGGCGTATCGCGGCGCGAAACGGCCGTCCGGAAGCGCCGCCACGGCGCGAAATAAAGATGCAGAAACAGCAGCATCATCACGATGCCGGTGGTCTGCATGACGTGGACGTGCAGCCCGACTCCGGCGAAACCGCCGAACACGCCGAAGATCAGAACGTAGCCGCTTGCCAGCAGCAGCACGATCGCGGCGAACACCCAGGCGAAAAACCGCGTCAGCACGCGCGACCACAAATCGAGCCGCGGTCCCGGTTCGAGCGGCGCGCTGGCCGGCCGCAGCGCCAGCAGCGCAAAGAACATGCCGCCGACCCAGACCACCGCCGCCCAGCTATGCGCGATCAGCGCCCCAGTGGCGATCCAGGGGGCGATCCAGGGGGCGATCCAGGGGGCGATCGCGACGGTATCGTCCATCGTCAGCCGCCATAGGCGGGAGCCCGGCGCGCCAGCCCGCCGAACAGATCGAGCATGCGGCCGCGCCACGCGCGCACCGGATCGTCTTCGGCCAGCAGCTCGAAGCTGCTGATCGCCCGCGCCCATTGGAACGCGCCGAAAACGATGTAATCGGCATAGGAAGGCGCCTCGCCGCAGACAAAATCCTGGCGATCGACAGTGCGGCGCAGCGGGTCGAGGCTGGCGCGGAAGGCCGGCAGCCGCTCTTCGCGGTCACGGACGATCTGCTCCAGCGCCGCGCCGAACCGCTTTTCGCGATCCTGGCGGAAATATGCCTGGTCCTCGGGGCCGAGATGACCATGGATATCGTGCAGCACGAGACGGATCAGATTGTTCTGCACCACGGTGTCGGTCCAGTTCTGCACAAAGCGCGTCAGACCGCGGCCGATCTCGCCGCCGAACAGCGACGGAAGGTCGGGGTAGCGCTGTTCGAGATACTCGGCGATCGCCGTCGAATCGTGCACGACCCGCTCGCCGTCGATAATGACCGGCACGCGGCCGGCATTCGGGGTCGGCAGCTTGTCCTTCTCGGTGAACCGCCAGGGAACGGTCTCGACCTCCAGCCCCTTATGCGCCAGCGCCATCCGAGCGCGCCAGCAGAACGGGCTGAAGCGGCGATCCGCCTCGGCGCCGCACAGATCATACATCGTGATTGCCATCGCGCTCCCTCATCGCTCCGACCGGGCTCCGCGATCCGGCGGCAGCCGATGCGCGCCAATCTATACCAACTGCCCGCAATCGCGAGCGATGAGGCCCCGCCGGCGGATGCCGTCGATCGATATGGATTTCGGGATGTCGCCGCCGCTCTCCCTCCCACCTCCGGTTTGATAAGAGCGACGGGAGAAACGGCGCGCGCGGGTTTTCACCGGATCAGCCTGTCCCGCCTCGGCGCATGCTCACGCGAATTGCGGCATGATTTCCGCGGCAAACAGTTCGACCGAGCGCATCGCCTCGTCTGATGTGATCGTGCCGAACGCAAAATCGCAGACGAAATAGGTCGCGCCGGCCTTTTCGACCTGTTCGGCGATATAGTTGCGCACCTGCGCCGGCGTGCCGGCGATTGCGTGGCCGTGCGCCTGCAACGCGTCCCATTCCTCGGGCAATGACACCTTCAGCGGAAACGGCACGCCATAGGCCGCCCACAGAAGCTCCATGTTCCGCCGCCACGGGCGGTAGCCGCGCCGTGCCGTCTCGCGTGCCGCCGCCTCTGTTTCGGCGACGACGATATGCCGGTTGATGCCCATTCTCGGCAGATCGGCCTCGGAGCGCCCGTTTTTGGCCCATTCCGCCCGGTACAGTTCGATGATCGCGCGCGCCTGCGCGGTGTCGCGCAGGGTCACGATATGGGCGCCGCGCTCGGCCGCCCACGGGATGCTGTCCGGCCGCGAGGTGCCGTACCACAGCTCGGGATAAGGCTTCTGCACCGGCTTCATGACGATCGGCACATGGTCGAAATCGTAGTACTTGCCGTGAAAGGTCAGCGTGTCCTCGGTCAGGCCGATGCGGGTGACCTCGAAGGCTTCGCGGAACTTTTCGGCACCCGTAGCAAAATCGACCCCATAAAATCCGACCTCGATGGGGGAAATGCCGCGACCGACGCCGTACAGAAAACGCCCGCCGCTCATCTGGTCGAGCATGCAAACCTCGTCGATCAGACGCAGCGGGTGATACAGCGGCAGCAGATAGACCATCGGGCCGAATTTGAGCCGCTTTGTGCGCTGCGCGACGGCGGCCAGAAACACGCTCGGCGACGGCGCATAGCCCAAGGGCGTGTTGTGGTGCTCGGCGAGGTGGTAGGCGTAGAACCCGGCGCGGTCATAAGCCTCGATCAGCCGCAGCCGGTTCTCGAAATGCCGGTCCAGCGGCAGACCGCTGTCGTCGAGATGGTCGAAAATCCCGAACTGCACCGCCGCCTCCCCAATTTATTCGCATCTCCGGGCGATAGTAAGGGGGCCTTCGTCCCGGTCCAAGCGCGATCGGCAGCACCTATATCTCTGCGGGTTTTCACGACTTCCGGTGCCTGCATGATCCTGACGCCGATACCGCCCGAGCGTCTCGACGCCGCGCTCGACCGTTTTGCCGCCGGGCTGACCGATCCGGCGGCGCAAGCCGCCTTTGGCCGCATCCGCGCGACCGCGCCCGACCGCGCCGCGGGAGAGAGCGCCGAACGGCACCGCAGCGAGGCCCTGGCGCTGGCGCGGGTCTGCGGCATGACGGTCCATCCGCCGGAAACCCGTCCGGGGTTCAACTGGGACGGCAGAGCGCTTGACGGCGATACCGAAGCCTATGTGATCCTGCACGAGATCGCGCATTTTCTGCTCGCCTCCCCCGAGCGCCGGCGTCTGCCGGATTTCGGTCTCGGTCCCGGCCCGGACACGACCAGGCGGGAGGCGGCCGAACGCGCGAGCATTGTAAAGCTGCTGGAACGCGAGGAGGACGAAGCGGCCGCCTCGCTGCTCGGCATCCTATGGGAAGCGGCGCTCGGCCAGCCAGCGCTGGCCTCGTTTCTCGATCAAAACTGGCTCGAAGGACTCGACCGCTCGGCCGCTGCGCATTTCACAACAGTGCTGCGCCGGGTGATACGGCTCGGACTGGTCGAGCTGCCGCCGGCCCCAGCCGGGGGCGATCAGTTCTCGATGCGGGAGATGCGGTAGGGCGAGCGCCGGGGATTGCGCGCGAGCAGCACGCGCCACCGCATCAACGCCCGACTTTCCGCCGGGTCGGCCGCCGATTCGCGAAATCTCGGGCCGTCCAGCCGCGTCGTGCGCCAGTACAGGGGTTCGCCGGGCTCCGTCGCAAAGCCGAGGCGGGCGAGCTGCTGTTGGGCGATGATCATCGCAAATTCCGTAATGCGGACGGTCTGCAAACACGCCGATCGCGGCGGGGTTCCCTCCGACGCGCGACCAAGCGCCGCGCCCGGCGGGAACCGCCGGCGGAATCTCGCCGTTTCGGCGGTATGAGCGATCGTTCCGCCGCGCTGACGCACCCGCCTCCGGGGCGCCCCGGTCAGCGGCGACGAGACAATTCCGTGCCCACGCCCCCCGATGCCGCATCCGACCGGGCCGCATCCGACCGGCAAGCCCGGCCGTCGGTCGATCCGCAACCCGTGGAGCCGAAACAGCGGCTGCGCTGGGGCCGCATTCTCGCGAATGTGTATAACGAGGCGAACCGCGACAATGTCTCGGTGATGGCGGCGGGGGTCGCGTTCTGGACGTTTCTGTCGATATTTCCGGGGCTGTCGGCGCTGATTTCGATCTACGGTCTGGTCTCCGACCCGGTCATCATCGCCAACCAGGTCGCCAGCCTGGCCGGAATCCTGCCGCAATCGACCCTCGATCTGGTTTACAACGAGCTCAACCGGCTGATCAGCGCGTCGTCGCAGACCCTCGGCCTCGGGCTGGTCATCAGCCTGCTGCTGGCATTGTGGTATTCGATGTCCGGCACCGGCACGCTGATGCAGGCGCTGAACGTCGCCTATGAGGAACGGGATACGCGCGGCATTCTTGCCTATTATGCGCAATCGGCGGCGCTGACGATCGGCATCGCCGTGTTCGGGCTGCTGAGCCTGTTTCTGGTCGCGGTCATTCCGGCCGTGCTTGAATCGCTGCCTTTTCTAAAGGTATGGCGCGATCTGATCGGGCTGGTGCGCTGGCCGATCCTGGCCGTTCTGCTGATCCTCGCGCTCGGGATCATCTACCGGTTTGCCCCGGCGCGGCGCAACCCGTGCTGGCATTTGTTCTCGCCGGGAACGATTATTGCCGGGACCCTGTGGCTCCTCGGCTCGGCCGGGTTTTCGTACTACGTCGCGAATTTCGCGGGGTATGACAAAACCTACGGTTCGCTCGGCACCGTTGTCGTGCTGCTGATGTGGCTTTATCTCAGCTCGTTTATCGTGCTGATCGGCGCCGAACTCAATGCCGAAATCGAGCGCGCCCGAACCGGCGGGAAGCAGTGTCCCGACCCGGAGGCGCGGCCGGCGCGGGCGCGGACCGGCTGAGCTACGCCGTTTTGTGCTCCTGCAACCGCGGCATCAGCTCGACGAAATTGCACGGGCGGAAGCGATTGTCGAGCTGGTGGACCAGAATGTCCTGCCACGCATCGCGGCACGCGCTCGGCGATCCGGGCAGGGCGAACAGATAGGTGCCGCCCGCGACGCCAGCGGTGGCCCGGCTCTGGATCGTCGATGTCCCGATTTTCGCAAAGCTGAGCCAGCGGAACAGCTCGCCAAACCCGGCGATCTCCTTTTCGTAGACGCTGTGAAACGCCTCCGGGGTCACGTCGCGGCCGGTGACCCCGGTGCCGCCGGTCGCGATCACGACATCGATCTCGGGATCGGCGATCCAGACCCGGAGCCGGTCGGCGATCGCGGCGAAATCGTCGCGGACGATGGCGCGGGCGGCAATCCGGTGCCCGGCGGTCTCGGCCAGTTCGGCGAGCGTGTTGCCGGAACGGTCATCCGCCGCCGTTCGCGTGTCGGAGACGGTCAAAAGGGCAATATTGACGGGCAGGAACGGACGGGTCTCGTCGAGTCGGCCTGGCATTTCCGCCTCCGCTGGGGTTTCGCGGTTCGATGCCGGAAACAACGCCGCGCCGCAACCCCGCTCTCGCCGGGGCACGCTCTGCATCGCCTATGTCTCGGCGATCAGACGCTTGGCATGGGAGGGCACCATTTCGGCGAGCGGGCCGGCGATATGCTCGTCAAACGGGCCAGGATCGGCGGGCGGTTCCGGATTGAACGCGATCGCGCGGGCGCCGGCTCGCCGCGCCGCATCGGCGAAGCCGCTGGCCGGTTCGGCGGCCGCCGGAACGCCGATCGCCATGAATAACGCGCAATGCGCCAGCGCCTCGTAAATGCTCGCCATGCCGAGCGGCTCCTCGCCGACCCGGACGATGTCAGGCCGCAAATGTCCGGCATTGCCGCAGACCGGGCAGGCGGTATCGGCGGTGATGTCGTCAACGCGTTCCGACGCGTTTGTGCAGATCGTGCAGCGCGCCTTCAGCAATTCGCCGTGCGTGTGGATGACGGCTTTCGAGCCGGCCCGCTCGTGCAGATCGTCGATATTGCGGGTGACGATCAGCACCTCGCGCGGGCGTATTGTCTCCAGCACCGCGAGACCTTCATGTGCCGCGCTCGGCCGCGCCGAGAGCAATTCCTGCCGGCGCCGGTTGTAGAAACCGTTGACCCGTTCGGGATTGCGCGCGAACCCGTCGCGCGTAACAACATCTTCAAGACGAAGTCCCGCCGGCATCGTCGCCGGATCGAACGGCGCGAACCCGGATTCGCGGGCCAGCGCACCGCCGGTGAAGACAACGATTCTCGGCGACTTGGCCCATATCGTGTTCATCGCGCGTAACTGTCGCCAGGGGTTTTGCCCAAAAAGCCGGTATCGCTGCGGGGCAGTCCGCGGGTCCGGACTCGATCCGGGAACAGACCCCAGGCAGGGGAGGCACAATCCGCGGTTGGGCGATCCGGAGGGTCCGGTCGGTTCTGCAGCAAGTCTGCAGCCAGCAACCCATTGTATTCGTTCATTTCAACTCCAGGTTGCCGGTATTCCGAATCCTGCTCCGAGGCACTGATGGTAGCCGATGAATTTGGCGAAATTGACGGCGACATCCCTGATATCCGCAATTCCCCCCGCTTTTTGGGCAAAGCCGTCGCCGGGGGGAGCGCAGCGGTCGAGCCTTCAGCACTCCGCATCCTGCGACGGGCCATCGCGACCGATAGGTCCGGTGCACCACCAAGCCAAATGCCCAATAAAATCAGCGTCTTCTCAAAACCGCTGTTTCGCATGGATAAGGCTGCGGTTTTCCACCGATTGTGGCTCTCGGAACTCCTTTCGGAACTGATCTCAAAGGCAATCGGAATTTGGAAGGGCAAGCGTTCTTGGCACGTTCCATCTTGCCGTACAATTTTGAACAGATCGTGTGGTAACCACGCTTACGCGACGGCCGCGCCGCGGCGGCGGAGCAGATGGCCCGGCAGCGCGCCGGTATGCTCGCCCTGGTCGATTACGACCACCCCGTTGACGATCACCATGTCGATGCCGTCAGGGTACTGGTGCGGATTGTCAAAGCTGGCGCGGTCGGCGATCGTCTCCGGGTCGAACAGGACGAGATCGGCGGCGTTGCCGACGGCGATCGTGCCGCGATCGGCAAGGCCGAGCGCCGCGGCCGCGCCGCCGGTCATTTTGTGAATTGCTTGCGGCAGGCCGAGAAGACCGAGGTCGCGGGCGTAATGCCCCAGAACCCGCGGAAACGTTCCATAAAGCCGGGGATGCGGCTTGCCTTGGCCGGTTATTCCGTAAGGCGCAACGCACGGACCGTCGGAGCCGACCATGACGAGAGGGTCGGCGACGATCGTCCTGACGTCGTCCTCCAACATCGAGCGCACCAGTATCCGGGTGGCGCCGCGATCGGCGATGATCAGGTCGCAGACAGCGTCGAGCGGGTCCAGGCTGCGCTCACGGGCGAGGTCTTCGATCGTCTTGCCGGCTTCCGCGGTCGGCGAGTTTGCGATGCGAATGTCGGCCCAGGATTGAAGCCGGCCGAAATTCGTGAAGCCGATTTCGGCGAGCTTCTGGCGGATGCGGGCGCGGGTGTAAGAATCGGCGAGGCGCGCCAGCATCGCCTCCATTCCGCCCTCGTGAATCCAGGACGGCAAAAGAAAACGCAACGGATTTGAGGCGGTGTCGTAGGGATACTGGTCGCAATGAACAGCGACCCCGCGCGAGCGGGCCGCGCTGACAAGACCGAGGAGCTTTTCCGCCCCGCCCCAGCTATCGATGCCCGAGAGCTTCAGATGGGCGATCTGAACATGGACCCCGCAGTTCTCGCCAATATCGATGGCTTCGGCCACCGCGTCATGGACGGTATGCGACTCATCGCGGATGTGCGACGAATACCGGGCGCCATGCTGTTTCAGGACTTGGCCGAGCGCCCGCATCTCGTCGGGTTCGGCATAGAGACCCGGAGGCGTGAACAGCCCGCTCGACAGGCCGAGAGCGCCGGCTTCGAGCGCCTCCGCGAGCATTTCCTGCATATGGCGAAGCTCGCTGTTACCGGGCGCGCGGTTTTCCATGCCCATCGCCATCAGACGCAGCGTGTTGTGTCCGACCTGCATGACGGTGTTCACCGCGATTGCCGGCCACGCCGCCATGTAGCCGGTGAAATCGGTCTCGGTGAAGGGCAGCCAGGGCGCGCTTGCCGAAAGATAGTCCGCGAGAAGGTCGGCCTTCCCGGGCAAGGCCGGCGCAACCGAGAAGCCGCAATTGCCGACCACCTCGGTGGTGACACCTTGACGAATCTTCGCCTCGGCCAGCGGATTGAGCGGCAGGGTGAAATCGGAATGGGTATGAATGTCGATAAAGCCGGGAGCGAGGACCCGGCCGGTCCCGTCGATCACCCGCGAAGCGGTGTCGGCCCGCCGCGGTTCGACGGCCGATATCCGTCCGTCGCGGACGGCGACATCGACGGATTGCGGCGCGCCCTCAGTGCCGTCGATGACAGCGGCGCCACGGATCAACAAATCGTCCATGCGTTCCCCCCAGGCCAATAATCGTTTTGAACCCGATCAGTCTCTCATGTCCCCGGTCAAGATTGGAGCAACAGTTTCGGTGGCATTCTCGGGATCCCGGATCGGGGCGGAGCGTTTCGCTTTCGGGCTGCAGGCGCAATAAAGAAAAACCTCTGCGGCGGTAGACGATATCGCACAAGTAGACCCGAAAAGGCGATGAGGCAGAAATCCCGTCTCGTTCGGGTTGATAAACAGGAGACGAGACGGTACGAGAGGAGAGTCCGGAGGCCAGCAAGACATTCGTCGTCCATGCCCCTATACGGTTACGCCCGGGTCTCGACCCTCGGCCAGGACCTCACAATCCAGCGCGCCGCGCTGAAAGCAGCGGGTTGCGATGTGATCCGGGCCGAGCAGGCAAGCGGCACGCGCCGTGACGGGCGCAGCGAGTTGCAGGTCCCGCTCGACTTCGTACACGCCGGCGACACGCTCGTCGTCACCCGTATCGATCGCCCGGCGGCAATTGCTCGCCGCCTCGGGATCGGCCGGGCCAGTGTCTATCGCCTGCTCGGCAAGCAAGCTGCCGGCGAAGCGAATGGAGGCGGCGATGCCGATCAGTGCTGAGATGCGCTGGTTCTACCCGATCGACTGGCCGCAGCTCAGCCGGCACGTGCGCTTCGAGCGCGCCGGCGGCGTTTGCCAGGGTGGTGGCCGGCCGTATGGCGAGTTCGTCCGCGTTCTGCCGGACGGGCGCCGGTTCGACACCACCCGTCAGACCTGGCGCAACGGCCGCGGTCGCCCCGTCCGCTGGCCCGATATCGGGGACGCAACCCGGGTGCGACAGACTCGCATAATTCTGGCCGCCGCCCACCTCGATCACAATCCCGGAAACAACCGGTTACGAAACCTGAGAAGCCTCTGCCAGCGCTGCCATTTGATCCACGACCGGCCGCACCATCTGGCGCAGCGGCGGATTACTTATCTGCAACGGCGTGATCTCGGCGATTTGTTTCTAGGCCCTTACCTGTCTGATCGCCGTACAACACGGCATGGTTCTCGTTTTCGAGAAGCACCGCGACAGCGGTATTGATGCGGAAACTGCAATCAGAGAAGGACGCGTGGAATAAATCATGAAAGAGAACAGCATAAGGCGGGCGGTGCGCGAAGGGCGGGCGGCGCTGGGTACTGGGCTCAAGGAGTTCGCCTCACGCGGCGTCCCCTGGATTATCGAGGCGGCCGGCTTCGATTACTGCGCGATCGACCACGAACACGGGGCGTTCGACATCGAAACGATCGCCGATCTGGCGAGCTGGTTTCAGGCCACGGACGTCACGGCCATTGTCCGGCTTCACAAGTCGTTCGCGCATCTGATCCCCGGCATTCTGGATCAGGGCATCATGGGCATCCAAGTGTCCGAGGTGGAAACCGCCGAAGAGGCGCGTGCGATCGTCCGCCTGGCGAAGTATCCGCCGATCGGGAACCGAGGCATCTCCGGCCAGGGGCCGCACACCGGATACAAGAGCTATGGCGCCCGCCACGCTACCGAATACGCCCCCTGGGCCAACGAGAACATCATCCTATGCCCGTCGATCGAGTCGCTCGAGGGCCTGGAGAATGTCGAGGAGATTGCAGCGGTCGACGGGATCGACATGATCGCGTATGGGCATTCCGACCTGAGCGCGCAGCTTGGGGTTCACCTCGACCTCGAGCACCCGACCTTCAAAGCGGCGGTGCGGCGGATCGCAGCTTCGTGCAACGCGCATGGCAAGCTCGCGCGGGGATCGCCGGAGACCGAGGCGCAGATCGAGGAATATTGGCGGCTCGGGTGCAAGGTGCTGAACCTGCCGGGAAACGATGTGAGCACGTATCTCGAGGGGATGAAAGCGCGTGCGGGCCGTGCGCATGCGCGGCTGAAGTCGATCGGGGTGCCGGCCCCATGAGGGAACGGCGCCCTTGGCCGACCGCTTGGCCCGGACCGGCCTGACCAGGGAGACGGGATGAGCGAAAGCAATCTCGAAGATCGTGCAGCGATCCACGATCTCTTTACGCGCTATTGCTGTGCGCTCGACAATGGCGAGATCGATTCTGTGGTCGACTGCTTTACGGCAGATGCGGTCCTCAAGAGCCCGGTCATCGACATCAGCGGCCACGACGAAATCCGCGCCTTTGCCGGCCGCTTCGCGGCGCAGCGCGAAGCGGGCACGCAATTTCGTCATATGGTCAGCAATATCGCCGTGACGATCGCCGGAAACCGGGCCGCCGCTGATGCCTATCTGCTGGTGCTCATCTCAAAGGACGGCAACCACCATAGCCTTCCGCCCGGCCGCTACGTATGTGAGCTGATCAAAAACGATAGCGGCCAATGGCGCTTCTCGCGCCGTATCGTCTTTCATGACCACGACTACACGCTTGACGGGATCGGTCGCTAAACCCACAGGGCAAAGCGGAGGGTCCATCTCAGCCGGTTATCCGGCCGATTATGCCCCAAGGCGATATTCCGCGAGACCGTGGCGCCTGATTGGCTGGAAATTGACATGCGCCATGCCAGAACAATGAGCGCGAGGGCAAGAGCCGCATGGGGTGGTTCGCCGCGCCGTTGCGTCAAGCCGACATCGTTGATCGAATGAGAAGTGCTCGCAGGCGGGGTGCAGCGGCGCGCCGCTGCCCTTGCTGCCGACAGCAATAACGGAGTACGCCGTGGTCCTGACCGCCGACAGCATCCTCGCCCGCAGCACCCGCCGACGCCGGACGCCGACCGGCTGGAACACCGCCTATATCGGCGCCAACCGCTATACCTTGCCACCGGGCGAGAAGCCGCCGGCCGACGATGCGCTGCACCCGATGGCCTTCCTGGTCGAGAAGGGGCCGGGCGCCGTCACCCGGCCGCACTTCCACCAGGCCGACCAGTTTCAGGTGGTCGTCGCCGGTCGCGGCAGGCTCGGCGAGCATGACTTCAGCGACGGCGCGGTGCATTACACCGACGCCTGCTCGGCCTATGGACCGATCGTCGCCGGCAAGTCGGGCATCTGGTGGTTCACCCTGCGCAACCGCTGGGACCCCGGCGCCCGGTATATGCCGGCCGAGCGGGAGGTGCTTAATGCGGCCCGCGACCGCCACCGGCATCGGGAATTCACCACCGAGGCGATGCCGGCGGCGCTTCTCGGCGAGCTGTGTGAAGCGACGGAAATTTCCTGCCGCCCGGTTCTCGAAGCCGAAGACGGGCTGGCGGGCTGGCGCTACCGGATACCGCCTTGCACCGCGATTGCCGGGCGCGCGCCTGATGCCGGCGGCGGCCAATTCTGGCTGGTGCTGGCGGGTGACGCCGCGGTCGAGGGCGGCGCTCCGCTGCCGGCCAATTCCTGCATCTTTGTCGGCCCGGAGGATCCCGCCTTTGCCGGCATCTCGGGCCTTGTCGGCGCCGAATTGCTGTGCCTGCAATTCCGCCGCCGTGCGCGGGATTGAACCCCGCCCGCTACGGCCGTATCTGCATCGGCGGAAGTGCGGACAACTGGTCGAACAAGCTGGAGGACGGCCGTGCCGGTCATCGACGTTCAGGTTCATCCTTTCGATCGAAATCACCCCGGTCGGCCGTGGGCCAGTCCCTCGCACGGACTCGACTCCGCCACGGGCGAAGAGATGGTCGCCGCGATGAACAGTGTGGGTGTCGACGGTGCGATCATGGTCTCGTCGTTCAGCGCCTACGAATACGATCCGAGCTACGCGCTCGAAGTCTACAACACCTATCCGGACAAGTTTCGGGTTGTGACGCCGGTCGATGCGACCGATCCGGCGATTGACGATGTCGTGGCGAGATGGGCGGCGACGCCGGGCGCGCGCGGCATTCGCATACGAATGCGCGAGGGTCTGCCGATGGACGCGGACCATCCCGGTTTGAACCGCGCGTTCGCCGCCGCCGGCAAACACGGGTTGCCGGTCAATCTGCTGTGCTGGGGCATTCTGGACAAAGGGCTGCCGCACATCCGGCGACACCGCGATACGGTCATCGTGATCGATCATCTCGGTCTGCTGCAACCTTCTCGCCCGCCAGTCCCCGCCGATGTTTGGGCCGATCTTCCCAAGCTGCTCGCCCTGGCTCAATACGAGAACGTAAGGGTGAAGATCAGCGGTGCCTGCACGATGTCGCACCAACCGTTCCCATACGACGATATCTGGGAGCCGGTCCTGCGGGTCATCGATGCGTTCGGGCTGGATCGCTGCATGTGGGGCACCGACTGGACGCGGACGATCGGCATGCTGACCTACGAGCAGGGCGTCGCGCCGTTCCGCGATACCAAACGCCTGTCCGAGAGCGACAAGGCGGCGTTAATGGGCGGAACGCTGCAGAAAGTCTATAAGTGGTAGCGCGACCGTACCGCTTCGGCCGCGCCGCCATCTGGCGGAATAGTCCAGGAACCAGCCACGGCGCTGCTAATCGTTGATCGCGACAAACATCTCGGCAACGCCAGGGCGTGGCGCGACACGTTCGGTGAAGAGCTTCTTGATCCTGATCTGGAAATCGAATCTCGGCAGAATCGGCACGCTCACCGGTGCCTGCCCGACGTATCGTGGATGCGCGTTTCGCGAGGCAATGAGCGGTGGCGAAGATGGGAAGGCTCGACGGCAAGGTTGCGGCGGTGACGGGCGGGGCATCGGGGATCGGCGAGGCGACGGT
>JBFWVT010000040.1:0-44803 GCA_050246595.1 Alphaproteobacteria bacterium
ATCCGCGCACCACCGAGGACACGTGGCGCCAGATCGGCTCATTGCTCGATCATTTCTCCGCACAGGAATGCGCAAACTACCTCGCCAATGCCGGCTACGCTTCAACCTGAAACGATCACGCTCTAGGGGGAAGTAAGAGAAAGTAGTGATGTACGGCGGATAAGCGCAGCGCAATCCGCCGTTACCGATCCGGAGAGTGATGGCGGATTACGCTTCGCTCATCCGCCCTACTGTTGTGAGAGCGGCGTCCTCTCCGGATCAGGTCGAACGGATCTGCTGCCGCAGCACGGCGAGCGCGGAGGCAAAACCGCCGCCGTTGATCTCGATCCAGCGGGCGACCTCGTTGCGGTGCGTCATTTTCATGCTGACCCCTTCTATGACGAGGTCGGCGATCTTGTACATTCCGCCGCGGTCAACCGCGTGCCAATCCACGCGATAGCTCCCGCCGCTCGGGGCGACCACGTTACTGCCGACAATTGTTTCCGCACCGGATGGCCGCATATTTTGCAGAACAAGCCGGGCTCCTGCCAGGTAGCTTAGCTGTCGACTATAGGTCTGGACCGTGTATTCCTGATAGAGCGCGGAAAAATCCCGGATCTGCTGCGGGGTTGCGATCCATTTGTAGCGGCCCAGGACAAAATCGGTGATCGCGGTCACGTCGAAAGAGCTTTGAAGCAGGTGCCGGATCCCGGCGAGACGTTGCGCAGCCGGGACACTTGAAGGCATAAAGGGCGCGGCCTGGATCCAGAACTGGTTGATAAAGCCCCGCGGGTCCGGTGCCGCGATGCCGCGCGATATCGGGACTACCGTTACCAGACTGCCGAGCAGCAGGGTGCGCCGCGAGATCGGTCGCAATAGGGTCATCGACTCCTCCCTTTATCAGGCAACCCCGGACTGCACTGCCGAACCGGCGGATCACTCCTCAGCCGCTCGATCGTCCCCTGCATGGGGTGTCTCCAGGATCGCAGTACGGGAGGATAATCATGGCGCCGTTACCAGCCTGTGACGCGCTTCACACCCGGCGACGATTTTTTGCCGCCAGCCGGTTTCGAGAATGGCGATATCGGGCGGGCAGGCCCTGCAACAATCTCCTATTGCGCCGTGATCCCGCCGTCGATGACGAGGGCGGAGCCGGTCATAAAGGCGGCGTCATCGGAGGCAAGAAACACGATCCCCTTGGCGATGTCTTCAGGGGTGCCCATGCGGCCGATCGGCAGGCGGTCGATGACCTGCCGTCGCGCCATCTCGATATCGTTGGTGCCGAGGTTGCGCGCGCGGGTAACCAGCACCTGATCGCCCATATCGGTGCCGATCGTGCCGGGATGCACCGAGTTGACCCGAATGCGGTAGCCTTTGCGAGCGAATTCGAGCGCCGCGGATTTCGTGAACAAGGTCACGCCGCCCTTGGTCATCGAATAGAGCGGGTCCTGCGTCGAGCCGACCAG
Source organism: Alphaproteobacteria bacterium (assembly GCA_050246595.1). Classification (GTDB taxonomy): domain Bacteria; phylum Pseudomonadota; class Alphaproteobacteria; order ATCC43930; family CGMCC-115725; genus DATARH01. Next base: position 1,446 of record JBFWVT010000040.1, read on the forward strand.
CCCGGCCACCGAGGCGAGATTGACGATCGCGCTGCCGTGCGGGCTGTTCCGGGCGGCGTCGCGCAGCGCCGGCAGACAGAGCTTGGTGCCGAGAAAGACGCCGGTCAGGTTGACCGCGCTCAACCGCTCCCATTCGGTCAAGGTGACGCTTTCGATGTCCTTGCCGAGAAACAGCCCGGCATTGTTGACCAGGATGTCGAGTTTGCCGAACCGGCCGGTCGCAGCGGCGACGGCGTCATGCCAATCCTGCTCGCTTGTCACGTCGAGATGGACGTAAAGCGCGTTGTCGCCGAGCGCGCGGCCGGTCTCGCGGCCGGTCTCGTCGAGCACGTCGCCGATCGCGACCCGAGCGCCGGAATCGACCATCAGCCGCGCGGTCTCGCCGCCGATGCCGCGCGCGCCGCCCGAGATCAGCGCCACTTTTCCGTCGAGCCGGTTCATGTTGTGTCTCCAGAAGGGTAGTCAACGCAAAGGGCGCGAAGGATACGCAAAGGGCACGAAGGCGCTGGAATCGGCGTGAAGCGCCACCAACTTGCCGCCCGAGCGCGTACTCTCCCTCAGAAATTAGAAAGGGGCTGCGCGCCAAGGAGTTGTCATCGCGCCCTTTGCGTTAAATTACTCCTATCTCCGCGCATATCGCCGGCAATCGAGCCGCAGATAATCGCGGAAATGCGGCCGCATGCGCTCGGTCCACGGCGTGTTCGCGGCGCTCTTCCATGCCGCGGAATTCGGCACGTCCGGGTTCGCGAAATGATAGATCGCGGCATAGCGCTGCGTCGCGCCGCTGCCGCGATAGCGCCGAGCCGCCAGCACCCCCGGCACCGCGCCGAGCGCCGGCAGGTGCTCGACATTGTACCATTCGTTGAACTCGTTCTCGTGCTCGGGCGCGACATTCATCGAGATCAGCAGCAGCGCCTGCGCCTCTCCGACCGGGGCCAGCCGATCGCCGGGCAGGATCTGCTCGCCCTCCATGCGCATGATCGGTTTGACACGGCCGGTCACCCGCTTGGTCCAGGGCGAACCGTTGGCGCCGCCGACCGCCAGATAAGGCGGGCTGTGCAATACCCCGACATTGTCGAGATCGTACAGCGCGAGCGAGTCCTTCGGATCGTTGATGCCGAGCCAGCGCTCGGCGTTGAGAAAGCCCGGCACGGCGAGCCGCTCCGGTACGTGTTCGGTGTCGTACCAGTCGTGAAACTCGTCCTCGGCGACAGTCGAGAAATTCATCGCCGCGATCAGGATGCCCTTGGCCATCTGTCGGTCCTCCGCCGATTGATGTCCGGAGCGTAGCACGCGATCAGCGCGCGCGCAGGGTCAGGATGATGCCGCCGACGATCAGCACGATGCTGACAACGATATCGGCGGTGACCTCGCCGCCAAAGATCGCGACCGACAATAGAAATCCGCCGACCGGGGTCAAGGCCATGACCTGACCGGCGACCCCGGCCGGCATCACCGAGAGGACCTTGTTCCACAAAAAATACCCGAGCGCGGTCGTGATCACCCAATTATAGGCCAGCACCAGGATCAGGGTCGGGGTCCAGCGGATCGGTTCGCCGAAGCTCATCGGCGCGGCGACAGCGGCGATTACCGGCATGCTGACGAGGACCTGCCAGAAGGTCTGGGTCCAGAAACTCGAACGCCATGCCTGCCGCCGGTACAGCACCGAGCCGAGCGCCCAGGCCATCGCGGCCAGCAGCAGCATCGCGTTGCCGACAAGAACGCGCGGGTCGCCCCAATCGACAAGACCGGGGTTCATGAACAGCATAAGGCCGGCGAACCCGACCGCGGCGCCGATCAGCTGGCCGCGTCGCGGCCTGTCCGAGGAGAACCACAGCTCGATCAGGATCGCCCAAAGCGGCATCGTATAGGCCAGCACGATGGCGCGTCCGGCCGGCAGGATCGACAGGCCGATGATGCTGAAAATCAGAAACCCGCCGATCTGCAGCAGACCGACGACGAGCTGACCGAGCCGCTCGCCGCGACGCGGCACCAGCGGCTCGCGCATCGCGATCAGCAGCGGCGCCATCACCGCCAGCGTGCCCAGGAGCCGCAGCAGCACGAAAACCGGCCCCGGCGCGTCGTCGAGCGCGAGCTTCATGACCGGCCAATTGGCGGCAAAGCTGCCCGCCACAATCGCGAGATAGAGATAGACGATGCGCGGTCGCGCCGCGCCCGCGACGAAAGGCGATGCCATCAGGGGCCGGAGACCGCCGCTCAGGGAATTTCGTAAATGGCGAAGGCGTTTGGGATGCCGCGCAGCAGGCGCTCCCGTTGTGCCGGCGTTCCGCCGCTTTGCGCCAGCAGCTTCGCGGTGCCGGGATGATCCACAACCGAGCGGGTCGTATAAATCGCTTGCGAGTCGGCGAGACTTTGCACGCGCGAGGCGATGTTCACCGTCTGCCCGAAATAGTCCTGCCTCTCGTTGAGCACGACCGCGAGGCACGGCCCTTCATGGATGCCGATCTTCAGCAGCAGATCCTCCTGGCCATGTTCGGCGTTGAAGTCGCGCATCGCCTGACGCATGCGCAGCGCCGCGGCCACCGCCCTGTCCGGGGTCGGAAACGTCGCCATCACCGCATCCCCGATCGTTTTGACGACAGCGCCGGCCTCGGCGCCGACGATCTCGTTCAGCACTCGAAAATGCGCCCGCACCAGGTCGAATGCGACGAGGTCGCCGACCCGGTTGTACAGTTCGGTCGAGCCTTTAAGGTCGGTGAACAGAAAAGTAAGGCTGGTGATCTTGAGCCGCTGATCGGCATCGAGCGTATCGGTGCGGTAGATGTCGCGAAAAATCTGGTTGGTCAGCAGGCGCTTGGCGGTCAGGAACGGGCGGCGGCGCGCCATCAGCTCGTGCAGCGCGTCGCCGGCGATCCACACACCCGGCAGCAGCCGGCGCCGTGTGCGGTTTTCCAGCGACAGCCGCAGCGGTCCGGGGCGCAGTTCGACGGTGCCGGTCGGCGCGATCACATCGTTAAAGACGAGCGCCAGGGTCTGCCGCTCGCGGGTCGGCTCGCCTTTGACGTCGATGAACTGCGCGGCGTGCGTGACCGGCTCGGTCACGATCAGGAACTCGGCCGGCAGTTGCAGCGACAGTTGCGCCTTCTGGCCGGAGGGCAGTTCCAGCGTATCGAGCGTCAGCGCCTCGGCGAGGGCTTCCAGATCGTCCGGCAGGTCAATCGCCGAGGCCCAGAAGATCTGCCGGAAATATTCGAAAAACGGCAATTCGTCCGGGTCGTGGCCGGCGATGCGGCGAACCCGGCGGCTGATCGTGAACGTGACCTCGACCATCTCGTCGAGCGTCGGTTCATAACCGGCGGCGCACCAGGCGCAAGCGTACTCCTCGGCATGCACGGTCTTCAGCGTCGCGGCGGCTTCGAGCACACCGCCGCAGCCGGGGCAAAGCACATTCCAGGACAATTCGAAGATGCCGAGCCGCGCTGCGTGCAGAAAAGCGCCGATCACCCGCTCCTCGTCGAGATGATGATGCCCGGCGAAAACCAGCGGGTTGATGCGGCACAGCGCGCGATCCGGCGCCTCGGCGACGAAATTTTCGATCGCCGCGACGGTTTCGCGATCGGCGGATTGCCGCAGCACCGTGAACAAAGCCTCGGCTTCGTCCGTCGAGGACGCGGTCATGAGGCACGCTCCGGACAGTGAGGACCGACGAAAATGTCGGGAGCAGCGGGCGCCGCAGCAAGCCGCATCTTGCAGTGTCGCGGCGCGGCTGCATCCCGATGCGACGGGTCCGCTAGGATCGCCTGGCCGCGCCGGCTCTTTGCACCAGTTCTTCCAGCGCCTCATAGGGTTGCGCACCGACGATGCCGTAACGTGCGGCGACAAAGGTCGGAACCCCGGTTACGCCGTAGCGATGCGACTTTGCCCAATCGGCGTCGACCGCGTCCTTGAAGCGGCGCTCGTCGAGAACGGCGCGAGCCTCGTCCGCCGGCAATCCGACCGAGGCGGCGATATCGACCAGCAGATCGACATCGGCGAGGTTTTTCGCCTCGACAAAATACGCCTTGTATAGAAGGTCGTGTATCACCTCCCCACCGGGCTGCGTATCGGCCCACTTGCCAAGCTCCTGCGCGAGCCGGCTGTTATAGGTATGGGTGCGCCTTCCATAGGGCAGCCCCTCGGCATCCATCAGCCGTTTCATGCGCTGATACGAGGCCTCGGGGTCGATCCCCCGCGTTGCGTAGAATTCCGCCATCGACCGCCCCTCGACAGGGGTGTCCGGGTGCAGTGGAAAATGTACCAGAACCGTTTCGATGTCATACGCCGCCTTGAGTTTCTCGACACGCACGGTGACCAGATAACACCAGGGTCAGACGTAATCGCTGAACACCTCCAGCTTGACCAAGTCGCCCATAATCTCTTATGTCCTCTCAGTTTTTGGCCCGCAGGGGGCCGGAACCGGTGGGCCAAATCGGGTCAGGGCTGCCCACCGAAATTCACCGTATTTCACCCCTTTGCGTGTCCTGAGCGTGTCCGTTGTGTCCCGGAGGAAGCCGTGTGATTGACTGACGTGACTGTCCAGAAGCTCCCCGCGCCCGAGAGCGGCTCGAAGGTGTATAGTGACGATAGTCTACCTAGGCCGTGTGGACGGAATGCGATGAATGGGGCGTTTTTGAGGCGATGCCGGCGCTGTTGACCGAGATGAGCGCCACCGCGCACCTCGTTCAGAGGGTCGATGCGACGATCATGCGCGCCCATGTCTCGGCAGCCGGCGCAAAAGGGGGCAGAAGGACCAGACACTCGGCCGCTCGCGCGGTGGGTTTTCCACCAGAATTCACCCGACGTGCGATGTCGACGGCCTGCCCTTGGCCTTCCGCCCGACCCGCGGCCCGGCCAGCGCTTCAAGCAGATCGCCTTGCGCTGTGAGAAACCCAGGCAGAACTTCGCCGCCCTCCTCTCCCTCGCTTGCACCTTTATTCGGGCGAAATCCGTCCACACGGTCCAGGACCTACCAGAATTCGGCTTTGGCCTTGCTCGAAGCGATATCGGGGTAGGCTATCAATGAGCCGATCGGCTTTCCGAAGCCGCGCCGCCGGCTTGGTTCGCAAGAAACATGCGGAAGCCTGCGTGCGACAGAAACAGGCGCCGCGAACGCAAAAAGTCCATCCCCAGGATCAGGTCTATGCCGCGCAGGCGCAGGCTGGTGACGACGATTTCCGGATGGCTCAGCCTGACAGGACCCACCGCCAGGCTGTCAAAGCGGTGGAGACGCGAGGCGAGCCTGCCCCCGCCGATCCCCCTGGTGTATATCGGCGGGTCCCGCGCCAGGACCGCGTCCGTGATCCCCATGGCGCGAGCCGCTGCGGCGGAAAGCGTGGTCCGCTGCGCTCCGGTATCGATCGTCGCGGTGATCTCGCGTCCGTCGAGCCGGACCGGGAAGAACAGATGGCCGCTGAGGGCGGATCGGCCGATCTTGATTTCGGCCTGACGACCGGCCCAGTCCGGCATACACGCCCCTTGCTCGTACAGCGACATGCGCTGCTTTGGCAGGTCGAGATCGATATCGAACCGGCCGAGCACATCGGCCCCGAGCACGCCGTCAACCATCGATAACGACGGCGGCAGCGCGATTTTCGCCACCCTCGCGCGTCGCCAGGGAATTTCGACGCCGCCGATTGATAAGCTCTCGAATTCGATTTCGCGGCTTGGCAGAGAGGCTGCAACACCGTCGAGACTGCGCCTGAACTGGATCTGCGGCGCCTTTCCTCCGGTGCGTTTCGCCGCAAGATCGGTCAGAACCGTGCGCTCGGCACCGGTATCCAGAAGCAGCTTCAGCGGCACCCCATCGGCCAGCACGGTGACGAGCGGCAGACCCCTCACGATCTCCAGCGCGACCGGCCGGTCCGAAACGGCGCGGCAGCTTGCGGCGGCAGGCGTGGTTGCAGCCTGAGCCGGGCCGATAACCGGCCCCGCGCCCACCAGAAAGGCGGTCAAGGAGCCGCCAAGGAAGTAAACGCCGCGCGCCGGGTTCGCCACGAGAGAGACCGCACCGAGGGTCGAGCGTCGCTCGATCCCGCCGGACAGAAGGACCCCGGGCTAGGCGCAGGCTGCCACGGCGCGCCGCGCCATCACATTGACCAGATGCGCGCGGTATTCGGCGCTGGCGTGGATGTCCGAGTTCAAATCGTCCGCCGGGATCTGGATATTCTTGATCGCATCGGCGGTGAAATTGGCGGTGAGGGCCGTCTCCATCTCCGGAACCCTGAAGACGCAGGGACCGGCGCCGGTGACCGCGAGCCGCACCCCGGAAGGCGTCTTCGCGACAAACACGCCAACGATCGCGTAGCGCGAGGCCGGGTTGCGGAATTTCTGGTAATTGGCCTGTGTCACTTTCGGAAAGCGCACCGCGGTCACAATTTCGCCGGGATCGAGCGCGGTCTCGAACAGACCGGTGAAGAAATCGTCGGCCGCGATCTCCCGCTGGTTGGTGCGCACCGTCGCGTTCAGCGCGACCACGGCGGCGGGATAGTCGGCGGCCGGGTCGTTGTTTGCGATCGAGCCGCCGATCGTGCCGCGGTTGCGCACCGCCGGGTCGCCGATCATCCCGGCCATCGCCGCCAGCGCCGGGATCGCGCGCTTGACGACATCCGAGCGGTGCACATCGCCGTGCCGGGTCATCGCGCCGATCACGACCGCGTCGCCCTCCTCGCTGATGCCCTTCAGTTCCGGCAATCCGGCGAGGTCGATCAGCTGGGTAGGCTTGGCAAGACGCAGCTTGAGGGTCGGCAGCAGGGTCATGCCGCCGGCGACCAGCCTTGCGTCCTCGTCGCTGCCGAGACGGCTCGCGGCGTCGTCGAGGCTCGTCGCGCTGCTGTATTCGAATTCGTACATCGGGCCTCTCCCTATTGCGTGCTCAGTTGTGACGCTGCCGCAATCACGCGGTCGAATTCACCAGGACGGTCCCGCGACCGCCTTGATCCGTTTCCAGAGTTCCGCAGGAATGGAATTCCGCCATATGGCCCCGAGCAGTTTTCTGAACTGTGCATCGCGCTCGGCTAGATCCTCGATGCGATCGATAAATCGGTCACCATGCGCGACCAGCAGATCCTCGAACGGGCCGGCTGCGAGGTTGGACAGAACCGCATCCGACCCCTCTCGTCTGATAGCCTGGATTACGTCCCAGGCCGCTTCCGGCTCTTCGTCGACGAGATCGCGAAGGCGCTCGTGCGACCAGAAACTGTCCTCTCGTTCCGCAGAGTCCTCCGGGAGACGATAGAGCCGTATCCATGCCTCCGCTATCCTGTTCATCTCATCAGCATCAGGGCGCATCGACGCCTCCCTGCCCAGGGGACGGCGGCAGCCGGGTTGCCCATCTCCACGCCTGGGGATCGTAACCGCCGCATCCCTTCGCGTCAGCCTCGCTCAACCGCCGGCGAAGCCCCCGCTGCACATCGCGAAATTGCTGCCGGTGTCCCGCGACAGACATTGGACCGGCCGCCGGCAGGCCCAGCCTGTTGTCGATCAGATCCGCGTACCGCTTCCTCAATTCCGCAACGAGCCTGTCGATCTGTTCAATGAGTCTGGCGCAGTCGGGCTCCGAGGACGCCTGAATACGGTACTACTCCGTCGCCGCCCGCGTCTGCCGTTCCTGAATGAGGCACCACAGGCGGTGCGGCGTGGCCGGCATCTCGACGTGGCGGATGCCCAGCGGCGACAGCGCATCGACGATCGCGTTGGCGATCGCCGCCGGTGCGCCGATCGCCCCGGCCTCGCCGCAGCCTTTGACACCGAGCGGGTTGTGGGTGCACAGCGTCGTGTTGGTCGACAGCTTGAATTCCGGAAAGTCGCCGGCGCGCGGCATCGCATAGTCGTTGTAGGAGCCGGTCAGCAACTGCCCGGTCTCCTTGTCGTAGACGCAGCCTTCGAGCACCGCCTGCCCGATACCCTGCGCCAGCCCGCCATGCACCTGCCCGGCGACGATCATCGGGTTGATGATGCGCCCGAAATCGTCCGCCGCGGTAAAGTTGACGACCTCCAAATGCCCGGTATCGGGATCGATCTCGATTTCGGCGATATGCGCGCCCGCCGGGAAGGTGAAATTCTTCGGGTCGTAGAACGCGGTTTCGTCGAGACCCGGCTCCAGCTCGTCATGCGGGAAATTGTGCGGCACATAGGCGGTCAGCGCGATCTCGGCCAAGGTCTTTTCGCGATCGGTGCCGGCGACGCGGAATTTTCCCTCCGCGAACTCGATATCGGCCTCGGAGGCTTCGAGCAGATGCGCGGCGATCTTGCGCCCCTTGGCGACGACCTTGTCCATCGCCTTGATGATCGCGGTGCCGCCGACCGCCAGCGAGCGCGAGCCGTAGGTGCCCATGCCGTAGGGAATTTTGGCGCTGTCGCCGTGAACGATCTCGACCTGGTCGATCGCCACGCCGAGATGGTCGGCGACGAGCTGCGCGAAGGTCGTCTCGTGCCCCTGGCCGTGCGCGTGCGACCCGGTCAGCACCGTGACGCTGCCGGTCGGATGCACCCGCACCGCGGCCGACTCGAACAGTCCGGCACGCGCGCCCAATGAGCCGACCACGGCCGAGGGCGCGATGCCGCAAGCCTCGATATAGGTCGCGATGCCGATGCCGCGATACTTGCCGCGATTGGCGGCCTCCTGCCGGCGCGACTCAAAACCGGCGTAATCGGCCGCGTCGAGCGCCATTTGCAGGGTCGTGTGATAGTCGCCGCTGTCGTATTGCAGCGCGACCGGGGTCTGGTACGGAAAGGCGTCGGGCGGGATGAAATTGCGCCGGCGCAGTTCGGCCGGGTCGATCCCCAACTCGTCGGCGGCGACATCGATGATGCGCTCCAGCAGGAACGTCGCCTCGGGTCGTCCGGCGCCGCGATAGGCATCGACCGGCACGGTGTTCGTGAACACCGCCTTGGTCTCGACATAGATTGCCGGGGTCGTATAGGTGCCGGCGAGCAGGGTGCCATACAGATAGGTCGGGATGCAGGTCGCGAAGGTGGACAGATAGGCGCCCATATTGGCGACCGTCGAAACCTTCAGCGCGGTGAATTTTCCCCCCGCATCGAGCGCCAGTTCGACATGCGTGACGTGATCGCGGCCGTGCGCATCGGACATAAAGCTTTCCGAGCGCTCGGCGGTCCATTTCACCGGTTTGCGCACCTTGCCGGCGGCCCAGGTGACGATCGCCTCCTCGGCATAGTGGTAGATTTTCGACCCGAACCCGCCGCCGACATCGGGCGCGACGACGCGCAATCGCGCCTCCGGGATGTGCAGCACGAAAGCGCCCATCAGCAGCCGGATCACATGCGGGTTCTGGCTCGTCGTATAAAGCGTGTATTCGTTGGTCGCGCGGTCGAACTCGCCGATCGCGGCGCGCGGCTCCATCGCGTTCGGCACGAGACGGTTGTTTATCAGGTCGAGCTTGACGACCCGCGCCGCCCTGGCGATCGCGGCATCGACCGCGCCCTGATCGCCGAGGTGCCAGTCGTAGCACAGATTGCCGGGGGCCTGCTCGGGCCAGACAAGCGGCGCGCCGGGTTTCAGCGCCTCGGCCGGATCGACAACCGCCGGCTCGACCGCGTAATCGACATCGATCTGCTCGGCGGCGTCGCGTGCCTGTCCCAGGCTCTCCGCGATGACGACCGCGACCGGGTCGCCGACATGGCGCACCCGATCGACCGCGAGCACCGGATGCGGCGGCTCCTTCATCGGCGAGCCGTCCTTCGAATTGACGAGCCAGCCGCACGGCAGGCCGCCAATGCCTTCGGCGTCGAGGTCCTTGCCGGTGAAAACCGCGACAACGCCGGGGGCGGAAGAAGCGCCGCTCGTGTCGATCGAAGTGATCCGCGCATTGGCGTGCGGGCTGCGCAGGATATAGGCGTAGAGCTGCCCCGGCCGGTTGATGTCGTCGGTATAGGTTCCCTGTCCGGTCAGGAACCGGTAATCCTCGCGCCGCCGGACCGGCTGGCCGATCGATCCCTCGGGCATAGCTGTTACTCCGCGGCTGCTCCGTGCTCCGGCGCCGGTGGTGCTTCGCCGCGCATCATCGCCGCCCCGGCGATGATCGCCAGCACGATGTTGTGATACCCGGTGCAGCGGCACAGATTGCCTTCGAGATACTCGCGCACTTCTTTCTCGGTCGGGTTCGGGTTGTTCTTTGCGAGGTCGAGCGCGCTCATCACCATGCCGGGGGTGCAGAAACCGCATTGCAGCGCGTGGTTCTCGCGGAAGGCTTCCTGCATCGGGTGCAACTGGTCGCCGCTCGCGACGCCCTCGATCGTTAGCACGTCGGCGCCTTCGCACTGCACCGCCAGGATCGTGCAGGATTTGACCGCCTCGCCGTTGATGTGGACGACGCAGGCGCCGCACTGGCTGGTGTCGCAGCCGACATGCGTGCCGGTCAGACCGAGATGCTCGCGCAGGAGCTGCACCAGCAAGGTGCGTCCTTCGACGGTGGCCGTCGCCTTCTTGCCGTTGACCGTCAGGCTCACCGTTTTCTGCATCGCAACCCTCCCTCGTTCTGCTCGCCCGGCACATGCCCCCCGGCGCTCACCCAGGGCCTGCGCGCGGCCCGAGTTTCGTGCGCCGCCCGCGCCGGGTCAAGCGCGCGATAGGAGGGGATCAGGGCGGGGCGCCGGGGTCCGCCGCGGTGCCGCTCTCCGGGTTTACCGCTGCGGCGAAGCGGTCGAAGAACTGGGCGGCCAGCTTGCGCGCGGTGCCGTCAACCAGGCGCGAGCCGATCTGCGCCAGCTTGCCGCCGACCTGCGCCTGCACGCCGTAGCGCATGATCGTGTCGGCGCCATCCTCTTCGAGCGCGACCCGGGCGCTGCCCTTGGCAAAACCGGCGACGCCTCCGGTTCCCTCACCACTAATCGTGTAGCCGGCGGGCGGGTCGAGATCAGTCAGCGTGACCTTGCCGGTAAAACCAGCCGAGACCGGCCCGACCTTGGCCCTGACCTTGGCCGTGAACTCGGTATCGGAGATTTTCTCGACGCTTTCGCAGCCGGGGATGCACTGCTTCAGGGTTTCGGGGTCGTTGAGCCGCTCCCAGACGATCTGACGCGGGGCGGGGATGCGGCGCTCGCCTTGCATTTCCATCGGGCGGTTTCCTTTGCGGCGATTGTCGCCCGAGTGTCTTCGCGCGCCGGCCGTAATGCAACCGCGCGTTCGCCCGCCGTCTTTACTGCCTCGTGGCCGTCAGCGCGACCCACGACCGCACCGGGTACTGTCTCAGTTTGAATTTTGGCCTTGTCGTTCTGCGGCGCAGGCCGGACCCGCGGCGACCGTACCGAAAGGAGGGCGCTTCAGGACCGCCGGCGTCCCGCCGGCATGCCGGCCGGAGGCCGGCGGTCCCTAGGGGTTGCTCCGGGGCGGCGCAGCGGGCCAATTTCAAACTGAGACACTACCTTATGTGCCCTATGCTTACTGAATAACCCGAACCCGACCGGCTCAGAACGGCAGCTTCATTCCGCCGGGGAGGGAGAGGCCGCCGGTCAGTTTCTGCATCTCGGCCTCGGTATGGGCGCTCACCTTCTGCCGCGCGTCGTTGAACGCGGCGACCAGCAGATCCTCCAGAACCTCGACCTCCTGCGGATCGACCACCGCCTTGTCGAGCTTGACCTTCTTGACCTCGCCCTTGCCGTTCAGGGTCAGCTGCACCATGCCGCCGCCGGCCATGCCGGTCATCTCGACGGCGGCGAGCTGCTCCTGCATCTCGGCCATTTTCTGCTGCATCTGCTGCGCCTGCTTCATTAGCTGGCCGATATTTTTCATCCGCCCTCTCCCATGTCCGCGCCGTCGCTGAACTCATCCATTTCGGCCTCGGTGTCGGTCTCCGCCGTGTCGGCGCCGGGATCGGCCGCCGCGACCCGGTCCCGCACGGAAGCGATCGTCGCCCCCGGAAACGCCTCCAGCACCGCCCGGACCAACGGGTGGGCCGCCACCTCGTTCCGCAGCAGGTTTTCCCGTTCCGCCTGCTGCTGCGCCAGGGTCGGCGCGCCGGCTTCCTGCGAGATCGCGACGACCCAGCGTATTCCAGTCCATTCGCCGAGCAGTTGACCGAGGCGGTTTGCCAGATCGCGCGGCGCCCCCTCGGCGGGCCGGAACTCGATCCGGCCGGGTTCGAACGCGACGAGATGGACATGCGAGACCAGATGCGAACGCAGCAGCATCTCCCGCCGCCGATCGAACAGCGCGACGACATCGACAAAGCTCTGCGGCGGCGGGTCGCGTTCGCCAGCGGTGGATGGCGTGAGCTGCGGTGCCGTGTCGGATACGGCAAGCGTCGGCGCGAGACCCTCTCCCGCACTGCGGGAGAGGATGGCTTGCCCCGGGAGGGGCGAGCCGGGCGAGGGTGCGGGCGACGGTTCCGCTGACTGCCCCCTCACCGGTTCTGCTGACTGCCCCCTCACCCCAGCCCTCTCCCCCGATGGGGGAGAGGGAGTCGGGGACGCTACAGCCGGAGCCAAGGGGCCTGACGCCGTTTGCGGGAAGCTGACGCCGCTCTTTCCGGCATCGTGCGCCGCCACCGCCCGGACCAGCTCCGCCGGCACCGGCAGGTCGGCGACATAGGCGAGGCGGATCAGCACCATCGCGGCGGCCTGCACCGCCATCGGCGCCGTCTGCACCTCCTCGATGCCTTTCAGCAGCATCTGCCAGGCCCGCGCCAGCACCGGCATCGGTATCGCCTCGGCAAGCGGCCGGGCGCGTTCGCGATCGCCCTCTTCGAGCGGATCGCCCGCTCCGGCGTCGGCAGCCAGCTTCAGCCGGGTCACGAAATGCGTCAGGTCGAGCAGGTCCTGCAACACGGTCTGCGGGTCGGCGCCGCCCTGATGGAGCGCGTCCAACTGCCCGAGCGCGCCGGCGGCGTCGCCGCGGAGCACGGTCTCGAACAGGTCCCATATCAGCCCGCGATCGGCGATGCCAAGCATGTCGCGCACCGCTTCTTCGCCAATCGCGCCGCCGGCTTCCATATCGCCGGACAGTGCAATCGCCTGATCGAGCAGCGACAGCCCGTCGCGCACGGAACCGTCGGCGGCGCGGGCGAGCAGGCCGAGCGAGGCGGGCGAGATCGCGACGCCTTCGGCCTCGGCGATCCGGCGATAATGCGCGATCAGCCGCTCGACCGGCACGCGCCGCAGCGAGAAGCGCTGACAGCGCGACAGCACGGTCAGCGGCACCTTGCGGATCTCGGTCGTCGCGAAGATGAATTTGACGTCGGGCGGCGGTTCTTCGAGGGTCTTCAGCAGGGCGTTGAACGAATGCCCGGACAGCATGTGAACTTCGTCGATGATATAGATTTTATAGCGCGCCGAGACCGGGCGATAACGCACGCCGTCGAGCAGCTCGCGCATCTTGTCGACCCCGGTATGCGAGGCGGCGTCCATCTCGATCACATCGACATGCCGGTCCTCGGCGATCGCGCGGCAATGAACGCATTCTGCGCAGGGCGATATCGTGGGACCCCCGGTCCCGTCCGGGCCGATGCAATTGAGGGCGCGTGCGATGATCCGGGCCGTCGTCGTCTTGCCGATCCCGCGCACGCCGGTCAGCATAAAGGCCTGCGCGATCCGCCCGGAAGCAATCGCATTCGACAGGGTGCGGACCATCGCCTCCTGCCCGATGATTTCGGCAAAGCGTTGCGGCCGGTATTTACGGGCAAGGACGCGGTAGGAGGTCCCGGGGTCGCTCATCGTCTAACCGCTGGGTGTGGCGCTGGTCCGGATGGTGAATTCCGGCCGCCTTGTCTCCGGCCGGGCGGGGCCGGAAGGGGTGGGAGACCGAACGACGACCCAGACCGTGCACTCGTTACGGCTGCTTCCTTCCGGACCTGACCGGGTTGGCGAGGGGCCTGCCCGCCGCCGACCTCCCGCCGCACTATATCATTCCCCGGTCCCGATGCGACAAGCCTCGGGCCGCCGCTTATGGCCGCCGCCGATCGTGTCGGAAGGTTGCGAAACCGTTAGTTTAAGAATTTGCGCATCTGTTATCCTGCATCTTGACGGCGGACGAGGCTTGCGTTCCAGGGTATTGATGATGAAATTCCGCTCCCCGCATCCGGGAACCGACGAATCGGCGGTGTCGTTTGCACGCCGATGCGATCATACCGCGTCCGGCGGTCATCTTTCAGGCGAGGCGATCTTGCTTACCCAGTACAGGCTCCTCAGCAGCCGCAACAGACCCGCGCGGGCCGCCGTCGTGCTCGGCGCCGCCGCTTTGGCCGGGATGCTGGCCACCGCCGCCATTGCCGCGACCCCCGGAGACCCGGTCTCGCTGCTCGCTCCGGCTGCTCCCGCGCCCGCCGCCGCCCCGATCGACTCGCCGATCCGCGACCGCATCGGCAGCGCGACGGAATTGCGGATCGGCGGGCAGAAGCTGCGCCCCGCCCTGCTGCGGCAGTTCTACGCGACGCACCAATTCCAACCGGTTTGGGAAAACCGGAAAGCGCAGGCCGAGGCGCTGCTCCGCGCCGTTTTCCGCGCCGGCGAACACGGGCTCGATCCCGAGCTGTTTCACGCCGGCCTGTTGCGCAAGCTGGCGTCCTTCTCGCCGATCGACCGCGATCTGCTGCTGTCGGATGCCTTTCTTGGTTATGCCGATGCCCTGGCGCGCGGCGCCGTGCCGATCGAAGCCCGTTATGACGACGAGGACCTCACGCCGGAGCCGGTCGATATCGCCGCGATGCTGACCCGGGCGCTCGACAGCCCCGACCCGGCTTCCGCGATCGAGGGGCTGGCGCCGCGCTCGCCGGCCTACCTGGCGCTGCAACGGGCGCTGCGATCCCATCGGCCCGACAATCCCGAAGCGGCACGCAAGGGCGGCGCCGCCCCCCGCGACGGCGAGGCGCAGCGCCGCGCCATCATCGTCAATCTGGAACGCCAGCGCTGGCTGCCGCGGCAGCTTCCGGCCGACCGCGTCTGGGTCAATATCCCGACCGCGCGTCTCGAATTGTATCGCGACAACCGCCCGGTCTTCGCGACCCGTGTCGTGGTCGGCGAGACCGACACGCAGACGCCGGAGTTGCAGACAACAATCACCAGCCTGCTGTTCAACCCGCCGTGGTATGTGCCGCGGTCGATCGCGACCAAGGAAATCCTGCCAAAGCTGGCGCGCGACCCGAACTATCTGGCGCGCAATCGCATGGTCATGCGGCAGAACGGCGGCATCCAGCAATTGCCGGGACCGGGCGCCGCGCTCGGCCAGCTGAAATTCGAATCGGTGAACCGTTTCGACGTCTATCTGCACGACACGCCCAAAAAAGCGCTGTTCAAACGCGACGATCGCTTCGAGAGCCACGGCTGCGTCCGGGTCGAGAACCCGCGCGAACTCGCTTCCCTGCTGCTCGGCGAACCCGTCGAGGCGATCAGCAAGGCGATCGCGCGCGAGTCCACCTCTCGCCGGACGCTGCCAACGCCGATCCGGGCATTTCTTGTCTATCACACCGCGTTTCCCGATTCCGGAGGCGGGATCGCTTTTGCGCCAGATGTTTACGAGCGCGACGAAGCAATCTGGCACCGGCTGCAGCGAGCGCCGCAAGTACCCGTCGCGCAGCATGACCCGGCTGCCGAACGCAGAGGGTGAAAAACCCGCCGCTTGAGGACCAACCGAGAGGAGAAATATCGCGTAAGAGGCGGTAAAGCCTTCGGGTTTTACCTTAACAGGCTTGTTTGACCGCTTGGCCAATGGTATGGCGTCCTCCAGGGGATTTGGGGGGACTGCCATTGCCGATATCATCTCTGCTGACCCGACGCGGGGTCTTGGGCGCCGGCTTGGTCGCTGCCGGGGTGGCCTTTATCAGACCCGCGCCGGCCATTTCCTTTGCGCCGCGTTCGGTATCGCTGTACAATACTCATACGGGGGAATGGGTCCGCACCGTCTACTGGGCCGATGGGCACTACATTCGCGACGCGGTGCGCGACATCAACTGGGTGTTGCGGGACCATCGCACCGACGAGGTGCGCCCGATGAATGCCGGCGTGCTCGATCTATTGAGCATGCTGCGCCGCCGCCTCGAAACCAACGACCCGTTTCTGGTCGTCTCGGCCTACCGATCGCCGACGACGAACCATCGCATGTGGCTGCGCGGCGCCGGGGTGGCCAGCAACAGCTATCACGTCCACGGCATGGCGCTCGATCTGCGGTCCGAAGGCCGCGATCTGCCGCAAGTGCGCGGCGCCGCGCTCAGCCTGCGCTGCGGCGGGGTCGGCTATTATCCGCGCTCCGGTTTTGTCCACGTCGATTGCGGGCCGGTGCGCACCTGGTAAAGGTTTCGCCAGGAGGGGGCCTCGCACCGCGTTAGCGACGGAACCAAAATTCCCGTAAAAGGTTTTGCTTTTGGCAAAGGGCCATTTACGGGATTGCGCGATGAGCCTCTTCCTTCTGATCATTCTGATCCTGCTCATCATCGCCCTGGTGCCGGCTTGGCCGTATAGTCGCGGATGGGGCTATTACCCGAGCGGCGGCATCGGCGTGCTGCTCATCATCCTGATCGTGCTGCTGCTGCTCGGCGTGTTCTGACCGCTCGTCTCGCAACGCGGCCGATCGGCCGGTTCAGACCGGCCGATCGCGGCGCAGCACATCGAGGCGCAGCGGCAGCTTCGCACCGAGCCAGACGGCATGTTCGGTATGATCGGCATAGGCGTCGCCGGTCTGCGGATGGACCAGGACATCGAGACCGCCGCGGTTCAGCATCAGCCACGGCACCAGCCAGCCGAACTCCTCGGGTGCGAAGGCGATCTGATACATCGAAACCGGGTGCGGGCCGACCGGCTCGTCGCGCCAGCGGCCAAGCTCGACCGCAAAGCGATGCGCGATTTCCTCGCGCAACCGCTCCGCGACGGGCCGGCTCGGCGGGTCATAATAAATATGTGCATGATAGCCGCCGATCCCGGTCGGATCAGCCAATTCGCGCGCCATGACGGTTCCTCGCCGTGGGTCCCGCGCCGGGCGCCCTATTCGGGAAGGGTCGCGGCTCCCTCTCCGAGCGTGCGCTGCATCAGGACGATGTCGATCCAGCGGCCGAATTTGAACCCGACCGCTTCGAATACCCCGATATGGGCGAACCCAAGCGCTTCGTGAAGCCGGATCGACGCCACCGTTTCGCGCCCGCCGATCACCGCGACCATCTGGCGGTAGCCCAGCGCCTCGCAGCGCGCGAGCACCTGCCCCAGCAGCGCGCGTCCGATCCCGCGTCCGATTTCGCCCGGATCGACATAGATCGAATCCTCCAGCGTAAAACGATAACCGATACGCGGCCGAAACAGCCCGGCATAGCAGTACCCGATGGTCCGACCGCCGCGTTCGGCCACCAGATACGGCAGGCCGTGGGACAGAACCTCGTCCCGTCGTCGCCCCATTTCGCCGGAAGAGGGCGGCGCCTCCTCGAAGGACGCGACCCCGTGCAAGACGTGATGCGCATAAATCGCCGCGATCGCCGGGATATCCTCGTCGCGCGACGGACGGATCGTCGGCCGGTCGCCGTTCATCGCACGAGGGTTGCTCAGATGACCCGAACCGGCTTGCCGTCGAGAAAGCCGAGGACGTTCTCGACGATTTGCGGGTACGAGCTGCGGTAATTCTCTTCGGTGACGTAGCCGATATGCGGGGTCAGGATCACGTTCGGCACCCGCCGCAACGGATGATCGATCGGCAGCGGCTCCTTGTCGTAGACATCGAACCCGGCATAGGCGAGCCGCCCCGCCTTGAGCGCGTCGATCACTGCCGCCGTATCGACGATCGGGCCGCGCGAGGTGTTGACCAGGATCGCGCTCGGTTTCATCAGCCCGATCTCGCGCGCCCCGACCAGACCGCGGCTGCGCTCGCTGAGCACGAGATGCACCGAGAGAATGTCCGAGCGGCGAAACAGCTCGTCCTTTTCGACCCGCTCGACCCCTTGTTCGGCGGCTTTTTCGGCGGTCAGGTTCTGGCTCCAGGCGATCGCCTTCATGCCGAAGGCCAGCCCGACCCGCGCCACCGCGCCGCCGAGCCGGCCGAGACCCAACAGGCCCAGCGTGTTGCCCGCGATCCGATGGCCGATATGGGTCTGCCATCCGCCGTGCCGCATGATCGCGTGATCCTCGGCGATGCGGCGGGCCGCCCCGAGGATCAGACCCCAGGTCAGCTCGGCGGTGTCCTCGTTGCCGCCACCCGGCCCCCCGGTGCCGCAGACCGTGACGCCGCGATCCTTCAGCGCGGCCATGTCGAACGAGGCGTTGCGCATGCCGGTGGTTATCAGCAGCTTCAGCTTTGGCAGGCGCTCGACAAGGCTGCGCGGAAACGGCGTCCGCTCGCGCATCGCCGCGACGATCTCCGAATCGGCAAGCGCGCGCAAAGCGGCGTCCTCGTCGACAAACGGGTGACGTTCGATGACGATCTCGACGTCGTGCGCCCGCACCGGCGACCAGTCCGCCATGTCGAGCGCGACACCCTGGTAATCATCCAAAATGCTGAGCCGCATCGGTGCTCCTGTCCGGAATGGGGGCGGGCGGATGGTTCCCGCGAGCTGAATCGCGCCGCAACGATGTCACTGCGCGGCGCGGCTTGCCAGCCCTTTCCGCGGTTGGAGGGCCGGCGCGAGCAGCGCGGCAAGCGCGGCCGGATCGCGCCAGCGGAGCGCGACCTCGAACATCTCGATCCCGTCGCGCGCCTCCACGGGAAGCCGGACCCAGTCTTTCGCGGTCGTCACCAGCCGCGCGCCGGCGCGCTCCGCGTTGCGGCGCAGCTCGGCCAATTCAGCGGGGCTGAACCGATGATGATCGGGGAACGGATGCGCCGCGACAATCTCGGCCCCTTCCCGCCGCAGGCTGGCGAAAAATTTTTCCGGTCGGCCGATCCCGGCGAAGGCCAACGCTTTTATTCCGCAAAACCGGGTTGCGTCCACCGGCTCGAAATCGGCCCGCAAGACCGGCCGTCGCGCCGCGCGCACCGCTTCCGGCGGTTCGCCGTCCCCGATCAGGACGACGGCATCGGACCGCGCCAGGCCCGTCCCGGCCGGTTCGCGCAGCGGCCCGGCCGGGATGACGCACCCGTTGCCGAACCCGTATTCGGCGTCGATGACGAGAAGCGACAGGTCCTTTGCGATCCCCGGGTTCTGAAACCCGTCGTCGAGCATGATGAGCCGTGCGCCGGCCGCCGCCGCTTTGCGGCATCCCGCGGCCCTGTCACGCGCCACCCAGCACGGCCCGCGTCGCGCCAGCAACAGCGCCTCGTCGCCGACCGAAACGGCGTCGTGCCGGGTCGGATCGACACGCACCGGCCCGGCGAGCCGCCCGCCATAACCGCGCGTCACGACATGCGCCGCGACGCCGCTTCCAGCGAGCAATTCGACAAGCGACAGAACGACGGGTGTCTTCCCCGAGCCTCCGGCGACCAGATTGCCGACGCAAACGACCGGCACCGGTGCCCGATACGGACGCGCGACGGCGCGACACAGCACCCCGGCGCCGTTCCAGACGACCCCGAGCGGCGCCAGAAGCCCGGCGGCAAGTCCGGGCGGCGCATCCCAGAATTCAGGGGCGCGCATCCTCGACCGCCGCTTGCAAAACGCCGTCTGTCCGCCACATGCCGCGCGACGCTCCAGGTTGTGCGGCAGGGGCGAGCGCATCCAGCCATGGCGCGAGGCGGAAAAGCACCTTGTCGAGAACGCAGGACCCCGCGGCCGCGACCCGCGCCGCCGCCGCCGCGCGCGCGCGGCGCTCGCCAGGATCGGCGAGCAGGCGCGTCACCGTTTCGGCAAGGCTCTCGGCGTCCCACACCGTCAGCGCCGCGCCCGCCCGGTCGAGCGCAGCGACCATTGCGGCGCAGTTGCTCATATCGCCGCCATGCAGGACGGCGCAGCCAAGCCGCGCCGCCTCGAACGGGTTGTGCCCGCCTTTCGCGACCAGCGATCCGCCGATAAAGGCGATATCGCCGATCCGAAACATCAGCCCCAATTCGCCCAGCGTGTCCGCGAGATAGATATCGGTCTCGCCGCAAGGCGCCTCGCCAACGCCGCGCCGGGCGACGTTCAAACCTTCGCTGCGGAGCGTCTCGGCGATCGCCCCGCCCCGCGCCGGATGGCGCGGCGCGATGATTGTCAGAAGCCGGCGATGCGCGCGCACGATTCGGCGATGCGCGGCGGCAGCGATTTCCTCTTCACCGGGATGCGTGCTCGCGGCGATCCAGACCGGACGATCGCCGATCCGGCTCCGCAGGACTGCGAGTTCCGCCGGATCGGCGGCAAGCGAGGCGGAAGCCGCCTTCAAATCTCCGACGCTCGTTGCGTCGCGCGCGCCGAGCGCCCGAAATCGCGCGGCCTGCCGCTCGTCCTGGGCCAGGCACAGCGCGAAAGCCTGCAGCACCGGCCGGATCAGTCCCGGCATTCGGCGCCACTGTCTGAACGACCGCGCCGACAGGCGGCCGTTGAGCAACAGCATCGGAATGCCGCGTCGTTGCGTCGCAAGCGCCAGATTGGGCCACAGCTCGGACTCGACCCAGATTGCAAGATCGGGACGCCAGTGGTCGAGAAACCGATCCACCGCGCCCGGCAGATCGACCGGCACGAACTGGTGGCGGACACGACCCGGCAACCGCTCCGAGAGCAGCCGCGCCGACGCCACGGTTCCGGTCGTCATCAGGACCTCGATGCCGGGGCGCTGCGCGGTGATCCGCTCGATCAGGGCCAGCACCGAATGCGCTTCGCCGACGCTGGCGGCATGAAACCAGATCAGTCTGCCGCTCGGTCGATCGGTGCCGGCGATGCCGTAGCGCTCGGCGATCCGCTCGCGGTCTTCCTTGCCGCGTCGGCTGCGCGCGTGCAGATAGAACCGCACCAGCGGGGTCGCGGCGGCGGTCGCGGCGCGATACGCCAAGGGCCAGGGCGCCGAATTCAAGAACGCCGCCTTTCTCCGGCCGGCAACCCGTTCTCCACCGCAAGCGGGGGACAATCGGGAGCGGTATCGGATCGCGACCGAGGACCGCTCCCGGCCGGCGCATCGGCTCGCCTCGCATCAATCTGGGCTGCGCTCCGCAGCGCCGCTTTATGACCGGCGCGGCGATCGGCCTCGCGCGCCATCTCGTTCATTCGGGTCTCGACGAGCAGCCGCGCTTGTTCGATCCCGGACGCATCGAGATCGGGCGCGATCTCGATCGGCTCGCCCCAGATAAAAATCCCGCGGCCGAACGGCAGCGCAAGATTAAAGCGGTCCCAGCTGTTCAAGACCCTGCGGCGGCTGGTGGCGCAGGCGATCGGGACGATCGGGGCGCCGGCCAGGCGGGCGAGGTTGACGATGCCGATGCTCGCGACCGTTGCCGGACCGCGCGGCCCGTCCGGCGTGATGCCGACGCACTCGCCGGCTTCGAGCCGCTTCAGCATCCGGCGCAGCGCCGCCGACCCGCCGCGCCGCGTCGAGCCGGGGATCGACTGGACGCCGAAATAGGTGACCGCATCGGCAATGATCCTTCCGTCGCGATGCGCCGAGATCAGCATGTGCATCGGGGCGAGCCGCTGCCAGGCCATCGGGATCATCAGCAGACGGCCGTGCCAGAAAGCCAAAATAAACCCGCGTCCCTCGCGGCGCAGCCGGCGCGGCCACTCCTCGCCCTCAATCTGCCAACGGTTGGTGGCGTGGACGAGGCGGATATAGAGCTGGATCGCCCAGCACAAGACGGCGCGAAGGCGGGTGCTGCGCAGCACCCGACGCGCCCAGCGCCGCGCGCTTCTCACGCGCCCCCCGCGGCGGCGACCAGCGGAGCCGCCTGCTGTTCCGCGGCGAATTGCGTGCGGTACAGCCGCGCATACAAACCGTTGCGGGCGAGCAGTTGCGCATGCCTGCCGGTTTCGACGATCCGTCCGCGATCCATGACGCAGATCAGATCGGCATCGATCACCGTCGAAAGGCGGTGCGCGATGACGATCGTCGTCCGGCCGCGCATCAGGCTGCGCAGCGCCGCCTGCACCTGCCGTTCCGACTCGGTGTCGAGCGCCGAGGTCGCTTCGTCGAGCAGCAGGATCGGCGCATTCTTCAGCATCGCGCGCGCAATCGCGATACGCTGCCGCTGCCCGCCCGAGAGCCTGATCCCGTGCTCGCCGACCGGCGTGTCGTAGCCCTGCGGCAGGTCGCGGATAAAGAAATCGGCGGCGGCAGCGGTCGCGGCAGCCTCGATATCGGCATCCGGCGCGCCGAACCTGCCATATCCGATATTGGCGCGCACCGTGTCGTCGAACAGGCTGACCTCCTGCGAGACCAAGGCGATCGCCCCGCGCAGCGAGGCGAGCGTCACCGTGGCGATTTCCTGCCCATCGATCAGGATGCGGCCGGCATCGGCGTCATAGAATCGCGGGATCAGATTGAGAAGCGTCGATTTGCCGGCTCCGGACGGACCGACCAGCGCGACCGTGCCGCCCGCCGGAACGGTCAATGAGATCCCGTCAAGCGCTACGGTGCCGGGCTGATAGCCAAAGCGCACTTCTTCGAAGCGCAGTTCGCCGCCGCGAATCCGCAGCGGATGCGCGCCCGGCGTGTCGCGGATTGCGGGTTCAAGATCGAGCACCTCGAAAACCCGCTGCGCCGCCGCTAGCCCTTCCTGCAACGACGCATTCAGGTTGGCCAGGCTTTTCGCCGGCTGATAGGCGAGCAGCAGCGCCGTGATAAACGAGAAGAACGCGCCGGGCGTGCTCGCCCCGGCGATGACCTGGTGCCCGCCGTAGAGGATCACCAGCGCGATCGCCGCACCGCCGAGCGCTTCGATTATCGGGCCGGCGCGGGCGCGCGTGCGGCTGGCGCGATCGATCAGATGGTAGATGCGCTCGAACAGCGATGCCGCGCGGCGCTGTTCGTATGCCTCCATCCCATAGGCTTTGACGTGCCGGGCGCCCTGAAAGGTCTGGTTCAGCAGCGTCGTCAACTGGCCCTGCTCGGTCTGCGTGTCGGCCGAGACGCGCCGCATCCGCCGGCCGATCCTGACGACCGGGCGGATCGCCAGCGGCAGCGCGATAAACGCGACAAGCGCCATCGACCAGTCCTGGTAGACCATCACGGCGACCAGAAAGACGAGGGTCAGCGCGTCCTTGCCAATCCCGGTCAGCACATTGGCCGCCGCGCCGCGCAGCAGCCAGACATCGTTCATAAAGCGCGAGATCAGCGCGCCGCTCGGGTGGGCGTGAAAATACGAGAGATCGCTGTGGATCAGGCGGGCGAACATCGCGCTCTGCACATCGGTAATGACGCGCTGGCCGACCCGGTTCATCAGCACGGTCTGGCCGTAATCTGCCAGCGACTTGACGACGGCCAGACCCAGCGCGGCGCCGGCGATCAGCAGCAGCAGCGACGAATCCCTGGCGATAAAGATGCGGTCGAGCACCGGCTCCATCAGCCAGGCGCGCGACGCCGTGCTGCCGCCCGCCACCACCATGCACAGCAGCGCCAGCGCGATGCGGCGCCAGTGCCGCCAAATGAAATCTCGCCCCAGGCGGCGGACCAGCGCGGCCGAGCGAGAATGCGGATTGTGTGGATTGTCGCGCATCAGCCCCCGGCTCAGTGTTAGAGGGGGGAAGCGGGATTGGCAAGGCCCGGCGCTACCTGAGCGGAGTCTGGCGCCGCGCTTTGCGGAGGCGGGAAGTTGCGGGTAATTATTTTAAAGCAGGAGGTCCCAATGACAAAGGACGACACGATTACCGTGGCATTGCCGGAGGATACTGCGGCCCTGATCCGCGATGCCGTCGCCAGCGGCGACTATGCGAGCGCCGATGAAGTCATCCGCGACGCGCTGCGGGACTGGAAGTTGAAGCGCCAGCTTGCGCAAGTGGAACTGGCGGACATGCGGCGGCTCGTTCAGGAAGGGGCCGAGAGCGGTGCAGGGATCGACGCCGACCTCGTATTCGCGCGGCTGCGCGCGAAGTACGCCGCAATGGCGGAGGAATAGTGGCGCGGCTCGTCTTTTCACCGCGCGCCGAGGCTGACCTCGAAGAAATCGGAGACTACATCGCCCGCGACAACCCCGCGCGGGCGCTGACGT
This sequence comes from Alphaproteobacteria bacterium, assembly GCA_050246595.1. Classification (GTDB taxonomy): domain Bacteria; phylum Pseudomonadota; class Alphaproteobacteria; order ATCC43930; family CGMCC-115725; genus DATARH01. The sequence goes on from JBFWVT010000040.1 coordinate 25,414, forward strand.
TCTTGGACGAGCTGCGCGAACATTGCTCGGCGATCGTTAATGCGCCGCGAATGTACGCGTTGCGAGCGGAACTCGGTACCGGCATCCGAATAGCGGTACACGGACGCTATTTAATTTTGTTTCGGGCCGACGATGAAACCGGGCGGATTGAACGCATCGTGCATGGCGTGCGACATCGCCCCTCCCGTCCTTAGCGGCTGAATTCAAGAACCGGCGACGGTCAAATCGTCGATCCGCAAGGTCGGCGAATCGGCGCCGGTGCGGAATTCGAGATCGTTGGCGGCGACGAGGTGCGCGAACATCTCCTTGAGATTGCCGGCGACGGTCATCTCGCTGACCGGGAAGGCGATCCGCCCGTTCTCGATCCAGAAACCGGCGGCGCCGCGGCTGTAATCGCCGGTGATGCCGTTGACCCCCATCCCCATTAGTTCAGTGACATAGAACCCATTCTTGATGTCGGCCATCAACTCTGAGGGGCTCGCTGCGCCGGGTTCGATCCAGACATTGGTGGCCGCCGGCGAGGGCGGCGAGGCGGTGCCGCGCGCCGCGTGGCCGGTGCTTGTCATCCCGAGCTGACGCGCCGAGCGCAGGTCGAGCAGCCACGTCGTCAGCACCCCGTTGTCGATCAGCGCCCGCCGCCGGTTCGGCAGACCCTCGGCGTCGAATGGTTTCGAGCGGTGGCCGCGCGTTCGGTGCGGGTCTTCGGTGATTGTGATCGCCTCGGGGAAGATGCGTTGCCCGAGCCTGTCCTTCAGAAAGCTCGTGCCGCGCGCGATCGACGGACCCGAAATCGCTCCCAAGAGGTGCGAAATCAGGCCGCGCGCGACGCGCGGATCGAAAACGACCGGAACGCGCGAAGTCGGCATCTTGCGCGCACCGAGCCGTCTGACGGTGCGCTCGCCGGCATTGCGGCCGATCTCGGCGGGGTCGCGCAGATCGCCGGCATGAACCGCGCTCGCGAAATCGTAGTCGCGCTCCATCTCCGCGCCGGAGCCGCCGATCACCGAAACGCTGACCCCGTGATGCGACCCGGCATAGCCGCCCGCGAACCCGTTCGAGGCGACCAGCGCGATCCGCGAGCGCCCCCAGCCGGCCTCGGCGCCCTCGGAATTAGTGACGCCTTCGACCGCGAGCGCGGCGTCCTCGGCTGCCCGCGCGCGCTCGATCAGGGTCTCGGCGCTCGGCTCGACCGGATCGAGCATGTCGAGGGAGGGCCAGTCCTGCGCGACCTCGCCGGGGTCGGCCAGACCGATAAACGGGTCCTCGGGAACGGCGCGCGCCATCGCGATCGTGCGCTCGACGAGTTCGTCGAGCATCTTTGGCGAGCGGTCGCTGCTCGACACCATCGCCTGCCGCTTGCCGATCAGCACCCGCAGCCCGAGATCGCGGCTCTCCGAGCGTTCGAGCTTTTCGGTCCTGCCGAGGCGGCTTGCATGCGACAGCGAGATGCCCTCGAACATGACGGCGTCGGCCGCGTCGGCTCCTTGCCGCAGCGCGCGCCCGATCAAATCGTGCAAGAGATCAATGTCGTTTGCGGTGTCGCCGTCGATTTTCTGGCCGGCCATCACAACCTCCGCGCGGCGGCGCCGCGTCGCGACCCCTCCGGCCGCCCGACACCCTTCCTTCACATAGCGCAGCTGCACCCGTTTTCGAGGGCTACAGGGCCACGGCGGCAAGCCCTGCCAGCCGCATTGCCGAAAGCGGACCCTGCGGCTGAAGCCGGTTTATGTTCGAGAATTGACTTTATCTCGCCATGCAGCAAGCTCAGCGCATACCGCTCCGGGGTGTGGAAATGGGAGCTTTGTCGGCCGTGCCTCAAAATCAAGCGACGTTGACGTGAATGCTCCGATAAGCCGCGTCACCGACCTTCCGCACTACCTCTTTGCCAAGCCGATCTGCTTCAATAGTCGCCGCCACCAAAGCATCCGGTGTTACCGCGAAGGGTTCGTTGGCCAGAAAGGGCATGAGAGTTGCACCGTTCATGACGGCTTCGAGATCGGCAGCTTGAGTCGCATCTAACGTCAGGTGGCCGAGATGCGCCGGCAACCCCACTGCGCACAGAAACTCAGCGACTTGCGTCGCTTCATCGAGGCGCTGTTCGAGCACGAGCTGCGTCATTAGCCCCATAGCAACCATCTCACCGTGCAGGAAGTTCGTGTGGACCCGGGAGAGGACAGTCAAACCCTGTGCGACCGCGTGCGCCGCGGCAAGACCCCCGCTTTCAAAGCCGAGCCCACTCAGTAATGTATTGGCTTCGACAACGTGATTGAGCGCAGGCGTCACTTCGCACCGCCGCACTGCTTCTGCGGCGGCAACACCCTCAGTGTACAGGGTTTTGGCGCACAATTCGCCGAGCGCCGCGGCGGCCAAAGTGGGGCGTGCCGCGAGCACATTGCGTGCCGAGGGATTATCAAGGCAGGTGCGGGCCTCATACCAAGTAGCCATCGCATCGCCCATCCCTGAAATGAGATAACGCAGCGGTGCGTCCGCAACTATGCGCGTATCGACTACAACCAGCGCCGGATTTTGTGGAAAGAATTCCAGCGCCTCGGTGACGCCTTCCGGTGTATAGATAACCGACACCGCTGAACAAGGGGCGTCGTTTGAAGCAAGTGATGGACAACTGATTATCGGTACGTTCAAGCGATAGGCGACGCACTTGCCCGCATCGATACATTTACCGCCGCCGACCGCGATTAAGCTGTCCACCGCCAGCCCGCTGTTTCGTACGGCTGCCACGGCCTGCTCGATCTCGAAGAACGAACATTCACCACCAAAAGTTACGAACACATTCGCAATACCCGCCGCATCAAGCCCGCGCGCTATACGTGTGCCATCGCGCTGTTGTCCGCCCGCACTGATAAGGACTGCCGTGCATCGACTCGGGACCAGCGCCAGATAACGACCGAGCTGAGTGAGGACACCGTCGCCCTGGATGTAACGCGACGGCGCGGCTAGGACCTGCGGTGGCGTTAACCCATATGTCGGGCCGGATGCAAACACGGCATCGGGTGCAAACGGTCGATGAGCGTGCATTGAGTTACTCCCTCTACGTTCATTATCTGGCATGGTTTCTGGTGCTGACTATATTTTTAGCTCGGTACACATCGCTACCGACGGCCGAAGCATCGTTACGGCCGGATGGAGATCAACCTCCTTCCATCAGCTTCTCGAGGGTACTCTCTGCGGGCGCGGCTGCTTGCGAGAGGTTACAACGATGTCAGTTAATAGTGCAACTTCGTCGGTCACGTGCGTTCTGGCGAAGTCGGCTCTGGGGCAAAACCGGTCTTCGCGCGGCGGATGGTCATTTCCAGATCGGCCTGCCGCTGCCGGGTAGGCCGTAATCGGCCCATTTGCGCGTTACCTCGGCGACGATGTCGTCCGCCATGCGGATCGGGCGGCCCCAGTTGCGATGCGTCTCGGGGGGCATCTTGCTGGTCGCGTCGAGACCGATCTTGCCGCCGAGACCGGATTTCGGAGAGGCGAAGTCGAGATAGTCGATCGGCGTGTTCTCGACCAGGAGCGTGTCGCGCACCGGGTCCATGCGGGTCGAGATCGCCCACATCACGTCCTTCCAGTCGCGCGCGTCGATGTCGTCGTCCACGACGATGACGAATTTCGTGTACATGAACTGGCGCAGAAACGACCAGACCGCCATCATCACGCGCTTGGCGTGACCGGGATAGCTCTTGCGCATCGAGACGACCGCGATGCGGTACGAGCAGCCCTCCGGCGGCAGCCAGAAATCGACGATCTCCGGAAACTGCTGCTGCAACAGCGGGATAAACACCTCGTTGAGCGCCTCGCCGAGCACCGAGGGTTCGTCGGGCGGGCGGCCGGTAAAGGTCGAGAGATAGATCGGGTCGCGCCGCATCGTCATCGCCGAGACGCGGAACACCGGGAACTGTTCGACCGCGTTGTAATAACCGGTGTGGTCGCCGTAGGGGCCTTCGTCGCCGTATTCGTCGAGCGAGACATGCCCTTCGAGGACGATTTCGGCGCTCGCCGGCACCTTGAGCGGCACCGTTTTGCAATCGACCAGCTCGACGCGGCGACCGCGCAAGAGACCGGCGAACTGGTATTCCGACAGCGTGTCGGGAACCGGCGTCACCGCCGCGATGATCGTGCCGGGGTCCGCCCCGATCACCGCGGCGGCGGGCAGCGGCTCGCGCTTCTGCTGTCCCCAGCGCCGGTGATGCTGCGCCCCGCCGCGATGCCGTAGCCAGCGCATCAGCGTCGTGTCGCGGCCGGTCACCTGCATCCGGTAGATGCCGAGATTGAAATTGTCCTCGCGCGACGTGCCCGGACCCTTGGTGACGACCAGCGGCCAGGTAATCAGCGGCGCCGGCTCGTCGGGCCAGCAGGTCTGGATCGGTAAACGGCCGAGGTCGATGTCGTCGCCGCGCAGGACGATTTCCTGGCACGGCGCGGACGAGACCGTGCGCGGCCGCATTGCCATCACGGTCTTGAGCAATGGCAGCATGTCGAGCGCCTCGCGCCAGCCGCCGGGCGGTTCGGGCTGCTTCAGAAAGGCCAGCGTCTCGCCGACCGCCCGCAACTCGTGCGGTTCGCGGTCCATGCCCCAGGCGATGCGCTCGACGGTGCCGAACAGGTTCACAAGAACCGGCATCGACCCGTTTGGATGCATCACGTTCTCGAACAGCACCGCCGGCCCGCCCTCGGCCAGCAGCCGGGTCTGAATCTCGGTCATTTCGAGGTAGGGCGAGACCGGCGCCCGGACCCGCACCAGCCGCCCGGCGCCTTCGAGACGGGTTATGAACTCGCGCAGACTGGCATACGGCATCGGCGCCGATCGGCCCTCCGTCTTTAGAGCAGTATTCGTTAAGGGGCGATCACATCTCCTCGTTCGTGCCCGGCCTTGGGCCGGGCATCCACGAGCAACTGCAACCATTCTGCCAAGTGGCTCGTGGGTGGCCGGGCCAAGCCCGGCCAAGACGACATGATAGGGTGACCCGATCCGGTCGGATATAGCCCTGAGTCAAGCGTCCTGCCAGACCGGAGGCCGCTTCGCGAGAAACGCGTCGATCCCCTCGCCGGCGTCGCGCGCCAGCATGTTGCGGGTCATGACCTCGCCGGCATGGCGATACGCGTCGGCCAGCCCCATCTCGGCCTGCCGATAAAATGCCTCCTTGCCGATCGCCACGGTGAAGGCGGATTTGGCCGCGATCCGGCGGGCCAAATCCAGCGTCGCCGCGCTCAGATCGGCGGAAGGCACGATCCGGTTGACCAGCCCGAGCGCCTTCGCGGTCGCGGCGTCGATCAGCTCGCCGGTCAGCAGCATCTCCATTGCCGGCTTGCGCCCGACGGCGCGGGTCAGCGCCACCATCGGCGTCGAGCAGAACAGTCCGATATTGACCCCCGGCGTCGCAAAGCGGGCGTCCTCGGCGGCCACGGCCAAGTCGCAGGTGGCGACCAACTGGCAACCCGCCGCCGTGGCGATGCCGTGGATTTCGGCGATGACCGGCTTTGGTAAGGCCAGGATCTGCTGCATCAGCGCGCTGCAACAGGCGAAAGTGCGTTCGTAGAAGGCGCGGCTCGGATCGCCGCGCAGTTCGCGCAGATCGTGCCCGGCGCAAAAAGCCGGTCCGGCGCCCGCGATGACAACGACCCGGCACTCCCGCTGTGCCGCGGCAGTGTCGAGCGCCCGCCGCAATGCTTCCATAAGTGCGATCGACAGCGCGTTGCGCGCCGCCGGCCGGTTCATCGTCAGACGCAATACGCCGCCGTCGAGCGTCTCGCGCAGCAGCGGTTCCTCGTTGTCCGGCCTCGTTGCCGATCCGATCGCGGCCTCCATGTCACCCGCCTCCTCGCGCCTCATCGCTGCACAATACGACATAGGCAGGCGCAACCCGGTACGCCAGCGCATGACGCCCCGCCGCCATCGCTATTGATCGCCCGCGCCGCTATTCTTCTTCCCGGTTATGATCGCCGGACACCGGCTCTGGCGGGGAGAGGAAAGATGCGCTGGCTCAAATACGAGGCGGACGGAAGCGACTCCTACGGCATCATCGAGGGCGACGAGGTCGTCGAGGTCAGGGGCGACCCGTTCGCCGGGTACGAGCGCACCGCGACACGGCGGCGGCTCGATGCGGTAAAATTCCTGGTGCCGGTAATCCCGAAGACGTTCTACGCGGCCGGGCTCAACTACCCCGAGCATGTCACCGAGGCGGCGAAAAAGCTCGGCCGCGAACCCGAGCTGCCGCCCTATGCCGATATCGGTTACCGCGCCAACAACGCGCTGATCGCGCACAACGAGAATATCGTCATCCCGAAGGACGCCGGCGAACTCGTGCAGTACGAGGCCGAACTCGTCGCGGTGATCGGGAAGAAAGCGAAAAACCTGACCGAGAGCGACGCGCTGTCCTGCGTGCTCGGCTGGACGATCGGCAACGACATGAGCGAGCGCACCTGGCAGCGCGGCGACCGCACCTTGTGGCGCGCCAAGAACAGCGACACGTTCAAGCCGATGGGACCGTGGATCGAGACCGATTTCGACCTCGACGCGGCCGAGACGATCGTGCGGGTCAACGGCGAGGTCGCCGACCATTTCCGCACCAACAACATGATCCACGGCGTCGCGAAATTCCTCGCCCGTATGTCGCAATACCTGACGCTCCATCCCGGCGATGTCGTGTGGATGGGCACCGATGGCTGGCCGCGCAACCTGAAGCACGGCGATGTCTGCGAGATCGAGATCACCGGCATCGGCACATTGCGCAACCCGCTGGTGCGCGAGGGGATGGCGTAACGGCCTTGTTTCGGCAGGTGTAGGGCGGAAGAGCGAAGCGTATTCCGCCTTCTTTTTCGCAGCCGTAAGAGTCGGCGGAATGCACTGCGCTTTTCCGCCCTACCCGCTACTTGTCGGAATATCGGAGGCCGCCATGTCGCTGAGCCGTCAATTCGCCGCTTTTGTCGCCGATCTGACCTACGACGCCCTGCCTCCCGCGGTCGTCGATCGCGCCAAGGGGGTGACGTTGCAGGCGCTGGCCTCGGCGCTGGTCGCGCACGACATGCCGGCGAGCCGGCAGGCGCTGGCGCTGATGCGGGAGGAGGAGGCGGGCGGCGGCGGGGCGGCGACGGTGCTGTGCCACGGCGCGAAACTGACCAAGGCCGGCGCCGCCTTTGTCAACGCCGAGACGATCTTCGCCGGCGGCAAATGGGATACGTTCTGCATGCTGACCCATCCCGGCACCGCGATCCTCCCGGCCGCGCTCGCCGCCGCCGAGACGAGTGGCGCATCGGGAAAAGCGTTTCTGACCGGGATTGCCGCCGGCTACGAGGTCATGGAGCGCATGGCCTCAGAATTCATTCCGAGCGTGATGGCGCGCGGGTTTCACGCCGGGCCGGTCTTCGGGATTTTCGGTGCGGCGGTCGCGGCGGCCAAAATCCAGGGCTTCGACGCCGGCAAGGTGCACGACGCGATCGCGCAATGCGTCAACCTCGCCGCGGGCAATCTCGAAGGCATCCGCAGCGGCGGCCGATCGCTGCGCGAGGGCGGCGCGGTACGCAACGCGCTGCTCGCGGTGGCGCTCGCCAAGCACGGCACGCCCGGCGGGGAGACCGTGCTCGAAGGCGAGGCCGGATTTTATCACTCCTATATCGGCAACAATCGTGGCAACTTGCGCTACAGCTTCACCGGCAAAAACCGCGCCGACATCATGGCGATCACCAAAGGACTCGGCCGCGACTGGATGTTTCTCGAAACGCTGTACCGGGTCTATTCGACCGCCGGGTACAACATCGCGCATGTCGATGTGACCGCGCAGCTCTGCGCGGAGCACGGCATTACCTATGAGCAGATCGACCGGATCGAGGCGGTCGTCAACTGGATGGAGACCGAGTATCCGAGCCCGGCTTTTCCGATCGCGAGCCGCGGCATCGGGGGCGCCCCGGAGATCGGCAGCACGCCGTATTTCACGGCTTACGGCGCGGCGACGCGCGGCTTCCCGATGCTGCGCCAGGCGACCCCCGGCCCCGGTGAGAGCGACCCGCCCGAGGTGCTCGACCTGATGCGGCGTGTAACGCTGATCCCTTCGGTCGGCCGCACCCTGTTCGGGCCGCGCATCACGATCTTTACCAAGGACGGGCGCAGCTACACGCGCGAAGGCACGGGGCGCGAATTCATCTGGGATTTCGAGGAAGAGGCGCGCCGCATCCGCCCGATCGCCCCCGGCATCGCGATCGGCGAGGCGCAGTTCGAGCGGTTGATCGAGATGTGCCGCAATCTGGACAGACTCGACCGGGCCGCCGAAACGCTGATCGGGCTGACGATACCGCCCGATCCCTGCAAGTAATCAGGAGCGGCGATGCGCGGCGGCCGATTCACAGCGATCAACAACGGAGCCGTTGTCATCGTCCAACGCCGCGGCGCAGCTTCAGCTCGATCATCGCGACCACGTTGCCGGCTCCGTGCCGCCGGCACAAAGCGGCGAGGGCTTTCGGGTCGAGCGGCTCGGGCGCGTAGTTGATCGCGTCGCGCAGCGGCGCCGGCAATTCGTCAAACACCGCCATCACTTCGCGCACAAAGGCGGCCCGGTCCGCGCCGGGGGTCTTCCCGTCCATCGCCGGGCCTCTCAGGCGTAGCGCGCCCGCCGCTCCGGCCGCAGCGCGACCAGTCGACGCAGCCCGCCCGCAGCGGCAACGGCAAGGGTCACGGCGAGCACGACAACCGCCGGGCGCAGCCCGGTATCGAGCGACCAGTTCGCGGCGATGACGAGCATCGGATCGGCGCCGTAGGCGATCCGGAAATAAACCGCCTCGCCAAGCGCGGTCAGCACCGCGACCGTGACACCCAGCGCGGCGACCCCGAGCAGCGACAGGCGCGTGCGCGCCCCGACAGGACGCGCCAGCACCCGGTAACCGATCAGCCACCCATAGAGCCCGGCCATGATCGTCGGCTCCCACAGATCGAGCTTCGACTGCATGCAGTAATGAACAACCGCGAGCAGCGCGATCGCATAGACGAGAAGGTGCAGGCGTCGCCAGCGACGCGCGCCGAGGCGGCGGATCATGCCGTCGGTCGAGGTCGCGGCCAGCGCCGCCAGCCCGAGCACAGCGGCAAAACCGATCGTCAGATAGATCCGCAGCACGATCTCGGTCGCGACCTTGGCGAGGTCGAAAGCCTCGTCGGCGGCATACAGCCCGAGATGGGCGATCGCATAGGCAGAGGCGGCAACGCCGATCATCCGGCGCACGACCAGCAGCCGCGACCAGTTCAAAATATGGCGCAGCGGCGTCACTGCCAGCGCCAGGAAAATCAGCCGGATCGCCCACAACCCGAGCTGATGGATCGCCTCGGTAAGCGGACGCGGCCCGAGCCAGTCCAGGGCGAAGGCGGTCGCGATCCACAGCGCCGGCGCGAACAGCGCGACAAAAACCGCCAGCTTGAGCGGCGAGGTTCGCCCGGCATGATCTTTCCACGGGTAGGTCATCGCGCGAGGATACCGGGCGATTGTGTCACATCGGCGGCTTGACGCCGTCCTTTTCGGCCGTGACCCGCGCCGCGGTCAGGCTGCCGTCGGGCTGTTTCTGCGCCACGATGAACACCGTCGTGCCGGGTTTCAACAGGCTTGTATCGGCGGGCTGGAACGTCACGACCGGGGCGTCCGGCCCGACCGCGATCTCGGATTCCCCGCCCTTGTACCGGAGCTTCAGCGTGCGCCCGGCCGGGGCCGCGGCAATGCCCGCCACCGCGGCGTTGGTCATCAGGCTCTCGGGCTGGAGGTCCCACGGAAACTGGCCCTCGGCGGCGCCGCGCATCGCCTCGGGAAAGATCAGCACCTCAAGGGCGTGCAATTTGCCGTCGGTGCCCTTCGCGGAGGCGATGCCGACGTAATCGCCTTGTTTGATATCCCCCAGCTCCTTTTTGACGATCCCGTTCACGGCGAAGTTCGGTGCCAGCGCGATCGTGACGACCGGGCCTTCGCGCGTCTTGACCGCCAGGGTCTGACCGTCGAGCTTTTCGACCGTCCCGCGCACCCGGGTCGGCGAGGTTTGACCCAACGCCGGCATCACCAGCAGCACCACGAGGGCAAAACTCAGAGCAACCCGCATCATTTTCCGCCTCCCCATCCCGTTTCTGTACGAGGGCTGTCTGCTTAATAGCAAAACGGCCGGTATCTTTTATCACTGAAGCCGGGATTTGATCGAGGTCGGGCGGCGCGGTGGCATCGTCATCGGACGATTTTACGGAGCAGAAACGTCGCGCCGTCCCATAGCGCAAAATCGCTTGTGCCGTTGCGCTCGACAACAAACCCGTGCGCGGCTGCGAGACCCGCGATATCGGCGCGGTCGGCGTCGAGATCGCCGCGATACGAATAGTTGAGGATCGCCAGCGCCCCGCCCGGATCGAGCAACAAGGCGGCGTCGGCGACATGCCGCGCCGCGATCCCGGAACCGGCCGCGACCAGATACGGGAACGCATCGACCGCGAGGACGAGACCGAACCGTCTTCCGGCAAAAGCCGCGAGATCGCATCCCTCCGTGCAGAGAAACGCGACATTGCCGAGGCCCCGGCAACGCACCTGCGCCTCGGCGATCATCCCCGGCGACAGATCGATTCCGGTGATCGAGCGCAGATCGGGAGCCAGCGCGCGCTCGATGCGGCCGATGCCGCAGCCGATATCGAGCACGTCGGTATCCGCCCCGACCAGCCGCCATTCCCGCAGCCGGGCGACGATCTCGGCGGTCGCGCGGTCGAGAACTTTGGGAGAGCCGAGCGAATAAAGCGCCACGGCGGCCTCCGGCGCGAGCGCGACGGCCGCGTCGAACTGCTCCCGGATCGCCGCGATGCTGCCGCTGCGCTCGGCGGCCAGCCCCGCCGCGACGAGGGAAGCAATGCCGTTCAGCCCGTGGCGATGCGCCCGCGCCACGCGCATCAATTCCGGTTCCCTGGTCGCTTCGAGCCGGCTTGCGACCGCCGCAGCATCGCCAATCGCGAGCACGATCCGCATCAGCGCGATTTCGGCTGATATATTGCCGCTTCGATAAGCGGCCAGCGCGGCCTCCGCCGCATCGCTCATCGCCGCCATGTCCGAGCAACGCTCCAGCGATCGACCGCTCCCCAGGCGTATTTGTAAGCCTCGCCGCCGCGCAGAAAATCGAATTCTGCGCAGCCTTCGGCGATTGTCGCGCCGATCGCATGGCGCAGGATCTGAGCGCCGGGGCTCAGCCGCGGCATCTCCGGATCGAACCCGCCGATATAGGCATAGGATCGGCCCCGCCACGCAAAACCGTAATAGACCGCCGTAACTCTCTCGCCGATCCGCATCCGGTAAAGCCGCAGCATCCCCTCCGTGCCGAGCGCCCGCGCCGCGTCGCGGTGAAATTCCTGCACCGCCGGATCGGCCAGCACGCCGGTCTCGCCGCGCGATCGCCACCGCGCCCGGTGCAGACGGAACAGATCGTCCAGCATCGACATCACCATATCGTCATCGTCGTCGGCCGCCTCGATCCGCACCCCGCCCGCCGCCTCGGCGCGCGACGTCCCCTGCCGCACATCGCGCAGCGTCTTGCGCGGGACGATTGTTTCGAGCGCGGCGGCGCCGGCGGGCAGCGCCAGCACGGGACACGGCGCACCGTCCCGCCTCTCCTCCTCCAGCCCCGCCGGACCGCGCGCGCCGTGCAACACGCCGCCTGCCGGCAGGTCCGGCAGATGGCATTCGTCCCAATCCGGAATATCCGCAATCGCTGCGAGCAGCGCCTCGCCCGCCTCGGGCCACGCCGGATCGACCAGCGCGTCGATGTAATCCGATACCCCGATCCCGATTGGCAGCAATTTACAAATGCCCGGTTCTCTCAGCTCGTAAAGCGGCAGCACGCCTATCAACCGCTCTCCGATCCTCGCCGTCAGCACGCGCGGCGCGGCGCTCGCAAAATGCTTCCACCACGCCAGGAGCCAGGAAGGCGACTGGAACGGCGTCGCCCCCGGCGTCCGCCGCCACAGCGCCGTCCATTCCGGCGTCAAGTCCCGCATCTCCGCCTCGGAGCCGATGCACGCTATCCGCATGGCTGTTGCGCCGCCGCTTTCTTTGACTCGCCCCGCGCGCGATCCTAGCCTTTACCGCTGAAACATCCGGCGGGTTCCGCCGCCGGTTTTCGGGAGGAAGGAAAATGTCCGCACACGCCACCCCGGAACAGATCCGCTCGAGTCTTTCCCACCCGATCGTCGATGGCGACGGCCATTGGCTCGAATACGCCCCTGTCTTCAGCGAAAAGATGCGCAAGGCCGGCGGCGACAAGGCGGCCGACGGGTTTCTCGCCGCGCTCAGATCGACCACCGACGCGCTGAAGATGACGCCGCAGGAACGCGCCCGCCGCGGCATCGCGCAGCCCAATTTCTGGAACCGGCAGGCCGAGAACACGCTCGACCGCGCCACCGCGATGATGCCGAGGATGCTCTATTCGAGGCTCGACGAGATCGGCATCGATTTCGCGATCGTCTATCCGACCGCCGGGCTGCGCCTGCCGCGCATCAAGGACGACGAGACCCGCCGCGCGGTGATCCGCGCCTACAACATCGTCGCGGCCGAGTATTTCAATGCATTCAGCGACCGGCTGACCCCGGCCGCGATCATCCCGATGCACCACCCCGAGGAGGCGATCGCCGAACTCGAATTCGTCACCTCGCAACTCGGCGCAAAGGTCGGCATGTTCGGCAGCGGCATGTCGCGTCCGCTCGCCGAACCGACCGGCAACGAGAACGTCCATTACGACGTGCTGGCGATCGACAGCCCGTATGATTACGACCCGGTTTGGGCGAAATGCGTCGAACTCGGCATGGCGCCGACCTTTCATTCGAGTTCCAGCGGCCAGGGGCTGCGCAAGTCGCCGTCGAACTTCGTCTACAACCATATCGGCCATTTCGCCGCCGCCGGTCACGCCGTGTCGAAGGCGATCTTTCTCGGCGGCGTCACACGGCGTTTCCCGGAGCTGCGTTTCGCGTTTCTCGAAGGCGGCGTCGGCTGGGCGGCGCAGATGTTCGGCGATCTGATCGAGCATTGGGAGCGGCGCGGCGCCCGGGCGCTGGAGCGCATGAAGCCCGAAAAGCTCGACCGCAAACTGTTGATGGACCTCGTCGAGAAGCACGGCTACGACGACATCGCCGAAGCATTGCGGGCGCGCGACGGCTGGCCCAGCCCCGATAGCCAAGACCTGACCGGCAACCGCGCTGAACTCGACGATTTCGCCGCCTGCAAGATCACCCGCAAGGAGGACTGGGTCGATCTCTACGCAAAACCGTTCTACTTCGGCTGCGAGGCCGACGACCGGATGAACATGACCGCGTTTATGAAGGGGCTGCCGTTCGACACCAAACTCAACGCGATCTTCAGCTCCGATATCGGCCATTTCGACGTGATCGATTTCCGCGACCCGGTCCCCGAGGCGCACGAGCTGGTCGAAAAGGGCCTCATCACCAACGACGATTTCCGCGCCTTCACCTTCGAAAACGCGGTCCGCCTCTGGGGCACCCAAAACCCCCGCTTCTTCGAGGGCACGGTGGTCGCCAAGGAAGCCGCCGCCGTGCTGAACGCGGCCCAGCCGATGCGGGCGGCGGCGGAATAGCGGCGGCTTCGGGACCGCTCGCCGCCCGAGTAGTTGTGATCTGCGCATAGTAAAGCTCCCTCTCCCCCACCGGGGGAGAGGGTTGGGGTGAGGGGGCGGGTTCCAGAGCACCTGTCGGCGCCCACCTCACCCTCCCATCGCTGCGCGATGGGCCCCTCCCTCTCCCCCCTGAAGGGCGGAGAGGGATTTATGCACCAACGTTGTGCAGGACGGCGAACGGTGCGGTTTCGCTTCAGGCCGGGCCGAGCAGTTCGGCGACGAGGCGGTCGATCTGCTGCGACACCCCAGCCTCGGCGAGCGCGGCGCGCACCAGCCCGCGCGCCCGCTGAAACCGGACGCCGTCCGGCAGCGCCACGCCCGCCGCGATCCCCTCCACATGTTCCGCCGCCTCGGCGAGCGCGAGATGCAGGTTCTGCTTTGGGTCGAAACGCGGGATCGGCAGATTGAACATGACCTTGTCGAAATCTCGGGCGCCCCACTGTCCGCGCGATTGGTACTGTGCGGCACGCTCGCGGGCGGTTTCGCTGTTTAATATGGTTATGAGATAATACCCTTCAGCGGAATCATCTGGCGCCATCCAATACAGTTTATGCTCAATAACGGCACGGGCGTCCCGGAGCAGGCACGCGGCAGGAAGTGTGCCGGAGGCGGCATAGAGCACCCGCAGGCCGGGAATAGGGAACTGTGCGCCGAGTTCGTTGTGGTAATTCCATCGATCCACAAGCGTCATCCGGCCGCTGTCGGCATTCGCCTCCCATACCGCCTCAGCCTTGCGCATCCAGCCGTGCAACCCCTGGAGACCGCGATTGGCCGCCGCCTCGGCGTTGAGCACAAACCCGCTCGCGGTGACCGGTACGACACCCTCGAACGACCTGAAAACCCGGTACGGAAGAATGCTTTCACCGAGCAGCACGGGCCGAAGAAATTCGGCCTCGACCGGGTTCTCGATACCGGGCAGGTCCTTCCACGGCCGCTTTTCCTGCGTGCTGCGCCGGCTGACGACCAACGGCGCGCTCGGGTTGGCGCCGAGTCGCCCCATCGCGCGCCGCTCAACGAGGCACGACATGCGCGGAACCAGAGTGGCCCCCTGCCGGAACGCGCTCCGATACGCCGAACCGCCCTCGAACGCCCCGACCGTCGGCGCCGGCTCGTCTTCGGCGACGTCGAGCACGGCGTCGGCGGTCTCCTCCGAGGCGTCGCGCAGCGGCAGCCAACCGGAATAGGCGCGCACCCGGTCCGGCATCGGTTGCGAATTGCCGCGCTTGCGCGCGAAGACGGCGCAGGACGGGACCGGAAACAGCGGCTGGACCGAGTCGTCCATGGTCCAGGCCTCGTCCCAGGCGAGCTTGGCCGAGCGGAACGAACCGCCGCGCAACGGCTCGAACTGCCCGCGCGTCAGCGCCGCCAGCGGCATGACAAAGGCGAGCCGCCCGCCGGAGCGCAGATACAGATGTGCCGCCCGCGCCAGAAACAGCGCGCTCAAATCGTTCTGCGTCGCGAACCGGCCGCCGACATGGACCCGCTCGTCCTTCGCCAACTCGCGGAAGCGCTTCTGCAAATCCGCGCTCATATGGCGAAAGGCGAGCCAGGGCGGGTTGCCGATCATGACATTGGCCCAGCCGCCGGCTGCCGAATAGGCCAGCGGACGCGACAGGTTGCGCGCGACATAGGCCCAGATCGTGTCGCGCCGGTCGCGGCGCAGCCGGTCGAAGGTTACATAGGTTTTCCCCAGATCCTGGATCGCCAGCTTCTGCTCATGGGTCGCGTCGGCGCGGTAATGCTGCTCGGTGATGCGATGCAGCGCCGCCTCGATCTGCGCCCGGCTCAGCCCCTCCAATGATCCGGTCCGCATCCGCTCGACCGCCTTGTCGAACAGCGCCGGGTCGCGGCAGAACGTCTCCGGAAAATCGAGCGTTTCGCGCCCCTGGCCGTTGCCATTGCCGCTCGCGCCGGCCGGCGGCGGCGGCACGCGGATCGTCAGCTCCTTGCCGGCCAGAAACTCGGAGATCGAAAGCTGCATCGCGTCGCCGAGATAGACCGGGATCGACAGCCCGCCGGCGCGCGTTGTCAGAACCGGCGCGAGGCCGAGCAGATAGGTGACGCGGGCGATGATCACCGCCACCGGGTGAATATCCAGCCCGGCAATCTGCGCGCTGACCTCGGCGGCGCGCCGCTCGCGCGGCACCGCCGCGTCCTCGGCCTCGTCGAGAAAATGGCGGATTGCGTGAAACAGAAACGTGCCGGAACCGCAGGCCGGGTCGAGCACACGCTGTTCGAGCGGCCGGTCGATCGCGTGCCTCACCATTTTCGCGGCCAGCCAGTCCGGGGTGTAGTATTCGCCGAGACCGTGCCGCTCCTCGCGGTCGATCAGCGATTCGTACAGGATTTTCAGAACATCGGTTTCCACCTCGGCGAGGCGGAAGCGGCGGACATGGTTCATGATGCGGCGGACCAGCGCCTCGCCGTCGGGATCGGCGACGACCCAATCGAAAAAATCGCTCTCGACGGCGCCGCTGATCCCGGCCGCGGCGAACGCCTCGCCCGACAGCAATCGCGCCGGGCTGTCCTCGTTCAGCCGCATGACCGCGAGCGCGATGCACTTCGCGACGATCACCAGAAACGTGTGCTGAAACCACAGCGCGTCGCTTTCGACCTCGCGGCCGTATACCAGCTTGAGAAGATCGGCCCACAGCCGGCGCTTGAGCGCGGCGACCGAATTGTCCTTCAGCCTTTCCCAAAGCGCCCGCAATTCCGCGTCGGCGCGGCGATAGGCAACCGAGTCCCCACCAAGCTGCTCGCGAACCGTCAGAGCATCCGGCGACAGCGACGATTTCAGCGCGACCGCGCCGTCGAGCCAGGCCAGAAACATCTCGGGCTTCTCGGGATCGAGTTCGGTGCGCTTTATTTCGACAAGCTGTCCGTCGGCCAGTTCGAACACGACCCATTTGCGGCCATCGGAGGCGACCCCGACAAAACGCTCCCCCTCCTCGCGCTCCCGGCCCGCGAGATAATCCGGCATGCGCCGCTCGATGTCGGACCATTCACGGTCGAGATCACCCTTGGCCTCGAACACGGTGCGCCCGATCAGCGCATCAAGGCGGCCGCGCACCTCCGGGTCCCGCCGCTCGAAATCGAGATCGCCCAGCGCGACGCCGAATTCCTGAACCAGCAGGTCCCGGAAATCGGCCTTGACCTCATCGTGGCCGGGGCGACCCGCGAGATGCTGCAACAGGTCGCGTGTCTGCTGTGATATCGCCATGACCGCTTCGCAAAATGTCGGAGCCGCTGGCTCGATAGACGCGAAAATTGCCGCAATCGCATTGCATACTGCGCCCCCGGTGACACGCGAGGGGCGCGGCGATGGGCGGCGATAATTCCATGTTCGGTGTCGGAACGCTCGGACTTATGTAGCAAGCGCCACTGCGGGGCGCCAGATCGCGCGCCTCACCCCCTCCTGAGTAGCCGGCGCCTCCCGGCACAGTAGCTGAAAATTCACCTTTATAGACGATTTTCCTTGACAGCCTTTCGCGCGACTGACTGCGATTCGCTGCGAATCGCCGTGAGGCGATGGGGAGACGCCATGACCAACGCACTTTATTTCGGAGACAATCTTCATGTCCTACGAGAATATGTGAAGGACGAAACAGCGGACCTTATCTATCTTGATCCGCCATTTAATTCCAATGCCAGCTATAATGTGCTGTTCAGGGCGCCGTCAGGTGCGCGCCCAAAGGCGCAAGTCGATGCGTTTCGGGACACATGGCATTGGGGCGAGGAAGCGGAACAGGCATTTGAGGACGTAAAAAACTCGCGAACAAGTGCGGCCGGCATTGTCAGGGCGCTGCGCTCATTTCTTGGAGAGAACGATCTCATGGCATACCTTGCCATGATGGCCGTCAGGCTAATTGAAATGCATCGTGTTCTTAAGAAGACGGGGTGCCTTTTTCTGCATTGCGACCCAACTGCGGACCACTATCTTCGCATACTTCTAGATGCAATCTTTTCTCCCGAGCAATTCACAAATGAGATTATATGGAGGCGAACCACACCCAAGGGTCTTGCATTTACCCGATTCGCATCTAATCACGATGTCATTCTATATTACCGGCGCTCAGATCAGCATGTCTGGAATCCTCAATATGTCGATTATTCTCCTGAATATGTTCAGCGATATAATTTAATTGACGAGAAGACAGGGCGCCGATTTCAAGCAACCTCCCTGCTAAATCCAAACCCGAACCGACCGAACCCCACATATGAATTTCATGGGCATACGAAGGTTTGGCGATGGACGCGAGAACGAATGTTGAGGGCGGCGGCAGAGGGGCGCATTTATTTTCCGCCAAATGGCGGCGTGCCACGGGAAAAGCGGTTTCTGGACGAGCAAGAGGGCGTGCCGGTTTCTTCGGTGTGGACTGATATTCCGGCGGTCAACGCAGTTGCTCAGGAGTGGCTAGGATACCCGACCCAGAAGCCTTTAGCATTACTCGAACGCATCATTGGATCGGCCTCAAGTCCCGGTGATATTGTCCTCGACCCATTCTGTGGTTGCGGAACAGCAGTCCATGCGGCCTCGAAGCTAGATCGCCAATGGATTGGGATCGATATTACTCATGTCGCTATTCAGATAATCGAAGATAGGCTTAGGAGATTTTGCCAAGGCGCTCAATACGATGTTATAGGTCGCCCGCGCGATCTAGAGGGAGCAGAAAAGCTCGCCGAATTAAATAAATATCAATTCCAGTGGTGGGCAACATCGCTTGTTAAGGCGCAGCCGCGCGGAGGATACAACAAAAAAGGACCCGATCGGGGAATTGATGGAGAAATATTTTTTAAACTTGGAGCGCATGAAGATGGTCGGGCGATCGTCTCAGTAAAAGGAGGAATCAACCTGAACCCAAGCATGGTTCGTGACTTAATTGGAACCCGAAAATCTGAGGATGCAGAAATGGCTTTGCTGATTACATTGGCGAAGCCGACTCAGGAAATGGTTACAGCCGCTGCCAAGGATGGCTTTATCGGTGAGGGCGACGGGCGCGTGCCGCGGACTCAAATTCTAACTATTGAACAACTGCTGACAGGATTGACCTTCCGAACTCCGGCCGCACCCCTCTACGATACTGCGACTGCGGCAGCGGAAGCAGCCCAATCCTCCCGCCGTCCCCGACAGCGCCGTACTCCGGAAGAGCTGCATAAGGAGCCGCCGCTACCGCCAATGTCGCTTTCGGGCGGTCGCGCTCGCCAGCGCGATCGGCAAGAGCACCTGCCTATAGATGAGCCCTTGCTATTGCCGCAGCGTGCCGTGTCCCGGCGGCGGTCCTAATCACCGTTTAGATGGAGGGTGTTGACGCCGATCGCCTCCATACATTGCAGGAAGAAGACGGCTGAGAAGCTGCCTCGCGCGATCTTGTTGTTGACGTTCTCTGGAGTCTCCCGGATGCCAATCGCCGTCAGGCGCTCGGCCAAGTCGGCATAGCTCAGATTTCGCCGCTTTAGTTCCGCTCGGATAATGCCCTTGGCCTGAGCTTGCCAGTCCGATGCTGCCTTCATTCCTAACCGTCACTCCTAATTGTAGAAACCATTATATCTGATGGTTTTCACCTTGCCAAGCTCGCTGCATACCAGTAAATTCGATGGCGCAAACCATCGGATATGGCTATGCCGCAGCATTTTCTCCTTTCAGCAGCCGCCCGGACGCTCACGCTGGCAGCGGTTGCACGTATGTCAGATGAGAAGGCCGAGCGGGTCTTTATCCGGCTCCGCTGGTCCGACAATGACGGCAACGTCTATTGCCCGCACTGCGGCT
>JBFWVT010000041.1:0-43872 GCA_050246595.1 Alphaproteobacteria bacterium
AGACGTCGGCCTTGCCAACGCCGACGAAATCGCCGGTGCCGGCGACAGGCCAGCCGGGTCCGCCGTACCCGCCAAAGCCGTGGTCGCTGACCTGGGTCCCGTCCATCTCCCCGATCCAGACCCCGGTGCCGTTGTCCTGCTGCCACACTATGTCGGACTTGCCGTCGCCGTCGAAATCGCCGGTGCCGGCGACGTGCCAGCCGGCTCCGCCATACCCGACAAAACCGTGGCCGCTGACCTGGGTCCCGTCCATCTCCCAGATCGAGACTCCGGTGCCGCTGTCCTGCTGCCACAATATGTCGGTCTTGCCGTCGCCGTTGAAATCGCCGGTGCCGACGACGCACCATCCAGGTCCGCCAGACCCGACAAAACCGTGGTCGCTGACCTGGGTCCCGTCCATCTCCCAGATCCAGATTCCGGTGCCATTGTCCTGCTGCCATAACAGGTCGGACTTGCCGTCACCGTTGAAATCGCCGGTATCGGCGATGTGCCAGCCGGTTCCGCCATACCCGACAAGGCCGTGTCCGCCGACTTGTGTTCCGTCCATCTCCCAGGTCCACGCCCCGGTGCCGTTATCCTGCTGCCACACTATGTCGGACTTGCCGTCGCCGTTGAAGTCGTTGTGGACCGCTTCCGACGGCTGTTCGGTCGCGCTGACGAGATAGGTGCCGGTGAGGCCGCCGGAGGCCGAAGCGGACACGTAGTACGTCCCGCTCGCGGTTGCCGTGTAGGTAATCTCGGAATCGAGTCCGGTGCCGCTGTCATTGTCCGAAGTAATCGACACGCCGATGCTGTCGAACAGCTGCAAGGACGGGTCCGTCAGGGTCCCCTGCAAGCTGTCCTGTCCTTGCAGGTTGAACCGGTACGTGCGACCGGCGGTCAGTGTGACGGCGAACGCGTCGATATCGCCGCCGGTCTCGATCGCGCCTACCTGCGAGCCGCCGATGCTCACCGCCCCGGTCGTCGAGCCATCGTAGGCATAGTCGTCGATCACCGCCGCGCTCGCGAGATAGGTACCGGTGATACCGCCAACGGCGGCGGCGGACAGGTAGTAAGTCCCGCTCGATGTCGCTTGATGGGTAATCCGGGAATCGAACCCGGTGCCGCCGTCGTCATCCGAGATGATCGATGTGCCGCTGCTGTCGTGCAACTGCAATGACGGGTTTGTCAGGGTGCCCTGTCCGCTGTCCTGCCCCTGCAGATCGAAGCTGTAGGTGTAACCGGCGGTCAGCGTGACGGCGAACCAGTCCGTGTCGCCCGAGCTCTCGATCGTGCCCGCCTGGGAGCCGCCGATGCTGACCGTCCCGGCCGTCGAGGTATTTCCGAGATAATCGTCCAGTTCCGTCGCGGAGAGGAGATAGGTGCCGGTAAAACCGTAAACGTCCGTGGGGGCCAGATAGTAGGTCGCGGTCGCGGTCGCCGTATAAGTGATCCGGGAATCGAGCCCGGTGCCGCTGTCGTCATCCGATCTGATCTGCACGCTGCCGCTGTCGTACAGCGCCAGAAACGGGTCGTCCCAGGTACCGTTACCGCTGGATTCCGCCTGCAGATCGAACCGGTAGGTGCGGCCGGCGATCAGCGCGATGGCGAACCAGTCGCTGTCGCCAAAGACCTCGATGGTGCCCGATTGGGAGCCGCCGACGCTTATCGTCCCCGCGGTCAGGCTATCGCCGGCATAATCGTCTGCCATTCCTGTCTCCCCAATGTTCCGCTTTTACGGAGTGTCGGTGGAATAAAAAAGCCGCGCCGGAAGCATGAAAAATCCATGCCGCAAAGTATTCGCCCGGTGGCCGAGTGCGTCGTGGACGGTAAACAGGGTTTGTAAATTCTTTGTAAATTCCAAGGTAAATTGTTTGTGAATTCGCTGGCGGTTGCCGGCGGGTTCGGTAATGCGGCGAGCATGCCGGCGTGAAGCGGCGTTCGAGAGACCGGGCGGGCGGGCGGCCCGGCCCGATCTCCGGAGTGAACCGCGTATTGACCTGCCGCCGCCGCGGCACGAAATCTCGGCGGACTGAACCAAGGGAGGTATTGATGGCGATCAATGTCGTAGAAATTCACCACCACGCGATCCGCATCGATTCCGATCAGCCGAAACTCGACGCGACGCGCAATTTCTACGAGGGCGTGCTCGGCATGACGGCCGATCCGGGCCGTCCGACGATACCGGGCGTGCCCGGTTTCTGGATCAATATCGGCGAGGGCAGCCAGATCCACCTGATCGGCGGCCAGCAGCCCTCGCCGCTCGCCAAGGGGCCGGGACAGGACCCGACCATCCCGCATGTCGCGCTGGCCGTCGCCGACATCCAAGAGACCAAGGCCGAACTCGACCGGCTCGGTGTCAAATACTGGTCGATGACCGGGATCAATGGCCCCGCCGCCGAACAGATCTTTGTCAACGATCCCTCCGGCAACATGATCGAGCTG
The DNA here is from genome assembly GCA_050246595.1 of Alphaproteobacteria bacterium. Taxonomy (GTDB): domain Bacteria; phylum Pseudomonadota; class Alphaproteobacteria; order ATCC43930; family CGMCC-115725; genus DATARH01. The sequence continues at coordinate 2,425 of JBFWVT010000041.1, forward strand.
CACCAGATCGACCAGTGCCGCTGCAAGAGCGCGAACCGCCCCGGTTAGCGGGGCAGCCCGTTCCGCCGGCCCGGCTCAGCCCGAGCTGGGCTTGCCGTCATCGACGTGCAGGATCTCGACGCAGGGCGGCGCGGTCAGCACTTCGCTAAAAGCGTGCATCCAATCGCCGGTCTCCTCGCGCGACCCGATGCCGCGCGAGCGGAACCGGTCGAGCTGGTCGAGGCTGGTCAGCTCGACCTCGAATTGCAGCGCCGCATTGTCGCCGCGGCCGCGGGTCAACGGCACGAGCAGTCTGGCGTTGAGGCCGCCGCTCTGCGCCGCTTCGACCTCGCGGCGGATAAAGTCGATCGCCCGCGTTCGGTTGATCGGCAGAAACTCATACGAGAACCGCGCCAGATACATCGGTCCGCTCCTGCCTCGTGTGACGGATAGGGTCGCCGGCCCGTCCGGCACCCTCTGCCAAGCCAACGCCGCTCGCCGCGCGGTGCTGCATCGCTCTTTGCCTCAGCCTTCGCCGACCCGCTCCGAAGCATCGTCTTCGGACCGCTGGCCTCCGGCCGGCATCAGGCGAAGCAAAGCTCCGCCCGGGCCGGCGAGACGCCGGCGGTCCTGAATGCGGTAATTTCCTTTCCAGCTTCCCGGCGACGGCGCAATCTGCCGCCGCTGATCGCGCCAACAACCGAGAGAGGAGACAGCCATGCCGGTCGTATTGGGAACCGACAGCTACCGTTACGAAGTCAACGACGGCTGGGCCAAATTGCCGCCCGGCATGGAGTTCAACGCCGATGTCGCGGCGGTCGGGGTCGATAAAAACGACAATGTCTACGCCTTCAACCGCGGCAAGCACCCGATGTGCGTCTTTGACCGCGACGGCAATCTGCTGCGGAGCTGGGGCGAGGGCGTCTTTCTGCGTCCGCACGGCGTCTACATGGCGCCCGATGACACGATCTGGCTGACCGATGACGGCGACCACACGGTCCGCCAATGCACGCTCGACGGCAAGGTGCTATTGACGATCGGCGTGCCCGGCAAGCCGGCGCCGTATATGAGCGGCGAACCGTTCCACCGCTGCACGCACACGGCGATGTCGCCGGACGGCACGCATCTCTATGTCTCGGACGGCTACGGCAATTCGCGCGTCCACAAATACACGGCTGACGGCAAGCGTGTGATGTCCTGGGGCGAGCCGGGCACCGATCCGGGACAGTTCAACATCGCGCACAATATCTGTTGCGATCCCGAAGGCTGGGTCTATGTCGCCGACCGCGAGAACCACCGGGTCCAGGTGTTCGACGGCAACGGCAGATACGAGGCGCAGTGGAACAACATGCATCGCCCCTCGGGTCTGTTTATGGAGGCCGGGACCAAGACGCCGCGCTTCTTTATCGGCGAGATCGGCCCCGATATGGCGGTCAATATCGACATCCCGAATTGCGGCCCGCGGGTCAGCATCTACACGCATACAGGCGAATTGCTGGCGCGGCTCGGTCATATGCATGCCGGTCTCAATCCGGGCCAGTTCATCTCGCCGCACGGGATCGCGGTCGATTCGCGCGGCGACATCTATGTCGGCGAGGTCTCCTACACGAATTGGGGCCGCCGGGTGCGGGCACGTGGCGAGGAAATTCCGCCGGGTCTGCGCAGCCTGCAAAAGCTCGTCAAGGTGAGCTGATCCCCGGACCAAAAACCCGGAGACGTTCCCTCCCCCGCCGGCGGGGGAGGGTCAGGGTGGAGGCACCGGCCGGCGTCCTGGGCGGCCGGATATGATCCGATCGAACCTTCCGCTAATCGGCGAAGCTCGATCGCGCCGCAACCGCCCAGCGCCCGCCCTGCCTCGTGACGATCCACAGCGAGCGGAAACGGCCGATCGCGGAATTGTCGGCGCGGTAGCGCGTGAACTGCACATCGAGATGCACTTTTGTCGGCCCGGCGGCGATCACATTGCGGAAATCCCAGTCGCTGTGGTGCCAGTCGGCGCCGGCCCGCGCGAGAAAATCGCCGAGATAGGGTCCCGGTGTTTCCCAGACCTGCATCCTCCCGCCGGCCAGCCGGTAATGCGGGAAATGCAAAGTCGCGAGCAGCGCCGTCTCGTCACCGACATTCAGCGCCGCCATGAACCGGTCGAGCACGGCGAGCACCGCCGCGACCGCCTCCCGGTCGGGTTCGGCCTGGGTCTGATCGACGGTCATTCGCCTCCTGATACCAATCGCCCGTGAGCCCGACCTTCCGTCGCCGCGTCCCCTCCCCGTCCCCGGACTTGATCCGGGGATCGATCCGGGGATTGCGGGGAGAGCGATGCAATGGCGGTGGAGACGTGGCAGCTCCCCGCCCGGCTCCCTCCCCCGCTTGCGGGGGAGGGTTGGGGTGGGGGTATCGGTCAAGGTTTTGGGGCTTCATAAGCCGGTGATTGCGGGTGCCGGCCGGAGGCCGGCGGTCCCGCGCAGATACCTGCCGACCTACTCCGCCGCTTGCGGCATCCGCTTGATGTCGGTCGAATAGCGCAGATGCACCGGCGAATTCAGCTCGAACGGGTCGTGCAGACCCAGCTCCTTGCCGATCTCGCGCATTGCCGGCATCACCTCTTGGCCCAACAGGCGGATGCAGGTGCGGGCGTCCTCGTGCGACACCGAGCCGTCATTGCCCCAGATGCCGTAGATGCTCGGACGGGTCTCTTCGAGCACGCGGCGCAGCTTGGGAATGACCGTCTTTGGCGTGCCAAAGAAGATACGGCCATCGGCGACCTGCTGCTCGAAAGTCGGCCGCCCGCGCGGGCTGACCGCCCGTCCGACCGCGAACTCGACAAATTGCCGGCGGTGCTCCGGAGAGAAATAGCCGGACGGGCTCGACCATACCGGATGCGCCAGACCGGTGAACTCGCCCTGCATCCACAGGAATTGCCGGGCGTTGCGCTCGGCCTTCTCCTCGCTGTCGGAGACGTGCACCTGCTGTAGATAGCCGCGGTTCTCCGGGCCGGCCTCGTAGCCGGTCTCGCGCGCCACCTGATCGTATAATTCCCAGATCTTCTTGGTCGCCTCGATCGAGGTGTTCAGCGCGACATAGGGATAACGCTGCTTCGCCGCCCAGATGATCGTCTCGCGCGACAGCACGCCGGGGATCCAGACGCGCGGATAGGGTTTTTGCAGCGGCACCGCCCACGGATTGACGACGCGATGCTGGTAATGCGTGCCTTCCCAGCGGAACGGCCCCGGTGTCGTCCAGGCCTTGACGACCAGATCGTGCGCCTCTTCGAAACGCTCGCGGTTATAGGCCGGGTTGACCCCGGTCGCGAGCTGCTCCTGGCCGCCGCCGCGCACAAACCCCGATACCAGCCTTCCTTTTGAGACCAGGTCGATCATCGCCAATTCCTCGGCGAGCCGCACCGGGTTCTCGGCCAGCGGCAGCGGGTTGCCCAAGAGGACGATCTTCACCTTTTTTGTGACCGCCGCCAGGATCGAGGCGAAGACGTTGCACTTGGATTGCATGCAGAACGGAGCGTTGTGATGCTCGTTCAGCATGATGCCTTCGACGCCCTGCTCCTCGGCGTAGATATATTGTTCGAGATATTCGTTGTAGAGCCGGCTCGCCGCCGACGGGTCGTAATGCTTGTTCGAGAACATCAGCGCGGTATGGCCGGTCTTGAGGCCGATATCCGCCGGATAGGCCGACATCGGCTGTTCGGTGAAATACATGACGTGCATGGCGTTCCTCCTCGAAAGGGACCGCCGGCCTCTGGCCGGTCCGGGCGAAGCCTTGCTTCGCCTGATGCCGGCGGTCCGAGCGACGAGCTAGTTCTGGTCGATAAACGGCGTCACCAGCCGGGCCAGCGCCTCGGGCTGCTCCATATCGACGCAATGCCCACTATCGCGCACGGTCTCAAACCGCGCCTCGCGCAGCGAGCTGGCATAGAGTTGGCCGGCGCTCTTCGGCACGATCCTGTCGTCGTCGCCCCACACGACCAGCGCCGGGGCGCGCACGCCGCCGAGCAGATGCGGCAGCGTCTGCGAATACATATACGGCTTCCACGCGATGCGGAAGCACATCTCGCGGCACAGATCCCAGGCGACGAGCTGGTCGGTCGAGACCTCGCCGTAAACCTTCTCGAACGCATCCTGGTTGTGAAACCCGGCGCGGGCATAGTCGATATAGCTGACGATCGCCTGGTCGAAGATGTCGCCCTCGGGCGGTTTGACCCCCATCGCGCCGACCAGGACGAGCCGGTGGAAGTCGCGCGGCGCCAGGGCGCACATCTCGGCCGCGATCCAGCCGCCAAACCCAAGCCCGACAAGGCTGGTGCGCTCAACCCCGAGATCGGCCAGCAGCCATTGATAGAGCGCGGCGATGTCGCGCGGGTGGCGCATCCAGTTCGGCCGCTCCTCGACCCCGAACCCCGGATGGCGCGGCACGATCACGTCGAATTTCCCGGCCAGCGCGTCATAAAACGGCAGATTGTCGAGCGTCCCGATATCGTGATGCAGCACCAGCACCGGACGGCCGCTGCCGGCCCGCAGAAACCGCAGTTTGACGTCGCCCAATTGCAGGTTCTGTTCGTTCCACGCCGGCATCGACTCCACCCTCTTTTATGAACGGCGTTCAGGCTAGCCGCGCCCCGAGCACCCGGCAATCGGCGTTACCGCATCGCAGGATTGCGGATCGTAAGGAGGCTTCTAATAAGCCAGCTTACGATTATCCGGCAACCGGCATCCGGGGCCGCGGGAAAAGCCGCGCTTCGACGAGACCGCAGACGATGTGCCCGGCGGTGATATGGAGCTGCTGGATCAGCGGCGTCGAGTCCGAGGGCGCAAGCAGACACAGATCGCACAGCACCGGCATGTCGCCGCCGCCGCTTCCGGTAAAACCGATCGCCGCGAGACCGTTCCGCCGCGCCGCCAGCAGCGCGCGCAGGATGTTCGGCGAGCGCCCCGAGGTCGAGATCGCGATCAGCACGTCGCCCGTCCGCCCGATCCCCAGAACCTGCCGCTCGAACAGATGCTCGAACCCGTAATCGTTGCCGATCGCGGTCAGGACCGAACTGTCGGTGGTCAGCGCCATCGCCGCGACCGGCGCCCGGTCGTAATAGAGCCGCGACAGGAACTCGCCAGCGATGTGCTGCGCGTCGGCGGCGCTGCCGCCATTGCCGGCCAGCAGCAGCTTGTTTCCGGCTTTGAGCGCGTCCGTCACGCGATCGGCGATCGCGGCGACCGTCGCGACAAATCCGGGATCGGCGATCGCCGCCTCCACCGCGTCGCGCGACCGCGCGAGATAGTCGAGGATCGAGCGCCGGACCGCCTCGCTCATCCGCTGCGGCTCGCAAAGATCAGCGCCGCGCGGCGCTCGCCCGCTGTGCCGGACGGAGAACAAGCGGCCCAGCCGGCCATTCCGCAGGACGAAAAGCCCCAATGCGGTGCGGTTCCGCCCGATCGCCTCATGCCGCCATCCCCTTCCCGTCATAGAGCTGATCGAGAGCGGATTGGTGGGCATCGCGGATCGCGTGGCGGCGGATTTTCAAGGTCGGGGTCAGCTGCGCGTTGGCGAGGCTGAACGGCTCCGCGGCAACCACAAAACGGCGCACGCGCTCGGGCGGTTGCAGATCGCGGTTGATCCGGGAGACGACATCGCCGAGCGCCTTGTGAAAACCGGGATCGCGCGCCAGCGCCGGGAGGTCGCCGGGAACATCGTGCTCCTTGGCATAGGCGGCGGCAAAATCGGGGTCGGGGACGAGAACCGCGACCAGATAGGGCCGGCGGTCGCCCGCCACCATCGCCTGCGCGATCTCCGGCGCCAGGGTCAGCGCGCTCTCGACACGCGCCGGCGCGATCATGTCGCCGCCCGAATTCTTGATGAAATCGCGCTTACGGTCGGTGATGCGCAGATACCCGTCGGGGTCGAGACGGCCGATATCGCCGGTGTGCAGCCAATCTTCCCTCAGCGTGCGCGCGGTTGCCTCGGGTTCGTTCCAGTAGCCCTTCATGACATTGTCGCCGCGCACCAGGATCTCGCCGTCCTCGGCGATGCGGATTTCGACCCCGTCGAGCGCCGGTCCGACCGTGTCGATGCGGATGCGGTCGGGCGGGTTGCAGGCGATGACCGGCGCCGCCTCGGTCTGGCCGTAGCCTTGCAGCAGCGTGACCCCGAGCGCCAGAAAAAAGCCGCCGATCTCGGGGTTGAGCGGCGCGCCGCCCGACACCATCGCCTTGAGCCGCCCGCCAAACCGGGCCCGCACCTTGTCGCGCACGAGCTTGTCGAGCGCCGGGTCCAGCAGCTTTTCGGCAAGCGTCAAGGACTCGCCCTCCCGCCGCTTGCGGCCGATCGCGACGGCCTGCTCGAACAGGCGGCGCTTGAGACCCTGTTCGCGCTGGATCCCGAGACGGATGCGCTGGTGCATCGTCTCGTAAAGCCGCGGCACCGCGGTCATGATGGTCGGACGCGCTTCGAGCAGATTGGCGGCCAGCGTCTCGGCGCCCTCGGCGAAATAGATCTCGGCCCCGATCGAGATCGGGAACATCAGCCCGGCGGTATGCTCGTAGGAATGCGACAGCGGCAGAAACGACAGAAACACCTCGTCGCCGAGACCGAGCTGTTCCAAAAGGCGATAAGCGCCGCGGCAATTGCCGATGATGTTCCGGTGGGTCAGCATCACGCCTTTTGGCAGACCGCCGGTGCCCGAAGTGTAGATCAGACAGGCCGTGTCGTCGGGAGCGAGGGAGGCGAGGCGGGCGGGCACATCGGCTTCGGCGCTCTCGGTGCCGGCGAGCAATGCCTCCCAGGAATGCACGTCGAGCGAGGAAGCGCTCGCCGCGCCGGGCGGCTCGATCGCGATGACCGTCCGCACGCTCGGCACCTGCCCGGCGGCGGGCATCAGCCTGGCGGCCAGGGCCGGGGTCGAGACGATCGCCGCGCACGCGCCGCTGTTGCCGAGAATATGGCGGTGGTCCTCGACCGTGTTTGTCGTGTAGGCCGGCACCGCGATCGCGCCGACGCTCATGATCGCGAGATCGGCGACGACCCATTCCGGCCGGCTCTCGGCGACCAGGACGACGCGGTCGCCCGGCATGATCCCGAGCGACAGAAGACCGCGTGCCAGCCGCGTCACCTGCCCGGCCGCTTCCGACCAGGAGAGCGGATGGTAGGCGCGGTCGCGCTTTGCCCACAGAAACGGCCGGTCGCCGCGCCGCTCCGCCGTATCGAAGAACATCGCAGGCAGGCTGCGGCAGGTCGCGTAATCCATTCGTTGTCGTCTCGTTGTTGTCCCGGGGAGCCTGTCGGCAATCGTTGGCGCATCGCTGGATGCGCCCCATATCGGCGGCAATGATACTGCAACGTCATCCCGGCGAAAGCCGGGATCCATGCTGCCGCAAGTCCCGGTGCCGACGTTTCGGCTTGGATGTTCTTGCCGGATGGACCAGCAACGGAGCCGCTGAGCGGCGGACCCCGGCCTCCGCTGGGGTGACGAGCGAGGTGTCGCGTCAGAATATGAGGATCGGATGAGCGCGAGGCACGACGTCGCCGAAGCCGGAGCGATGGACGACAAGCGGTTGGGCGATTTGCCCGAATGGGATCTCGCGGATCTGTATCCGGGCCGCGACAGCCCCGAATTGCGGCGCGATCTGGAGGCGCTCGCTGTTGATGCGGCGGCGTTCCGGGTGCGCGTCGAGAACCGGCTCGCGGCGCTGTCGGGCGGCGAACTCGGCACTGCGGTGGCGGAATACGAGCGGTTGCAGGAGACGGCCGGCCGAATCATGAGCTATGCCGACCTGCTGCGCGCCGGCAATGTCGCCGATCCCGAGATCGCGCGCTTTTATCAGACGATGCACGAGCGCATCAACGCGGTGGCAACCGAGCTATTGTTTTTCGCGCTCGAACTCAACCGGCTCGACGATGATGTGCTCGATGCGAAGCTAGCCGACCCGGCCCTCGCCCGTTACCGGCCGTGGTTGCGCGATCTGCGCGCGATGCGGCCGCACCAGCTCGGCGACGAACTGGAAAAGATACTGCTCGAAAAATCGGTCGCCGGCCGCGCCGCCTGGGTGCGGCTGTTTGACGAAACGATCGCCGAATTGCGCTTTCCGTTCCGCGGGCGCGAGCTGACCGAGGCCGAGGCGATGCACCTCCTGTCCGACCCGGACGGCGCGGTGCGGTGCGAGGCGGCGGTGTCGATCGGCGAGGTGCTGGGCCGCAACGGGCGACTCTTCGCGCTGATCACGAACACCCTGGCCAAGGACAAGGAGATCGAGGATCGCTGGCGCAAATTCCCGCTTCCGATCTCGGCGCGCAACCTGTCGAATTTTGTCGAAGACGATGTCGTCGACGCGCTGATCGCCTCGGTGCGCGCCAGCTACGAAAACCTGTCGCATCGTTATTACCGGCTCAAGGCGGGCTGGTTCGGCGTCGAGCAATTACCGTTCTGGGACCGCAACGCTCCGCTGCCGGGCGATGTGGACCGCACGCTCGGCTGGAGCGAGGCGCGGAACACGGTGCTGTCGGCCTACCGCGCGTTCTCGCCGGAGCTGGCCGCAGTCGGGGAAAAGTTCTTCGCGTCGCGCTGGATCGACGCGCCGGTACGGCCGGGCAAGGCGCCGGGTGCCTTTGCGCATCCGACCGTGCCGGGCGCGCATCCGTATCTGCTGTTGAATTATCAGGGGCGGCTGCGCGACGTGATGATCCTGGCGCACGAGTTGGGCCACGGCGTGCATCAGGTATTGGCGGCAGGGCAGGGAGCGCTGATGGCCGACACGCCGCTGACCCTGGCCGAGACCGCCTCGGTGTTTGGCGAGATGCTGACCTTCCAGGCATTGCTCGCGGCCGAGACCGACCCGGCACGGCGCAAGATCATGCTCGCCGGCAAGGTCGAGGACATGCTGAACACGGTGGTGCGCCAGATCGCGTTTGTCACCTTCGAGATGCGGGTGCATGACGAGCGGCGCGCGGCCGAGCTGACCGCCGACCGCATCTGCGACATCTGGCTCGACATACAGCGCGAAAGCCTGGGGCCTTCGCTGCGCTTCGACGAACCGTATAACTGGTACTGGACCTATATCCCGCATTTTATCCACTCGCCGTTCTACGTATACGCCTACGCGTTCGGCGATTGCCTCGTGAACTCGCTTTACGCGGCGTATCAGGAGAAGCCGGACGGTTTTGCCGCGCGCTACCTCGACATGCTGCGTGCCGGCGGTACCTTGCGGCACCGCGAATTGCTGGCGCCGTTCGGGCTGGATGCCGGCGACCCGGCTTTCTGGTCGAAGGGGCTGTCGATGATCGGCGGGTTTATCGATGAATTGGAAAGGCTCGGATAGTAAAATAAAAATCATGTTCGACAGGAGTCTGGTGTGACTACCTATACATTCAAAGTCGTGGTCGAACCCGATGAAGACCGCTGGCGGGCGTATTGTCCAGCGCTTGAGGATCAGGGCGCCGCGACTTGGGGCGACACCCGGGATGAAGCGCTCCGACATATACGCGAAGTGCTGGAGATGATTGTCGCTGAATCCGTTGAAGAAGGCAGGCCGGTGCCGGGCAATGCGGCGGTTTCGGAAGAACCGCTTGTCGCTGTCACGGTATGAGCGAAATCGAGTGGAGGCGGCTGCGCAATATCACAGCCCGTGAAATCGTGAACGCGCTTATTCGAGACGGGTTTGTGTGCTATAATCAGCGCGGCTCGCACCAGCGTTATCGGCACAGCGACGGGCGCCGTGTCACCGTGACGTTTCATCGAGCCGGCGATACGTTTCCGCTCGGAACACTTCGGTCGATCATCGAGCTTCAAGCCAGATGGACCGAAGCGGACCTTCGGCGCCTTTCTCTATTGAGTTGAGTACCGACTCGCGTTCTCCGCCGGCGTATTATTTTAATGGAGAAAGCGAATGCCCGAGAACAGGCACGCTATTCGCAGCGATTTGGCGAAGCTGGACGATCACTACTCGGGATGGCAGTCGCGTATCAATGCCGTGCTTCACAAGCATCTTCGAGGGGGCCGGCCGAGCGCCGGATCGGCGGCCTACTGCGCCTTCGCCGGCCGCCGCACCAGCAGCAATAACGGCATCGCGGCGATGACCAGTGCCATCATCAGCGCGTAATCGTTGATATAGGCGATCATCTCCGCCTGTCGCGTGATCTCGGCGTTGAGCGCGACGAGGCCGCGCGGGTCGGTCAGGCTGAACGGGAACGGCAAGAGCGAGGGGTGCGCCAGCGGGTTGTCCGGGCGCAGATGCTCGACCAGGCGGGCGTGCTCGATCTGCGTGTTGCGGGTCAGCTCTCCGACCAGGATCGAAATCCCGATACTGCCGCCGATATTGCGCATCACCGCGCGCAATGCCGTGGCCTGGGTCAGCAGCGGGCGCGGCAGGTTCGACAGCGCCAGCGTGTTGAGCGGCACAAAGGTGCAGCCCAGCCCAAACCCTTGCAGCAGCCCCGAATACAGCACCGGGTCCGTTCCCATGTACAGCGAGAACCCGGTCATCTGCCAGCACGAGATCGCGGTCAGCACCAGCCCGAACAGGATCAGCAGCCGCGAGTCGACCTTGCCGATCAGCCTTCCGACGATAAACATCGCCGCCATCGTCCCAAAGCCGCGCGGCGAGGTGATCAGCCCGGTCAGCAGAACCGGGTATTCGAGCAGGTTCTGCAGCATCGACGGGATCAGCGCGAGCGTGCCGCTTAAAATCCCGCCGATCAGAAACATCAGGATGGTGCCGGTCACAAAATTCGGGTTTTTCAGCAGGTCGCGATTGAGAAACGACCGGTCCGTCGCGGTCAGCGTGTGGACGATGAACAGGTAGAAGGCGAGGACGGCGACGAGCGCCTCGATCCGGATTTCGGTCGATTCGAACCAGTCGTTGCGCGGTCCGCGGTCGAGCATCAGTTGCAGCGCGCCGATGCCGAAGCTCAATGTCAGAAAGCCGAAAAAGTCGAATGGATCGCGCCGGTTCGGCCGGTTGTACGGGATAAAGAACAGGATGCCGAGCGCGGCGACGATGCCGACCGGCAGATTAATGTAAAATACCCAGCGCCAGCTGTAATACTCAGTCAACCAGCCGCCAACCGCCGGACCCATGATCGGCCCGAGCATGACCCCCATGCCCCACAGCGCCATCGCCGGGCCGTGGCGTTCGGGCGGGTTGATCGACAACAGCACCGATTGCGACAGCGGCACCAGCGCCGCGCCGCAGACCCCCTGCCCGATCCGATAGATCACGAGCTGCGCCAGGCTGGTCGAGCTGCCGGCCAGGGCGGAGCACAGCGTGAACCCGATAACGGAGACGAGAAAAATGTATTTGATGCCGAACTGCCCGGCGAGCCACCCCGTCAGCGGCATCATGATAGCGGCCGAGACCATGTAGGAGGTCAGCATCCAGGCGACCTGATCCTGCGTCGCCGACAGGCTGCCCTGCATATGCGGCAAGGCGACATTGGCGATCGTGTTGTCGACCCCCTGCATGATCGTCGCCAGCATGATCGAGGCGGTGATCAGCGCACGACTGGAGCCGGCGCCGGTATTTGTCTCGCCGCCCCTCACCGGCCAGACCCCGATCCCGCTACTCGGCCGGCAGTGGGTGCGGCTCGCGCCGGGCGCGCCCGGCGCCCCCAGCCGCGCCGATAAACAGCACCATCAGCGCCGCCCCGATGCACATCAGCCCGGCCAGCATGAACGCCTCGAAGTAGGTGCCGGAGCCGCTACGCAATACGCCGCCGAGATAGGCCGCTCCGGCGCCGCCGATTTGGTGGATGACAGTAATCCAGGCGACCATGATGCCGATCCGCTCGGCGCCCATCGCGCGGTTCAGCAGGCGCACGGTCGGCGGCACGCCGGCGATCCAGTCCAGCCCGTAAAACACCGCGAACAGCGCCAGCGCGTAAAACGACCCGTCGAGCGCAAACGGCAGATACATCAGCGACAGACCGCGCAGCCCGTAAAACCAGAACAGCAGAAAGCGCGGATCGAACCGGTCGCTGAGCCAGCCCGACGCTGTGCCGCCGATAAACGCGAACACGCCGGTCGCGGCCAAAAGCCCGGCGCCGACCACCTCGGTCATGCCGTAATCGACGCAGGCCGGGATCAGATGCGTCCCGATCAGCCCGTTTGTCGAGGCGCCGCAGATGAAATAGCTGCCCGCGATCAGCCAGAAATCGCGCGAGCGCACCCCGTCGCCGAGCGCGCGAAAGCTGACCGTGATCGGATTGCCGGCGGGACGGAGAGGCTGCGCCGGAATCGCCTCGCTATCGCCGTAAGGCCGCAGCCCGACCGCTTCCGGCCGATCGCGCATCAACCAGGCGACAAGCGGCACGAACACAAGGATGCAGACCGCGAGGGTCAGCGACATCGCGCGCCAGCCCGCGGCGGTGGCGAGCCACGCCATCGTTGGCAGAAAGACAAGCTGCCCGGCGGCGTTGCCGGCGGTCAGAACGCCGATGACAAGCCCTTGCCGCGCCTTGAACCAGCGCCCCGCGATCAGCGGTCCGAGATAGGCGCCGGTAAAACCGCAGCCCGTTCCGACGACGACGCCCCACAGCAGCACGAGTTGCCACGGCTCGGTCATAAAGGGTGTCAGCGCCACCCCGAGCACCGTCGCGGCGAGCGACAGCGTCAGCGTGCGGCGCACCCCGTACCGGTCGATCAGCACCGCGGCAAACGGCCCGACCGCGCCGAACAGCAGCACATTGACCCCGATCGCGAACGAGATCGTCGCGCGCGACCAGTGGAACTCGTTTTCGAGCGGTACGATCAGCACGCCCGGCGCGGCGCGCACCCCGGCCGTCAGCACGACAATCGCAAAGGTGACCGCGGCAACGATCCAGCCGTAATGCAGCCGGCTCTCCCCGCCCGCGACGGGAAGGACAGGATCAGGATGACGGGAGGCGGAACTCAATTCTGCATGATCGGTTCGCCGCGTATGTATTTGCCGCGGCAGAACATCAAGGTCGGCTTGTCGGTATAGGCAAACCGCTCGACATGGCCGATAAAGATGATGTGGTCGCCGCCGTAATGGCGGAACTCGTTGCGGCATTCGAAATGCGCCGCCGAGCCGATGATGACCGGCGCGCCGCTTTCCGGAACGATATGATCGACATCGACAAACTTGTCCTCGATCGACTTCGCGAACTTGTTCGACAGCTCGATCTGATCATACGCCAGGATGTTGACGCAGAAATGCGAGCTTTCCTGAAACGCCGGCAGGCTGTTCGCATAGAGCGAACTCGACCACAGCACCAGCGGCGGGGTCAGCGACACCGAGGTGAACGAGTTCGCGGTCATCCCGGTCAGCACGCCGCTGCGGCTGCGCGTCGTGATGATCGTCACGCCGGTCGCGAACGAGCCGAGCGCGTTGCGCAATTCGCGGCTGTTGAACCCCTCGGCCGAGGTGCTGTGGATTTGGGCCTGATGGCTGCCCGTTGCATCTTTTGACACGGTACGTCCTCGAATTCGCGTTTACAGTATCGCGTCCGGCGACAGGCCCAGCAGCACCCGCCCGAACATCGCGCCGTTGATGTCCCAGTTCAGCACGAAATGCGCATTGGCGGCATGGATGTCGCGGAACATGCGCTGCAACGGGTTGCGGGCATAAATCGCGCCGCCGCCGGTTGCCCGGAACAGCGCATCGACGGCCCGCGTGCACATCGTCGCGGCATAGGCGCCGTCGCGGCGATAGCGGGCGCGCTGCTCGATGTTCGGCACCTCGCCCTCTCCCACGATCCGCGTCGCCTCGTCGCAATCGAGCAGGATCACCGCGCGCGCCATATCGACCAGCGCGGTGGCCTCGGCGAGATGGATCTGCAAGGTCACAAAATCGGCGAGGTTGCGGCCGGTATAGTAGCTGGTGCGGGTGCGCATCGTCTCGGCGAAATAGTCGATCGCGCCCTGCGCGATCCCGAGCGAAACCGCGGCGATGCAGAACGCGAACAGGCTGACCGCCGGCAGCCGGTACAGCACCGCCGGGTTGACCTCGGCGCCCGGGTTGCGGCCGGCGGTGATCTGGTCCATCGCCAGGCTGTGATACTCGGGCACGAACACGTCATCGACCGCGACATCCTTGCTGCCGGTGCCGGCCAGCCCGATCACGTGCCAGGTGTCGATGATTGTGTAATCGCTTGCCGGCAGCAGAAAGATGCGCGGCTCGGCGGCGCCGGTCTCCTCGTCCTGCATGATCGCGCCGAGCAGGTTCCAGGTGGACGGATCGACGCCGCTCGAAAACGGCCAGCGTCCGCTGAGCCGGTAGCCGCCCTCGACGCGCCGGGCGCGACCACGCGGAAAGATCAGCGCCGAGCCGATCAGATTGTCCGGCGACTGGCCCCACACCTCGTCCTGCGCCTGTTGCGGGAACATCGCCAGCATCCAGTGATGCGCCGCGAGATTGGCCAGCACCCAGGCGGTCGAGCCGTCGCCCTTGCCGATGATCGAGACCAGCTCGACGATCGAGCGGAACGGCAATTCGCTCCCCCCCACCCGTCTGGGTTGCAGGATGCGAAACAGCCCGGCGCGGTGCAGATCCTCGATCGTCTCGTCGGGCAGACGGCGCAGTTCCTCGGTATGGCTGGCGCGTTCGCGCAATACCGGCACCAGCGCCTCGGCGCGCGCCAGCAGTTCCTGCAAATCGGGCGGCCCACCCGGATTTCTCGATTTGGCATTGGCCATCAAACCACCTCTTTACCCGGCGACAATGTTGGCGCGTCGCGACAATCCCGCAATTCTACGCGCAACGGCGTGATTTGTCTGCGCCGCGCCGCTCATCATAGAGTTGCGTCCAGGAGTTATATCGCGGCGGCGCGGGTCGCCGAACGAGCGGAGAACGCAATGATATACATGGTCGAAATGGATTTCCCGCATCCCGAGCGTCTGGCGGAATGGCATGAATGGTATCTCGCGCATATCGGGGTACTGCTGACCGTGCCGGGGTTCCGCGCGTCGCAGCGTTTTCAGGCGATCACCGCGACGCCGTCGCCCTATCTGGCCTTGCACGAGGTGGAATCGCCCGATCTGTTCGACAGCGCCGAATACCGCGAGCGCGGCGGTCCGGCCTCGACCGGCGAGTGGCGCGCGCTGCACACCAACTGGCGTCGCAACCTGCTCGCCGGGCTCGACGAGACGCCCGACGTGCCGCAAGGCAAATTTCTGGTCGTACTGCGCGACGCCCGCGACGCCGGGTTTCCAGTGGATGCGCCGATCGCGTGGCTGCGCGGGGTCGGTCTCGACGGCACGACCGGCGAATGCGGCATCGCAATCGTCGCCGATCCCGCGCCGCTTGTCGAAATCGCCCGCCGCGACGAGCGAGTGAGCGTCTATCGGCCGATCAGCGAAAAACTCCGCGCCGCCGCGTGTTGACGCGGATTCGTGTTCTCCGACGACAACACACGGCGGCCGACACGCGTTGGTTAGCGAGACGGCAAGGGAGCAACAGATGGAACCGTCGCTGCATATCGTCTGCCCGCATTGCGACACGATCAACCAGGTGCCGCGCGCTAGACTCGACCGGTCCAAAGGCGGTGGCCGCTGCGGCCAATGCCGTGAGGCGCTGTTCGACGGCCGTCCGGTCGCGCTCGACACGGCGCGGTTCGAGCGTCACCTGGCGAAAAGCGGCATCCCGCTCTTGATCGATTTCTGGGCGCCGTGGTGCGGGCCGTGCCGGATAATGGCCCCCGAATTCGAACGCGCCGCCGCGCTGCTCGAACCATCGGTGCGGCTGGTCAAGATCAATACCGACGAGGAGCCGGCGCTGGCGCAACGCTTCCGGGTGCAGAGCATCCCGACCCTGGCGCTCGCCTTCGAGGGACGCGAGCTGGCCCGCGCCGCCGGCGCCCGCTCGGCCGCGCAGCTCGCCGAGTGGACCCGCGCGGCGCTGGCCCGGGTGAGGGTCTGACCGGCCAAGTTCGGACCGCCGGCGTCCCGCCGGCCTTTTTCCCGGAAGCGCCGGCCGGCCTCAGACGGTCTCAAATGCGGCCGTGGCAGTGCTTGTATTTGCGGCCCGACCCGCACGGGCAGGGGGCGTTGCGCGGTGTGCCGGCCCAGGGCGCGCGCGGTGCCGAGGGTCGCTCGCGCAACTCCGTGCCGGCGGCAGCAGCGGCCACCCGACCGCTCTCCCGCCGCCGGGCGCTGCCGTCGCCGGCAACCGGTCGCCGCGGCATTGGATCAGCCTCGGCCAGCGCCTCTTCCGGCTCGATGAAAAACTCCTCGGAATAGGACAATTCGCCAAACGGCAGCGGCTCCGGTTCCAGCGGCGCGTCCGTGCGCATTTCGAGATGGCTGAGCGCCGAGGTCACCTGCTCGCGCAGATTGACCAGCATCGTCTCGAACAGCTCGAACGCCTCGCGCTTGTATTCGTTGAGCGGATCGCGCTGCGCATAGGCCCGCAGGTTGATGCCCTGCCGCAGATGATCGAGTTGCAGCAGGTGGTCCTTCCAGATGTGATCGAGGAATTGCAGCAACAGGCTCTTCTCGGCCATGCGCAGCAATTCCGCGCCGAATGTGGCCTCCTTGCCTTGCATGTGCCGTTCGGCCGCCTCGGTGAGCCGCTCCTCGACCGTCTCCCGGTCGATGCCTTCCTCCTTGGCCCAGTCGGCGAGCGGCACGTCGAGCGCCAAGAGACGCAGGCATTCGGCGTGCAGCCCGGTGACGTCCCACTGCTCGGGCAGGGCGTTCTCGGGGATCGCGCGCGCGACGATCTGGGCGATCGTCTCGTGACGCATCTCGACAACGGTCTGCGCGACATTGTCGGCGCTCATGATCTCGCGCCGCTGCTCATAGACGACCTTGCGCTGGTCGTTCATCACGTCGTCGTATTTCAAGAGCTGCTTGCGGATGTCGTAGTTGCGCGCCTCGACCTTCTGCTGCGCCTTGGCGAGCGCCTTGTTGACCCAGGGGTGGATGATCGCCTCGCCGTCCTTCAGCCCGAGCCGCTTCAGCATCGACTCCATCCGCTCGGAGCCGAAGATCCGCATCAGATCGTCTTCGAGCGAGACAAAGAATTTCGACGCGCCGGGGTCGCCCTGCCGCCCGGAGCGGCCGCGCAGCTGGTTGTCGATGCGGCGGCTCTCGTGCCGTTCGCTGCCGATCACAAACAGCCCGCCGGCGCCGCGCACGACTTCGCGCGCCGCGTCGATCTCGGCGCGGATCGCGGCGGCGCGGCGCTCGCGCTCGGCTTCGTCGGCGATCAGCGCCAGCTCGCTCTTCAGCCGCATGTCGAGATTGCCGCCGAGCTGAATGTCGGTGCCGCGCCCGGCCATGTTGGTGGCGATCGTCACCGCGCCCGGACGGCCCGCCTGCGCGATGATAAAGGCCTCCTGCTCGTGATAGCGGGCGTTCAGCACGTTGTGATCGATCTTGTTCTTTTTGAGCAGCGCCGACAGCGCCTCGGATTTTTCGATGCTGACCGTGCCGCACAGCACCGGCTGCTTGCGCTCGCGGCACTCGATGACCTGGGTTACGATCGCGTCGAATTTCTCGCGCGTCGAGCGATAGACCTCGTCATCGGTGTCGTCGCGGCGCACCGGCATGTTGGTCGGCACCTCGATCACGTCGAGTTTGTAGATGTCGCCGAACTCCTCCGCCTCGGTCATCGCCGTACCGGTCATGCCGGCCAGCTTCGGGTACATGCGGAAATAATTCTGGAACGTGATCGAGGCGAGCGTCTGGTTCTCGTTCTGGACCGTGACCCCTTCCTTTGCTTCGAGCGCTTGGTGCAGCCCCTCGGAGTAGCGCCGACCCTCCATCATGCGGCCGGTGAACTCGTCGATGATGATGATCTTGTCGTCCTTGACGATGTACTCGGTATCGCGCGCGAACAGTTTGTGCGCCCGCAGTGCTTGGTTTACGTGATGCACCAGCGACACGTTCTGGATGTCGTACAACCCCTCGGCATGCAGCAGCTCGTGCTGACGCAGCAGCTCCTCCATCTTCTCCTGACCGGTCTCGGTCAGGGTGACGGTCTTCTGCTTTTCGTCCTTTTCGAAATCCTCGGCGACGAGCGCCGGGATCAGCTTGTCGACCTGGATGTAAAGCTCGGAATTGTCCTCGGTCGGCCCCGAAATGATCAGCGGGGTGCGCGCCTCGTCGATCAGGATCGAATCGACCTCGTCGACGATCGCGTAATGAAACGGCCGGTGGACCATCTCCTCCAGCCGGAACTTCATGTTGTCGCGCAGATAGTCGAAACCCAGCTCGTTGTTCGTGCCGTAGGTAACATCGCAGAGATAGTTCTCCTGCCGCTGATAATCGTCCAGCTCGTGAACGATGACGCCGACGCTCAAGCCGAGCAGCCGGTAGATCTGCCCCATCCACTCGGCGTCGCGCTTCGCGAGGTAATCGTTGACCGTGACGACATGCACCCCCTTGCCGGCCAATGCGTTGAGATAGACCGGCAGAGTGGCGACCAGCGTCTTGCCCTCGCCGGTCTTCATCTCGGCGATCATGCCGCGATGCAGCACGATCCCGCCCATCAGCTGCACGTCGAAATGGCGCTGGCCCAGGGTGCGTTTCGCGGCCTCGCGCACCGTCGCGAACGCCTCTATGAGCAGATCGTCGAGTTCGGCGCCGTCCCGGAGCCGCTGTTTGAATTCGGCCGTGCGGGCGCGCAACGCCTCGTCCGAGAGTTTTTCAAGCTCGGGTTCCAGCTCGTTGATCCGATCGACCAGCGGCCGGAGGCTCTTGATGTAGCGATCATTGGCGGAGCCGAACAGCCGTCGGGCTAAGGCGCCGAACATGGGAACCTCGGACAAAAGCGGAAAGGAAGAACAGAATCGGAGCGCACGGCGACCGTTGACAGATAGGCCGCGACCGCCGGAGTGTCAATTCGCCGGGCAGGCTCGGCCGGAACCGGGACATTTTCCGGAAAACACGCTGCACGGGCGGTTGTCACGCCGGCGCAAGCGGCACGATGGCGCAGGCCGACCCTGCACGATAGCTCGCAAGACGCCCCTCACCCCTTCCCTCTCCCCGCAGGCGGGGAGAGGGAAGGGGTGAGGGGCAAAATCCGGCCCGCGCCACGACCCCTGGCGCTACACCGCCGGCCGCGCGCGAATCGCGTCCGGTATTTTCCGCGGCAGGAACTGCCCGTCGCCGAGATCGCCGCTGAATGTTTCGTCCTCGACGACGATTTTTCCGCGCAGGATCGTCATCGACGGCCAGGCCGAGACCTCGTGCCCCTCCCACGGCGTATAATCGGTCTCGTGCAACTCCTCCTTGCGCAGCGTGCGCGCCTTTCCGGGGTCGAGCAGCACGATATCGGCGTCCGACCCGACCGCCAGCGCCCCCTTCCTCGGGTACATCCCCATGATCTTCGCCGCGTTCGACGACACCAGACCGACAAAATCCGCCAGCGAATAACCGCGTTTGGTCACCATATGCGTGTACATCAAGGAAAGGCGCGGCTCGACCCCCGAATTGCCGCCGGTCGTGTCGTCGATCCGCCGCCCCTGCAATTTGACCCGCAGCGGACAGCACACCTCGTCGGTCGCGACGCACTGGATCGCGCCGTGGTTTGTCCCTTCCCACAGCGCCTTCTGGTCCTCTGCATATTTAAGGCTCGGATAGGTGTGGTACATCTGCCCGCCCGGACGTTTGTAGTCCTCGGCCGTGTACAACATGTATTGGTGCAAGGTTTCGCCATAGATCGGAAACCCGCGGGCGCGCGAGTTCGCGATCGCCGCGACCCCGGTCGCGGCCGACACATGCACCATGTACAGCGCCGCGCCCTCGACATTCTCGGCCAGCCGGATCACCCGGTTGAACGACAGATCCTCGCTCAGCGTGTTATGCACCTCGGCCATGTTCTCGAAACCGGTCCGCTCCTCGCGGATCAGCTTTTCGTACATATGCATGACGATGTCGTTGTCCTCGGCGTGGATCGTCGTCAGGCCCCCCTCGCGCGCCATGATCTTCAGCACTTCCCAGATATCGCCGAACTTGACCATGCGGCCCTGATTGACCGGCCTTATATCGGTCGTGAAGATTTTCGCGGTCGCGTGCCCTTCCTGCACCGCCTCGGGCAGCGCATTGAGCAGGTCCGGGGTCTGCGTGCCGCGCAGCATCAGGTGAAACCCGTAATCGGTATAGCAGGCGCCGGCGAATTCGCGCGTTCGCGCCTCGATCGACTGCTGCAACGGCTGGTCCGGCGGGCACAGCGCGAAATCGAGCATCGTCGTCGTGCCGCCGTAGAGGGCTGCCTTGCTGACCTGCGACGGCGGCGCCGCAAAGACCGGCTCGTTCGACGGCCCGCCGAGGATCGGCATCCCGCAATGGATATGCGGATCGATCCCGCCGGGAATGACGACCTGCCCCGAAGCATCGACAATCCGCCCGGCCCTGACCGCAGCCAGACTGCCGGGCGCGCCGATCGCGGCGATCTTTCCCCCTGAGACTCCAATATCGGCCGCCTCAGTCGAAGCCGGCATGACCGCAGTGCCGCCGGTGATGATCAGATCGAACATGGCTTCCTCTCCCTTCAGAGCTTGGCCACGCTAGCTAGCCCTGGCGACCCTCCCAGACCGCAGCACTGCCAGTCCGGCCAATGCCGCCAGCAGCACTTCAAACGTGCCGGGTTCCGGCACGCTTGTTGGTTGCAACGGGAATTCCATTGAGGCCACATACTCGGGGCCGGGTTTCGAGAAGCCGACTCCGACCGTGTAGCGCGAGGAGCTGCTTGTATTGCTCTCATCGATTAGGGCGAAGGTATACGGGTCTGGGCCGAACTGCGAGAAATCGATGAGCGTATCGAGCTGGACGGGCACCCGGAGGTCGTTGACCGCGAGGGTCAGCGTGGAGGGCGCCCCGCCCGATGCGGGCACGAGCAGACTCGAAAACGGGTCAAGCGCGGACGAGAAGACGGTGATCTTCCCAGGGTCCAGGTAGGTGAGCGACTGACCGTCCTGCTGGAAGAAGTATGAGCTGAGGGATTGGTTCTCCAAAGGCACGAGGTCGGTCGGCACGGTTTCGTTCTCCGGAGTTACGGGGTCGGTCGGCATATCCGGCAACGACAGGTCCTTAAGGCCGTATGCGGCCCCGAGCTGGTCCACAGACGTCTGCTTTAGACCGAGCCAATAACCCAAGGCATTTGCCATCCCGCCCGTAAAGGGCGGCGTGGCGGGTAGATCCGTCGATTGGTTGCGTTCAGGATGGCCACTCCAAATATTATACCACTTTATGGCGCTATATAGGGCCCATGCACCGGCCCCGCCGAGGTTGGGCAGATCGTTCGGGTCGCCACCGTATTCCCATGGATGGGTAAGCAGCTGCCCACCGATGTACCCGCGGAGTACGTACTCCGCGTCACGCAGGTTCGGGTCCAGACTGGTCACCGCCGACTGCTCGCGCATACCGATCGCCAGGGACATCGCCGTCTGTGCGATTTTGAGGTTCGTGGGGTTGGCCACACCCGCAGCGGCCAGCTGGTCCCTGGCCTTCGCCACATCTGCGCTGATGTAGCGACCCGTCAGGCTGGCTCGCAGGTCCGCCGCTCCACCGATTGGTCCGAATTTCGGGTCGGTGCCGCCCCAGTACAGCGTCAGGGTGGTCGGCGCGGACTGGTAGACTCCGCCCGATTCGATCGTGAAGGACCGCTCACCGGCATTGGCGATCAGGCCGGAACCCACGAGCGTTCCAGAACTGGGAGTGTCAACCGTGATCTTGCCGGACCAGGAAAAGGCGCCCTCGGTCGGGCCGATGAACCTATGAAGTCCCCACGCGTCCAGATTGATGACCGTGTCGGTCTCGGTGTGCAGGTAGCTTCCGATCGTCGTCGTTCCGGTATATTCGCCATCGAAGATGCCGGAGTAGTAGCCATCCAACACGAATGGGTCTGATCTAGCCTCGATCAGAAGTGAAAGCAAGGCAACGCTCGACAGCACCGCAATCCCCGCGCGGCGACGCACGCCTTCTCTCATGGAATCTGTCCCCTGTCTTTTTTGTGGCTCCTACAAGCTTATGCGCCGCTGGATTTATTGTTGAGGCATTTGGGATGTGATGACCCCGGCAAAAGCCGGGGGAAGCCTATGCTGTCCGGTAAGCGAAGCAATGCCTTCGCGCTGCTCGGTCCAATCTACGTTCTACCGCCTCATCGGCGCGCGCGGGGGTCAGCCGGGCTGGCCTTCAAAGACCTCGTCGCCCTGCGGAAGCGTCACCCAGGCTTGTTTGCGGCGCGTCCAGATATGCCGGGTCGGCCGCAGCCATGAATTGTCGTCCAAGGTTCCGCCACGGACCCGGACTTCGCCGCCCCTCGGCGTCCCGCAGACCCAGGAGCCGCATTCCGGGCAGACCAGCCGGACCGACACGCGCCCGCTATCGGCGGTGCGAGATAACTGCCGCGGCTCGCTGCCCGCGAGGCGGAACCCGGTCTCGGGCACGACGATTCCGAGCGAGAACGCGCTGCTCGTCAGGCGTTGGCAGTCGAGACAATGGCATGTGTACACCGAGCGCGGTTCCCCGGTGATCTCGTAGCGGAGTTTTCCGCACTGGCACCCGCCGGTCTGCGGCAGCTTCATGATCGCCCCCTTTCCTTCCGCTAATGCCCCGGCGTGATCACGCCCTCAGCAGCGCCGCCATGACCCGCTCGCGGGTCATCGGCAGGTCGCGCAGCCGGGTGCCGAGGGCCTGCGCGACGGCGTTGCCGATCGCCGCGACGGTCGGGCCGCCGGTCGCCTCGCCAATGCCGAGCGGCGGGTTGTCGGACAGCGGATCGACCAGCTCGCAGAAAATCTCCGGCACCTCGCTGAACTTGATGACCGGGTAGCGCTCCCAGTCGAGCGAGGCGATGCCGTCGGTGTCGAGCCGCACGCCTTCCTTCAGCGCCCAGCTGATCGCCTGGATGATGCCGCCTTCGAGCTGATTGATCGCGCCGTCCGGGTTGATGACCAGCCCGCCGTCGCAGGCGCACCACACGCGGGTCACCCGGATCGTCTCCGCGACCTCGACCTCGGTGACAACAGCGGCATAAGCGGCGAGATTTTTGTATTGCGCGAAACCGATGCCGCGACCCTTTGCGACGCTGGCGGCGGCAGTGGCGCCGCTCCCCCTCACCCTGTCCTCTCCCCCAATGGGGGAGAGGGTTCCCTGGGCGGGTGCGTCAGCATGCCAGCCGCTCATCTGCGCCACCCGCTCGATGACGGCGCGGGCGCGAGGGTCGGCGAGGATCGACAGCCGGTAGGCGACCGGGTCCTCGCCGGCTTCGGCGGCCAATTCATCGACAAAGGATTCGATCGCGAACACATTCAACGTCGCGCCGAGACCGCGCAGCGAGGACGTGCGCACCGGCGTCTCCGGGATCAGGTGATGGCTGATCCGCTTCGCGGCGAAATCATAGAGCGGCTCGCCGTTGCGCGTGCCGGCGCCGGGCTGGGCCGAGGATTCGGTGACCGGCGGTGGCCCCGGCGGGTCGGGCAGCGCTTCGGCCGCCAGAAGATTGCCGCCGCTGCCGGGCCGGTTGGTGTGCCGTCCGCTCCAGATCTCGGTTGTCCAGTCCGCCGGCCGGCCGTCCTCGCCGAGCACGGCGCGCACCGTTGTCACCATCGCCGTGCTGACCGGTTCGAACCCGAATTCTTCCTCGCGTCGCCAGCGCACCCGGACCGGCACACCCGGCCGGTTCACCGCGATCGCCGCCGCATCGGCCGCCGCGTCGTCGGCGCCGTTATGCCCGTAGCAGCCCGGCCCCTGCGCGTGATGCACGACGATCGCCGCCGGGTCGAGCTTCAAGGTCCGCGCCAGCGCCGCGCGCAACGGGTACACCCCCTGCGAATGCGTCCATACCTCCAGCCTGCCGTCGCGGTACACGGCCACCCCGCAGGACGGCGCGATCGAGGCGTGCGACAGGTTCATCCGGGTAAAACTCGCCTCGCGCCTGCTCGCGCCTGGGGCCGGATCGGCGGGCGGCGCACCGACCTCGCGATCGAGCGAAGGCTGCTGCAACAGCCAGCGCGCCTCCTCCTGAAACGGGCTGAGCGGCTCGACCCCGTCCCACGTTACATGCGCCGGCGCGACCGCCGCCACCGCCTCAACCACCGTCTCATCCTCCCCGACGATCGCGACAAAATTGCCGTCGCGCACGATTTCGATCTTCTGCCCCTTTGCAGCGCGGCGGATCGCGTTCTCGTCGAGGGAGGAAATCGTCGCGCCGGGGCGGGGCTGGCGCACAACGCGTGCATGCGCCATCCCGTCGAGCGCCATGTCATGGACAAAGACCGGCTCGCCGAAGATCTTTGCCGCCAGATCGACGCGCGCCGCGCTTTGCCCGACGATTGTGTAGTCCTCGGCCTTCTTGATGCGGGCATCTCCGGTCGCGGCCCGGCTCAAATCGATCGCGCCGGCCAGCCTCCAGTAATCCTGCCCGGTTTTCTCGCCGCGATCGAGGATCGCGCCGTCGCGCACCGAGAGACCGGCCCGGTCATACCCGAACGCGGCGGCGGCATGGTCGAGACACATCTCCCTGATCTCGGCGCAGACCAGCCGCAACGCGACCCCGCCAAACTGGATCGACTGGCTGCCGGCCGTATAGCCCTCGTTCGGGGTCAGCGCCGTGTCGCCGGTCCGCAGGATGATCCGCGCCGGATCGATGCCGAGTTCCTCGGCCGCGATCTGCCGCATCGCGGTCAAGACGCCCTGCCCGATCTCGACCCGCCCGGTCGCTATCAGCACCGTTCCCGCCTCCGGAAATCCGACCCATTGATCGAGCCTGGGGTTTTGCGCGAGCAGGGCCGGCAGCGCCCGAACTGCGTCGCTCATTGGCCCGCCTCCGCCCGCATCCGCGCCGCGGCCCGCTCGACGGCGCGCAGAATGCGCGCATGGCTGCCGCAGCGGCAGATATTATCGTCGAGCGCCAGTGCGATCTCCTGCCGGCTTGGCGCCGGGTTCGCATCGAGCAATGCCTTCGCGGTGACGATGATCCCCGGCAGGCAATAGCCGCATTGCCCGGCCTGCTCATCGAGAAACGCCTGTTGCAGCGGGTGCGGGTTGTCGCGCGTGCCGATCCCCTCGATCGTGACTACCCGCTTGCCGGCCATGATCGCGACCGCCCTGCCGCAGGATTTCTCCGGCCTGCCGTCCACCAGCACCATGCAGCAGCCGCATTGTTCGAGACCGCAGCCGAATTTGGCGCCGACCAGCCCGAGATGGTTGCGCAGCACGTCGAGCAGCGGCGTGTCCGGGTCGGCGGCGACCGCGACCTCGCGTTCGTTTACGGTCAGGGAAATAGGCATTTTCGCTCCCGGCGGTGGTGCGCAACCCTATATCAGAGGGGGGCAGGGAGAAACGGCTGATGCAGGTCATAGTCTGCGGCGGCGGCGTCATCGGCGCGTCGATTGCGTATTTCCTGAGCCGGCGCGGCATCCGGGCGACCGTCATCGAGCGCACCGGCATCGCCTGCGCTGCGTCGGGCAAGTCCGGCGGGTTTCTCGCGCGCGACTGGTGCGACGGCACCCCGTTGCAAGACCTCGCGCGCCACAGTTTCGACCTGCACGCCGAACTCGCCGAGCGTCTCGGCAACGATTGGGGATATCGCCGTCTCGTAACCTATGGCGGTTTTGCTCCGATGCGGCATCGCGGGCCGCACGCGCTGGACTGGCTGTCAACGCGGGTCGTGGTCGGCAGCCGGCTCGGCTCTCCCGAGACCACCGCGCAAGTCCACCCGGCAAGGTTCACCGCGGCGATGATGCGCGCCGCCGAGATCGACGGGGCGGAGCTGCGCATCGGCCGCGTCACCGGTCTCGACCCCGTCGCCGGCATGGTCACCGGGGTCGCGGTTGACGGCGAGACGATCGCCCTCGGCGCCGATGACGCGGTCGTCATCGCAATGGGCCCATGGTCGATCCTCGCGGCGAACTGGCTCAGCCTGCCGGCGGTGTTCGGTCTCAAGGGGCACAGCATCGTCTTCGACACCGGCGCCGCGATCCCGGCCGAGGCCGCCTTTCTCGAATACCGCGAAGCCTCCGGCGCGGTGCAGGGGCCGGAGCTGTTCCCGCGCCCGGACGGCACCACCTATGTCTGCGCGATTTCGAGCGAGAGCGCCTTGCCGTTCGACCCGGCCGATGTCGCCCCTGACCCCGGCGCGATCGAACGGCTGCACGCTATGTGCGCCGATATCTCCCCGGTTCTGGCTGCGGCAAAAATCCTCGCCGCGCAGGCGTGCTTTCGGCCGATCGTGCGCGACGGGCTGCCGTTGATCGGCCGCGTGCCGGGTATCGCAAATGCCTATGTCGCGACCGGGCACAGCGTCTGGGGCATCCTGAACGCGCCGGCGACCGGCGAAGCTGTTGCCGAGCTGATCGCCGAGGGACGCTCCCGCTCGGTCGATCTCTCGCCATTCGATCCCGCCCGCCTGCCGCCGCTCGATCCGAGCAGTCTGCGCCAGGCCGGCATCGCGTAATCGGCGATCCGCTCACCCCGGCTGCATCGGCGGCAGTACTTCCTCGGGGTCGAGACCGAGTTCGTGAATCCCCATGCTGTACAGGCAGAAATCGGCCGGCGGTGGCTGGATCGGCGCCAGCGCGCCGTCGCGAAACAGCTGCTCCAGCCGCGACCCCTTGAAGATCCCGTGCGCGCCGCCGATTGTCAGCGCCGCCCGCGTGATCCGGCTTGTCGCCTCGCCGACCATGTATTTGGCGCGATACAGCGCGGCGGTCGTCTCCGGGGTCGGCCCCTGCGTATCGCTGAGCCACGCCGCGTGATAGGTCGCCAAGCGCGCCGCTTCCAAATCGGCGCTCATCTCGGCCACCCGCCGACGCACATCCGGATGATAGGCGAGCGGCTGCGCGTAACCCTCAGCCCGGCGCGTTTTGACGACCCGCCGCACCTCGTCATACGCCGCCGCCGCCACCCCAAGATACACGGAGGTATAGGACCCCCAGAACCAGTTGAAGTTCTCCAGGCGGAACGGCCTGATGTCGTCGGAGCGGAACACGACTCCTTCGTCCGGCACATGGCAGTTTTCTAGCACGAGCGAGTCGCTGCGCGTCGCGCGCATGCCGAGCACGTCCCAGTTCGCGATGACCCGCCGCCCCGGAGCATCGGGCGGGATCAGCAGCAGCACGCCGGCGGACGGGCCGGTGGCGTCGTCCGGATAGGCCAGCACCATCACGTAATCGGCCGCCTCCAGCATCGATGCGAACATTTTGCGCCCGGTGACGCTCCAGCCCCCGGCAACGCGCCGCGCCCGCGCGCTCAGCGGCCGCTCGCCGATCAACGAGGTGTGACCCGGCTCGGAAAAATTGCCGCCGATCAGCTTCCGTTGCCGCACGACCAGATCGGCCATGCGCGCCTTGACCTCCTCCCCGATCTCGGCGCTTTCGAGGATCGGCATCACGACCGAGGCGTGCATGTTGAAGGCGAGGGCGGTCGACGGGCAGCCCTGCGCCAGCGCCTCGAACGCGATCGTGTGCCCGAGCAGCCCGACCCCACCGCCGCCCCATTTCTTCGGGACATTCAGCCCGAGAAACCCCTTGTCGCGCAAAATGCGGTAGTTCTCGACCGGATGGCTCGCATCGCGGTCATGCGCGGCGGCGCGAGTGGCAAAATCCTCCGCCAGGTCGCGGCAGCGGCGCTGCAACTCCCGATGTTCTTCCGAAAGCGCGAAATCCACGGGTCCGTTCCGCCACATGCCGCCAAAAGACGAGATTGCGTCGTCTCCCGCCGGCTCGCAACTAGCCCGTGGGATTGTATTATGTCGGGGCCAGCGCCGGCACCGGCTTCGGATCGCGGCGGCGCTCCGGTCCGCCGGCCAGGATCTGCACGACCCCGGCCGTAAAACCGATCAGCACGCCGATCTTCCAGGCGTAATCATACGACCCCGTCATGTCGAGGATCAGCCCGCCGCCATAGGCGCCGAGCGAGGAGCCGGCCTGGTGCATCACAAAGGCAATGCCGAGCAGGGTCGCCATGTAGCGCGTGCCGAACATCTCGGCCACCAGCCCGCTGACCAGCGGCGCGACGCTGAGCCACAGCATCCCCATCGCCGCCGCGAAGATCAGCGTCGTGGCCGGGGTCGGCGGCAGGATGAAATAGGCGGTGAACACAAAGGCGCGCAGGATGTAGAGCAGCCCCAACAGGATGTGCTTCGGATAGCGCGCCCCGAGCCATCCCGAGGTCATCGAGCCGATGCAGTTGACCCCGCCGATGACCGCGATCGCCTGCGCGCTCAGCATCGGGTCCTGGCCGCACAGCGCCAGATAGGCCGGCAGGTGCGTTGAAAGAAAGATCAGGTTCAGACCGCAGACAAAATAGGCGCCCGACATGACCAGAAACCGGCGGTGCCGCATCGCCTGGCCGATCGTCTCGCGCATCGACACCTTGTTGCCGCCCGCCACCGGCACCCGGTCCACCCCGCCGGCCAGAAACCCGGCCGGGATCATCATCGCGGCCAGCATGACAAAAAACAGCGCGCCGATCTGCCAGGCATGATCGGCAAGCAGGCTCTGCGTTGTCAGCGGGATCATCAGCGTGCCGAGCGAGCCGCCGGCCGAAACCAGCCCCAGCATCATGCTGCGGCGCTTCTCGGACACCGCGCGGGCCACCGTCGTCATCGCCAGCGAGGACGCGGTGCAGGACAGCGCGATGCCGATCAGCGCGCCGGAGACCAGCAATTGCGACGCGCCCGACGCGGTCGCCATGACCGCCATCCCGATGACATAGATGACGGCCCCGGCGAGCATCGTCACCCGCAGACCAAACCGGTCGGCGATGGCTCCGACCGGCGCCTGCGACAGACCCCAGACGATGTTCTGCACCGCGATCGCCAGCGTGAACTCGGCCGTCGCGATACCGAGATCGCGCGTGACCGGCGGCAGAAACAGCCCGAGGCTCTGCCGCAGCCCCATGCCGAGGCTGAGCAGCAGCGCGGCTCCGATCAGAATAAAACTGGTCTGGCGCGTCGAAAGAGGGGATGGCATTTCCCTGGGCCGGCATCCGATGGCAAGTTGATCTCCCAATCTGCCCGATCGGGACCGCCGACCGATACGCCTATCGGCGCAGCCTATGCCTGCGTAATCGGCATGGGATACCGCCCTTGCGGAGGCGGCCCGGAACGCCGGGCCGTCTTTTATGGGTCGCGGCTACCGCAATCCGCGAAGCCGCCCGCTCCCGTCCGCCATCCGCGCCGGCACCGCCCTGGCCGGCGGACCATCGGAAAACGATGTCGGACGGCGGGTCGCGATCAGCCGGCCCGTACCCGCCTGCGGTGTCGTACCAACCCAAACAGACCGAGAGCGGCCACCAATATCCCGGCGGAGGCCGGTTCCGGCACAAGCACGCCGATCGGGGGCTGCGTGCCGACCAGACCGCTGGTCAACGGGTCCTGACCTGGGGTGAGGGTCACGTCGGTCAGAAAAAGCTTCGGATTGCCGAGGATTCTCCCATACAGGTCGAAGGTTACTCCGGTGCCGCCCTGGGCGATCTCAAAGGCTTGCAGCGAGCTGTCGCAGACGGTGCTGAAGTGCCCGCAGATATTGACGTAGTCCGCGTCCCCCGCGAGGCTGGAAGTGACGTTGTTTGTTGTCGTGATGACGATCTGATCCGATCCGAGAAACGTCGATGGGCTGACGACATTGTTGTAGAAGCTGATCGTCACGGCGAAAATCAGGGATTCGAGGGCGCTTGTCCCGTTGAAAAACGCCATCCGCCCGGCCAGGAAAGGCTCGTCGAAATCGGCCGGGATCTGGGCGCCAAAGAAAAGCAGCGCGCTGAAGCTCGGATTGGCGCCCCAGATCAGCTGGCTGGCGGTGCCCTGGAGCGGCGGCGTCCCGAACAGGTCGGTCATAGTGCTGTTGCCGATCGAGTAAAACGCCGTGCTGGAGTTGTCGAAGAACGTCTTTTCACCAAGCGCGGGCGAATTCTGGACGAAGCCTTGTGTTATGACCGAGCCTGGTTCGAATATGCCGATTATGACATCGCCGGGAGCGACCGCGGTGTGGCCGTTACTCGCCGCAAGGCAGACTGCGCCGGCAAGCATAAGCGCATGGAGCCATCTTTTCATCGTCATTCACCCCGCTTTCCAGTGAATGCCGGTACTACAAGCAAAATCTATGCCGTCCTCGGTTTCTCTGCCTTTTCCTCAACTATGGGGCCTGAGAGCGGCTGATTGTAAAGATTTCCGACAGGTCTGCCGAGCTTGCGCCTGGATCGCCAATCATGAGCGTCGGACTTTTTTCGGAATCACCAAAAATATCGCCAACTCTGTAAGAAGCACCGACGATCGGTAACTTTCGCAAGTAGATCGCGGGTACCGACCATTGCAGACCCGCCTCTATCTCCTCGGGGGGGGGGGGTCGTAAACTTCTTAATACTACAAACGGCATCACACGGCCGGGGTTGACCCGCCCGTCGACACTGTCGATTCAGGTCTCCGCACGGCCCGACCCGCGAAACCGGGGCCTGTTTCCGGACCGCGCAACACCCGCAACTCCGGGGAAAAGCCCGGTCGTGGAACCGGGCTGCGCCTCAATACGGCGGGCGCATCATTGGCGGCGGATATGCCGGGTAGCCCGGCGGCCCGTATACCGGGCGCGGATAGCCCGGCGGCGGTCCTCCCAGCGGCGGTCCTACCGGGCGCGCGACCGGGACCGGTCCGGGACCGGGGCGGCCGGTGACGCGGCTCAATTCGCGGGCGTTGAGCCGGTCGGCGATATTGTCGCCGGGATGGCGCTCCTCCCGGCTCGCGGCCGAGCGCGACGGCTGCCGCGCCTCCCGCCCCGCGCTGCGCGTCGGACGTTGCGGCCGCGGCCGCCGGACGGTTTCGCGTTCGGCAGGCGGCGCGGCGGCTGTGGGCCGGGTCTCCTTCTCTTCCGGAGCCGCGCTCGCAGCGGGCGTCCGCGCCGTCTCGGTCGGAGCCGGGCTCGGCGCCGGAGCGGCCGGTTCCGCCGTGGGTCTGGGTGCCGCATCGGCCGGCGGAGCCGGCGGCGGGGTCGGCGCGGCGCTCGGAAACGTGATTGACGGCGCTTCCCGGTTGTTGACGGCGCCGGACGGGCTCATCGGGGCTTGCGCCGAAGCCGTCGCGGCCAGCGACACGATCGCGGCGGCTGCGACCCCGCTCAATAAATGCTTCATGCCTCAACCTCCATCGGGGAGAGGACCGGGACTGTTGATTGCCCGGCAACTGCCCGGACAACACCGCAGCCGCCGATGCAATCCCTCCGACCTATCCCGCCCCTGCTCCTGCCCCTGCCCCTGCCGCGCCGCGATACAATTCCTCGCCGAATTCGGGGGCGACATCGGCGGTCAGCCGGAGGCGGTGAACATCGAGATCGGCCAGAAACAGATCGCGGCTGATGCGCGCGACAATCGCCGGGACCCCGCGCCGCATGCTCGGCACGTCGCCCTCGGGCCAGCCAAAGCTGACAAAACCGCCCGGGTTGTGGACATGGATATCGCACAGATACGGCGCGGCCCCCGGCTCCCGTTCCAGATACTCGTGCCCGGAGCCGAGATAGGGATGCGCGCCGAGGTAGTCGTCCTCCTCGCCGGCGGGCGGCGCGTAGCGGTCGCGCCAGCGCAAAATCTCGTGCGCGAAATCGGCCAGTTCCGGGCGGGTCTGCGGATCGACAAAATACCCCGTCCCGGCGATCGCGAAGTCGAACCGATACGTCTCGCCGGCGGCCCGCGCCGCAATCTCGCCGTCC
This sequence comes from Alphaproteobacteria bacterium, assembly GCA_050246595.1. Lineage (GTDB taxonomy): Bacteria > Pseudomonadota > Alphaproteobacteria > ATCC43930 > CGMCC-115725 > DATARH01. The sequence continues at coordinate 34,000 of JBFWVT010000041.1, forward strand.
TCGACCCGTGCCGCCTCCCATGGCGCGGCCAGGTGCAGGCGGAAATTGGCGTGCCGCATGACCCGCTCGATCGCGTCGGGAGGGGCGGTCGAGCCGGCGCGGCGAAAGCGGATCGCCTGCTGCCAGCGGATATCGTCGGGCAGCTCGCCGTAATTGTCATACGCGCCGGGATAGCCCTTGACCCGCGAAATCGGCACCGACGCGAGGCTCGGCCGGCGCGCGAACAAATGCACCGACGCCGCCCCTTTCTCCAGCGCCACCCCGGCCGCGTCAAAGGCCGAGGCAGCGCCGCCGAGCACCGCCACGCGCTTGCCGCGCAGCGAGGCGAAATCGATCGCATCGGCGGTATGGGCGTAGAGCGCCCGCTTCAGCCCCTCGCTCAATACCGGCGGGATATACGGCCCGCCATTGCCGGCCACCCCGTTGGCGAGAATGATCTTGCGCGCGGTCTCGACCGCCGCGCCGCGCTCGGTTTCGAGATGCAGCCGGAAATACCCCTGCGCCGGCTCAATCCGCAAGAGTCGGGTGCGATAGCGCACCGGAATGTCGAGAAACCGCCGATACCACGCCAGATACTCGGCCCAGGCCTCGCGCGGGATGCGCTGGAACGCGGCGTAAGCCTCGCTTCCGTGGCGCGCCTCGTACCACGCCTGAAAACCGAGCGCCGGGATGCCGAGTTCGGGGCCGGGCAATGTCTTTGGCGTGCGCAATACGGTCATCCGGGCCGCGTTGCGCCACACCCCGGCCCGGTTTTCGTCCGCCGCCAGATCGATCACCGAGACCCGGCCGATCCCGGCGCGGCGCAGCGCCCAGGCGAACGCACAGCCCGACTGCCCGCCGCCGACGATTGCGACATTGTGGTCGATCGGGCGCCCGTCGCGGTCGGCGCGCTGCGGCACCCAGTCCTGCGGATCGGGACCGATCAGCCGCAGCGCCGCGCGCGCGCCGGCATCGGGGTCGTTCAAGTCGGTCATCGACAAAGGGCTCCCGCTGGTTGCTCCGCTGGCGTCGTTGCGAGCGTAGCGAAGCAACCCCGCGCCGACTATTCTTCTCTGATCGGGATTGCGTCGTCGCCTTCCGGCTCCTCGCAATGACACTCCGGGAGGAGAGTGCCGCATGCGCCAGAGGCGGCAATATTGCCTGAGCAAGGGCATCGCGGTCACCGGCGCCGGCCGCGATCTCGATGGGGCGCGGCAGCCGGCGATCGTCGAACGCAACGGCATCCGGATTGGGTTTCTCGGCTACTGCCGGTCATTCCGGAAGGCGGCGAGGCCGCGCCCGGCAAGGTCGGGATCGCGCCGCTGCGCGTCAAAACCGAGTATGAGGGCCGCGGTCCGCATGCCAGCCCGCGTGTGATCACGCATCCCGACGAGCAGGACATGCGCATGATCCTGGACGATGTCGCGCTTCTGGGTCGCCAGGTCGATATCGTTGTTGTCGCGTTTCACTGGGGCGTCATCTGGGTGGCGCGGGTGATCGCCGATTATCGGGTCATCGCGGCGCATGCCTGCATCGATGCGAGAGCCGATCTAATCCTCGGCCACCACGCCCACGTTCCCAAAGCTATCGAGGTCTACAAGGGCAAGGCGATCTTCTACAGCCTCAGCAATTTATGCATGACCAAGCCCTTTCTCTCCCCGCGATGGAGCGAGGTTCCTTGGGCGCACGGCGCGCTGCGCAACTACACCGAGCAGGACGCGGAGTATCCGCTGCTGCCCTACGGGCGCGACGCCAAGCGCTCGCTGCTGGCGAAGGCGGTCTTCGCCAAGGACGGGGTCAGGAGCGTGTCATACCTGCCGATGCTGATCGACCGGCAATACCGCCCCGAGGTTCTGCGCGCCGGCGATCCCCGATTTGACGACATAGTGGCCTACATGGAATGGGCCTCGGAAGGCTTCGAGCATGTTTTCACCTACCGCGGCGACGAAGTTCTGGTGACCGCCTCGGCCGCCTCCTGAGGGGAGATCCGACGATGCCAACAGAGGATCGAATTCAATCGCAGCTGAGCAATTATGCGGCCGATCTTGCCTATGAGCAGCTCGACGAGCGAACCGTCCGCGTGGCGAAAGTTCGGGTAATCGACACATTCGGCGCCTTGGTCGGCGGATTTGCGGGAGAACCCTGCCGCATTGCGCGCGAGGTCGCGGCCCAGATGCCGAACTCGCGCGGCGCCAGCGTGATCGGCACCGATCTCAGGACATCACCCGACCTTGCGGCCTTTGTGAACGGGACGACAGCCCGCTATGTCGAGATGAATGACGTCTATCACTGGCCCGGCAGCGCCGGCGGGCACCCGAGCGACGTGCTGATGCCGATCTTTGCGGCGGCCGAGCATGCGCGCGCCAGCGGACGCGACTTCCTGACCGCTGTCGTCCTCGGCTACGAGATCTATTTGCGCATGTCGGACGCGGTGATGACGCCCGGCTTCGACTGCGCAAACTTCTGCTGTATGGGCGCGGCGCTCGGCGCCGGAAAACTGCTGGGCCTCGATGCTGAGGGCCTGGCCGAATGTCTGGCGATAGCGGTGGTCCCGAACAACGCGCTGAACCAGGCGCGTACCGGCCATCTGTCAATGTGGAAAGCGGTTGCCGCCGGTCAATCGGGACGCGCCGGTGTGTTCGCGGCCTTGCTTGCCAAGGCGGGCATGTGCGGACCGCACATGCCGTTCGAAGGGAAGGCCGGCTGGATCGATCATGTGGCGCGCCGCCCGGTTGCGCTGTAGGCGCTCGGCGGCGGCGGGACGCCGTTCAAGATCCACGACACGCTGATCAAGCCGCGGACGTCGTGCGCCACCACCATCTCCTCGATCCTCGCCGCCGAGAAGGCCGCAGCGCGCATTCCCGCCATCGAGGCGATCGAATAACGTGACGGTCGAGGTCTACGAGCGGGCCAAAATTGGTATGGGGACCGGCGAGCATCACTGGAACCCGGACTCGCGGGAGACGGCCGATCACAGCATCCCCTACGTCGTCGCGGCAGCGCTGATCGATGAGCGGCTGACACCGGCCTCGTTCGCCCACGAGCGCTTATGGAGCCGGGAATTGCGCATGCTGCTGCCGAAAATCGAGGTCGTCGCCAATCCGGAATTCACCGCGGCCTACGAGCGCGTTCCGGTCGAGCACAGGACGCGGGTAACCGTTGTGCTCGGGAATGGCGAGCATGTGACGGAATATGCCGGCGGCGAGGCCGGGGATCTGTCGCAAAGCAGAAGCGACGCCGAAATCGAGGAAAAGTTTCGCGCCCTGACGCATGACGCGCTCACGCGCCAGGGCGCTGACGCCGCCCCAATGATGCTGTGCCGCCCCGACGCCATGCCGGACGTGGCGGCAATCCCGGAGCTGTTCAGGTTTGCCTGACCGCGCGCCATGACGAGGGTATTCTGGAGAGAATCAAGTCCCGCCGGTGCGGCCAAACCACACGCCGAACAATACGGCAAGCGCCAGCGTCGGGCGGTGGTATCTTGCGAGCAAGTTCGGCGAGCATCTGGGTGAGGTTCGAGCGGCGATGGAGCAGTTGGCGGCCTCCCTATTGCCAGAGGAGCTGAATCGGCGGGGCTTTGCCCTCTATGAGGCGTTTCGGCCCGCTATTCCAGCCGGTGCGCGTGGCTGGGGTGCGGCGGGCGAACTCAATCTCGACCGGATCATCGATCTTACCCGCGGTGAACCGCCTCGGTCTATTTGATTTTCGCACAGGAATTGGACAGAAGCTGTTGGCATCTATTATGGTATGCCGTAGCGATATAGTAGAGCAAGATAAAATTCGCGCTGTATCAATTATTTACGAGTATTCTCGATATTACAGCTATAGCCGGTTTTTGTGTTCGATGATTTTCCAGAACGTATTCTTGTGGACGATCTTGTTATCGGCATCGAAGCGGTAGATATCGCAGCCCTGATAATTCAGATCCTCGCCATCGGTCCCTTTGCCGCGTACCGTCCATAGCGAGATGGCGCGGTCGCCGGCGAGAATGTACTCCTCGTTCTCCCAGCGCATGTCGGGGATTTGCTTGAAGCGATCGGCGAGCGCCCGGCGGATCGCCGCCTTGCCCCGGAGCGTGCGGCCGACCGACTCCGGGCCGCGCGCCAGGCAGAACACACCGTCCTCGGCGAAGCAATCGACGATGCGCGCAACATCGCGGCTGTTGAAGGCGGCCGAAATCTCCCGCATCCGCTCAATTGTGACAGTCATTTTCTCCTCCCTTCGTGATCCCGGCGTGGCGCCAGCGAGTCACGCCAAGCGCGACGGTGTGTCTCGCGCGTCGTTGTTGTCGAACCGGAGACCGAACACGAACCATGCGACCAATACACCTGGCGAGGGCCGATCAGGCCACGCTCCGGACAGGCCAGATAATCCCCAACCCGCATCCCGCCTGCCGTGAGGCGAGTCTTTCGCATTGGATTTCTGTATCAACGCGCACTGTCATGCTAGGGGCATTGATCGCGGAGAATTCCGAGATCAGCGGGTTGGGTCAGCGCCGAGCTTGATGATCAGCTTGCCAAAATTCTTGCCTTGCAGCAGTCCAATAAAGGCCTCGGGTGCGTTGTCGATCCCTTCGACGATGTCCTCACGGTATTTGAGCTGACCCGAGCGCACGAGTGGCGCCGCCATTTCCAGATACTCGGAGCGCAGCGCAGCATGGTCGGATACAATAAAGCCTTGGATCTTGAGCCGCTTGCGCACTGCCGCGACCAGGCTAGGACCAGGCCGGGGCGTGGCGTCATTGTACTCGGCAATCATGCCACACATGATCATGCGGCCGAAATCGTTGAACAACGGATAAACCACACGCTGCACATCGCCGCCGACATTCTCGAAATACACATCGATGCCCCTGGGGCAGGCCGCTTCGAGCGCCGCACCAAGATCCGCACGCCGATGATCGACGCACCCGTCAAAGCCCAGTTCTTCAGTAACGTAGCGGCACTTGTCGGCGCCGCCGGCGATGCCGACGGCGTGGCACCCGTCGCGCTTGGCCAATTGTCCGGCCACGGCTCCGACGGCCCCCGAGGCAGCGGAGACGACAACCGTCTCGCCGGCCTTGGGCTGGCCGATGGTCCTGAGACCGACATACGCCGTAAGACCCGGCATACCGAGGACGCCAAGCGACGTTGAAAGCGGCGCCTGCGCGGGGTCGAGCTTTGTCAGCGCGTCGCCATGGACGACGCTATGCGTCTGCCAACCGTAGCCGCCGGACACGAGATCGCCCTCCCGAAAATCGGGGTGGCGCGACCGCACCACCTGGCCGACAATCCGGCCTTCGATCACATCGCCGATTTGGGTCGGCGTCGCGTAAGAGCGCTGACCGCTGATCCGCCCCCGCATATAGGGGTCAAGCGACAGATAGATGCCCCTGAGCAGCACCTGGCTATCGCTTGGCTCCGGCAACGGACCTTCAACGATCGCGAAATCGTCGGGCACCGGCATGCCATTGGGACGCCGTTTGAGTAGGACTTGCCGGTTCATTTCAGGCATGGCGTTCTCCTGCCGTTTGCAGATTTCATTACGAATGCCTGTCTCCCGCCCATCGAGCCAATGGACGGTCGCGGCGCGAGAGGAAAAAGTAGGGGAGCGCGCTCTCGAAATGACCGACCGGGCAGGGCTCATCCGCGCAGGAAACGGCGCAGCGCCTCACGAGTGTCGTGCTCGGCCTGCCTGGTCACACGGGCATTCGTCGCGCGATAGAAGCCGTGGTACGCCCGCGGATACAGGTGCAGCTCGACCGGTACGCCGGCGCGGCTCAGCCGATCCGCATAGGTCAGGTTTTCCTCAAGGAAGAGATCGAGACCGCCGACCGAAATGTAGGTTGGCGGCAAGCCCGACACATCCGCCGCGCGCGCGGCCGCCGCATATGGCGAGACACCGGCCGAACCCGGCTCTCCGCCGAGCAGCGAACGCCAGCCGAAATAGTTGTTCTCCTGCGTCCAGACGAATTCGCCGACGTAAGGATGCAGGTCCTTCCGCACTGCCGTGCGGTCGTCGATCATCGGATAGATCAGGTGCTGAAAGGCGAATTTCGGTCCTTGCCGGTCGCGGGCATAAAGTGCGGCCCCCGCCGCAAAACCGCCGCCGCCGCTTTCGCCCTTGATACCGATGCGGGCGGGGTCAAGCCCGAGCCGGCCGGCATTCGCATGCAGCCAGACAAACACCGAGTAGATGTCCTCCAGCGGCGCCGGGTGCGGCGCTTCCGGCGCGAGGCGATAATCCACGGAATAGATCGCGCATTTCAGCTCTGACGCGAAGAGCCTGTTCTCCACATCCTTCATTTCCGGCGTACCATCACGAAGCCCCCGCCATGGATGTGTACAATCACGGGAAGGGGATTGTTGGACCTGACCGGGAGGTACGTCAGAACTCGGATCGGTTTCGCGCCAAACGCACTCTCGACGTGGATCTCGCCCGTCGCGATGTCGGGCAGGTCCGGGATCGGAACGAAGCTCAGCAACGCGCGCGCATCGGCGCGACGCCGCGGCAAGGTTTCGGCGGTCAGCGGCCCCTGCGGTGCCAGCGCGAGCGCATCGCGCAATTCGGGGTCGACAAGTTCGATGGTGCTCATGGTTGGCGGCCGGGTCCGTTTGGGGCGGAGCAAAACGGTATGGCAGCGACTGGCTGGCGGCAAGTCAGCGTGGGTTTCGGTAGTGTCTCAGTTTGAATTGCAACCTTGTCATTCCGGGGCGCGGGCGTGGCCCGCGAGCCCGGAATCCATCAACACAGGCCCCTGAAGTCTTTGGAGAGGTTGATGTTCATGGATTCCGGGTTCCGCCCTGCGGACGGCCCCGGAATGACAGTGCCGCTGTTGCATTCAAACCGAGACATTACCTGGGTTTCGCATATAGATGAGCAGGCAGAATGCCGAAGGGCAGGGGACCATCCATAGTGACCTCGCCAGCAGCATTTTCGGTGCTGAGTACACCCTGACTCAACCGGGAACGCGCCACCGGGCTCAAGGTCAGTGATTTACAGTAGAGGCGCGGCTATACCTCGTTTGCGCGTGATGTGTAAAGCGACGGTGCATCGGTTACAGTCTGATCCGACAACCAGGGACAGGACATGCCTTACAACATCCCGCCGCCCAAAGAACTCCCCAAACCCGGCTATTACTACCACTTCAAGCACGATCCGTCTGGCCCATTGAACAATTACGCATATTATATCTACGGCGTCGGGCATCACACGGAGGACAACTGTCCGGAGGCAGACGCCTTCATGCAGGTGTACCGGCCTCTCTATGAGGAATCGTACGCATACCGCAATGGTGGTCTCTTCGATCTGCGGCCGCTCCGGATGTTCTACGAACCGGCAATCAAAGACGGCCATCAGGTCGAGCGCTTCACGAGGATCACTGACTCCAAGGTCATTGCAGAGCTTCGGGCAATCAAAGAGCGGATGTACCCTGATCCCTGATCGCACACGGTAATTTGCTTATCGCGATCCCATGATGCATGACACAATGATCTTCCGCGCCCTCGCTGATGCATGATTACTCTTTGTATGACGGGTCGATACGATCGAGCTTGCGCAGCAATGCCGCCCATTCGAGCTTCTTCGGGTCGGTACGGTCGCTGACTGCTCCGCCTCGGGCGATCGCCGCCCTGACAACGCCGTCATCAATCGGGTTGAACTCGGCTCCTGATTGCTGAAACTGGAGTTGCATGGCGCAGGCTCGTTCCATGCGGTAGGTCAAGATAAAGGCGTCGCCGATCGTCTCGCCAATGACAATAAGACCATGGTTCCGCAACACCATAATGTGGCGTTCGCCGAGATTGGCGAGAAAACGTCTCCGTTCCTCGCCGCTTCTGCCGCTGCCTTCGTAATCATGGTAGGCCACGTCGCCGAGCACCTGCAGCGCGTGCTGGTTCAGCGGCAACAGTCCCTGCTTCTGCATCGCTACCGCGCAGCCGGCGATCGTGTGCGTGTGGATGACGCAGGCGATCTCGGGGCGGGCGCGATGGATCGCGCTCGGGATCGCAAATCCGCTGCGATTGACCGAGGCATCCGTCGGCTCGACGTCGTTGCCGTCGCTATCGATCTTGACCAGCGACGATGCGGTGATCTCGTCGTAGAGCAGGTCAACGCGGTTGATCAGGAAATGATCAGGTGCACCGGGTATTCGCGCCGTGATGCGCGTGTTTATCAGATCCGACCAGGCAAACAGGTCCACCAGCCGATAGCAGGCTGCGAGATCGACCCGCGTCCGCCACTCGACCTCGCTCATCCGCGTCCGCGGTATCGCCGTCGCCGCCATATCGCGATCCTCAGCCAGAAGGCGGCTGACATAGCGCATCTGCCGACCCTTACTGTCAAGCTGACGCAAATCCCGCCAACCCCGAAATGATTCAATGTGGCGCGGAGTACGCCTTTGCGTGCACGATGATCTCTCTGTGGGAAGGAGTAAGCGCATGATCGTGCGGATATATACGGGTCAGGACGGTCAGACCCATTTTGAGGATCTCCCTCTGCCGGCCCAGGAGGTCCACAACGTGGCTCTTCAGGCGGGCGCCAACCTCAGTTTCCGCCGTTTCGCGGAGGACTATTTCAGCGATTGGCACACCGCGCCCCGACGCCAATACATTTTTATTCTCGAAGGACAGGTGGAAATCGGGATCGGCGACGGCACCACGCGCCGTTTTGGACCGGGTGATGTGCTCCTCGCCGACGACCTTACGGGCCAGGGTCACACGACGCGCTCGGTAGGGGTACCTCGGATCAGCGCCACTGTGCCGGTGAGCGCCTAACGCGGGCCTTGCCCGCCATTCATGTATAAAGACACCCCCGGCAGCATCAGGCATCACGCGACGCCAAGTCGGCTCGGTTACACACGAGGAGACGGCATATGCCAGAGCGTCAACGTATGACGACCCGATTAAAGGCCTTGTTTCAACGGCCCGAATTATTTGTCTTAGCGGGCGGGATCAATCCCATTGGCGCAAAGATGGCGGAAACGCTGGGCTATGAAGCCTTCTACATGTCCGGGGGCAATACCTCGGCGCACCAGCTGGGCTGGCCCGACTCCGGGACCAGTATGCGCGACATGGTGGACAACGCCCGGAAAATTGTCCTGACCGTTGACATCCCGGTCTTCTCGGATGCCGACACAGGCTACGGTGATGCCATCAGTACGCATTACACCGTGCGGGAATACATTCAGGCGGGCATCGCCGGCGCCCACATTGAAGACCAGAATTTTCCGCCGAAATCCGGCCCCCGCCGCCGCTGCATCTCGATCCCGGAGATGGTCGGAAAGCTCCGGGCGGCAATGGATGCCAAGCAAGATCTCGACCCGGACTTCGTGATCATGGCCCGGTGCGATCTCGGCGGCGTTCCAGGCGCCAGCTTTTCGGAGATCATTGAACGCTGCCAGGCCTACAAAGCCGAGGCGCAGGTCGATGTCGTCTGCCCCAACGGCTTGCGTAGCTGGGAAGAAATTCAGGAGGCGATCCGCCTCATTCCCGGGCCCGTTGTCCCCCTCATTCCCGCCAACCTGTCGCCGTATCCTTCCTTGCAGGCTCAGCAGGAAGCCGGGGCCGCCGCGGCCTGGTTCCCTGCGCTGACCACCATGGCAGGCCTGCAGGCCAACTGGGATTTCCTGAGTGATTTTCGGCAGCGCGGCACATTGGCCCTGGATGCGCTGCGTGCCCGGGCGGCTCAGAGTCCCTGGGGCGTCGCCAGCAATGACCGCATTCTGGACGAGGCACGTCTGCGCTCCATGGAGGAGAGGTATCTTCCAGACTGAGGTTGGGAGACGCTGCCCCGGGCTCCAGGCGTGAGGACCGGGTGTCAACGAGACGAGGCAAAACGGTGGCGGCTGAGCTTCACAGAGGAGTCGGAAACATGGCACAAAAAGGTCGCGGGATTTTCATGGTGTACGTTGATATC
>JBFWVT010000042.1:0-43764 GCA_050246595.1 Alphaproteobacteria bacterium
GAGCGCCTCACGCTCCTCCGCCGTCAACGTCACCCGGTACCGCTTCACCACCGCCGCCTCCCACCGCCATGCCACGCGGCAGAAAATCAGCCCTGAATACGTCAGAGCAAGCCTGACAGAGCACTAGCCCATGGATCCTTCTCGGAAGCCCACGGATCCGCTCCCGACCGCGCGCTGGGTCTCGAAGGTGGCGGATTTCGCGCCGCGATCGCAGCTTGAGCCTGCTGAGCCGCTGCTTTGTCAGCGTTCATCTGCCTCATTGCCACAGCGAGTTCGTTCACGCCTCCGTTAGGCAGCCGATTCGTGTCAAGCAATTCTACCAGCTCAATCCCGGGTTTACCCATTCCCACGAAGATCGCGCGCGCCTTCGCTCGATCTCGCGGCACGCCGACCCCGTGCGCATACATTGTACCAAGACGAGCTGCTGTAGCCCAGACGGGACCGTGCGGCACACCTTGGTATCTTGAAGACATTTCGAGATCAGCCAACGATAGTTCGTAGTAATAGGCAGCCTTTCCATAGTCTCTGGAGACGCCAAGGCCTTGGTCGTAGTATTTCGCAAGATACCCAGCAGCTACCGCGCGCGTTTCATGTTGAAATCCTCGTACCTGAGCCATTGATAATTTGGGAGAATAACGAACGTTGTCTCCTTCCTGGATGATCTTTAATGCTAAACGCACTGCTTCCGGGTAATTTCCTGCCTCATCTGCATTCCGCATCATTTTGAAAGTGGATGGCTGATTTGCCGATTGCTGCGCGTCAACCGGTGAGCAGAACATAAAAGTCAGCCCGACAACTGCAAACGCCAAGATGCGTTGCCATATATACATGGTCAGCAACTCCAAAAAAGTGCGGGCACTCGCCCTCCCTGGCCCGCTCGGCGGCGGTTCAAGCAAAATGTTAGCGTGACGATGCCGCTGCCGCTAGCGACGAATCGCACAAATCTATGCCTGTTTAATTCCGATGTTTGCGTCACTGCACCGGCGGTCCGGATCGTGCCGGCCCCGCCGTGCACGGCGAGCGCATAGGCCTCATTCATCGGCGCAACGTCCTTTCGCCTCTTGCCGCGGCCAGTTCGGCCCCTATAAACGCGCGGACAAGGAACAGTCGGGCGCCGGCATGATCTTCGAGCGACAGCTTCCCGCGACCGCCGGATCGCCGCCGCTGCTGCGCTTGATACCGCTCGGTCTCGGCATCTCGGTCGTGCCGCTCGATACCTCGGTCAATATCGCTTTTCCCGATATTACCGGCAGTTTCGGCCTGCCGATCCCGATGATCCAGTGGGTCGTGATCTGCTATGTGCTGACCCATGCCGGGCTGATGCTCGCCTTTGGCCGGGTCGGTGACATGTGGGGACATGCGCGCGTGTTCCGAGCCGGGCTGATCTGGAACGCGGTCGCTTTTCTGCTGTGCGCGGCGGCGCCGAGTTTTGGCGCGCTGCTGTTCGCCCGATTTCTGCAGGGGATCGGGGCCGGGCTGATCATCAGCTGCGCCCCGGCGCTGGTCACGAGCCTCTATCCGGAGGCGCGGCGCAGTCACGCGCTCGGCATGTTCACGCTGATGTTCGCGATCGGCTCGGCCAGCGGGCCGCTGATCGGCGGGGCGCTGGTCGAGTATTGGGGCTGGCCCGCGGTCTTCTGGTTTCGCGCGCCGATCGCGCTGGCCAGCCTGCTGCTGCTGCGCGGATTACCCAAAGGCCCCGTCGCCATATCCGGGCAGCAACGCTTCGACATCGCCGGGGCGCTGCTGCTGGCGTTCGGTCTCGCCGCGCTGCTGCTCGCGATCAACGCGCTGCCGCGGCTGCGAGACGGCGACACGCTGGCCCTGTTTCTGCTTCCGGCCGCGTGCGTCAGTCTGATCGCCTTTGTCTGGTGGGAGGCTCGCACCAAGCAGCCGGTGGTTCAGATCGCGCTGTTCCGCCATCCCCCGTTCGCGATCATCAACGGCGCGAGCTGCCTGATATACCTCGTTACCTTCTCGGTGATGCTGATCTCGCCGTATTTTCTCGTCCAGCGCACCGGTCTGACCCTGCCGCAGGCCGGGTTTGTACTGGCGAGCGGGTTTGTCGCAATGGCGATCGCATCGCCGTTGGCAGGTCGGATCGTGGCGCGGTTCGGGGCCGGACGCATCGCACCGGTCGGAGCACTGGCGATCGGGGCCGGGCTGTTTTCGGTCGGCAACTGGCAGCCCGACACCGCCCCGGCATGGATGGTGCTGTCGCTGGCCGTACAGGGGTTCGGCCTCGCTTGCTTTCAGGTGGCCTATATGGAACTGGTAATGGCGGCGACGCCGCTGGCGCAGCGCGGCGTGGCGGGCAGTCTCGGCATGCTGACGCGCACGATCGGGACCGTCACCGGTGCGTCGCTGCTGACCCTCGGGTTTCAAACAATGCAGAGCCTTGCTCTGGCCGGCGGTGAAGCGGCGCCGGATGCGTTTCTTTCCGCCTATCACGCGACGTTCCGCCTGGCCGGTATCATCGCCGCGCTGACCGGCGGCGTGATCGCGTGGTCCGCGATTGCGGGCAGAACGTCGAGTAGGGTTCGCAGGGACCTTTAAACCAAGACGGCGCGATACGAGCTATTTCCGATCGGTCTGCGTTTGGCAGGCATGGCTCATATCTGGGAGAATGACATGGCCGACGATCATGTTTACCGGGTCATCGAAATCACCGGCTCCTCAAGCAAGAGCATCGACGACGCGATCCACACCGCGGTGGCGCGCGCCGCGAAAACCCTGCGCCATCTGCGCTGGTTCGAAGTGATCCAGACCCGCGGCCACCTCGACGAGGGCAAGATCCAGCATTATCAGGTGACGCTGAAAGTCGGGTTCACGATCGACGACGGCAATATTACGGCATAGGCCGATGGCGCGAGCCTATCTGGCGGTGCGGGCCGAAGTGCCCGAAGCGGACCGCAAGCGGTTTGATGAGTGGTACGAAACCGACCACTTGCCCTGGGCGTTGCGTGAGTTCGCGGCGCGCCGGGCATGGCGCTGCTGGAGCCGCACCGATCCCGGCACCGACCCGGGGGTGCATGTCGCGTTTTACGAGTTCGACTCGGTCGCAGCAGCCGAAGCGGCGACCGCCCCCGACAGGATTGCCCCGCTCGTCGCCGATTTCGACCGGGTCTGGGGCGATCGCGTGACGCGCCGCCGCGCGATCCTCGATGTCGCGCAGGAGATCGAACCGTAGCGTCGGAACAGGTTTGGCACTCTTTGCGACGGAGTGCCAAACCGCCCCTTGACCGCGACGCCGCGGCGACTATCTATGCGTCGTGCGGTTGCCAATAGTGGGATCGCACGGCAGAGACTGGCTCCCGGCCGATCGGGCGGGCGCTGCAACCCATGTTGCTCAATGGAGAATATGGTCATGGATCGTTTCGACTTCTCGCCGCTGTTCCGGTCCTCGATCGGGTTCGATCGCCTGGCTCGGATGGTCGATGCTGCAACGCGCGTCGACAGCGCGGCGCTTTCCTATCCGCCCTACAATATCGAGAAGACCGGCGATGACGCATACCGCCTGACGATGGCGGTGGCCGGGTTCGGCCGCGACGAGCTCGATCTCACCGTGCACGAGAACACGCTGATCGTGACCGGCAAGGCGCGCAAGGAAGAGGAAAACGGCCGCTATCTGCACCGCGGCATCGCCCGGCGGGCGTTCGAGCGGCGTTTCAGCCTCGCCGATCACATCAAGGCGACCGGCGCCAGCCTCGATAACGGTCTGCTGCATGTCGATCTCGTGCGCGAGGTTCCCGAGGCAATGAAGCCGCGCCAGATCGCAATCACCGGCGGCGAGCCGACCCGGCCGCAGGTGACCGAGCAGAAGACGCCTGCGAACGAGCACGAGAAGCACCAGGAGGCGGTAAGCGAGCAGCAGGCGGCCTGACGCGGCAAGCTGCATCTGTTTCCCGAGTTGAACGTAACGCCCCCGGTCTCCGGGGGCGTTCTTCTTTTGGCGGAGGGCAACGATGACGGTCTTGAATCGGGGCGCAAGATACTGACCGATGCCCCTACCCTGCCCTCCCCCGCAATCCCCGGATCAAGTCCGGGGAGGGGAGGGTTATAAAGGTTGAGCGGTCAACAGAGAAAGTCAGACCAAGGGCGCTTGGTCTCAGAACCAGCCGCGCCACTTGAACCAGACGAGCGGCGCGAGCACGCTGGCGGCGATCAGCCCCAGCCCCCAGAGATAACCCCAGGCCCAGTCGAGTTCGGGCATGTACTGGAAATTCATCCCGTACATGCTGGCGATCAAGGTCGGCGGCACGCCGACGACCGACACGACAGCCAGCACCTTGATGATTTCGTTCTGCTGAACCGTGATCAGACCCAGGCTCGCGTCGAGCAATAGCTGCACCTTCGCCAGGAGATGCGTGTCGTAGTCGCTGAGCGAGGCGATGTCATAGCGCAGCGTCTCAAGCCGGGTCTTGACCGAGGTGGACAGCTCGCCGGCCCGCGTCGCGGCGACATACGGGACGATCCGGCCCAGGCTCAGCAAACTGTCGCGGATCTTCGAGGCGAGATCGCCATGCGCGCCGACCCGGCGCAGGACCGCCTGCAGATCGGCGGCTTCCCGCGCCCGGGTTCGTCCCTCCCGGCCGCCGCCGAGTGTGCGCGACCGGAACAGCCGAAGCGACAGAACATCGAGTTCGGCCGATATGTGCTCCAGAACATCCGCGGTGCGATCGACGATCGCCTCCAGCAGACCGACAAACACCTCCGGCGCGCTGCCGCGCGCGATCCGCTCGAAATTCTCGAACGCCCGGAGCGGTTCGAACCGCATCGTGACGAGCAGCTCCGGGGCTACGACGAAACCGACTGGGGTTGTCCCGGGATGATGCGACTGCGCGCGATGCACGAGCGGTGCGCTCAGGCACAGCACGTCGCCGTCGGTGCGCAGCCGGCTTGATGTCTCGATCTCGCTGAGCTCGGCGTGGCCTGGCAGGGTCAGCCCGCTCGCTTCCTCGACGGCCGCAATCTCGCCCGGCGTCGGCATCAGCAGATCGATCCAGACCACGTCCGGGGTCAGTTCGATCGATTCGACCTCGGGAGGAACGATCCGGGAGCCGCCATTGCGGGAGTGTAAGACCAGCATGGCCCGATTGTACCCCCGTCCCTACCCCGCGTCGCGGTCGGGTCCTCTGGAGGGGCCGTGAGATGTTTCGCGCGCTGCCCTGCCGGTTCGACGCGGGTGTCGCGCCCGATCGGTCTCGATGCCCGCTTAATCCTGGTGCCCGCTCAGTCCTGGTGGTTGTGCCCGGCGCCGGCATAGGCGCCGATCTCCGGGTCGAACGGTGCGTCGCGCCACGTGATCCGGCCGCCGAGCCCCTCGACCATCGCGGCGATTACATGGTCGGCGCGGATGCGCAGCCGATCCTCCAGCGCCTGCAGCGGCAGATGTCGGTTGCCGATATGCCACGCGATGCGCAACAGGTCGGTTGCCGTGTCGGCGGCGATCTCGATCACCGGCTCGGCGGCGGCACGAACCCGGATATAGCTCCCGTTGTCGAGTTCGAGCCCGTCGCCGTCGCTCAGATGCTGCGCCCGCGCCAGATCGAGCAGAAACGGCGTGCCCGAATCGGCGACGAGCCGGATGCGTCGGCGATGCCGGTCGAGAAACGCCAGCGTAACGGTATCAACAGCGGCCTCGTCCGGCCAATGTCCCCGCGTATGGACCGCTATGGCTCGCCGCATGCCTCGTGCCAAACTCGACCTCGGTATAGGAAAGGAAAACTCGCGCCGGCGGCGGCATGCCACCGGATCGCCGGCTGGATACGCGTGCCGGTGCGCGCCGCAGGGGTCTCGGGATCATGCCTGATATGGGTTGCCGGGCGGCATTGTGCCATGCAGCGTTCCTTGCTGTCGCGGCAGCTTGTCGCGCCGGGTTTCGCAACCGGGCACGGTCGTGTCGGAAGAGGGTCCGGACCCGCCGACAGTGGGGCCGTTCCGGCGCAGATCCTTGCGTTCCGGATTTCCAATCCCGACAGGGGTGGTTGCGCGGTGCAGGCGTTTGTGTTAGGAACCGCGCGGATTCCGCGGGGCGTGGCGGCCCCGGATGCGCGCTCGTGCCGGAATCCTCCAAGGCAACATTCCGCGACCCGCCTCCGCCGGCGCGCTGACTGGGGATCGGTTTCCATTGGCCTCCGAAGCAACGGGCGTATCCGGGCTGGCAGAACGCTATGCGGCGGCGCTGTTCGATCTGGCCGACGAGCGGCACGAACTCGACGCCGTCGCCGCCGATCTGCGCGAATTGCGCGCGATGCTGGAACAGAGCGGCGATCTGGTCCGCCTGTTGCGCAGCCCGGTTCTATCGCGCGAGGCCCAGGGCAAGGCGATCGCCGCGCTGACCGAGGCGGCCGGGATGACCGGGCTGACGCGCGACTTTCTTGGGGTTGTCGCGCGCAACCGGCGGCTCTTCGCGGTCCCGGAGATGATCGAAGCCTATCTGCGGCAGCTCGCCGAGCGCCGCGGCGAGGTCACCGCGCAAGTCACGGTCGCGCAGCCGCTCGACGAGGCGAGGCGCGCGGCGTTGACCGAGCAACTGCGTCGCGCCGTCGGCGCCCGCGTCGCGGTCGATATCCGGGTCGATCCGTCGCTGCTCGGCGGCATGATTGTCAGGGTCGGCTCGCGCATGGTCGATGCCTCGCTGAGCAGCCGGCTGCAACGTCTGCGGATGGCGATGCGGGCGAGCGCTTGATTGTTCGGTTCCGTCATTCCCGCGTGATCCCCGGATCAAGTCCGGGGAGGAATCCAGGAGTTGGGCCTGAGATGGTTGCCCTGGACTCCCGCCTTCGCGGGGGTGACGATGAAACAGGAAGGATGACATGGAAATTCGTGCGGCGGAAATCTCGGCGATCCTGAAGCAGCAGATCGCCGGTTTCGGCAGCGAGGCGGATGTCGCCGAAGTCGGGCAGGTCCTGTCGGTCGGCGATGGCATCGCCCGCGTCTACGGTCTCGACAAGGTCCAGGCCGGCGAGATGGTCGAGTTCCCGAACGGGATGAAGGGCATGGCCCTCAACCTCGAACTCGACAATGTCGGCATCGTCATCTTCGGCGACGATAGCGGCATCCGCGAGGGCGACACGGTCAAGCGCACCGGCGCGATCGTCGACGTGCCGGTCGGCCCCGGTCTCTTGGGCCGGGTCGTTGACGCGCTTGGCAACCCGATCGACGGCAAGGGGCCGCTGATCGACGTGACGCGCGCCCGCGTCGAGGTCAAGGCGCCGGGCATCATCCCGCGCCGCTCGGTGCACGAGCCGGTACAGACCGGTCTAAAGGCGATCGACGCGCTGGTGCCGATCGGCCGCGGCCAGCGCGAGCTGATCATCGGCGACCGGCAAACGGGGAAAACCG
The DNA here is from genome assembly GCA_050246595.1 of Alphaproteobacteria bacterium. Classification (GTDB taxonomy): domain Bacteria; phylum Pseudomonadota; class Alphaproteobacteria; order ATCC43930; family CGMCC-115725; genus DATARH01. Next base: position 7,348 of record JBFWVT010000042.1, read on the forward strand.
CCGTCGCGATCGACACGATCCTGAACCAGCGCCAGGTCAACGCCGGCGACGACGAATCGAAGAAACTCTACTGCATCTATGTCGCGGTCGGGCAGAAGCGTTCGACGGTCGCGCAGATCGTCAAGACATTGCAGGATTACGGCGCGCTCGACTACTCGATCGTCGTTGCCGCCACGGCGTCCGAGCCGGCGCCGCTGCAATTCCTTGCTCCTTATGCCGGCTGCGCGATGGGCGAATACTTCCGCGACAACGGCATGCACGCGCTGATGATCTACGATGATCTGTCGAAGCAGGCCGTCGCGTATCGCCAGATGTCGCTGCTGCTGCGCCGCCCGCCGGGTCGCGAGGCCTATCCCGGCGACGTGTTCTATCTGCATTCGCGGCTGCTGGAGCGCGCCGCCAAGATGAACGCCGAGCACGGCTCGGGGTCGCTGACCGCGCTGCCGGTCATCGAGACGCAGGCCGGCGACGTCTCGGCCTATATCCCGACCAACGTGATTTCGATCACCGACGGGCAGATCTTTCTCGAAACCGACCTGTTCTATCGCGGCATCCGGCCCGCCATCAATGTCGGGCTGTCGGTCAGCCGGGTCGGGTCGGCAGCGCAGATCAAGGCGATGAAGCAGGTCGCCGGCCGCATCAAGCTCGAACTCGCGCAATACCGCGAGATGGCGGCGTTCTCGCAATTCGCCTCCGATCTCGACGCAGCGACACAACGCCTGCTGGCGCGCGGCTCGCGTCTGACCGAGCTGCTGAAGCAGCCGCAATTCTCGCCGGTGCCGGTCGAGGAGCAGGTCGTCGCGATCTTTGCCGGCACGCGCGGCTATCTCGACCGCATTCCGGTGGCAGAGGTCGGCCGCTTCGAGCAGCTGATGCTGAGCGATTTGCGGGCGCGGCAACCCGAACTGCTCGATACGATCCGCAGCCAGGGCGAGATCACCGATGCGACCGAGAAGGCATTGACCGGTTTCCTCGACGATTTTGCCCGGACCTTTGCGTGATGTTTCTTCAGACGCGACTTTTCCTCCCGCTCCCCCCATTGGGGGGAGCGGGTCGGGGTGAGGGGGGTGTCCGCCCCGCATTCCGAATCTGGCCCCCCCCCCCCCCCCCCCCCCCCCCCCCGGGGTGGGGGGGGGGGGGGGGGGGGGGGGGGCGCGGTCCGCCCCGCATTCCGAATCTGCCCCCCTCACCCTGCCCTCTCCCCCCATTGGGAGGAGAGGGATGAGTTGGTGCCATGGCCAGCCTGAAGGATCTGCGGAACCGCATCCGCAGCGTCCGTTCGACGCAGAAGATCACCGCGGCGATGAAGATGGTTGCCGCGTCGCGTCTGCGGCGTGCCCAGGAGCAGGCCGAGGCGGCGCGGCCCTATGCACAGCGCATGGAACGCGTGCTCGGCTCGCTGGCCGGACGCATGGTCGGGATGCCGGGAACGCCGCCGCTGCTCGCCGGTACCGGCCGTGACGATGTGCATCTGATCGTCGTGACCAGTTCCGACCGCGGTCTCGCCGGCGGGTTCAACGCCTCGATCCTGCGCGAGGCGCGCCGCCGCATCCGCGATCTCGACAATGCCGGCAAGACCGTCAAGGTGCTGACGATCGGCCGCAAGGGACGCGACAGTCTGCGCCGGGATTACAACCGCCTGATCCATGACAGCCTGACCGATGTCGGGCGCCGCCGCGTGTCGTTCGACGAGGCGCGCGACATCGCCGGGCGCATCCTCGCGCTCTATGAGGCCGGCGAGTTCGATGTCTGCTCGATCATCTTCAACCGCTTCCGCTCGGCGATGACGCAGATCGTGACGGTGCAGCAGCTGATCCCGTTCGCCCCGCCCTCACCGCCGCCCGGCGCCGAAGGCATGGTCGAGACGGTCGGCGGCGCCATCTATGAATTCGAGCCGACCGAAGAGGAAATCCTGACCGAGCTGTTGCCGAAAAATCTCGCGGTGCAAATCTATGCCGCGTTGCTGGAGAACGCGGCCAGCGAGCAGGGCGCCCGGATGACCGCGATGGACAACGCCACCCGCAACGCCGGCGAGATGATCGACCGTCTGACGGTGACCTACAACCGCACGCGCCAAGCCGCCATCACCAAGGAGCTGATCGAGATCATCTCCGGCGCCGAGGCGCTGTAAATTTTACGAGCCGTCATTGCGAGGAGCCGCAGGCGACGAAGCAATCTCGATCTGCCGAGCAAATGCTGCATGAGGTTGCTTCGCTGCGCTCGCAATGACGGAAGGCATCAAGGACAGAGAACATGGCCACCAGTACCACGCACAATAATATCGGCACGATCACTCAGGTCATCGGCGCGGTTGTCGATGTCCGCTTCGAGGGCGAATTGCCGTCTATCCTGAACTCCTTGCATGTCGATAACAACGGCCGCACGCTGGTGCTCGAAGTGGCGCAGCACCTCGGCGAGAATACGGTGCGCACGGTCGCGATGGATACGACCGATGGTCTCGTTCGCGGCGCGGAGGTCGTTGATACCGGCGAGCCGATCACGGTGCCGGTCGGCCCCGAGACCTTGGGGCGCATCCTCAACGTCGTCGGCGACCCGGTCGACGAGCGCGGCCCGGTCATGACCAATCGCCGCTCGCCAATCCACAAACCGGCTCCGGAATTTATCGACCAATCGACCGAGGCCGAGATTCTGGTCACCGGCATCAAGGTCGTCGATCTGCTGGCTCCCTATGCGAAGGGCGGCAAGGTCGGCCTGTTCGGCGGCGCCGGCGTCGGAAAAACCGTCATCATCATGGAGCTGATCAACAATATCGCGAAGGCGCACGGCGGCTACTCGGTATTCGCCGGGGTCGGCGAGCGCACGCGCGAGGGCAACGACCTCTACCACGAGATGATGGAATCGGGGGTCATCGTGCCGGACGGTCCCGGTTCGAAGGCGGCGCTGGTCTACGGCCAGATGAACGAACCCCCCGGCGCCCGCGCCCGTGTCGGTCTATCGGGGCTGACATTGGCAGAGTATTTCCGCGACGAGGAAGGCCAGGACGTGCTGTTCTTTGTCGACAACATCTTCCGCTTTACGCAGGCCGGCTCGGAAGTATCGGCGCTGTTGGGCCGCATCCCGTCGGCGGTCGGATATCAGCCGACCCTGGCGACCGATATGGGCGCGTTGCAGGAGCGCATCACGACGACCAAAAAGGGGTCGATCACGTCGGTGCAGGCGATCTACGTGCCGGCCGACGATTTGACCGATCCGGCGCCGGCGACCTCGTTCGCGCATCTCGACGCAACCACCGTGCTGTCGCGTCAGATCGCCGAACTCGGCATTTATCCCGCCGTCGATCCGCTCGACTCGACCTCGCGCATGCTCGATCCGCGCGTCGTCGGCGACGAGCACTACCAGGTCGCGCGCGATGTGCAGCGCGTGTTGCAGACCTACAAGTCGTTGCAGGACATCATCGCGATCCTCGGCATGGACGAATTGTCGGAAGAGGACAAGCTGACCGTCGCGCGGGCGCGCAAAATCCAGCGCTTTCTGTCGCAGCCGTTTCATGTCGCCGAGGTGTTCACCGGCAGCCCCGGCGTGTTCGTCAACCTCGAAGACACGATCAAGGGGTTCAAGGGCATTGTCGCCGGCGAATATGACGAGATGCCGGAAGCCTCGTTTTATATGGTCGGCACGATCGAGGAAGCGGTGCAGAAGGCCCGCCGCATGGCCGCGGAAGCGGCTTGATGCCGGGCGCCCTCGCCCACCAAACACTCCGTATTTGGTCCCCCCTTCCCGCGATGCGGGAGGGGGCTTCGAGGCGCAATCTAATTTGCCCCTCTCCCGCATTGCGGGAGAGGGAGGGACCCACGCCGCAAGGCGTGGGAGGGTGAGGGTCTGATGCCGGTCCAGTTCGAGCTTGTCACCCCCGAGGAGCTGCTCGTCTCGCGCGAGGTCGATATGGTCGTCATACCCGGCACCGAGGGCAATTTCGGTGTCCTGCCCGGTCATTCGCCGCTGATCTCGACGATCCGCCCGGGCACGATCGATATCTATGAGGGCAATGCGATCGCCGAGCGCATCTTTGTCGGCGGGGGTCTTGCCGAGGTCACGCCGGAGGGCTGCACGGTATTGGCCGACGAGGCCGTGCCGCCCGAAGCGCTCGACCGCACCCAGCTCGAAGCCGAATTGCAGACGATCGACGGCAACATCCCGATGCTGCGCGACCAGATCGGCCGTGCCGCCGGCACTGATCGCGAACACCTGCTGGCCGAATTGCGCCAGTTGGAACGCCAGTTTGCCATCGCCAGCGCCAAATTGCGCGTGCTGCGCGACATCGGCGGCTGACGCGGTCTCTCATGGCCGCCTGGACGCTCGACGAGATTCCATGGGACCGGTTCGATCCGGCGAAGGTCGATCCCGGGCTGGTGCCGATCGTCAAGGCGGCCAGCCTCGTCGAGCATAACGGCAAGGCCTACGCGCATCATCTCTGTCTTGTGTTCGCCGATGATCCCGAGTTCCAGCAAACCGCACGGCGCTGGGGCGAAGAGGAGGTAACGCACGGCAGGGCACTGGCGCGCTGGGCGGCGCTGGCCGACCCGGAATTCGATTTTGACGCCGCCTTCGCCCGCTTTCAGGACGGCTACCGCGTCGATTTCGACAGCGACCGGTCCAGGCGCGGTTCGCGCGCCGGCGAGATGGTGGCGCGCTGCGTCGTCGAGATCGGCACCAGCTCCTATTACAGCGCGATGCGCGATGCCGCTTCCGAGCCGGTGCTGCGGGAAATCTGTCGCCATATCGCCGCCGACGAGTTGCGGCATTACCGGCTTTTCTACAAGAACCTCGACCGCTACCTGGTGCAGGACGGGATCGGACGGCTCGGTCGGCTGCGGGTGGCGCTCGGCCGTGTCGCCGAGTCGGACGACGACGAGCTTGCCTACGCCTATTACGCCGCGAACGAGACCGGGCGCCCTTACGACCGCCGCCGCTGCAACCGGGCCTATGCAAGACGCGCCTATGCGCTCTATCGACCGCATCATGTCGAGCGCGGCATTGCGATGCTGCTGAAGGCGGCCGGGTTGACGCCGAACGGACGGCTGGCGATCCTGGCCAGCCGCTTGGCGTGGCGGGCGATGCAATACCGCGCCGCACGGCTTGCGACAGAGGCGACGGGCTGACGGATCATCCGGACCGCGGGCATCTTGCCCGCCATGCGGGCGGGACGCCCGCGGTCCGGAGACCGACCTCTTCCCTCGATACCACCCCTGAGCACCATGGACGCGCGGCGCGGTCCAATCGACGAATTCGCGATTGCCGCCGGTCTGCTAACCCGTTTTCCAATCTCGACCGGTGCGGCCGAACCCGGCGCGGTCGCCGCTTCCGGCTGGGCGTTTCCGCTGGTCGGAGCCGGCGTCGGCGCGCTGTGTTCTCTGGCGTTCTTCGCCGCCGGGCTGTTCGGGCTGCCGGCCGGGCCGGCCGCGCTGCTGGCGGTCGCCGCCGGTCTTGCGGCTACCGGCGCGCTGCACGAGGACGGGCTCGCCGACACGGCCGACGGGTTCGGCGGCGGCGGCAGTCGCGATCACAAACTCGCGATCATGCGCGACAGCACGCATGGTACTTTTGGAGTCGCTGCACTCGCACTCAGCATCGGTTTGCGCGCGACCGCGATCGCGGCAATCGGCGATCCGGTTTTCGCCGGTCTGGCGCTGATCGCCGCCCACACCATGTCGCGCGCAATGCTGCCGCCCGCGATGCTTTTGTTGCGCCCAGCCCGCGCCGATGGACTCGGCGCCGCGGCGGGACGCCCGAGCCGCATGGTCGCGGTGGTCGCGGCAATGATCGGCGCCGTGATCGCGCTGGCCACGCTCGGGCCGCTGACCGGCGTGCTGGCTTTGCTGCTGGCCGGCGGCGCGGTCGCGCTCGCCGGGATGCTTGCGCGGCGGCAGATCGGCGGCTACACCGGAGACACTCTCGGCTTTTTTCAGCAGATTGGAGAGATCGTGATGCTGCTTGTCGCGGCGGTCCGATGAGCGAGCGCCAACCTGCCTCCCCCTCCGGCAAGGTATCGCCGTTCGGGGCCGGGGCGATCGGGGCCGGTACGATCGGCCGAGGCGCGACCCAGGACGCAACGATGACGCGGTTCTGGTGGGTGCGGCATGCTCCGGTCGATCATGACGGCCGCATCTATGGGCAGAAGGACATGCCCTGCGACTGCACCGACGCGGCCGTTTTCGCTGGGCTGGCGCGGCAATTGCCGCGCGACGCGGCATGGGTGACGAGCCATCTGCGCCGCACGCACGAGACGGCTCGGGCGATCGTGCGCGCCGGCTTGTCGGGACCGGCCGAGATCCCCGGCCCCGACGCGCCGTCGCTGCCCGACCTCGCCGAGCAGAGTTTCGGCGACTGGCAGGGTCTGACCTATGACGAGCTGCGTCATTCGCGCGGCGGCGCGTTCCACCGTTTCTGGCACGCGCCAGCGCATGAGCGCGCGCCCGGCGGCGAGAGTTTTGTCGATGTCATGCAGCGGGTCGCGCGTGCGATCCATACCGTGCTCGACGCCAATCGCGGGCGCGACATCATCGCGGTGGCGCATGGCGGCACGATCCGCGCCGCGCTCGGTTTGGCGCTCGGTCTCGACCCGGAGGCGTGTCTCGCCTTCACGATGGAAAACTGCTCGGTCACACGCATCGACCATATCGACGGCCCCGGAATGGGGCATGGCTGGCGGGTCGTGACGGTCAACCGCCCGCCGCGCTAGAAGCTCACGCGAACAGGCGCTCCTTTTCGAACCCCTTGTACAAATCTGCCACGAACTCGCCGTAGCCGTTCCAGATCAGCGTCGGACGGCGCTCGTCGGTGCCGAGGATGCGCTCGGTGGCCTGGCTCCAGCGCGGATGGGGCACGGCGGGATTGACATTGGCCCAGAAGCCGTACTCGCTGGATTGCAGCTTCTCCCAATACGAGACCGGCCGCTTCTCGGTGAACTCGAAGCGGATAATCGATTTGACCGACTTGAACCCGTATTTCCACGGCACGGCGAGCCGCAGCGGCGCGCCGTTCTGCTTCGGCGCCGGTTTGCCGTACATCCCGGTCACGAGAAACGCCAGCTCGTTGCGCGCTTCGGCCATCGTCAGCCCCTCGACATAGGGCCAGGGATAGAAAAACTTTCTCTGCTCGGGTGCGGTTTTAGGGTCCATAAAGGTTTCCATCCGCACATATTTCGCGGAACCGAGCGGGCGCGCGAGATCGACCAGCGACGCCATCGAAAACCCGGTCCACGGCACCGCCATCGACCAAGCCTCGACGCAGCGGAGGCGATACAACCGCTCTTCGAGGCCGACCCGTTTCAACAGATCGTCGAAATCGATCGTGAACGGTTTTTCGACAAGACCGTCGATCCTGATCGTCCAGGGACGGAGCTTCAATGCCTGCGCCCGTTCCCAGATCGATTTGTCAAAGCCGAACTCGTAGAAATTGTTGTAGGTCGTCGCATCCTTCTCGGCGGTGACCGGCCGGTCGAGCGCGTATCTATTGTTGCGCCGGGTCGGATAGAGGCCGGAAGACGGATCGGCCGGGGCGGCCCAGGCCGGAAATCCGGCCGCTCCGGAAGCCAGGATCGGCCCGGCCGCCAATCCTTGCAGCAGCCGCCTGCGGTCGCGAAACACTGTTTCGTCGGTCGCCGCGCTCTCCGGCAACTCCCAACCGCGTTTTACCCGGATCAGCATTTCGCGCCTCCCTTCCTGCCGCCCAGATGTGGGCGCGCCGGCAGCAGGCGCCAAGCCGCGATTGCCCCTCACCCCGGCCCTCTCCCCGCACGCGGGGAGAGGGAGAGTAGCCGCATATTGAGGATTGCGGAGGCGGGTTCGCTCGGATCACCGCAGGGTTCCCTCTCCCCAGGTGAGTGGGGAAAGGGACAGGGTGAGGGGTGAGCGGAAGCGCGGACCTATTGCGCGGCTTCGGCGGCGCGGCTCTGGATGACCTTGTCGGCGGTGCGGCCGGTCAGCTCGGCCATGTGGTCGAACTGCCGCGCGAAGCTGCCGATCCCCAAGGTCAGCGAGCGCAATTCGACGATCAGATCGTGCAATTCGCTCTGCGGCAGTTGGGCCTTGACGACGTCCCAGCCCTGCCAGTCCGGTTTTGCGTCATAGCCGAGGATCTGGCCGCGGCGCCCCGATACGAGCCGCTGCACGCGCGCGGTGAAGGCGTTTGGCACCGAGATTTCGACCGAGTCGATCGGCTCCAGCAGGATCGGCTCGCATTTCGGCAATGCTTCCTGGATCGCCTGCCTGCCGGCGGTCTTGAACGCCATATCCGAGCTGTCGACCGCGTGAAACTGGCCGGTGATCAGGTTGACCGCGATATCGACGACCGGGAAGCCGAGCGGCCCGTGATGCAGCGCCTCGATGACACCCTCCTCGACGGCCGGGATGTAGTTGCGCGGGATCGCGCCGCCGACGACGCTGTCGGTGAAGGTGAACCCGGAACCGCGCGGCAGCGGCTTGACCTCGATCGTGCAGTCCGCGAACTGGCCGTGGCCGCCGCTCTGCCGCTTGAAGCGCGAGTGCTGCTGGGTGCCGCGGCGGATCGTCTCCTTGTACGGCACCGCCGCGTGATGGCCGACGACCGACAGGTTCTGCCGGTTGCGCAGCCGGTCGAGCGCGATCTGCAAATGCACATCGCCCTGGCCCCACAGCACCATCTCGCGCATCTCGGCGTTCTGTTCGAGTTCGAGGGTCGGGTCCTCCTCGATCAGCCGCCCGATCGATCCGGTCAGCTTGACATCGTCGCCGCGCTTTTCGGCATGGATCGCGAGACCATAGACCGGCTGCGGCTTGTCGGGCCGGGGCAGCGGCGCCGCCTTGCCCGACGGGGTCAGCACCATGCCGGTCTGGATTTCCTCCATCCGGGTCAGCCCGACCACCTCGCCCATCTGCCCGGAAGGCACCTTTTCCTGCTGACCCCCGAGCAGCTTGACGACCCCGGCGACGCGCACCCCGTTCAAGACGTTGCCCTCGGCGATCGAGCCGCGCCAGATCCGCGACAGCGACAGCTTGCCGGTATGCGGCAGGTGATAGGTCTTGAAGACCTGCGCCAGCGGCTCGCCCTCCGGCTCGATGCCGAGCCGCGTGGCGGTGTCCGCCGGCTGCGGCGCCTCATGCCGCAGCGCCTTCCACAATCGGCGCACGCCGTAATCCTGCCCCGCCGCGCCAACAAACACCGGCACAATCAGGTTGCGCTGAAAGTCCTTGGTCAGGTGCTGGTATATCTCCTCCTTCGACGGCTGCACGTCTTCGAGCAGCTGTTCGAGCAGCGAGTCGTCGAAATCGGCGAGTTTTTCGACCAGGCTGGTGCGGGTATCGCCTTCCTGGTCCCAAAACCCGTCGGGCAGCGGGATCAGATCGGAAGCCTGCCCCGGCCGGTAGCGATAGGCGCGTTCGCTGACCAAATCGACATAGCCGGTAATCTCGCTCTCGCTGCCGCGCAGCGGCACCTGGCGCAATACCAGCGGCCGCTCGGATATCGATTGCAATGCCGCCAGAACATCGCGCACCCGCGCGCTCGCCGCGTCGAGCTTGTTGATAAAGAGCATATGCGGGATATCGTGCCGCGCCAGGAAGTGCAGCAGCGCACTGACCGTAACAGCGCGCTCGACCTCGGGTTCGCAGACGACGACGACGGTATCGGCGACCAGCATCGCCTGCTGCGCCTCATAGAGCAGCTCGACCGAGCCGGGGCAATCGAGGATCGTCCAGGGGTCGCCGAGGAAGTTGGCGTTGGCGACGTTGATCTCGGTCGACATCGAGCGGGCGCGCGCCTCGGCGGCATGGTCGCCGACCGAATTGCCGTCGCGCACGCTGCCGCGGCGGCTCGTCGTGCCGCTGGCGAACAGCAGCGCTTCGAGCAGCGTCGTCTTGCCCGACAGATACGGACCGACCAGGGCAACGCAGCGGGGAGCGGCGGGCATCGGGGTATCCTCCACAAATCCGGGACACGGCCGCCGCAGTCTTACGATCCGGGGCGCGGCCGCTCTTTATGACCGGATCGTGACGCGCCGCCCCAGCGGAGGCAAGTTCGATTTGGTTCAGCCGGCCATCCAGCGGCCGAGGATCGCCAGCAGCAGGATCGCCACGATGTTGGTGATCTTGATCATCGGGTTGACCGCCGGCCCGGCGGTGTCCTTGTACGGGTCGCCGACCGTGTCGCCCGTAACCGCCGCCTTGTGCGCCTCGGACCCCTTGCCGCCGTGGTGGCCTTCCTCGATGTATTTCTTGGCGTTGTCCCAGGCGCCGCCGCCCGAGGTCATCGAGATCGCGACAAACAGCCCGGTCACGATCGTGCCGAGCAGCATCGCGCCCAATGCGCTGAAACCGGCCGCCATCCCGACATCCCACGAGCCGGCGGCCATGCCCGCGACCAGCGTCACCACCGCCCACAGCACGATCGGCGCGAGCACCGGCAGCAATGAAGGCAGGACCATCTCGCGGATCGCGGCGCGGGTCAGCATATCGACCGCGCGGCCGTAATCAGGCTTGGCCCTGCCCTCCATGATGCCGGGGATTTCGCGGAACTGCCGGCGCACCTCGACGACAATCGCGCCGGCCGAGCGCCCGACCGCCTGCATGCCGAGCGCGCCGAACAGGTACGGCAGCAACCCGCCGATGAACAGACCGATGACCACATACGGGTCCTGCAACGCGAAGCGCACGTCGAGATTGGGGAAATAATACCGCAGGTCCTCGGTATAGGCGGCGAACAGCACCAGCGCCGCGAGACCAGCCGAACCGATCGCGTAACCTTTGGTCACGGCCTTGGTGGTGTTGCCGACCGCGTCGAGCGCGTCGGTCGTGCGTCTGACCTCGCGCGGCAGATCGGCCATCTCGGCAATGCCGCCGGCATTGTCGGTGACCGGGCCGTAGGCGTCGAGCGCGACGATCATGCCGGCCAGCGCCAGCATCGTCGTCGCCGCGATCGCGATCCCGAACAGCCCGGCGAACAGGTACGACAGCACGATGCCGAAGCAGATCACAATGACCGGCAGCGCCGTCGCCTCCATCGACACGGCCAACCCCTGGATCACGTTGGTGCCGTGTCCGGTGGTCGAGGACTGCGCAACGCTGCGCACCGGGCGATAGGCGGTCGAGGTATAATACTCGGTAATCCAGACGATCAGCCCGGTTACCGCCAGACCGGTCAGCGCCGACAAAAACAGCCCGAGGCCGGTGATCGAGCCGCCGCCCGCGACGCCCGGCATCGGCAGCGGCGCGGTGAGGCCGAATGCGAAATAGATCAGCAGCGCGATGCCGATGACCGACAGGATGCCTGTCGCGATGAGGCCCTTGTAAAGCGCCCGCATGATCCCGTTATCGGAGCCGAGCTTGACGAAGTACGTGCCGATCACCGAGGCGATGATGCACACCGCGCCGATCGCCAGCGGCAGCACGAGAAGCTGGTCGCGCAAGGCGGTCGCGGCGGCAATCACAGCAGGATCGCCCGCCGGCGGATCGAAAAAGATCGCCGCGAGCAGCATTGTCGCGACAATCGTGACGACATAGGTCTCGAACAGATCGGCGGCCATGCCGGCGCAGTCGCCGACATTGTCGCCGACATTGTCGGCGATGACCGCAGGGTTGCGCGGGTCGTCCTCGGGGATGCCGGCCTCGACCTTGCCGACGAGATCGGCGCCGACATCAGCGCCTTTTGTGAAGATGCCGCCGCCGAGACGCGCAAAGATCGAGATCAGCGAGGCGCCAAAACCGAGCGCGACCATTGCTTCGAGCACGAGGCGCAGATCATCGGGTCCGAGAATGGCGCGCAACAGAAAGTAGTACCCGCCAGCTCCGAGCAGGCCGAGACCGACCACGAGCATGCCGGTAACGGCGCCGGCCTTGAACGCGATGTCGAGCCCGGCGGCAAGCCCGGAGCGCGCCGCCTGAGCCGTGCGCACATTGGCGCGCACCGACACGTTCATGCCGATATACCCGGCTGCCCCCGACAGCACGGCGCCGATCAGATAACCAAGCGCGACCCAGAACCCGAGGGTGATCCACAGGATGATCAGGATCACCACGCCGACGATCGCGATCGTGCGGTATTGCCGGTTCAGATAGGCGCTGGCACCGAGCTGGACCGCGTTCGAGATCTCCTGCATCCGCGCGTTGCCGGCGTTGGCGGCGAGCACGCTGCGGCTCGTCACGACACCATAGGCCAGCGCCAGCAGACCGCAGACGATGACGAGAATATAGGCCGACGCCATCTGTCAGGTTCCTCGACTCACCCGGAATGGAAAACCCGCCCGCTTCCGTACAACCTACGCGGCAACCGGTCTGGCGGGGCGCGGCACCATGCCAGATGGGCAGAATTAAGACAACAATTTAGGAGCCGGCGATCTGCGGCGTTGCGGCCGGCATTTGTCGGCGCCACCATACGATCGCGCCGGCCGCTATCAGAATGAACGGGATCATCGCAATCTGCACCATCGCCCAGCCAACGCTCGACAGCAGCGCGCCGGAGGCGAAGGCCGACGCGGCGACCGTGCCAAAGACCAGAAAATCGTTCAGCCCCTGCGCCTTGCCTTTTTCCTCCGGACGATAGGTGCGGGTTAAGAGGCTCGTGCCGCCGATAAAGAGAAAATTCCACCCCACCCCGAGCACCAGGTTGGCGGCCCAGAAATGAATGACGCCGATCCCGGCGAGATTGATCGCGCAGCACAACAGCAACAGCACCGCCCCGGTTAGCAGGATACGGCTCTCGCCAAACCGCGCGATCAGGTGTCCGGTCACAAAGCTCGGCGCGTACATCCCGAGCACGTGCCACTGAATGACAAAGGCGGCATCGGCGAAAACGTGGCCGCAATCGAGCATCGCGATCGGGGTCGCGGTCATGACCAGCGACATGACTCCATAGCCCACCATCGCGGCGATGACGGCGGCGACAAAGGTCGGCTGAGCCACGATGACAGCGAGTGGCCGACCCCGGGAGCGCAGCACCGGCGGCGATTTCGGCAGGCGGATAAAGCCCAGCAGGATCGCCGCCGCGAGGCACAGCCCGACGATCACGACGTAGCACCCGGCGAAGGCGATCGGGTCGAACAGCCGGCTCGACCATTTCGCGAGTTCCGGCCCGAACACGGCCGCCACGACCCCGCCCGCCAGCACCAGCGAGATCGCCTTTGCGCGGTACGCCTCGCCGGCGATCTCGGAAGCGGCGAAACGGTACTGCTGCGCCACACCGTTATACATGCCGTTCAGGAACGTGCCGAGGCAGAACAACACAAAATTCGCCTGCAATATCGCGATCGTCGCAATGACGGCGCCGACAGCTCCGAGCGCGGTGCCGATCCAGAAACCGGGGCGCCGGCCGATCCGCGCCATCAGCAGCGCCGCCGGGATCGTCGCGCTCATCATGCCGGCCATCTGCACCGCGACAGGCAGGGTCGAGAGCGCGCGATCGGGGGCCAGCATGCTGCCGACGATCGAGGCGGTTGTGGCGACGATCGTCATCCCGGTCATCGCCAGTGCCTGACACGCGGCCAGCATCAGCACGGTGCGGCGGGCGCCGGCAACGGCTTGCGGCGCGCTTTCGGTCGCGGGCACGCTCATGCTCAGAAATGCCGGTATCCGGCGGCAGCGATCGGGACCGGCCGACCATCCGTCGCGAGCAGGCGCACGCCGGACCCCGGCTCGATGATACCGATCGCGGTGATCGGCAGGCTCAGCTCGATGGCGAGGTGCTCGATTGCGGCGGTGGCGGCGGGCGGCGCGGCAAAGAGCAGCTCGTAATCGTCGCCGGAGGTCGCGAGAAGCGCCGGCAGACCGGGTTCCCGTTCCGCGAGACGGGATGCCGGAGCCGAAAGCGGCAGGGAACCCAACTCGACAGAAGCCGCAACACCGGAAGCGTCGCAGATATGCCCGAGATCGGCGATCAGCCCGTCCGACACATCGCACATCGCATGCGCGATCCCGACGAGACGCGGCCCGAGAGCGATACGCGGCTCGGGAAGCTGGAAGCGCGCGACAAGCATCGTGCGCTCGGCCGGAGCGAGATGCGCGTATTCGCCCCGCAACAGTTTCAGCCCGAGACAGGCGTCGCCGATCGTGCCGCTGACCCAGACCCGGTCGCCCGCGCGCGCACCGCTGCGGCGTATCTCTGATCCCGAAGCGACATCGCCAAATGCGGTCAGCGACAGCACCGCGGGTCCGGTCGTCGCGACCGAATCGCCGCCGAGCAGATCGACGCCGAAATGGCGCTGGTCCTCGGCAAGACCGATCGCAAAGCGCGCCACCCAATCGTCGTCGAAACTCGCCGGCAGCGCCGTCGTCAGCAGATAATGCAGCGGTCGCGCGCCCTTTGCGGCGAGATCCGACAGGTTGACCCGCAGCAGCTTTTTCGCGACCAGCTCGGGCGGATCGTCGGGAAGATGATGAACACCCTCGACCATCGCATCGACGGTAACGACAAGACAACGCCCGGCGGCGCACTCGACAAGCGCCGCGTCGTCCGCGAGCCCCAACCCGCCCGGCCCGGCGAGGGGTGCAAAAAACCTTCGGATGCGGCCAAACTCGCCAAGGGTCTCAGCGGTCATCGGCTGGCTACCGCCAATCAAGCCCCTCTCCCGCATCGCGGGAGAGGGAGGGGCCCGGCGCGAAGGCGCCGGGAGGGTGAGGGCGGAGCGGTCCGGAAACCCTCACCCGTCCGCCGGCTGACGCCCGCGGCCACCCTCTCCCGCACTGCGGGAGAGGGATCATTGGCCAGCGCCCCTAGCATCGTCCTCGCCCCTACAGCTCCGCCGCCCGCAATGCGCGTGCCAGGCGGTCGAAGACACCGTTCGCCAATGCCGGCTCACGGCCACTGAAGAAGGCGTAGGCGATCGCGACGTATTCGCTGATCGCGACCCGCGGCGGGATGTCGGTCCGGTGCACCAGCTCGTAGGCGCCGGCTTCGAGGATCAGCCGCAGCAGTCTTTCGAGCCGGGAGAGCGGCCATTCCTCGCTGAGCGCCGCCGACAGCGTCTCGTCGAGCCGTTCGCGATGCTCGGCGACACCGCGCACGATGTCGGCGAACAGTTTTTCGTCCGCTTCGCCGTAATGGTCGCCGTCGATCTCGCGGCCGAGCCGGTGGTGCAGAAACTCGCCGATCACCGCGTCGGGGCCGCGACCCGGGTTCAATTCCAGTTGATAGAGCGCCTGGACGGCTGCCAGCCGGGCGATGCTGCGGCGCCGTGCGGCACCGCCCGGACGCGCCGCGCGTTCTGTCGTCCCGGCGGTGCTCATGCCCGGTTGCCGGCGAACCGGCGCTTCAACTCGATCAGCGCGAGACAGGCGCGAACCGCCTCGCCGCCCTTGTCGCGTCCGCCCTTTTCGGTATCGCGCGAGGCGCGCTTCAACGCCTGGGCTTCGTTCTCGACGGTCAGAATGCCGTACCCCGCGGCGACGCCGTCGCGCAGCATCAAATCCTGCAGCGCACGCGCGGTCTCGTTGCAGATATGATCGTAATGCGTCGTCTCGCCGCGGATCACGCAGCCGAGCGCGACAAACCCGTCAAAGCGACCCTCGGCCTTTGCGGCAAAGCCGATCGCGGCCGGGATCTCGAACGCGCCGGGCACCGACACGCTCTCGCAGGTCGCGCCGGCGGCGGCAACGGCGCGCTCGGCGCCCTCGCGCAGCATCGCCGCGATATGTGCGTAATACGGCGACTCGACGAGCAGCAGATGGGGGGGTCGCACCCCGGTCGGTCCTGTCATCTGGAGAATCGCTCCGCAATTTCCGGACGCGCGCCGAGCAGCCGGGCGACATAGCGCGCGAGCGGATCGATTTCGATATTCATGCGCTGTCCCGGCCGCGCCTCGCCAAAGCCGGTATGCGACAACGTGTGCGGGATGATGTTGACACCGAAACGGTCGCTCTCGACCTCGTTGACCGTCAGACTGACCCCGTCGAGCGCGACCGATCCCTTCGATGCGATAAACGGCATCAGCGCCGGCGGCGGCGCGATCACAAAGCGCACCGATTCGCCCTCCGGCCGGCAATCGGCGATCCGCGCGACGCCATCAACATGGCCGGACACGATATGCCCGCCCAGTTCATCGCCGGCGCGCAGCGCGCGTTCGAGATTGACCGCGGTGCCCTCGGTCCAATCGCCCAGGGTCGAACAGGAAAGCGTCTCGGCCGAGGCCTGCACCGAGAAGGCGCCGGGTTCGACCGCAACCACCGTCAGGCACACGCCCGAGCAGGCGATCGACGCGCCGAGCGCTATCCCTTCCGTGTCGTAGGCGGTCGCGATCGACAGATCGAGGCCCCCCTCCGGCCCGACGGTACGGCGCAATCGGCGCACCCGGCCAATATCGGTGATAATCCCGGTGAACATCGGCCTAAGCTAGGGGCGCGCCGCCCGATTCGCCAGCGCGATTTGGGAATGACCGAGTTCAGGATCGCCGGCGTCCCGCCGGTAAGCCGGCCAGAGGCCGGCAGTCCCCAGTCTCGGCTGCTCTCCTGACACTCCGCGCAGACAGCAGGTCGAAACCGGATCGGCGCCGCTCCCTCGGGACCGCCGGCGTCCCACCGGCACGCCGGCCGAAGGGCAACAATTCTACCCGGCGCGCAGCCGGTAAGTCGACAGCAGGTCGGCGCCGACCGTCTCGCTCGACACAAATTCGAAGCCCGGCGCCTCGCCCAGCGCGGCGAGGCCGAGCGCGTTGACCGCCGGCACCCCGTCGCCGCCGAGCAGCAGCGGCGCGTGCAGCCAGACGAGCTGGTCCACCAGCCGGGCGCGCAGCAGCGACGCGGCGAGCCGGCCGCCGCCCTCGACCAGCAGTCGGGTCAGGCCACGCCCGCCGAGACGGCGGAGCGCGTCGCCGAGATCGATCTGCCCGGACTCGTCCGACACGGCGTCGATGATTTCGACACCGGCGCGCTGCAAACTTTTGCACCGCTCCGGGCCGCAGCCCGGCGCGGTGATGACCCAGCTCGGGACTTGTCGCGCCTCGGCGACGAGGCGGGCGGCGGGCGGGATCACCAGATTGCGGTCGAGCGCGACCCGCACCGGCGAGCGATGCTCCAGCCCCGGCAGCCGGCAGGTCAGCAGCGGATCGTCGGCCAACACCGTCGCGGTCCCGACCAGGATCGCGTCATGCGTCGCACGCAGCAGATGCGTGCGCTGGCGCGCCGCGGGGCCGGTGATCCAGCGGCTTTCGCCCGACGCGGTCGCGATACGGCCGTCGAGCGATGTCGCCAATTTCAGTGTGACGAGCGGCCGGCCGGTCCGCACGCGCCGGAAGAACCCGGCATTGACCTCTTCCGCCTGGTCGGCGCACAACCCGCTTTCGACTGCGATCCCGGCCGCGCGCAGCCGCGCTAGACCACCGCCGGCGACGCGCGGGTCCGGGTCCTCGACCGCGGCGACGACGCGGCTCACCCCGGCCGCGATCAGCGCCTCGGCGCAAGGCGGCGTCCTGCCCCAATGACAGCACGGCTCCAGCGTCACATAGGCCGTACCGCGCCGCGCCGCCTCGCCGGCGCGTGCGATTGCCTCGGTCTCGGCATGCGGCCGTCCGCCGGGCTGCGTCCAGCCGCGCCCGACGATTTTTCCCGCATTGACGATGACGCACCCGACCGCCGGGTTCGGCCAGACATTTCCCAACCCCCGCCGCGCCAGACCAAGCGCCGCGCCCATGATGTGCCGGTCGAATGCAGCCGTCATTGCGAGCGAAGCGGTGTGATTTCGCCGAACAGAGCGCGCCTCACCGAGATTGCTTTGTCGCTGCGCTCCTCGCAATGACGATTTCTACTGTTTCCGCTGTTACTGCGAGCGAAGCGAAGCAGTCTCGCTGAATTCTGCCCTACCCCGGCGCGTAGGGGTTTTCGCTCTTGCGCAGCATCAGCCGGATCGGAGTGCCCGGCAAGTCGAAATCCCGGCGCAGCGCATTGGTCAGATAGCGGCGGTAGGCGTCGGGCAATTCGCCGGGTTTCGAGGCGAACAGAGCGAAAGAAGGCGGCCGTGCGTTGACCTGCGTCATGTAGCGCAGGCGCAGGCGGCGGCCGGCGACCAGCGGCGGCGGGTGGCGCTCCTGGATGCGCGCCAGCCAGCGGTTCAGCGCACCGGTCGCAATGCGCCGGTTCCACACCGCGTCGGCCGCCAACGCTGCCTTCATCAGCGCGCTGAGACCAAATCCCGTCAGACCCGACACCGGAACCAGCGCCACCCCGGAAAGCTGCGGCAATGAAGTTTCGAGCCGCTCGCGCAATTCCTTGACCAGCACCGGCCGGTCGGGGACGAGGTCAGACTTGTTGAGCGCCAGCACCAGCGCCCTCCCCTCCTCGGCCACCAAGTTCGCAATCGTCAGATCCTGCCGTTCGAGCGGCTGTTCGGCGTCGAGCACGAGGATGACGACCTCCGCGAAACGCACGGCGCGCAGCGTGTCGGCGACCGAGAGGCGTTCGAGCCGCGCCTCGATCCGCGCTCGGCGGCGCATCCCGGCCGTGTCGATCAGCCGGATCGAGCGCCCGCCCCAGCGCCATTCGATCGCGATCGAATCGCGCGTGATGCCGGGTTCGGGACCGGTCAGTACCCGCTCCTCGCCGATCAGCCGATTGACCAGCGTCGATTTCCCGACATTCGGGCGGCCGACGATCGCCAGCTGCAGCGGCTTTGTCTCGCCGGAGTCCTGCGTCTCCTCGATCTCCGCCGTGTCGGGCGCGGCCCCCTCCGTCTCCGGCGCGAACAAACACAGGCGTTCGTAAAGCTCGCCGAGTCCCTCGCCGTGCCGGGCCGAGATCGCCACCGGGTCGCCGAACCCGAGCGCATAGGCCTCGCCGAGATCGGCCAGCGCAGCCCGCCCCTCGGCCTTGTTGGCGACCAGCACCACCGGCTTGCCGGAGCGTCGCAGCCAGCGCGCAAAGTGCCGGTCGGCCGGGGTCACGCCGGCGCGCGCGTCGATGACCAGCAACGCGACATCGGCGAGGTCGAGCGAGCGCTCGGTCTGCGCCCGCATGCGGCCGGCCAGCGTATCGGGCGGTGCTTCTTCCAGACCGGCGGTGTCGATCAAGCGGAAAGCGAGACCGGCGATATGCCCCTCGCCCTCGCGGCGGTCGCGGGTGACCCCAGGCAGATCGTCGACCAGCGCCATCTGCCGACCGACCAGCCGGTTGAACAGGGTCGATTTGCCGACATTGGGCCGCCCGATGATCGCGACGGTGAAAGACATCGTCCGGTAAAAGCCGTTGTCGCCGATCCGCGCGAGGACCGATTCGAGCCTCGCCAGCCGTCAGGCGCGATACGCCGAGAGATTTGCGTCGTCGGTCAATAGGTAAAGGGAACCCTGCGCGATCACCGGACCGAGATAACCGGGGCCGGAGATGTTCTGCCGGTCGATAATATCGCCGGTCTGCGGCGACAACACCATCATCTCGCGCGAAGAGGACAGCACGATCAGCCGGTTGCCGCCGAGCACGGGACCCGCCCAGTAGATCGGGCCGGACCTGTCCCGCTCGTCGCGAAAACGCGGCAGCGGGCGCAGCCAGCGGATTTTTCCGTCGTCGCGCTTCATACAGACGAGCTGGTTGTCGCCGGCCAGCACAAAAATGTAATCGCCGCAGACCCAGGGTCCGTGGCTGCTGCCGATCGGCTGCTCCCAGGCGCGCTCGCCGGTACGCAGATCAATCGCCGCCATGCGGCCGCTATGGCTGGTCGCATAGGCGCGGCCGCGGTCGATAACAGGCCGCCCGCGAATATCGGCGAGACCTGCGACCGCGTTGGCGGCCCGCGTCGCGGCCAGATTGTCGGACCAGATCACGCGCCCGTTCTCAGGTCGCAGTCCGAACACCTCGCCCGAGCTGTAGCCGACGACGACGATCTCATCGCTGACCGCGGGACTGGCGCCGCCGAGCAGTCCGGCGGTCTCCGGGATGCCGTTATGGCTCCACAAGCGCCGCCCGTCATCGGCCGACAGCACATCCAGCGCGTTTTCGACATTGACTGCGAAGACGCGGCCGTCGGTGACGGTCGGCGGGGCATGCAGCGGCGCCGTGACGTTCTGACGCCAGATCACCCTGCCGTCGGCCGGGTCGAGCGCCACGACCTGACCGTGTCCGGTGGTCACGAACAGCCGATCGTTCCAGAAGCACGGGCCGCCGCCGAATGCGCTGCCACGTTCGTTTTCAGGCTTCAGATCGACCGCCCAGACACGTCCCCCGGCAGCGGCATCGAGGGCGCTGACCCGCGTCGCTCCATCCATCGCGAAAACCCGGCCGCCGGCGACAACCGGGGGCGACAGAATGCGGGTGTAGCGCGAGGCGCCCTCGCCGATCCCGATCATCCACGCGCGACCCAGTTGGTCCGGCAACGCCGGATGCCCGATCGCATGCGTCGGAACACCGCCGGGGACGGGCCAGTCCGGGTTCAGCTCGGGCGGCGGCAGGGCGACCGGTACCGCCGCCAGGTTCGGGTCGGGATCGAGCCCGCCGCCGATCCCGAGCACCGAGATCCGTTCGCCGGGGAGCGGCGTCTTTCTCTCTTCGAAAATGTTGCAGCCGGAAGCGGCGGAGGCCAGCAGCAGCGCGGCGAAGTCGCGTCGGTTCATGCTCGACTCATACGGGGTGGCGCGACGCGGAGAAGACGCCGGTTATGATTTCAGGACCGCGGCCATCTCGGCGGCACGGGCGCGCAGTTCGCGGGGCACCGCCAGATCGTCGGCGAGTTTCCGATAGATTTCGAGCGCGCCGCCGCTGTCGCCCGCCTTGAGCTTTGCCGCCGCGGTCAGGTCGAGCGCGGTCGCGCGCCACAGGTTTCCGTCTACGGTCAGCGGCGCCAGCCGCTCGATCACGGTCTGCGGATCGGCATCCGGGAATTGGTGCATGACCGCAAGCAGGGCAGCAAGATCGCGGTACTCGCGCCCGACCTCCGACGAGGCGGCGAGGCGTTCGTAGACTGCGAACGCCCCCTGGAGGTCGCCGGTCTTGGCGAGCAGCGCGGCGTGCTGAAAGGCGGCCGGGATGCCGTAGCCGCCGCCGTTATTCGCCACTTCGGCAAACAGCTTTGCCGCCTCGTTCTCCTTGCCCTGGCGGGCGAGCGCCAGCGCGGCCGAGAAGCGGTTCGCCTGGGCCAGCCTCTCGGAAGCAAGATGCTGCCGCCATGCGAAGATCCCGCCGATGATCAGCGCAAGGACCACTATTCCGGCAATAATGTAGCGGCTGTATCGCGACCATAGCTGCAACAGGTTTTCGCGCCGCAGCTCGTCGTCGATCTCGCGGAAAATATCGCTCACAAATTCTCCCGCCTCCAACGCTACGGAATATGGTGCCCTGGAACCGGGGCACCATATCCGCTCGTTCGGGACGACGCAAACCGCGCTGCCCCGAGGTGCTGCTCAGTTTGAAATTGACCTGCTGCGCCACCCCGGAGCAATCCTTCAGGACCGCCGGCCTCCGGCCGGCATGCCGGCCGGAGGCCGGCGGTCCTGAAGTGCCCTCGGCAAGCTGACTTGTCTTCGGATGGCGCCTCGGTTCGGGATCGGATCATACCGCCGTTTTGGGACGATCGCAGCGGGTCCGGCCTGCGCGCCTCAGAACGGCAAGGTCAAAATTTAAACTGAGACACTACCCGGGCCGGGCTCACCGGTCTCCGGCAACCGGTCGCGGCTTCGCCCGCTCGAACCGTCGCGGCGCCGCGCAAGATGGCTGGACGATCCGGCGGAAATGGTCAAAATGATGACAGCGCAACGAAACACGGTCGGCGCGATGCTCGGCAAGAACGCGACGGTGCTGCCCCTCGGCGATTACCGCGGCGGCGCACGGCGCACGCTGTATTTCACGCGCCAGGAACTGAACCAGCTTCTCGGCCTGTACAGCCGGAACGTCATTCGCGGGATCTGGCGCGATTACGCAATCGACCATCGCGACGGGCAGGCCCTATTCTCGATCTTCCGCCATACGCACGAGAGCGCGTTGTACACGATCGTCAAATCGGCGGCGGGCAGCGGCGGCGAGGCGCAGTTCACGGTGCTCAGCGGGCGCCAGCGTGTCCGAATCGCGCGCACGCTGCCCGAAGCACTCGATTATTTCCGCTCGAAGCTGGTGCTCGTACCGGCCGGCAAGGACTGAGCGGCAAGAGCTGAACGGCTGGGCGCGCCCGCGTTGTCGCCCGCCTATCGCTCGCAAATGCGGCGCGGGCCGGAATAGGGCTGATAGGTGCAGTCGGAGGCGCGGAACGAGCGGTAGGCGCGGGCGCAGGCGCGGTAGTCGCATTGCGCCGGCGACGAGGCACCCGATGACGCGGCGGGGACGGTCTCGGTCCGGGCCTCTGCCGCGGGGGCGCGCTCGCTGCCGACCAGACCGGTCGCCCGACCGACAAAGCGGCGCCAGATCGTTGCCGGCAAACTCCCGCCGACGACCTGCCGCATCGGCGTGCCGTCGTCATTGCCGACCCAGACGCCGACCACCAGCGGTTCATTAAAGCCGATAAACCAGGCGTCGCGATGGTTCTGGCTGGTCCCGGTCTTTCCGGCGGCAAACCCAGGCAGCGCGGCCGCCCGCCCGGTGCCGCGCTCGACGGCGAGCCGCAGCATCTCGATCATCTGGTCCCGAGAAGGGCCAAGCGGTTGCACCGCTCGGATCGGCGGCCCCCAGACGCGAAGCGGCGACTGATCGTCAGGCCCCGCCGCGACAACCCCCCACGGTTTGACCCGCATCCCGGCGCGGACCGAGGCAAACGCGCCGGTGAGTTCGAGCAGACCGACCTCGACCGCGCCTAAGGCGAGGCTCGGAACCTTGGGAAGCGGCGCTTCGACCCCAAGATCGTAAGCGGCGGCGATCACATCGTCCAACCCGACTTCCATCGCCAGCGCGACGGCCGCCGTGTTGACCGACTGAGCGAAGGCGTCGGCCAACGTGATGCGACCATAGGTCCGGCCGTCGAAATTCTCCGGCTGCCATCCGTTGATCTCCACCGGGCCGGCGTCAATGACATCCTGCGGTGTGAAGCCCTGCCGCAACGCCGCCAGATAGACAAACAGCTTGAAGATCGAACCCGGATGGCGGTTCGCCTCGACGGCGCGGTTGAACTGGCTTTCGCGGTAGTCCCGTCCGCCGACCATCGCAAGCACGGCGCCGTCCGGCCGCATCGCCACAAGCGCGGCCTGGGTCACCCCGGCGCGCTCGCCTTCGCGGATCAGAACCTCCTCGACGACCTCCTCGGCCAGCTGTTGCAGACCCGGTATCAGCGTGGTGCGCACGCGCATGCTGCGGTTGAACGAGCCGGTCACGTCCACCAGTTCCTGCTTCACCCAGTCGGCAAACCAGGAGCCGACCGGCGACGCCTCCGGCGCGGGCCGCAGGGCAACCGGTCCGGTTTTGGCGTTTGCGGCGGTCGGTTCGTCGATCGCGCCGCTGGCGACCATTGCGTCGAGGACAAGCGAGGTGCGCTGCCGCGCCGCTTCCGGGTTTCGCATCGGATTGTACAGCGAAGGCGCTCGGATCAGACCCGCGAGCATCGCCGCCTCGGGAAGCGCCAGCTCCTGCACGGTCTTGTCGAAATAAAGCCGCGCCGCCGCCGGCATGCCATAGGCGCCGGCTCCGAGATAGATGCTGTTGAGATACCGGGTCAGAATCTCGTCCTTTTCGAGGCGGAGGTCGAGCCAGATCGCCGCCAGCGCTTCCCGAAGTTTGCGGGCGAAGGTGCGCTCGCTGCTCAGGAACTGCACCTTGAGAAGCTGCTGCGTTATCGTGCTGCCGCCTTCGACGACCTCCCCGGCGGCCAGGTTCCGCCGCAGGGCGCGCAGGATGGCTTCCGGGTCGATGCCGAAATGGCTGTAGAAACGGCGATCCTCGATGCTGAGAACCGCCTGAACCAGGTGCTCGGGAAAATCCTGGCGCGAGGCTTCCGCGACTTTGAGCGGGCCGATGCGCCCGAGCTTCTCGCCGTTTGCGGCTTCGAGCAGCAGTCCCGGGGTATCGGAACTGGTCCCGCGCAATTCGACAGGAAGAGCGAGAAGCGCCCACAGCATGGCGCCCGACAGCGCCAGCGTGCCAATCGCCCCGAGACCCAGCAGCGCGAAGCCGAAGCGCCGGAGGGTGCGCCCGGCGGAGCGGGCCTCCGATATACGGTTGGGCGCCGACGTGCGCGACGGGAGCGTTGGCCGGTCCGTCGCGATCGGCCATCGCCCGAGCCGGGACCGACGCGCGGCGAGATCGCCGGCCGCGGCCTTCAGGAGTTGGAGCTTCGGAAGCAGCAACAACCGGAGCCGGGACGCCAGCGCCGCCAGGTCGCCGGCCGCCGCTTTCAGAAATGCGCCGCCGGCTCGCAGGGTTCGGCCGCCGGGGCCGGTTGACACACGCACGGCGAAATCGCTCGCTGCCGCTTTCAGAACATGCTGCCTTGGAGCCAGCGATAAAACGAGGCGGGATATGCGTACAGCCAGATTGCGGGCCGCAACCTTCACGACCTGGTATATCGCGATCAACCACTGCCTGAGCCAGGCCGCGAGCACCGCCAGATCGTTGGCGACCGCTTTCAGGAATTCGCCACCCGCCTGCAAGGTTCGGCTGCCGGGTCTGCGCGATGTCCCGACTGCGGAGCCGGCTTGCTCCGTTGCATCGCGGTTGGCACCGATTTGCCGTTCAGCAGGCGTCTCTGACATGGACGGGCGAGCCCCCGCAGGGCGGTTTATGAACCCTGACGTGCAAACGTGGCGTCGCCGAATACTGTTGCGTCCATTCCTGATGAGCTGTCAGTGCACAATACCAATCGCCCGTGAGTCCGACCTCCCGCCGCCGCGTCCCCTCCCCTCCCCGGACTTGATCCGGGGATTGCGGGGGAGGGTCAGGGTGGGGGTATCGGTCAAGGTTTCGGGCCTTTGGTATAAGGCGCCGACGGCATCGGCGTTGACGCCGCTGCCGCCATTCACCCTCTTTGAAGTCTGATGGGCGCACCGATTCTGCCGGGACTGCTGAGCGCCCGCCTGCCTGTGTTCTACGGCTGGATCGTGCTCGCCTGCCTGTGCTGCGCCGGGTTCGCGCGGCAGGGACCGGCGGTCGCGACATTGTCGATCTTTATCGAGCCGCTCACCGCCGAGTTCGGCTGGCCGCGCACCGCGCTGTCGGGCGCCGTCTCGCTCGGCGGGCTGCTGGCGGCGATCATCGCGCCGCTGATCGGCCCGGTGCTCGACCGGCGCGGGTCGCGGCTTGTCCTGTGCGCGGCGGTGCTGGTCAACGGCGTGCTGCTGATGCTGCTGTCGCTGACGCCGTCGCTGCTGGTGTTCTACCTGCTGTTCTGCGTCGCGCGGATGAACTGGGCCGCGCCGTTCGAACTCGGGCTCTACGGCGCGCTGAACAACTGGTTTGTGCGGCGGCGCGCGTTCGCCAGCTCGATGCTGCATCTGGTGCAGGCGGCGGGGCTGGTGGCGATGCCGCTGATCGCGCAGGCCGCGATCGTCGCTGAGGGCTGGCGCGCCGGATGGTTGGCGCTCGGGGCGATGACGCTGCTGATCGGGTTTGTCCCGGTCTGGCTGCTGCTGGTGCGCCGCCCGGAGGATCTCGGATTGCTGCCCGACGGCGCGCCCGTCCCGGCGGGAGGCGCCGCATCCGCCGCCGCCCGCGCCTCCGGTGTTGCGGAGCCGGTCTATTCGCGGCGGCAGGCGCTCGGAACCGGCGCGTTCTGGCTGCTGCTGCTCTACACCGTGCTGGTTTTCCCGGTACAGGCCGGGGTCAGCCTGCACCAGGCGCCGTTTCTGATCGAGCGCGGTATCGACCCGACAATAGCCGCGACGATCGTCAGCAGCTTCTCGCTGATGTCGGCGCTCGCGACGCTGGCCTGCGGTGCGCTGCCGCGAGCGGTGCCGATCCGCTATCCGCTGGCGGCGAGCGGCGCGATCCTGACGCTCGGGACGCTGCTGCTGCTCGGCGTCGGCTCCGCTATTGAAGGCTATGTCGCGGCCGGGGTGTTCGGCTTTGGCATCGGTGCGATCCTGACCCTGCTGCCGGTCGCCTGGGCCGATTATTTCGGGCGCGCGCATTTCGGGGCGATCCGCGGCATCGCGCTGCCGGCGCAGGTCCTGGCCCAGGCCGCGGGGCCGGTATTCTCGGGCGCGCTGCACGATCTGACCGGCGGTTATGCGCTGTCCCTGCAGTGCTTCGCGGTGCTGGCCGGGCTCAGCGTCGTCGCGGCGCTGGCGGCACGGCAGCCGAACCCGGCCGGGTTCGGGGCGTAGCGGACCTATCCCAAAGGTGCGTCTCCAAACGGCTCAGCCATGTTGCCGTACCGTCCGGATCGTCGTAAATCGCACGCTTCGGACACGGACCGAGACCCCGAATTCGACAGCGGCGCAGCCGCCACGGCAAGGAGAGGCGTATGACGTTGTTCAGCGCCCGGCGCTCGCGCCGGGCAATCCTGGGCTCGGCGGTCGCCGGGCTGTTGGCCGTCAGCGGCGCAATCGGAGCGGCCGGCGCGAAGGAGCCGTCCGGGCAGGTCACGATGGCCTGGCATGTGACGATCGCGCCGAGTTGGTTCGATCCGTCCGCCGCGCCGCCGCAGATCACGCCGTTCGGCATGCTGTACGCGATCCATGACGCGCTGGTGCGCCCCTATCCCGGGCACAAGATGGGGCCGAGCCTCGCCGAGTCCTGGACCGAGAGCGAAGACGGTCTGACCTACGAATTCAAACTGCGGCCGAATTTGAAATTTCACAACGGCGATCCGCTGACCGCCGAGGATGTCAAATTCAGCTTTGACCGGTACAAGGGCGCGGCGGCGAACATGCTGCACCAGCGCGTCAAGGAGGTCGAAATCGTCGACCCGCGGACCGTGCGTTTCCACCTGAACGAGCCGTGGCCCGATTTCATGACCTTCTACGGCACTCCGGCGAGCGGCGCCGGTCTTGTCGTGCCGAAAAAATACATGACCGAGGTCGGAGACGAGGGTTTCAAGAGGCACCCGATCGGCGCCGGTCCGTATAAATTCGTCAGCACCAAGCCGGGCATCGAGGTCGTGCTCGAAGCCAATACCGACTATTGGCGCAAGGTCCCGAACGTCAAGACGCTGGTGATGCGCAGCGCGCCCGAGGCCACGACGCGGGCGGTGATGGTGCGAACCGGCGAGTCGGATATCAGCATCACCCTCGACGGCATGGATGCCGAGGGGCTGCAAAAGGACGGCATCTCGATCGTCTCGTCAAAACACGCCTCGATCTTTTGGATCGAGTTCCCAAAGCAATGGGACCCGAAATCGCCGTGGCATGACAAGCGCGTGCGCGATGCGGTGAACCATGCGCTGAACCGCGCCGTGATCAACCAGGTCGCGTGTCTCGGCTTTTGCCCGCCGGCCGGGGTCATCGTGCCGCGCGTCATGGATTACGCGCTGCAGGTCGAACCGGTGCCCTACGATCCGCAAAAGGCCAAGCAGCTGCTCGCCGAAGCCGGTTATCCGAAGGGCTTCGACGCCGGCGAATTCGCGTCGATCCCCGGTTTCCCGACCGTCACCGACGCGGTCGTCAACGATCTCAACGCGGTCGGAATCCGAGTTCGGCTGCGCCAGATGGAGCGCGCGACATTCTATGCGAACTGGCGGGAGAAGAGCCTTCCCGACATCTACATGGTCGCGTCCGGAAGCCCCGGCAACGCGGCCAGCCGGGTCGAGCAATTCATCTATTCGAAAGGCGAATACGCCTCCGGCGGTCATCCCGATCTCGACGAGCTGTATCTGCAGCAATCCAAGGAGCGCGACCCGAAAAAGCGTGAGGAAATGCTGCACAAGATCCAGCAGCTGACGATCGACCGCGCAATGTTCGCGCCGGTCATGGATTTGCGCACGCTGAACGGGATCGGGCCAAAGGTGACCAAGCACACGATCACCGATGTCTGGCTGAGCCCGTTCCCGTCCTATGAGGATGTTGAGATAAAAGAATAGGCCGGTCGCGCCGCGGCGGATCGGCGGAGAGCCGTCGATCCGCCGCGAGAGCGGCCCGAGGCGCTCAATCCGGCGCGCCGATACGCTCGGGTGCGCGTACCGCGGCGGCGTGTTGCCGAGCCATCTCGGGGCGCTCATCGAGCGCGGCGCGTATATGGGCGGCGAGCTGGGCGCGCGTATACGGTTTGTGCAGCATCGGCAGGCTCGGGTTATGGCCGGGTCTGTGCCCGGCCGAATAGCTGGAGGTCAGCAAAACCTTCAGGTCCGGATCGATCGCGCGCGCCGCCGCGGCAAGCTGATACCCGTTGATCCCTTCTGGCACCACGACATTGCCGAACACGAGACCGACGCGCCGGCCGCTGCGCAGGATATCAAGAGCATCGCGTCCGTTGAGCGCGGTCGTCACGTCATAGCCGAAGCCGCGGATCATCTTCAGCGCGACTTCCAGGACATCCGGGTCGTCCTCGACGATGAGGATCGTTTCGTTGCCGCCGCGGGGGATGCGCTCGGTCTCCCCGCGATCCTCGCCGGCCCCTCGGCGCCGCTTGCCGCCTCGCCGACCTCAAACGCGCCCGCCGGCAGCAGCCGGCGGACGAGATAACGGCAGACCGGCTCGTCATCGACGACCAGCACCCGCGTCAGCGCGAGGATCGAGTTGAGCGGCGTGCGGAACTCATGCGTCATGTTCGACAGAAAATGGGATTTCAACTCATCGGCGCGCCGCAGATGATCGGCCCGCTCATCGAGTTCGGCGTACAGCGCCACGACGCCGCGATTGGTGTCCCGCAATTCCTGGTTCAAATGGGGCAGTTCGACGATCCGCAGGGTCCAGCGGCGCGCCGGACATCGCCATTAATTTCGCCAAATTCGCCGGCTATCATACATGCCTCGGGGAAGCGTTGGGGCGCCGGAAACCGGAAGTTGAGGCGTAGCGAATTCAAGAGGTTGTCCGCAACTGCAAGGGGTTGCTGGCTGCAGATTTGTTGCTGATTCGGCCGGCTTCCGGAACAGCTCAACCTCGAATTGCGAGTTTCCGGTCCGGGGCGTGCAGCCGGGTCCCGGGAGATAGCCGAACCGGATTCCGGCTACCGGCGGGGTAAATTGAGGGAACACCGATGAAATGGCGGATCGGCGACGTGACCGTGACAAAAATCGTCGAGCTGGAGGTGACCGGCGGCAGCCGCTTTATCCTGCCGCAGGCGACCTATGAGGCGGTATTGCCGATCGCCTGGCTGCAACCGCATTTCGCCGACGAGCGCGGGCGGCTCAAGATGAGCATTCACGCGCTGGTCATCGAGACGCCGGAGCGGCGCATCATCGTCGATACCTGCCTCGGCAACGACAAACAGGGGCGCCGCATCCCGACCTGGAACAATCTGCAGGGGCCGTTTCTCGCCGATCTCGCCGCCTCGGGTTTCCCCCGCGAGTCGATCGACACGGTGCTGTGCACGCATCTGCATGTCGATCATGTCGGGTGGAACACGATGCTGGTGGAGGACCCTAATGGGACCAGGACTTGGATTCCAACCTTTCCGAATGCCCGCTATCTGATGGGCCTGATCGAGTTCGACCATTGGCGCGCGCAGCGCGAGCGCGAGGACATGAACGCCGTCTTTGCCGACTCGGTCGCGCCGATCCACGAGGCGGGCCTCGCCGATCTGGTCGAGACCGACCACCGCCTGTGCGACGAGGTCAGGCTGGTGCCGACCACCGGGCACACGCCGGGGCATGTCAGCGTGCGCATCGATTCATGCGGCGAGGCGGCGCTGATCACCGGCGACTTCATGCACCACCCCTGCCAGATCGCGCGGCCGGACTGGTCATCTTCGGCCGACAGCGACCCCGATCAGGCGCGCCGCACCCGCGAGCGCATGCTGGGCGAATTGTGTGACCGGCCAGTCCTGGTGATCGGCACGCATTTCGCCGGCGCGACGGCCGGGCACATCGTTCGCGACGGGGACACGTACCGGCTGGCGGTATGACGGCGCTTTTTGTGATCGGGTTCCCGCGGCGGAGCCGTCTCGCTCAGCCTGGCGGCAATCCCTGTCGCCGCTTGCCGCTCACCGCCCCGGCATCAACGACGCGCAAAGTCCGGGACCTCTGGACACGATCCTGCCGTGATAGCCAAACTCGCGCGGCACAGAGGAGCGTCCCCGATGATCATTGATTCCCAAGTCCATGCCTATGAGGCGAACACCCCGCAACGACCCTGGCACAGCGTGCCGAACTGGCCCGCTCACGTCACCGGCGACGAGATGGTCGCGGCGATGGACAAGGTCGGCGTCGACGGCGCGATCTTCATCTCCGCCTTCTCGATGTACCAGTACGATGCCAGCTATGCAGTGGAAGTGCAGCAGGCCCATCCCGACCGGTTCGCGATCGTCAAGCCGGTAAACCCGGACGATCCGGCGGTGGCCGATGTCATCGCCGAGTGGAAGAAGATCCCAGGCGCGGTCGGCATTCGCATCATGCTGACAAAGGAGGCGAACCGCGCGCCGGACGACCCCGGTCTCGACCGCATCTGCCGTGCGGCCGCTCGCCACGATTTCCCGGTCAACGTCCTGTTCTGGGGCAATGTGGACGCGGGCGCGGCACTGATCGACCGCCACCCCGACACGCGCTTTATCGTCGACCATCTGGCCATCCTGCAGCCGCGCGAACCGCCGGCGCCGCCGCAACCCTGGACCGATCTGCCAAAGGTGCTGGAACTCGCCAGGCGCCCGAACGCGGTCATCAAGGTCAGCGGCGCCTGCACGCTGTCCCGCGAGCCGTATCCGTTTCCGGACATCTGGGACCCGCTTGCCCGCGTGTTCGATGCCTGGGGTTTTGATCGCTGCCTGTGGGGTACGGACTGGACGCGCGCCTTCGCGGTCGTCAACTACGAGCAGGCCGTCGAACCCTTTCTCGAGACCGACCGCCTGAGCGACAGCGAGCGGGCGATGCTGATGGGCGGCGCCTGCGCCAGAGCTTACGGCTGGTCGCCGAAAAAAGTTAGAGCCCGATCGTTCAGGTTGACGCACAGCCGGCGTCGGCGAGGCAGTTTGCGCATCCCTCGGCGGTGCGGCGGATAGTAGTCATATCGCTGCGCCTGCCATCTGCCGTAGACCCGACCGCAACAACTCGCGGTGCTTCGGGTTTCGGTAACGCGCCCGAACCCGTCGGCGCATGGAGGCGCGGCTGTAGCGAGGCTTTGACATGCTCGATCGCGATGCCGGGCTGGCCCGCCCACAGTCTCAGGGTGCCCCTGATGATCCAGCCGCGTGCGCAACTCGGGCTCGGTGCCGGGGCTCGGTCGGCCAATGTCATCACTGCACCGATATCTTCGCCGAAAGCGGCCAGCGCCATCGCGGCATTGCAGAGCGTGCCGGGGTCGTCGCCAACCACCTGCAGCGCGCGCGAAAGATCGATAGCAGCTGCTCCAAACCTCGATTGACCGTGACTGCCGCCAAGGAGCACTCTGGGGCATGAGAGCCATGGCGATCTGGGGTACCCTGGATAATTCTGCCTCCAAATAGGGCAGGACGGTCCTGCGATCCTGGGAATGTCGGCCAGGCTTTCCCAATCGACACAACAGGCTTTACGGGAGGAAGACGCACCATGACAAACCAATCTCGGATCGCGGCGCTGTTCGCTGCCACGGGGCTGAGCATTGTGCTCATGGCCTCTGCGGCGCTCGCGCAGCATCAAGATCACAAGATGACCCGGCTCGGCAAAGTAGAATTCAAGGTCGGCTGCACCGACGCCGCGCAGAAGGAATTCAACCGCGCGATGTCGCTGTATCATTCCTTTGCCTGGCCCGAGACGACGGCTGCGTTCGAATCCATCGCGACGATCGATCCGGCGTGCGGCATGGCGCATTGGGGCCGCGCGATGGCGATGTTCGACAACCCGTTCATCTGGCCTGCCAACGTGCCGGGTCCGGTGCTCGACAAAGCGGCTGCCGCGCTCGAAGAAGCAAAAAAGGCAGGTCTGAAGACCGATCGCGAACGGGCCTATGTCGAGGCGACAATGGCTTTCGTGCGTGACCATGCCGCGCGCGATCATCGCACCCGCGTCAAGGCGTTCGAGGAGGAACTCGGTAAAGTCGCCGCCGCTTATCCGGACGACAAGGAAGCCGCCATCCTGTACGGGCTGGTAACCTCGGCCAACTTCGATCCGAAGGACAAAACCTACGCCAACCAGCGGCGGGCGGCGCAAATCCTGGAGCCGCTGTTCGCCGCCAACCCCGATCATCCGGGTGTTGCGCATTATCTCATCCACACGTTCGACTATCCGCCGATCGCGAAGGATGGTCTCGCCGCCGCGCAGAGCTATGCCGCGATCGCACCGGATGCGCCGCACGCGCTGCACATGCCGTCGCACATTTTTACACGCGTCGGCTACTGGAAGGACTCGATCGCAACCAATCGGGAGTCAGCCAGGGCCGATGGCGGTACCAGCTTTAATGCGCATCATGCCTTCGATTACATGGTCTATGCACATCTGCAACTGGCACAGGATGCCGAAGCCCAGGCGGTGATGGAAGAATCGCTGTCGATGAAACCGATCGATCATTTCGGCGCCGCGTTCGCCTATGCAGCCATGCCGGCTCGTGCGGCCCTCGAACGCGACGATTGGGCAGCGGCGAGCAGGATCGAGCTGAAGCCGGGCAGCGATGCCTATCCATGGCAGAAATACCCTCAGGCCGAGGCGATCAACGCTTTCGCTCGCGGCGTCGGTGCGGCGAGGAGTGGCGATGCGACGGCCGCTCGGGAACAGCAGAAACGTCTGCTCGCGTTGCGCGATACGAGCAAAATTCCCTACTGGGCCGACCAGATGGATATCCAGGCCGAGATCGTGGGCGCCCTGGCGCTCTGCGCCGACGGAAAGCAGGCGGAATGCGCGGAGGCGTTGGGCAAGGTGGCGGCGCGCGAGGATGCCACCGAGAAGCATGCCGTGACCCCCGGACCGCTTCTGCCGGCGCGCGAACTGCTCGCCGATACATTGCTCGCACAGGGCAAAGCCGCCGAGGCCCTGGGGGAGTACGAAGCCGTGCTCGTGAAGGAACCGAACCGTTATCGGGCGATTGCCGGGGCGATGGCAGCAGCCAAGCAGACCGGCGACGAGAACAGGGCTCGTTCCTACGCCGAGCGGATCGTGAAGCAGGCCGAGGGGGTCGAGCCTGACACGCGCCTTTCGCTCAAGCAGGCACAGCAGTTGGCGACCAAACGCTGATGCGAGACGAGAGGCTCCCAGCCCCTCTCGTGCCGCTCTTTAAGGGTGCCACTCGAAGATTGTGGCACCCGTTCGCTTTCTTGAGGCGTATCCCTGTTCAGGCAAGATTAATGCGACACCGGCTGAGAGGTTCGCCGGCAATTCGGCACCGAAAGCGGCCATCGTTTCAGGCCAGTCGAAACCGTGATGACCCGAGCCGATTGTCGAAACCAAGTGATGCATCCGCTAAGTTGTTGCGACATTTGGCGCAGCGGCGACCTCGGGGCGGCGCAAGGTGCGGGGGCGCCGTCTGCGGCCCCACAGGAAGGGGTGGTTGTGCGCGTTCCCATACGCGGTGGCACGGCGGACAGCTTCTTCGATCTCCCGCCCGGCCTCGAAGCGGCAGCCCTGCAACGCCAGCAAGTGCAGGATCTTCCACCACGGCTCGATCAGGTTGAGGCAGGCCGCATACCTGGGCTGGAGGCTGGAACACGCATTCCCGGCGCGGGTGGGCGAGCGCGGACAAGAGCCTATCGGTGGCGCTGTCGACGTTGAGATGGTCCCCCACCGCGGAGACCCGCTCGACCGCAGCGTCGATCCAGCCCTCGACCGCACCCGGGAGATCGACCCGGTTCGCGATGGTGCGGCCCGGGCAGGTTCGGGTAGGTTTCGGGGAAGGCCTCCCCCGTGGCCGGCCGGAAGGCCCCAAAGACATAGCCTCGACATAGCCCCTGCCACGCCGGCCGCAGTCGATCTTCTGCTTGGCCCGCTGCGCTTTGGGAGGGGCCGGTTTGACCACGCGCCGGCCGGGGCAGCTCCGGGCCGACTGCGGCCCCATCCCGTCGAGGCAGACGACCGGACCGCCCTCGGCGGGGCGGTGTAGAGGCGCTCGATCGCCCCCTTTTACGCGCGAATTGCGGGTCCACCCGCGCTCCGCACTCCGAACCAAGTCTCGTCCTGGCGCCCTTGCAGCCCCTCGGCCTGCAGCCCCTCGCCCACCCGGCTGCGCATCAGGCCGATGTCCCTCTCGCCCAGGTCGGTCACCAGGCGGTCCAGCGTCCACGACGCGAACGGCAGGCCCAACTCGGCGGGCCGCGACAGCGCCACGGCGATGACGGCGCTACGCTCCTCGGCGGTGTCGGTCGGTGGACGCCCCAAGCGCCTGTCCTGCGCCCGCCCGCCCAGGCCGCGCTTGTTGAAGCGCTTCGGCCAGAAACGGACTGTGGCACCGCACAGGCCCATCCGGGCCGCGATCCCCGGCGCGCTCAGGCCCTCGACCGCGTGCGGCACGATCTGCGCCCGGCGCCCCAGCCCCGCCCCCCGCTTCTGCGAGCGCGTTATCCGCACCAGCTTATGTGCCTCCTCCCCGCGCAACGCGCCCACCCGGAGGATCATGGCAACCGCCCAGCCCGGACCGGCGCCCGTATAACCCTCCAGCCTCACAAAAGTCGTATCCGATTCGCCGGATGCAACACATAGCGGGCGATACCGGCACGGTATCGACAAGCCGGCGAATTGCTGTTATGGATGAACACTGGCGGGGTGCATAGCTCAGTTGGTAGAGCAGCTGACTCTTAATCAGCGGGTCCAAGGTTCGAGTCCTTGTGCACCCACCAGCTTTCTCAGGCAGTTGCGAGCCTTGGGCTGGGTTGGTAGCCACAGCAAGTCACCAATAAGTCACCACCCGACCTGAAATTGAGGAGCATCACCCAACCGGCGCGCTTCCCTTACCCGAATCGCCCCTGACTACGGTACTATGTGCCTTAGCTGCACTCGGGCGCTTATCGGCAAACGTTTGCCGAGAACGGGTATCGCCACTCTGTTCGCCTGCTCGCGGCCAACAATCGGGTCCGGAAATTTTGCCGATCTCGGAGGATGAGGCCCAGAGGTGCATCGCTGACTTGCGATCGATTTACGCGGCACGGGTCCGATCTACGCGCACGGGTCGGAAGCGGCAGTTTTCACTCCCTGACCACCCTTCAGGCAATGGTACCGAAAAATTCAGGCAACACGCTGTGAACTCGGTTGCCGCCGAAGCCTCACGCCCTCATCGGGACCGCTTAGTGGTGCATCTGCTAAGTTGTTATGATATTTGGCACGGCGGCGACCCCGGGGCGGCGCGGGGTGCGGTGGCGCCGCCTGTGGCCCCAGATGAACGGGTGTTTGTGCGCGTTCCAGTACGCGGCGGCGCGGCGGACGGCTTCTTCGATCTCGGGCCAAGCCTCGAAGCGGCAGCCCTTCAGCGCCAGCGAGCGCAGGACCTTCCACCACGGCTCGATCAGGTTCAGGCAGGCCGCGTATTTGGGCTGGAACACGAACTCCCAGCGCGGATGGGCGAGCGCGAACAAGAGGACATCGGTGGCACTGTGGACGTTGAGGTTGTCCACTACCGCGTAGACCCGCTCGACCCCGACATCGATCCAGCCCTCGACCGCGGCGAGGAAATTGACCCAGTTAGCGGTGGTGCGGCCTGGATAGGTTTCGGTGAAGGCCTCCCCCGTGGCCGGTCGGAAGGCGCCAAAGACATAGCCCTTGCCGCGCCGGCCATAGTCGATCTCCTGCTTGGCCCGCTGCGCTTCGGGACCGGCCGGCTTGACCACGCGCCGGCCAGGATAGCTCTTGGCCGACTGCGGTCCCATCTCGTCAAGGCAAACGACCAGGCTGCCCTCGGGCGGGGCGGTGTAGAGGCGCTCGATCGCCCCCTTTTGCGCGCGAACGCCGGATCCACCCGCGCCCCGAACCAGGTCTCTTCCTGGCGCCACTTCAGCCCTTCGGCCTGCAGAACCTCGCCCACCCGGCTGCGCTTCATGCCGATGCCCTTCTCGCCCAAGTAGGCCACCAGGCGGTCCAGCGTCCAAGATGCGAACGGCAGACCCAAATCGGCAGGCCGCGACAGCGCGGCGGCGATGACCGCGCTGCGCTCCGCGGCGGTGCAGGTCGGCGGACGCCCCGAGCGCATATCCTCCTCCAACCCGCCCAGGCCGCACTCGTTGAAGCGCTTGAGCCAGAAGCGGACCGTGGCGCCGCACAGGCCCATCTTGGCTGCGATCTCCGGCGCGCTCAGACCCTCAATCGCGTGCTGGATGATCTGCGCACGGCGCACCAGCCCGGCTCCGAGCGTGCGCGAGCGCGCCTCCCTCCCAGCTCCGCCGCTTCCTCCTCGCCCAAGGCGCGCACCCGGATGGTCATCGGCATGCTCCCGCACAGACCCACTGCCGGCCTCAACGCGCCAGATCAGGAAAAGTCACAGATAACTTAGCGGATGCACCACTAGAGTGTGATCGGGTCTGGTTGAAACGGGATAGGGGTTCCCCGGCGCGGGGATCTCTGCGCAAGATGCTGGCTGGGGGGCGGAGGCCAGCACGCATGCCCAGACCCTATTCACAGGATTTG
>JBFWVT010000043.1:0-41103 GCA_050246595.1 Alphaproteobacteria bacterium
GAACATGCGCGCCGTGGCTGCCCCCATCCCGGATGCCGCGCCGGAGATAATGGCGACCTTGCCCGCGAGTCTCATTGTGGTGTCATCCTCAATCCCAACCGTGATCCTGATAACCAAACCCGACTTCTGTAATCGGAGCGCCGTCGTCAACCCGCATATTTGAGCTTCGGCTTACGATCCCACAGGAGACTCTCAGTCGTCGCCCTGGCAATGGGTCTTCATGCCCCATACCTGACCTTGGCGGGGTGGTTGCTCGATCAGCGCGGGGCAGCGGCAGACCGAAGTGCGGCGCACGATGACAATGACTGCGCGGAACGCCTCGATTAGATTGCTCGCCTATCCGCCGGAAGCCGATCTGAATTTAACCTGAAGGAGGGCATGGATGGACGGTGCGACGAGTGGCTCAACACAGCAAGCCGGCACCGAATTCGTTGCGTTGAGTCGGTTT
This sequence comes from Alphaproteobacteria bacterium, assembly GCA_050246595.1. Classification (GTDB taxonomy): domain Bacteria; phylum Pseudomonadota; class Alphaproteobacteria; order ATCC43930; family CGMCC-115725; genus DATARH01. The sequence continues at coordinate 449 of JBFWVT010000043.1, forward strand.
ACTGTCGCGAACGGCATGGCCGATCAGGTCAAGGATGCTTTTATAAATCGTCCGCATCTGGTCGATACCACTCCCGGTTTCCTGCGGATGCAAGTAATTACGCCGTGCGACGATCCCCGCGAGATATGGCTCTTTACGTACTGGCGCGATGAATCGAGTTTCAAGGCATGGCACCGCAGCCATCTCTACCATGACGCGCATCGAGGCATTCCGAAGGGGCTGAAGCTCGTCCCGAGGAGCACAAGCCTTCGCTGCTTTGAGCTCGTCTGCACATAGGCCCGTGCTCGTATGACAGACCCACATCACGTAGCCGCCACCCTCGATAACTCTCGCCACGAACTCGCGGATGCCATCACAGATCGCCACTATCAGCTGCATCCCGAGCTGGTGGAGCGCTTCGGTGCAGCCGGTCGATCCCATTGCCGACAGGACGCTGAATATCATCTCTCCTACCTCTCGGCGGCTGTTGCCGCCGGGACGCCAGCATTTTTCACCGAGTATGTAGGCTGGTGCAAGACGATGCTCGGCGCTCGCCGGATCGCTGCCGACGATCTTGCTGAAAACCTCAGAATTTTGCGGGAGGTCCTGGAGCGTAGTCTGCCCCCCGACATGTGCACTCTCGCCGTTTCGCCAATACATGCCGGTCTGGCTGAACTGGGGCGGGTCTCGGCTGCGCCGTCAAGCCTGCTTGCCAAGGACGGCGGACCACTCGCGCAGCTCGCGCACGACTACTTGTCCGCACTGCTCCGCACCGAGCGGCATCTGGCGAGCAACCTGATCCTCGCCGCAGCCAACGCTGGAACCCCTATTCGAGATCTCTATCTTCGCGTCTTTCAGCCGAGCCAACACGAGGTGGGCCGGCTCTGGCAGATGAACCAGATCAGCGTGGCCCAGGAACACTACTGCACCGCAGCAACTCAACTCATCATGTCGCAGCTGTACCCGTATATCTTCTCCGGAGAGAGGAGGAGCCGGACATTGGCTGCGGCCTGCGTTACCGGCGATCTGCATGAAATCGGTGCCCGGATGGTCTCCGATTTGCTCGAAATGGAAGGTTGGGACACGATCTATCTGGGCGCCAACGTGCCCGCATCGGGCATCATCCAGCTGATGCGGGAACGGGAAATCCATGTACTAGCGCTCTCCGCAACGATGACCTTTCACGTCCCGGCGGTCGAACAGTTTATCGCCGATATCCGTGATGCTCAGGGAGTATGCTCGGCCAAAATCATGGTTGGCGGCTATCCTTTTAACATTGCACCAGAGCTTTGGAGGCGCATCGGCGCCGATGCATGGGCGCCCGACGCAGCGAAAGCGATTACTGTCGCTGATCGCCTGCTGGCAATGGCCGCTCCATCATGACCCTATCTGATCGCCGAGCATTGGCGCTGCGATGCGATCCGGAAGGGATCGTCGAGCGCTTGCTGGTCGACGAAATCGGCGCGAGCCAGTATGTCGGTCTGGGGCAGTCCTTCCTGAATGCGATAGATCCCTCGTCGAAGGATGAGGTCCGCAACCTCTTGTCCACTGCAATGCGCGAGTTCGCGGTTCTGGATCGGGAAATCCGGCTCCGCGGTTCGGATGCTGGTCCGGCAGCGATACTGCATGTTGCCGGATTGGCGATGCCGGCAAACAGGATTCTGGTGGTCGGTGCCCGCTCATTCAGCGCGGCGGCCACCCTTCTTAGCGATCTTCTACCGAATAATCCGCCGACGGCTGATGCGCTCACTGCGAGCTTTCGCGCATGGTGTCAATGGACCAGCGGGAGGCCAACACAGGAACATGAACTCTATAATGAGCTGAGCCGAATCAACAATGAGCTTATCAATGCCCGCCGCGAACTGACGAAGCGCAATGCTGAACTCGCCCGGGTAGATGCAGAGAAAAACCAGTTTCTCGGAATGGTCGTGCACGACCTGCGCAACCCGCTAACGGTTATTCAGACCTACAGCGAATTTCTCAGCGAACTTCAGGGCAAGATTATAGGCCGGCGTGAGCTCCAATTCATCAATGCAATCGACCGATCGAGCGAGTTTATTCTCGGACTCATCAACGACCTGCTCGACATCTCCAAAATCGAGGCGGACCAGCTGGTATTAAACAAGAGACCAACGAACCTTGACGCTCTTATCGAACATAATCTCTCGCTGAATCGAGTCTTAGCCGAACGCAAACATGTCCGCCTCGACTATAAGAGCATGGCCAAATTCTCGAATATCCTGCTCGACGCGCGTAAGATTGACCAGGTTCTGAACAATCTCGTCGATAACGCCATCAAAGTGTCGCCGCCGCAAGGCACCATAGCGGTTCAGCTGTCACGCGAGGATGACAGCGCCCTGCTCCGCGTGACCGATCAGGGACCCGGCATCCCGGCCGATGAGCTCCAAGTAATTTTTCAACCCTTTCGGCAGGGACACCTCGGGACGACCAAGGAAGGCAAGAGCGCCGGATTGGGACTTGCTATTGCAAACAGCATTGTCCGAGGTCACGGGGGACGCCTATGGGCTGAAAGCATACCGCCAAACGGGGCATCCTTCTTTGTCCAGCTCCCTGTTTCCGGAACTTTGACATAACGAGCAGATCGTTTGTGGAGCTCCATCGATGGCCAGAGTCGGTTTGCAAGGCGTTGGTCAGACCTGTTCAGGGCAGAAGCGATCGAGAGGCGCATCACTGGCGATAGGATTTGGACGCTCTCACGCAACGGCTGCTTCCGGCGCAAACTCGTCGCTTGTACGCGCTCCGGCAAGGGCCCGCTTACCGCTCCATTTCGGACCTTTCAAATACGCTCCTTTGAGGCATGAGTGCTGGTATTCCCGCACCTCTGCCTCTCGGCGAGAGCAGGGCAAGCTTGATCAAGGGAGGGCCCGAGCGGCGCGTTAGCGCTGCTTGGATGCCCTTAACCAAACGGGGCGGAACCCCGGCACCACAGCGTTGGACCGGTCAATGGCGTCAGCGAGAAGCGAGATTTTGCCGGATCGTGCTTCTGTCCGGGGTCGAACTCGTACCCGAGTCGCCCCATGATGGGATGTCCGAGAGAGCGGTCGTCCAAGCTGACAGCACGGGGTCACCCGGACAACTTTATCCGGGTGCCACGAGGATCGTGACGGACTTGACCGTTCCCGGCGTCCGGCGCGGTCGCGCGCCACCGATGCTGGCGCGGCGCCTGGCCGAGCTTACGCCGCGGTTGACGCGGCGGCCGGACTGCCGAACTCGAATTCTCCGCCGGTGACCCAGATACGATGCATGATCACTGCCAGCTTGCGGGCCACGGCGACGGTCGCGCGCTTCATACCGCGCCGTTTGGCGACAGCAACACCCCAAGCCCGCAGCCGCGACCACTTACGCGTCCGTGTCATCAGCACCGATGCGGCCTCGTAAAGTAGGTGGCGCATCATCCTGTCGCCGCATTTGCTGATATACCCCGAGCGATCGATCTCGCCCGACTGATATATCCGCGGGGTCAATCCGAGATGCGCTCCCAGCGCTTTTGACATGGGAAAGCGGCCCGTATCGTCGATCGTGGCCTTGAAGGCGAGGCTGGTCACCGGGCCGACGCCGGGGATTGTCATCAGGCGGCGGGCGACCTCGTCTTGCCGGGGAAGGGCGGCCAAAGTCCGATCAAACGCTTTTCTCTCTGCGCGCATACTCTCTCGCACCCGCAGCAGCGGCTCGATCGCCGCGGCCAATTGCGGTAGCGCTGCCATGGCAAGCAATTCAGCGACGCGCGCCGCGAAGCGGTTGCGGTGTATCGCGCCGATCTTCAACCCATAGACTTTGAGCAGCCCACGGATCGTATTCTCGATTTGCAGTTGTGCGGCGACGAGCTGCATCCGTACGGTCAAGGTTGTACGCATCGCTTGCGCCGCCGGCGATTTGACGTGAACCGGCCGGTAATGGCCGAGCCGCATCATTTCAGCGATACCACGCGCATCGTTTCTGTCGGTTTTGACCGGCCGGGTGGACAGAAAGCGCTGAGCGTGACGCACCTCGATACAGACGACGGGTATGCCGGCTTCCCGCAGCCCGCGGTGCAGCCATTCCGATAACGGGCACGCCTCGATCCCGGCAAGGTCGATCGAGCCCGACCATTCCGCCAGACGCGCAATCAGCGGACCGGGCTCGCTCGGCACCTTGCCTTGCCAAAGCACCGCGCCATCGCGGTCGACAACGCACACCGCCGTTTTGCTGAGAGACACGTCGAGCCCGACAAACACACCCATGATCGCCTCCTGGTGAAACCGGATGAACCGGCTCAACAGTAGGATGCTGGGTCCGGCTCCGATTACCCCAGCTGACGCGGGTCTGCCGTTTGGTTTGATCCTCAAGGGAGGGATCAGTTCCGGCCGGAAGCACCGGCGTAGAGGAAGAGGGCCATGAGGACTTCGTGGCGGGTTTGACAGGACGGGAGAGGTCTCCCGTTCGCCCGTCGGGAGTATCTCAGCCATGACCACGACTTCTATCGTTCGCAATATCCCCCTCGACCGTCTCACCCTGTCCCCGGCCAATGTCCGCAAGACGCCGCCTTCGGCAGCCGAGGATGCCGAACTCAAGGCCAGCATCCGAGCCGGCGGTCTGAAGCAGAACCTGATCGTCTGCCCGGCTGCGGACAAACCGGAGCACTTCGCCGTCACGGCAGGCGGGCGGCGGTTCAAGGCCCTGCAGGAGCTCGCCGCCGAGGGCGCAATCGCAGGTGATCGCGAGGTGCCGTGCCTCGTCGAGGAACCCGACACGGCGATTGAGACCTCGCTGATGGAGAATACGGTGCGCGCCGCGATGCACCCGGCCGACGAATTCACCGCCATGGCCGCGCTGATCGACAGCGGCGCCACGGTCGAGGCCGTCGCTACACGCTTCGGCGTGTCCGAGCGGCATGTCCGGCAGCGCCTCAAACTCGGCAAGCTCGCACCCGAACTGCTCGACGCCTTCCGCGCCGGCAAGCTCAGCCTTGAGATCGCATCGGCCTTTACGCTTGGCGCCGATCATCCGGCGCAGCTCGCGGTCTGGGGCCAGATCAAGGATCAGCATTACGTCTCGGCGCATCAGGTGCGGCGCCTGCTAACCGGCAGCGCGGTCCCGCTCGATTCCGATCTCGGCCTGTTTGTCGGCGTCGAGGCCTATGAGAAAGCCGGCGGGCAAGTGACCCGCGATCTGTTCAGCACCGAGGACAAGGGCTTTCTGGACGATGCGGCGCTCGTCAACCGCCTCGCGATCGAGAAGCTCGAACAGAAGGCCGCCGAACTGCGCGCCAACTGGGCCTGGGCGAAAGCCGTGCTCGATCCCGATTACGGCTTCCTCTCGCAATATCGCCGGATCGAGCCGCAACCGGCCGAATATTCGCCCGAGATCGCCGCCGAGCTCGACCGCATCGAAGCGCGGCTCGAGGAACTCGGCGAATTGCCGGACGAGGAACTCGGCGACGATCTGATGATGGAAGCCGCGCGTCTCGAAGAGCGCCGCGACGAGATCGTTGAGGCGACCGAGGCCGAAGAAGTCTACAGCGAGGCCGACCGCAAGCGCGCCGGCGTTATCGTCACGGTCGGCGACGAAGGCGGTTTCCTGATCCATCGGGGGCTGATCGAACGCACCCCGGGCGCTGTCGCTGCCGATACCGGCGAACAGGACGACAGCGCGCCGGACGGCGGCGATGCCGGTGGCTCGTCTGACGGTTCCCGCACGGTGACCAGGTTCATGTCCGGCCAGCACAGCCGCGCGATGAGCCCGGAGCAGCAGATCCGCAAGCAGTGCGGCTTCAGCCAGGGGCATATCGACGATCTCAAAGCCTACCGGCTGCAGATCACGCGGGCGTATCTGGCCGGCGATTTCGCGGTCGCGTTCGATCTCGCGCTCTATGCGCTGTGCACCGATCTGATCGGCCACGGCTATCGCGATCACTCGCTCGATCTGCGGGCGACCGAGACGCCGCTGCGCAGCACGCTCAACGACCTGGCCGCGACACCGGCCGACCGGCTGCTGACAGTGCACGAAACTGCGCTCGACACCGCCTGGCTCGACCTGCCGCCGGCGCAAGGCTTCGCCGCGCTCTCCGTTCTGCCGGCCGAAGCCAAGCAGCGCCTCTTCGCCTGGTGCATCGCGCTGATGCTGAAGCCGCAGCTGGCGATCGAGGACGGCGCCGATCCGGTCATTGAGGCGGCGGGCCGCCGGCTTGCGATCCCGTTTGCCGATCTATGGCGCCCGACCGCTCTCAATTACTGGGGCCGGGTCCGGAAGGCGCATGCGCTCGATGTCGCGAAGGAGATCCTGGGACCCCGCTGGGCGCGCGATCACGAGCTCGACAGGAAGCCGGTTCTCGCCGAAGCGCTGGAGACGGCCTTCGATCCCGAGGCGAGCGCCGCGTCGATCCATCTCGAAGCGGTGCGCGATCAGGCCGCCGCGTGGCTGCCGCCCGGCTTCGCTTTTGCCGAAACCGTCGCCGAGGCAGAACCGGCCACGGAAACCGCAGTCGAGGAACACGCCGAGGATGCGGCGAACGATCCGGAGCCGGTCGATGCCGGTGAGAATGAAGAGAGCGACGACATCCCGGCCTTTCTGACCGGCGATGTGCCGGAAGGCGCGCGCCCGAACGGCGCGGCCCTGCCCTGAGCGGCTGCTGCTTTCCGGGCGTCAGGGAGCAAGAGGAAGAGGACAAAGCCCGTCAGGGCGAGCCGGGAGCAAGAGAGAGCGTTCCGGGCTCGCCCCCGGACCGGGCGGTTCCGGCGCGGGGGTTTTTCCCCACTCTCCGGAGTCCATCCTCATGCCCGATACATCCACCTGCTTCGATTTCAAGAAACGCGTCGCCTACGACGCCCATGCCAAGCGCCGCTTTCATCACCACGCCCGCGCGCAGCTGCTGAAGCTCGCCGCGACGCTCGGCTTCGCGCCCGGCGACTACGATCTGCGTTCGAACGAGGGCGGCATCGCTGTCAGCGGCGAGATCACAATGCATGCCGATCACCTTTATGTGCAGGCGAGCCAGCCGGCGACGCGCGCCGATACCGGCATTCTGTTCCGCTCGTGCGAGGGGCGGCGCGACTATACCGGCGGACGCAACAATTTCGCCTCGCTCGACCTGCTGCACCGGCCGGACGAACTCGCCGCGCTGATCCGCCGTCATGTTCCTGTCGAGGGAGGCGCGCGATGAGCACCAGGAAACTTGACCCGGCTGTCCTCGCCCAATTCACCGGCAGTGAGCACTGGTACCGCCACGGCCTCGTGCGCGACATCCTGTTCACCGACGGCGCCAAATACGTTGCCGATGCCGGTGGTGCTTACTGGTTAATTGATCAAATCGCGATCGCGCAGCGTTTCGAGAAAGCGGTCGCTGGCGAGGAATTCCAGGTCTGGAAGCTGACGGTCAATCCCGACCGCAGCGCGCGTCTCGTCTGCGAGGACGGCGATGGCCGTACCGTCTTTGAGAAGGCGATCGAGTTCACCGATTTCCCGGCCGACGGCATCGAGCTCTGGTTCGAGAACAGCACGATCTACCTGCCGAGCGAGCATTGAGCAGGGATCGGGCGCCGCCAATCCGGACCGGGGTCACCCGATCCGGATTCCCTTCCGACGGCGCAGAAACCAAGAGGAAAAGGGCCGCAGGGGCGAGTTGAGATCCGGGAAGGGAACGAGAGCGCTTCGCCGGACCTTGCCCCGGACCGCGTGAGGCGCTGCCGGGTGCGCTCTGCCGCTCTCCCCGGAGATCTTCCATGCTTGCCACTTCTGCCACCGCGGCCAGGACCGCGGTATTGCCGCTGTTCGCCGCCGCCCCGGCCCCTGACAGGGTTTCGGGGCTTTTTCATGCCGCAACCGATCTCGCGCGATTGCTCGGACAGGGCCGCGCCCTCGACAGCCGCACGCTGCGCGTGGCGATGGAGGCGGCATTCGGCGTCTCGGATGCGGCCGGCGCCTGGGCCTGGAAGGATGCTTACGAAGCCGCCGAGGCGGCGCAGGTGCTTTTCCTGCGCAAGTTCGGCCGCGCCATGCGAAGCCGTGCCGGGTCTTCCGCCGCGATGCTCGACATGCTGAGCCGGCTTTCCGAGCGGCTGCCGTCGCAGACCCGCCGCTCGGAGGAAAGCAACCGCTTCCAGCAATTCTCGACACCGATCACGCTCGGCCTCGCCGCCGCCGAAGCCGCTTCGATCACCGCGGACGATCTCGTCCTCGAACCCTCGGCCGGAACGGGCCTCCTGGCGATCTTCGCCGAACTCGCCGGTGCAAGTCTGGTGCTGAACGAGATCGCCGACACCCGCGCCGGGTTGCTAGGGCGCCTCTACCGCGAGTGCGCCGTCACAAGGCACAACGCCGAGCACATCCATGATCTGCTCGATCCTTCGGTGCGGCCCAGCGTCGTGCTGATGAACCCGCCCTTCTCATTCTCGCCGCATGTCGAGAAGCGCTTCGCCGAAGCTGCCTTTCGGCATCTCGCCTCGGCTTTTGCGCGGCTGCGCGAGGGCGGACGTCTCGTCGCGATCACCGGCCACAATGTCGGTCCCGAGGAGCCGGGCTGGCGCGAGGGCTTCGTGCGGCTGCAGGAACGGGGCGGGCGCGTCGTGTTCAGTGCGGCGATCGCCGGTCAGACCTATGCCCGCCATGGCACGACCATGGACACGCGGCTCACCGTGATCGATCGCGTTCCGGCGCAGGAGCCGCAGCGTTTTCCGCCGTCGCCCGGCAAGGCGGCGACTTCCGCCGAATTGCTCGACCGGGTGATCCGCCTGGTGCCGCCGCGACCGGCGCTGACCCCCATCCCCGCCCCCGTGTTTCTATCAGCACGGAGTGCGCCGCAATCGCGACCCGCGTCGACGCTGCTGCCTCAGCGCGTCGCACCAGCGCCGAGCGCCGCCGAACTCACCTACGAAACATGCACATGGGCGCCGGCCGAACGCGGGCGTCTGACCGCCGCGCTCTACGAGGGCTATGCGCTGCAGACCTTGCGCATCGCCGGGGCGCAGCCGCATCCGACCAAACTCGTGCAATCGGCCGCGATGGCCGCCGTCGCGCCACCGCGTCCTTCGTACAAGCCGCTCCTGCCATCGCGTCTCGTCGAGGGCGGCCTCCTGTCGGACGCGCAGTGTGAGAGCGTCGTTTATGCCGGCGAAGCGCATTCCGGCCATCTCGCCGGGTCCTACACGGTCGACGAGACCTGGGACCAGGTCGCCGCCGCGCCCGAGGGGGCCGAAGGCGCGGTGCGTTTCCGGCGCGGCTGGTTCCTTGGCGACGGCACCGGCGCCGGCAAGGGCCGCCAGGTCGCCGCGATCATCCTCGACAACTGGCTCAAGGGCCGCCGCCGCGCGCTGTGGATCTCGAAATCCGACAAGCTGATCGAGGATGCCGAACGCGACTGGACCGCGCTTGGCGGCTACCGCTCCGATCTCGTGCCGTTGTCGCGCTTCAAGCAGGGCGCACCGATCAACCTCGCCGAAGGCATCCTGTTCACGACCTACGCCACATTGCGCACGCAAGCCAAGGGCGAACGAAAGAGCCGCGTGCAGCAGATCGTCGACTGGCTCGGCTCCGGCCCCGGCTTGGAGGCCGGGGCAGGCTTCGACGGCGTCGTCGTGTTCGACGAAGCACATGCGATGGCCAATGCCGCCGGCGACAAAGGCGAGCGCGGCGAGAAGAAACCGTCACAGCAGGGCCAAGCGGGTCTGCGCCTGCAGCACGCGCTACCCGATTCGCGCATCCTCTATGTCTCGGCGACCGGCGCCACGACGGTGCAGAACCTCGCCTACGCCGCCCGGCTCGGCCTCTGGGGCAGCGGCGATTTTCCGTTCGCGACCCGTGCCGAGTTCGTCACCGCGATGGAAGGCGGCGGCATCGCCGCGATGGAGGTGCTGGCGCGCGATCTGAAGGCGCTTGGCCTCTATGCCGCGCGCTCCTTATCGTTCGAGGGCATCGAGTACGAGATCGTCGAACACGCACTGACGCCGGAGCAGATCGCGATCTACGATTCCTATGCCGACGCGTTCCAGATCATTCACCGGAACCTGAAGGCGGCGCTCGAGGCGGCCAACATCACCGGCGCTGACGGTGGCACCTACAACCGAAACGCCAAGTCGGCAGCGCGCTCGGCCTTTGAATCGAACAAGCAGCGCTTCTTCAACCATCTGCTGACGGCGATGAAATGCCCGACGCTGATCGCCGCCCTACAACGCGATCTCGACGCCGGCCATGCCGCGATTGTGCAGATCGTCTCGACCAACGAGGCGCTGCTGGAGCGCCGCCTCGCCGAGATCCCGAGTTCGGAATGGGGCGATCTCTCGATCGATATCACGCCGCGGGAATACGTGCTCGACTATTTGAAGCACTCGTTCCCGACGCAGCTCTTCGAACTCTACACCGACGAGGAGGGCAACCTCCATTCGCGTCCGGTCACCGATGCCGACGGCAACCCGGTGCAATCGCGCGAGGCTGTCGAGCGGCGCGATCGGATGATCGAGCATCTGGCATCGTTGCCGCCGGTGCAGGGCGCGCTCGACCAGATCCTGCACCGCTTCGGCACCGGGATGGTGGCCGAGGTCACCGGACGCTCGCGCCGCATCGTGCGCCGCGGCGACCGGCTCTGCGTCGAGACCCGGCCGGCGTCAGCGAATTTCGCCGAGACCTCCGCTTTCATGGATGACGACAAGCGCATCCTGGTCTTCTCGGATGCCGGCGGCACCGGGCGCAGCTATACCTGTAGCGAACCGCAATCATCGGCGGGCGGGATCGCAATCATCGGACGGCCGTGCCCAAAATCATTGCACCGGGCCTGAGGGGCTGAACCCACAATCATTGCGACTGAGCCCATAAAGGCTGCTACTGGGATCGCAATCATCGGGGTCGTGCCCACGCTGATTGCAACTGAGGGCGGGCTGGGGTGGGCAGACAAACGACCGGTTTGCTGCCCGGGTGCCGCGCCGCTCCGAAAGCGACTTGGCAGACCTGAATATCGGGCATAGAACCCGGTCAGAGTATCTACGGTCACATTCGTCTTTTCTGGATAGGTTTCTGACCGTCGGGGGCGGCATGCTGATCGGCTACGCGCGGGTTTCGACCGATGATCAGAACCTCGACCTGCAGCGTGATGCGCTGCGCCTGGCCGGGTGCGAGAAAATCTACGAGGACCGGATAAGTGGCGCGAAGGCGGCGCGGCCGGGCCTTGCCATGGCGCTGGAAGTGGCGCGCGCCGGCGATGTGCTGACGGTCTGGCGGCTCGACCGGCTGGGGCGGTCGCTGCACGATCTGATCCTGCTCGGCAGGAAGCTCGACGAGATGGGCATCGGCCTGATGAGCGTGCAGGAGAAGATCGATACCAGTTCCAGCGGCGGCAGGCTGGTGTTTCATATGTTCGGCGCCCTGGCCGAGTTCGAGCGCAACCTGGTGCGCGAGCGCACCCAGGCCGGGCTGAACGCGGCGCGGGCGCGCGGGCGCAAGGGTGGCCGGCCGAAGCTTCTGGATCCCGCCAAGCGGCAGCTTGTGGCGAAGCTCTATGCCGAGAAGCAGCACACGATCGGCGAGATCTGCCGGATGATGGGGATCTCCAAACCGACGCTCTACAACTACATTGCCGAAGCCAACATATACCCTGTTCCTGACGATGCCAATCTCCTGGCGCGGGACGCTCTCGCAGTACGCTGGCCGGCTCCATCGCCGGCACGCCTCGAAGCGCGACGTCATCATCTACGATTACATCGATGAGAATGAGCCGCTTCTCATGAAAATGGCCGCCAAGCGAGAGGCGGGCTATCGAAGCCTCGGGTATCGGCCTGTCCGCGGCGTCGAACTTGCTCTGGAACCGTCATCACACGAGCGGACATAGCCGGGGCCCGCTGCGCCACTTATTGTTCAAAATTCTACGCCATATAATGTTCAAAATGACAGGGTCAGGCCAGTGTTTGCAATCGACGATTTCTGCCCTCAAACCAAGATCGCCTCTCGAAAGGCATTGTGGCCGTTTTCCAGCTCAGCGGTCCTGGGCGAGAGAATGCACCCTCAACCGACTGAATGCGGTAGCTCTGGCGAATTGCACAAATAGCGTTCTCAACCTGGGCTTCGAGCAAGTAAATTCGTCACGAGTTGGATCACGCTGGCAATTCTGAATGGCTTGCGGATAAATCCTGCGTACCCGTTGACGCGCCTGCGCACGGCATCCTCCGGGATCGAGCTCATGATGATGCACGGGATGTTCCGCTGCGGTTCGCTCTGCTGCATGGACTGAATGAGCCCGGTGCCGTCGAGCACCGGCATCATCAAGTCGGTGATGATAAGGTCGGGCGGCGGTCCCTCGTTCAAACGCTCCAATGCCTGGCGTCCATTCGCCGCCAGCACCACGCGATAACCCCCATCCGTCAGGGCCATCGACAAAAGCTCGGCAATCGCAAACTCGTCTTCAACAATCAGCACCGTTGCGCTGCTCATTGCGGCTGACCACCGGGATCCGGGCGCGAGTTCAGTCCCCCGTCCTCGGTCGCCTCGCGCACCGCTGCCTCGCGCGGCACCCCGCTCAGGATTGCTTCAACGCCCTCAAACGGCTTTTCGATAACAATCCCTTCATCGGTGATCGAAAATTGGCGGATCGTTGTGTCGAAGGCGCCGTCGCGCATCTTGAACACCGATATCAAGCGGTACAGCCGCGAGCGGAGTTCGACGTAACGCAAGAGGATCAGGGTTTCCGCCAACGGCGAGATGCCCTGCGGCAGGCGCAGCTCCGCGCCGGTCATCTCGGGCAGCTCCGTCGTATGCAGCGTCGTGACGTCTAGCGCCCGCAGCTCGCTCGACAGGGCCGACCAGAACCGCACCATCCGCTCCTTCTCGAGAGCGGCCTGCTCAAAACCAATTATGCCGTCAATCACCAGCCGCTTCACGCCGCGACGGCGAACGGCATCCAGTAGTTTATGGGCCAGTTCATCGAGGCTCTGCTCGCCGATCGGGCACCAGATCAGCTCGACATCGCCACGCTGCTCGGCTGCCGCTAGGCCAAACCCCATTGTCTCTGCCTTAAGCCGCAGCCGCTCGGGAGGCTCGAAGCAACCCAGTAACAGGCCCGGTTCGGCAGCGCTGGAAGCCGAGATGAACTGTAGGCAGAACGTGGTCTTCCCGGTCCCCGAGGGGCCTACTAGTGATACCTGCGCAGCCGCCGGCAAACCGCCGTCTAGTAATGCATCGAGCGAGGCGATCCCGGATGTCTGGCGCCGTGCGACCGGCAGCGCGCGCCGCTCGGGAACACCGTATTGCGCCTCGAAGCGTGGAAAAACGGTGAGGCCTTCGCGGGAGATGCGGTACGCGTGCTCGCCTTCGAGGAAACCGCTGCCGCGGATCTTGTGCACCTGCAGACGCCGCTCATTGCGCGAGGAATAGAGCCGTTGTTTTAGCTCGATCACCCCGTCGACCATCGTATGTTCGGGCCCGGTCATTGCGCCCGATCCGGTGGTCAGCAGAAACATCGTGCAATCCGTAGCCGAGGCGAGGATCTGCAGTTCATGGGTGAAGCGCTTCATCGCGAAGAGCGAGCTGGCCCTGGCCACGATTGCCGAGAGGCCGTCAAGCACCAGCAGGGTGGCGCTGCTCGCCTGTACTTCCCTACGTAAAAGGTCGAGCAGGCGTTTTAAGCCGTTCTCATCGTCATCGAGAGCCTGGTAGGCACTGATATAGGTGATCCGATCGGGAACCAGAGATTGGTCGAAGAAGCGCATAGGCTGCAGGTGCGCCAACATTCGACCGTGGCTTTCGCCAAGCGCAGTGACGAACAGCGCGCGGCCTCCCCGGGCCGCACGGCTGTAGATGATCTGGCTTCCCAGGACCGTTTTGCCGGCACCGGCCACACCCAGGATCAGATAGAGCCCGCCGCTGAAAAAGCCGCCGCCGAGAACCGTGTCAAGGCCGGGAACGGTACTGGGAACTCGCGTGAGCTCACCGCCGGCGCCACTGCTTTCTTGTTCTGTCATGCCGTCGCCGAGCGGTCGTTGGCAGGTCGGAGCGGAAGCGTGACATGGAAGGTCGATCCGTGCCCGAGCCGGCTCGATACCGTGATCTTGCCATTCATGGCCTCGACCAAGCGGCAGGATATCCATAGACCGAGGCCGAAGCCGCCGGCACTGTGGTGTGCCACGACCTGCTCGAACCGACCGAAAACGCGCTCTTGCTGCTCAGCGGACATGCCGATGCCACGATCGCGCACCTCAAAACAGGCCGAACCCTCATCCGAACGGAGCCGAAGACCTACGGGGTTGCCGGCGCCGAACTTGAGCGGGTTCGACAACAGGTTTTCGATGACCTGTTCGACGGCAAGGGGATCGCATACGGCGATAATTCCGTCGTCTATGTCGGGCTCAATCGCGCAGCGTTTATAGGCGGCCTCGGCCTCATATCGCAGCGCAATCGAACGGACCAGATTTGAAAGGTCGGTGGCCGCCGGTTGCAGCTGAAGTTTTCCGGCCTCGATGCGGCTGATGTCCAGCAGCCTGGTCGCGCGATTCATATAGTCCTGAACGAGGCCCTGAAGCCGCTCCAGCAACTCTATAATCCGTGGTGGGCAGGTGCCTTCGGCCTTGCGCGCTACAACGAGAGCCAGTTCCGCCACGCCGATGACCGGGGTCATAGGGTTGCGTAATTCGTGTGCGGCGATAGCAATGAAGTCATCGCGGGCGCGCACCGATTGGCGTAGCTCTTCCACCTGCTGGCGCAACTTGGCCAGCTCGGAATTATCAGCCTCACGCTCCTGGGTGTCGGCCAATTCTGCTCGATACGTTCTCAGCGGATGGCTGTCCTCTCAGGATTCACACTCAAACTCAGGAGGACAAACGTTCGGTGGATTAAATGGTTGCGTTAAATATGCAGCACCACTTAATGAAGTTATTTGCATGCCCACGACATCAGTGATGATGGTTTAGAGTAGCGCCATGGAATAACTGGTTTTGGCGCATTATCGGCGGGGCCCTGGGTTCTGGAGAACCGACGCTTGGCTCTATGCTACGATCGACACGGCTTGATCATTCAGTCGCTGCTGCAGAGCGTTCGCATATTCCTGGTTGCGGGGCGGCTGGTTTTCAGAAAAATACGTAAATATGCGGCAGCAGGCGGTGCAGATCACGGCAGCCCGTATGCTGCTTCAGACCATGTCGTCCTTGGATGCCGCGGTCACTCGGCAAAGCGGGCGAGATCGTCAAGCGCGCGGGCGATGAGCCGTTGTCGGCGTGGGTCCTGAGCCTCGGGAGTGGCGGCGAACAGCTGCAGAAGGTACCGGGCGCACGCTACCGCTTCGGCGCGCGTCGTAGCAGGGGCAGCATCGAGAAAATTCTCCAGTTCTTCCTGGCGACCTCGTAGCGCCGATTGGTTGGTCTGAACCTCGTGACGATCGCGGCGGATCTCGGTGTCTCGCTGAGCGGCCATGCCGCGGCGCTCGTCGAGACTGACTGGCTCGTCCGTCATGACTTCGGTGCCTTCACACCCGATCCCGGCCGTTCCCTCGGGGCAGGTTCTGCGGCCCTTGCCGGGGCGGTGGTCTTCGGTTTAGCAGATTTGGGCTTTTTAGGTTCACGGTTCCCTCGGCTTTGACCTTTGGCCACTATGGCTTCCCTCGCTCCTCAGTGTGCGGATACCTGACAGGCATCCGCACGAGCTTCTGCAATCCAGTACGCCGCCCCTAGCGGCCTTTTCGTTTCTTAGCCTTTCGATCCGCTCGGCGTTGCTCGAGGATCGCTTGGCGTTTGGCTTCATCAGCTGCCTCCGCAGTGCCCCGCTCCGCCTCCCTGGCGGCCCGCTCGGCATCCCTTGCAGCGCGGGCATCTTGTTCCAGCTTGAGGGCAGCTTCCCGAGCGGTGGCTTCCGCCGCTTCCGCCGCGGCCCGGTCTGCCGCCTCGCGTTCTTTCCGCGCAGCCTCAGCCGCTTGGCGCTCGGCGATCCGGGTGTTGCGCGCCGCGACGATCGCTTCCCGCTCCTTCCGTCTCTCGGCTCGTTCAGGGCGTTCGGCAAGAGCCTTCGCGCGCTCCGATTGGGCCTTTCGTGCCTCATTGGCTGTGCTGAGGCGGTCAGCAAAGTCCGGGAGTTTCGATCTGTTCATTGGCGAACTGCTCTTTATCCAAGCTCGCTGAGCTTCACCCTGTAGACCCGTTCGGCAATCGCGATTTCGGCATGCTCGTTATCTCCGACTTCGCGATGGAAAAGCCCTGTTCGGTCTTTCCACTTCACGGGATCGCCCGCCCGCCAAGCGATCTGCACCTGACTTGGAGCCGCCCGCGCTTGTCTGTTGCGTTGGCTTGCCTTCCGGCGCTCGCCACCAGGTAATCGCTTTGTGCCGGACATGCGCTTTTTCCCGCTGCTTTGAGTCAGACGAGCGAAGGTCCAACGTCCTGGCCGGCGATGCAGTTGCGCTTCTGGTACTCGGCACGACGACATGGAGCCGGATATCGGGACGCAGGATAATCTCGAAGCTCGACGAAGCGACGAGACGGAAGGCTCGCAAGCGGTTCTGACGGCCAACGCTGATGAGAGTGAGCCCGAGTTTGGCCTGGGCTAATCCGGGCGTTGGTGAGATCAGTGGCGACGTTTTCGTCAAGGGCGATCAACTGAACCTGTGCCGACTACCCAGAGGGTCATCACTTTCCCGCTCATGCCCCTCTATGGTTATACCTGCGTCTTCACTGGGCGCCACTGTTTCAGCAGCCAGCCCGCGCATACGCACCGCTTCATTGCAGTACTTAGGATCCGTGGAGCGATGATATAGCCTGTATCTCAGATAAGTCGAACACTCACCGCCTCTGGTCCCTTGCCGCCCTCGATCATATCCACGGCCACCCGCTGCCCTTCCGAAAGCTCGGTAAGGCTGCCGCGGGTGAGCGCCGAGACATGCACGAAAATATCCTTGCCGCCGCCGTCCCGGTCGATGAAGCCGAACCCCTTATCAGGGTTGTACCATTTCACCGTACCGATCTCCTCGATGGCGGTTTGATCGGAGAGCTGCCTCGGTCGCTCAGGCCGTGCTCGCCGCGGTTGCTCTTGCAGCGCGGTGCTCATGTCGACACTCAGGATCTCGGTGATCTGCAAGCCCTTCTGGCCAGGTGCCGTCCGGACTTCCAAGCTGGCGCCCGGCGGCACGGTGCTGTTGCCGCTGCGCTCGACGACGCTGACGTGGAGAAAGGCATCACCACCGGCCGCCAGCTCGGCAAAGCCAAAGCCCTTTTCGGGGTTATACCATTTGACCGTGGCCCGAACCGGCGGGCCTGTCGGGGTGGCCTCGAACCGGGGGCTGCTCTGACGCGCCCCGTACCCAAAGTTGGCCGGCGGCGAGTAATTGTCATCATCGAAGCCTCGCCGCTGAGGCTTCCGGGATTCTCGGTCTTTGCGCACGCGCTCCTCAACTGAATAGTGCTCACCCCCGCAATGTCGTGGGAGCGCATCATGCCGTCAAGCCGGCCTTTAATCTTTCGACCCAGACCTGAGCCGCGCTGCTCAGGCCGAGATTACGAGCGTTGTGGTCGGTGAATTTCCCAGCAGGGAAACTCACTATGTCTGGATCTCGCGTAAAGCTTCCAGGTTATTCTTTTTTTGCATTGCCTTTACCCTCATCATTTCTATTTTTTCCAAAGTTTCCGGTGCGTTCGTCCAGCTACGCGGTATCCCGATGGCTTCGTCTAGTTCCCAAACGACCTTGGCCTCCTGAACCCATTTCTCCAGGTCGGATGAGTTTGATGGGGAAACATTGTGTGCTCCTAGTCTACCGGAAAACCGTATGCTGCTACCTCTCTGATGGACAAGAATATGCGCCAGCTCTCCCCCTGGATCGATTCCATGAATGTATGCTACTAATTCTTCGCGTTCATTTCTGCGCAGCGGTCCGCGTCGAACTGCCATGAGGAGTGCCCCTTTACTTCATCGATAAACTCTCAATATGGGTTTTCTTTCGATTAATAACAAGACTCTTCGTTTGATGACCACCTCGATCCATTCACACGCAAGAAAGTGAACATTACCTTTCTTGTATATATTCACTCCGATCCCGAGCAATCTCTTTCTCAGTCGTTCCATTGAGTGGCGATCTCAAAAAAGCAACCGGAACAACCCGTACCCTGAGAATGCCAGGACAGAAGCACTCGGAATTACGATCAGGAAAACAAACCAGCTGCTCATCGGCCCCTCCATTATCATGTCCCAGCGGGACAAGTCCCGGAGGGGTATACCTGTATCGTACACAACCCAGCAGCCCTCTTCGGAATGCACCGGATTATCACCTGGAGACCGGCTGCACGTTTCCGGTTGGGTCAGGGCGTACTCAGCGCTGACAATGCTGCTGGCGATTTCACCATGGAAGGGTTCCCTGCCCTTCGGCGGCGGCGCTCTGTGCCCGGCATGCTCATCTATATGCGAGATCCAGCTGACTTGTCGCCAGGCAGTCGCTGCAATACCGTCTTTCTCCGCTCCAAACAGACCCGGCCGCCAACCATGAGCACACTCGAACTTGTCGACCCCGAATTGCGCGATGCGCTCGCGCTGGCACCGCAGGGGCCGCTGACCGCCGAAACATTGGCGCGGCGTCGCGCCGATGCGCTCGCATTGCTGAGCTTCGTTCCGACACCAGACCTGCCCGACATCATGACGGGCGAGATCCACGTCGAGAGTGCGTTCGGCGCGAAACCGATCCGAGTTCTGACGTACCTCCCGGTCAGGTCCAACAATCCCCTTCCCGTGATTGTACACATCCATGGCGGGGGCTTCGTGATGGGCACGCCGGAAATGAAGGATGTGGAGAACAGGCTCTTCGCGTCAGAGCTGAGATGCGCGATCTATTCCGTGGATTATCGCCTCGCGCCGGAAGCGCCGCACCCGGCGCCGCTGGAGGACATCTACTCGGTGTTTATCTGGCTGCATGCGAATGCCGGCCGGCTCGGGCTTGATCCCGCCCGCATCGGTATCAAGGGCGAAAGCGGCGGCGGCGGTTTCGCGGCGGGGGCCGCACTTTATGCCCGCGACCGGCAAGGACCGAAATTCGCCTTTCAGCACCTGATCTATCCGATGATCGACGACCGCACGGCAGTGCGGAAGGACCTGCATCCTTACGTCGGCGAATTCGTCTGGACGCAGGAGAACAACTATTTCGGCTGGCGTTCGCTGCTCGGCGGAGAGCCGGGTTCGGCCGGTGTCTCGCCATATGCGGCGGCCGCGCGCGCGGCGGATGTGTCGGGCTTGCCGCCAACCTACATTTCGGTCGGCGGTCTCGATCTCTTCCTTGAGGAAAACCTGACCTATGCGGATCGATTGAGCCGTGCCGGGGTACCGGTCGAGCTGCACCTGTATCCGCGGGCATATCACGGCTTCTATCGCGCGACAAATGCCCGCGTGACCAGGCAGGCCGAGCACGACACTCGTGAGGCGCAGATCATCATCGAGAGCTGGCGCAGGCATTACAACACGGTGCGCCCGCACGCCTCTCTGGGATACCGAACGCCGACCCCGGAGGTGTTTGTGCCAGCCTTCGCCGTCACGCAAGCCGCGCCGAATAAGCTCTCAGTAGCGCCCAGACCAACCCTGAACTAACATTCAAGCCGGACCACCCAATGGGGGCCGATCAGCCCGGTGCGTCCCCCAAGCCTCGATCACCGCTAAGCTCTCCCTATAATGACTTGGAGAGATTAATTTAATTAATGACGAGGGAAACGTGCTCTGCCCAATATGCGTTTGCAGAAAACCGACAACATCCATTCCGGGGCGGCGTCGAAATTTGAGCCGAATATCTTCTCCATGAATGCTGAATTGAACGGCGCTTTCGTTTCCGTGCTGCCCGGCAGCGGCACGCGTGTGGATCTGCGTGCTCTACAGGATGTAGTCGACCGCCGGCTGTCATCACTGATCGCGACGGGACGCGACGCGACCGCGCTGGACGACGCGCTTTGCTACAGCCTTCTCTCGCCGGGCAAGCGTCTGCGGCCTTTGCTGACGATCCTCGCGGCCTGGGAATTCGGGCCGCGGGACCTGCGCGCGCTCGACGCGGGCTGCGCGCTCGAAATGGTACATGCCGCCTCGCTGGTGCTCGACGATCTTCCAGTGATGGATAATGCGGTTCTACGGCGCGGCCAGCCCGCCACTCATATCCGGTTCGGCGAGGATGTCGCGCTGCTCGCGGTCGTGTCTCTGCTGTCGCGCGCTTACGCCGTGCTCGGGGAGGCGCCGGAGCTGCCGGCGCATACGCGCTCCGAGCTCGTCGGCATCCTGTCGCAGGCGGTTGGCTCCGAGGGGCTCAGCCGCGGGCAGCTTTTCGATCTGCGCGGCGCCGGTAGGAATGGCAGGGCCGATCCATCCGAGGTTAACCACCTGAAGACCGGGGCCCTGTTCGTCGCCGCGGTCGAGATGGCCGCCGCGATCCTCGAATTGCGCGACGAGCGCCTGACCCGGCTGCGCTGCGTTGCGCTGCATCTCGGCCAGGCGTTCCAGGCGATGGACGATCTGGCCGACGAGGCGGAGGACGGTATCGCCCTTGACGAAGCGGGGTCGGCCGTCGCCTTCATCCGCCGCCGCGAACGACGCGTACGGCTGCGACAGCATATGGCAAGCGCGCTTGCCGAGCTTGACCCGGACGGACAGCTGGCGCATCTCGTTCGCGGCACGTTTTCAGATGCGCTGCGTTCGGCGGAATAGCGGCGTCCGGCGGGGAAAGGCGCGATGCACGTCGTGATCGCCGCGGCGATCGTCCTCGCCACGATCGCCGCGATGGAATACGTCGCCATGGCGGTGCATCGCCATGTGATGCATGGCTGGGGCTGGGGCTGGCACCGCTCGCATCATCAGAAGCGCCGGCGCGGGCTGGAGAAAAACGACCTTTATGCCGTAGTCTTCGCCATGCCGGCGCTGCTGCTGACTGCCGCCGCGAGCCCGGCCGGACCCGCCTATTGGTGCGGGATCGGAGTTGCACTCTACGGGCTGCTTTACGCGATCGTGCATGACGGGCTCGTGCACCGGCGTTTGCCTGTCCACTTGCAGGTTCGCCACCGATACGTGCGGCGGCTGGTCCAAGCGCATCGCCTGCACCATGCGGTACGGAGCCGCGACGGGTGCGTTTCATTCGGGTTTCTTTACGCGCCGCCGTTGCCGGTTCTGCGCAAGCGCCTGCGCGAGCGGATGAAAAAGGCGGAAAGGTGACCGCATCCGGCTCGCCTCCCGGTCGGACCGTCGTCGCGGGCCAGGCGGCGATCGGGATCGGTCTTGCGGTGCTGATCGTCGCTCTGTGGACCGGGCTGCATGTATTCGGCGTGTTTTTTTACCCGTGGAGCAGTATCGGGGTTCTTCTGGCGCCGCTGCTCGTGGCCATGCTGTGCTGGCTCAATGTTGGGCTGTTCATCATCGCCCATGACGCGATGCACGGGTCTCTCGCGCCGTTCCGGCCGGGCGTTAATCGGGTTTTCGGCCGGCTGAGCCTCCTTTTCTATGCAGGTTTTTCCTACGACCGGCTCCTGCCGAAGCATCTGGCGCATCATAGCCGTCCCGGCACCGTGGAGGATCCCGATTTTTTCGCCCCCGCTCCCGACCGGTTCCGCCCCTGGTTCGCCGCCTTTATCCGACGCTATTTCGGCTGGCGGGAATTTGCCACCTTAAGCGTTCTTTTCTGGACCTATCTCCTGCTACTCGGCGCATCGCCTGTCCGCCTGCTGGCCTTCTGGGCGCTGCCGGCAATCCTTTCTGCCGTGCAGCTATTCTATTTCGGCACCTACCGCCCGCACCGAAGTGAGACGGAGGAGTTCGCCGACCGGCACCGCGCGCGCAGCAGCGATTATTCATGGCCGGTATCGCTGCTGACCTGTTTTCATTTCGGCATGCATCACGAGCATCACGTCATGCCGTGGGTCCCCTGGTGGCGTTTGCCGTCCCAACGAAAGCGGCTCCGCAGCGCGGACGCGTCCACAAATCCTGCCGCGGCGGGGGCGCCCTGACCCGGCCGGAAGCGATCGCGGCAAACGCCCGAGTCCCGCCGCCAATCATCGCGCCGAGCTTGGTGGCGCGCGAGGTTGCAACCCGCTCGTCCCAGGCAGCGGAGCCATGTTGCACGACTTTGGAGCCGATAGCCCGATAGACCCGCAGCGCTGTCGCGATTGCCCAGGCCGAACGCGGCGGCAGGTACGCGATACCGATCGCCGCCGAGGCGTAATACGGCTCGGCCTCGCGCAACAGCCGCGCGACGACTCCGGCCAGCGCTCTACGGTGCCGCTCCCGCACCATCTCCGCGACCGGAATCCCCGCCTCCTCCAGCCACTTCTCTGGCAGATAGACGCGTCCGATCTGTGCGTCCTCGATCACGTCGCGCGCGATATTGGTCAGCTGAAACGCGATCCCGAGATCGCAAGCGCGGTCGAGAATGTCCGTCCGGCGCACTCCCATCACATGCGCCATCATCAGCCCGACCACCCCCGCCACCCGGTAGCAATAGTCCAGCGTGTCATCGAAACTCCGATAGACCCGCCCCTCGACATCCATTGCGAACCCGTCGAGATGCGCCAGCGCGTAGGCCTCCGGTATCGCGTGCCGGCGCACGACCGCGGCGAAGGCGGCGAATTCCGGTTCCGCGGGAGGCTCGCCGCGAAACACCGCACGGGTCCGCTCGCGCAATCCCGCGAGCACCTCCCCCGGCGCCATGGGGTTGTCAGCGATACGGCCATGACCGAGACGCTGCCCGTCGATCAGATCGTCGCAATAACGGCACCACGCATAGAGCAGCACCACGCTTTCACGGGTCTCGGGAGCGAACAGCCTGGCAGCCGCCGCGAAACTCTTCGATCCCGTAGCGATCGTCGCCTGCGACCGCGCGAGGAGGTTCTGAGATGTAAGCGGTCCGCTCACCGCCCGAGTCCCGCATCGGCGAGCATCAGCCCGGCGGTCGCCTTGGCCGAGCCGATGACCCCCGGTACCCCGGCGCCCGGATGCGTGCCGGCCCCGACGATATACAGATTCGGGATCGCGTCGTCGCGGTTGTGCGGCCGGAACCACGCGCTCTGGGTCAGGACCGGCTCCAGCGAGAATGCCGAGCCGTGATACGCGTTCAATTCGTCGCGGAAATCGAACGGGGTAAAAATCCGGCTCGTCACGAGGTCGGCGCGCAATCCGGGGATGATCCGCGCTTCGAGATAGTCGAGGATGCGGTCGCGATAGCGGGGACCCTCGGCGTCCCAGTCAAGCAAGGCCTTGCCGAGATGCGGCACCGGGGCTAGCACATAAAAGCTGCCCGCCTCCGGCGGAGCCAGCGACGGGTCGGTCGCGCACGGCGAGTGCAGATACAACGAGAAATCCTCAGCCAACGTCTCGCGGTTGAAAATATCGTCAATCAGCCCGCGATAGCGCGGTCCGAACAGCACCGTATGATGACGGAGTTCCGGCCGATGCCGGCGCAGCCCGAAATACACGACGAACAGCGACATGCTGAACCGCTTGCGGCGCAGCCTTGCCGTCATCCGCGAGCCGCGCGGGGTCTCGCGCAGCAGCTCGGCATAGGTGTGGACGATATCGGCGTTCGACGCCACCGCGTCGAACCGTCCGCTCCATCCGTCCGCCGTCGCAACCCCGACCGCGCGGCCGCCTTCGGTCTCGATGCGCGCGACCGGGGCGTTGAGCCGCACCGTGCCGCCCAGCTCCTCGAACCGGCGCACCATTGCGCGCACCAGCGCGCCGGTGCCGCCGCGCGGAAACCACACGCCCCAGCTTCGTTCGAGCGCGTGGATCAGCGTATAGACCGACGAGGTCGCGAATGGATTGCCGCCGACCAGTAGCGAGTGGAACGAGAACGCCTCGCGAAGCCGCTCGTCGGCGATAAAGCGCGACACGATCCCATAGACGCTCCGCCATGCCTGCAACCGCGCCAGAGACGGCCCGGCCCGCATCATCTGCGAGAACGACAGAAACGGGACCGCGCCGAGCCTGACATAACCCTCCGCGAATACCGCCTCCGAATAGGCGAGAAAACGGCGGTAGCCGGCGACATCCTCCGGGTTGCGCGCGGCGATCTGCCGGTCAAGTTCGGCCTGATCGTTGACATAGTCGAAGACAGTGCCGTCCTCCCAGGACAGCCGATAGAAAGGATCGACCGGGATCAGCTCGACATAATCGGCGAGACGGCCGCCGCTCAGCGCGAACAGTTCCTCGAGCGCGCTCGGATCGGTAATGACGGTCGGACCGGCATCGAAGGTAAATCCCTTGTCCTCGTAGACATAGGCGCGCCCGCCGGGCTTGTCGCGCTTCTCGATCAGGGTCGTCTCGAACCCACCGCTCTGCAACCGGATCGCCAGCGCCAGCCCGCCGAACCCGGCGCCGATCACCGCGGCTTTCGGCCTGGCGCGGGGCGGTGTGGTCATGCGCGGGCGCGTCTGTCGATGGAGAGCGCCGCCACCAGAGCCGCGCCGACCGGAACCGGCGGACGGCCCGCGAGCAGCCGGACACTGTCGCTCCAGCTCGGCTCGCCGGCATAGAAGCGGGCGATCACATCCTCCGGCAGGCGGTAGAAGCGCTGCATGACGCGGTATCGCCGCTCCGGGGCGCCGGCACGGAACATCATCCGGTTCAGCATCCGGAACAGCCCTTGAGCGCGCCAGCGCTCGCGCGCGTAGCGGCGAATCTCGCTGTCGAGCGCGGCCGAGGACAGATCCGGCATTGCGGCGATCCGGTCGGCGAGGCGCACGGCCTCAGGCAGCGAGTACCCGGTCGTCGGATGAAACAGCCCGGCCCGCAGCCCCGAGCGCGGGATGCCGGCGGGAGCCTCCGCCCAGAATGCATCGAGATCGCCCCCGAGAACAATCGGCAGCACGCCGCGTTCCTCACGGATCACGTCGCGAACCTGCCATTCGCGCGACGCGGCATAGGCAACGATGCGCCGGCGCAGGGTGCCGGTGTCGAGGTTCGCGCTGTCGGAATAATACGTGTCCTCGATCAACAATGTCCTGGGGTCGAACGGCAGCAGATAGACAAAGCGGTAGCCGTCACTTTGCGGCACCGTTGCGTCCATCAGCACCGGCTCCGGCAGCCCGTGCGGCCGCGCGAGAGAAATCTCGCATCCGACGAATTTCTGGAACGCGAGATCGAGCGAGAGCGTCGGTTGCGGGCCGCGACCGTCGATCACCGCGGCAGCGGTCAGACACTCTCCGGTGTGGAGACGCACCCGGTTCGGCCCCAGCTCGACCGCCCTCGCGCCAAACCTGATCCGACCCGTCAGCGCGTCGCTCACGACCTCATGAAACCGCTCCGCCGTGATTGTGCAGTAGGCGAGCGCCAGACGCCGCCGCAAGTCCGGAAACGCGACCGTGTAACCGGGCCAGCAATGCGCCAGGAGCGATTCGATCCAACGCCTCTGATCCGGCGTCAAATCGGTCGCGTGAAACGACCAGGTATGATCAGCGCCGAGCCGGGACCCGGCCTCAACGATCAGCAGCCGCAGTTCGGGCCGTGTCGCGCGCAGCCGCAGCGCAATCAACCCGTTGGCCAGCCCGCCGCCGACCAGGATCATATCGTATTGCGGCGCCGCGTTGCCGGTGATCACCGGATCGCCAACTCCCGAGGTGTTACCAGCCGGTCAGTCGCAATGACCCGCTCGACGATATCGGCGGCCCGCTTCACGCCTCCGGCGCGTTCGATTTCGTCGGCCAGAACAGCGGCCTGCCGGCGGAACCCATCCTCTCGCATCACAGTGTCGATCGTGCGTGCGAGCCGTGCCGGACGCAAACCGACCCCCCTGGCCGAGACTCCCGCGCCGGCATGCACGAGGCGTGCGGCAATGGCCCGCTGTTCAAAAGCGATCGGGATCGCGACGACCGGAACCGCGCAGGTCAGCGCGTCGAGCACCGTATTCAGTCCTCCGTTGCTTATTGCAAGCGCGGTGTGGCGCAGCACGATAGGCTGCGGTACGAAAGCATGAACAATCGGATTACCCGGCAGTGCCGCGGCCTCGGCTTCGGTCATCCGGCCGCCATGCGCGACCAGCAGCGCCAGATCGAGACGCCGGCAGGCTTCGGCTATTTTCCGGAATAGAAGCACCCATCCTCCCTGCAAGGTGCCGAGCGTCGCGTAAACCAGCGGGCGGTCGCCGCTATCGGGCAGAACGAAATCACCGTCCCAACCGTCGCGGCGCAGCGGACCGCAGGAATGAACGATGTCCGGCAGCTCGCGTCGCGGGAAGTCCAAGCCGGGGATGGTTTGCGTGATCTGCGCGTAGGGCGACAGGCAATCCTCGATCCGCTGTTTATGCGGCAGGCCCCAGCGCCGGCACCACGAAGCGATTACCGATCCGACTGGGCGCATCAGCAGGTCGATGACGTGATAGCCGCCACGATTACGCCGGCGGCCCCAATCCGAGGGATCGTATTGCCAGCCGGTGTAGGCCGGCGGCACGTCCGGCTCGCGATTCAGCAGCAGCGCATTGGCCACCGAGACATAGGGCAGCCTGAGATGCTCGGCCACGAGGGCCCCGGCCGGTTCGAGCTGATCGGTCACGATTGCCTCGATCCGCAGATCGCGCGCCGCTTCCGCGCCTTCGCCGGCCAGCATGTCCGTGGTCCGCGCGACCCGATCGATGATCCGTCGCATGCCGATCGGGCCGCCGGGCCTGCCCATTCGCCGTTCGGTCTCGATGAGCGAACCGAGCGGATGAGTGTTATGCCCGACCGCACGGAACGCGATCTCGGGTGCGGACAGACGCGCCCCCGCATCAGGCTGCGCAATCACGGTCACGACATGCCCGCGTGCCGCCAACGCCGACGCGAGCGCCGACATCGGGTTCAGATGACCCCAAAATGGCGGACAGAAAAACGCGATGCGAGCCACAATCCCAAATAATCGTATGTGAACCGCCCATCTGCAAGGCGAGCCATTTACGCCTGCTCGCTGCCACGCATATCGCGATTACAATACTGACGAACCATCAAGTGCAAAAAATTGTCAAAATTTTTCTATTTCCTTCTGATCTAAGCTCGGCTTCGAGCATTTTCGACCCTCGCTGCGGCAAGCAAGCCGATATTCGAAACCGCTGCCGACCCTCGCTGATGCTCTGACCTCAGCGCGACGTACTCTATGGCAAAGCGCGACTTCCAACGGGTCTGTCACAAATTTCTGGTGTTGAGGGCTCGTCAGGCCCGGCGATCAACTTGCTCGCTCCCAACCGGAGCGACCCCATAATCCTGAGTGCGATTACCGAGGGGCTTGTCGCAAACTCTGGCATAGGCCGCACGATGGGCTGTGCCGACCCCGGTTTTACGCTTTGTTTGCCGCCGGAAGTCCGAAGCAGACCGATAGCAGCTGGTTCTGCTCGCACACCGTCCAGGCGCCCGCGAAGCCAAAGCCCTTTCGCAGCCACAGCATGGCTTCGAACCCTCGGATCGTGCGTAGCGCTGTGTGGAAGGACTGAAAGCCGCCGATCCAGGGCATGTTCTTCTTGACCCGGAAGATCGCTCTCGATCCCCTGCTGCAGGTGCTTGGTGACGTAATGCAGCGGTTCGCGCGGCAGAAGCCCATCTTTCCGGGCGGCTGTGATGGCTGGCGGGTAGGGAGCGGCGCCATCCGTGCCGATCCGGTCGGGCGCGAGCAAAGGCCCATCCTTCAGCATCTTGCGGAAGAAGCGCTTGGCCGCCCCCAGGTCGCGCTTCGCCGTCAGTAGGAAGTCAACCGGGGTGCCGTGCTTGTCGATAGCCCGGTACAGGTAACGCCACTGGCCGCGGATCTTGATGTAGGTCTCGTCGATACGAATCGAGCCGCAATGCGATCTGCGAAACGCCCGCAGCCGGCGCTCGATCAGCGGCGCATGGGCCAGGACCCAACGGTTCAGAGTGCTGTGATCCACCGGCAGGCCGCGTTCTCGGAACAGCTCCTCAATGTCGCGGTAGCTCAAGGGATGGCGCAGATACCAGCAGACCGCCTGCAGGATCAGCGGGGCCTCGAAGTGACGGCCTTTGAAGTCGTCCTTGGACCGGCGCTTCAGCCGCTCGGCAATCGCACTCAGGATCATGGGCCGCCCCCCGACAACGGAGGGTAAAGTCGACCGCCGTGCCCGACGAGCCGTCAACGCCAGAAATTTGCGACAGGCCCCCAGATCGAAGGCGCGTGGAACGAGGACGGCAAGGGCGAGTCGATCTGGGACCGATACACCCACACGCCCGGAAAGATCAAAAACAGCGACACCGGCGATGTCGCCATCGACCACTACCATCGCTACAAGGAAGACGTGCAGGTGATGAAGGACATGGGTGTGAAGGCCTATCGCTTCTCCATCTCCTGGCCCCGCATCTTCCCGGACGGCACTGGACAGCTCAATCAAAAGGGGATCGACTTCTACAATCGGCTGGTGGACGAACTGAAGGCAGCCGGCATCGAGCCGTTCGCAACGCTTTACCACTGGGACCTGCCGCAGGCCCTGTAGGACAGATACGGAGGCTGGCAGTCCGCCGAGACCGCAAAAGCGTTCGGCGAGTACGCCGGCGTGGTCGCGAAGGTCCTCAGCGACCGGGTCAGCTACTTCTTCACCATCAACGAGTTCAAGCAGTTGACGGAAACGGCGTACCGCGGCGTCGAACTGCATGTGCAGGGCAAGACGGTTCGTCTGATGGTGGCTCCTGGCATTCTGCTTGAAGACGGGCCGCTCAATCAGGTGCGACACCACGCGGTGCTGGGCCACGGCCTTGCCGTGCAGGCGATCCGCGCGATGGGCCGCGCCGGCACGAAAGTAGGGCCCGCCGAAAACATGGCTCACGCCCTCCCGATCATCGACTCGCCCGAACACGTCAAAGCCGCCGAGGCGGCCACCAAGGCTCTGAATATCTACTTTCTCGGACCAATGCTCGAGGGCCGGTATGATGACGCTTACCTGACGGCGGCCGGAAAGGACGCGCCAAAATTTACCGACGACGAGATGAAGATCATCGGGGCGCCGGTGGATTTCGTTGGCATCAATGTCTACATCCCGCTGCTTCTCGTCATGGCGTCGGATGAGCCGCCGGGTTACCGAGAGGTGCCATTCAGCGTCTCGCACCCGAAGATGTTCTCGGATTGGCATCGGCTCACGCCAGAGTCCCAATACTGGGCACCTAAGCTCTTGCATTCGATCTGGCAGCCGAAGGAGATCTACATCACCGAGAACGGGTGTGCGGCGAGCGACGAGGTGGCGGCCGATGGCAACATTTACGACTCGGATCGGCTGACGTACTTGAGAAACGGCATGATGTGGCAGCAGCGTGCCACCGCCGAAGGCATTCCGTTGAAGGGGAGTTTCGTGTGGAGCGCGATGGATAATTTCGAGTGGATCAACGGTTATGGCGACCGCTTCGGGATCGTGCACGTGGACTTCAAGACACAGAAGCGCACGCCGAAGCTCAGCGCGCGGTGGTTCAAGGAGGCGGCACGGCGCAATGCCGTGGTGTGATCCGCTAGCCGCAGCCGATGCGCCGGTGGCCGGTGCCATTTCCCCAATGGTTCCGGCCACCCTTCGCTACCCGAACTCCAGCCCCGTGAGCACCCCCGGCAGACGCCGGTCGTCAACGGGGAGGAACGTGCTTTTCTCTTCACGCCACGGTCGTTTGGGGGAAGACATGAAATACTCAGATACCGAACTCACCAGGCGCGGCGCACTCAAGGCGGCTGGTGCTGCGGCCGTTGGCTTGTCGTTCGAGACATTCAGCGGTGAAGCATCAGCGCAGTCGACTAGCGCCCTGTCAAGCACGGCACCCGCTTCGGTGCGATCATTCCCCGACGGTTTCTATTGGGGCACTGCCACATCGGCCTACCAGATCGAGGGCGCGTGGAACGAGGACGGCAAGGGCGAGTCGATCTAGGACCGCTTCGCACATACGCCGGGCAACATCCGAAACGGCGACACCGGCGATGTCGCCAATGACCACTACCACTGCTACAAGGAAGACGTGGCGCTGATGAAGGACATCGGCGCGAAGGCCTATCGGTTCTCCATTTCCTGGCCGCGTATCTTTCCCGAGGGAACCGGCCAGCCCAATCCGAAGGGCCTCGATTTCTACGACCGTCTTGTGGACGAATTGAAGGCTGCCGGCATCGAGCCGTTCGCTACGCTATACCATTGGGACCTGCCACAAGCCTTGCAGGACAAGGGGGGCTGGCAGTCGCGCGACACGGCCAAAGCCTTCGGAGAGTACGCCGGATATATCGCCGACAAGCTTTCCGACCGCATGAAGCACCTCTTCACCATCAACGAGTTCCGCTCGTTCACCGAGGCGGGCTATCGGGGTTTCGAAGTCCCCGGTCCGGTGCCAAGAACCGTTCATCTCGCGCCCGGCCTGAAGCTGCCGCCGGGTGAGGTCAATCAAGTTCGGCATCACGCGGTGCTCGCGCATGGGCTGGCGGTGCAGGCGATCAGGGCGAAAGCTAAGCCGGGCACCAAGGTCGGTCCGGCAGAGAACATCGAGACCGCCGTCCCCTTGATCGAAGCGCCCGAGCACATCAAAGCCGCCGAGTTAGCCACGCGCGAGCGGAACGCGCCGTTCCTTACCGTTATGCTCGAAGGCAGGTACACCGACGCTTACCTCAACGAGGCCGGCAAGGACGCGCCCCGCTTCACCGACGAGGACTTGAAGGTCATCGGCTTGCCGCTCGATTTCGTCGGTATCAACGTCTATTGCCCAATAGTCTACGTGGTGGCCTCCGATCAGGCTCCCGGCTGGCGCAATGTCCCATTTGCCAAGGGACACCCGAAGGCGGCGATCAACAATTTCCCCATCGGCCCCGAGTCGCTGTATTGGGCGCCGAAATTCGTGCAGTCACTCTGGGGGGCGAAGGAGATCTTCATCACCGAGAACGGGTGCGCCGGCGAAGACGTGCTCGCTGACGATGGCAACATCTACGATACCGACCGCATCACGTTTGTCCGCGCCCACCTGACGCAGCTCCAGCGCGCCACCGCCGACGGCGTTCCCGTGAAGGGCTATTTCTATTGGAGCACGATGGGCAACCTGGAGTGGACCGCCGGCTTCGGCAATCGCTTCGGTCTTGTGCACGTGGACTTCAAGAACCAGAAGCGGACGCCTAAGATGAGCGCGTCTTTCTTCCGCGAAGCGGCGAGGCGCAACGCGGTGGCATAGTGGAAGGACAACTTGACGATTTCCGTTTGCCGGCATCGGACGTGGAATCCTTGTGCGGGTTATCGCACGGCTACATGACCGCCGAAGCTGCCGACTTGGTGCCGTTACCGCGTCTGAAGGAGCGTCGAGCCACAGCTGATACGTCGGCTCCTGACACGAACGGGACATTACTACCGTTCCGCCGACCGCCGGTGCGTTAGCGAGCGCTGCATCTTTGCTGTCAGCGTGGAGTTGCCCTGCTGTCACATTTACTAACAAATGCGTTCGGATTTGCTATTGTATATTATGTAACATAAAGGACGTTCTGTGCGAGAGCGTTTCTCTTAATAAATCAATAGGGTAGGTGCATAAACTGTTACACTATCCTAGCCCCGCTCGGGCCATTCAGGCGATCGTGTCGTCGGGTCCGGGAGGCTCGCCGCCCTTGCGGCGCATCAGCCGATCAAAAGCCGAGAAATCGGCCCGCTCGCGCCGTTCGGCGAAGAATTCAGCCGTGCTCATCGCCGCCAGCTTCTCCGCCACAGCAGTGGCAACGAACTGATTGACGCTGATGCCGTCCTGCTTAGCGCGCCGCTCGACCTCAGCCTTGACGGAACGGGGCAGGCGGAGCGGGTATGTGCTCTGGTTCTTCATGTTCTGATCCTCCGGATCGCCTCGGCCGGTATCAGCAGTTCGACGCCGAACTGGCCCGGCACCTTGCCGAAATCGCGCCGGTTGAAAGTTACGATCGCGGCTGCCTGACCATTGACCGCAGCCTCAAGGACGAGCTCGTCGGCCGGATCGCGCAGCTGCGGGCGCCACATGAAATGTGTCTCGACCGGTTCGACCGTGGCCAGTACCGCATCAATAAAGATGCCGACCTGACGAAGATCGAGCCCGGCAGCCAGACGATGTTCCGCGAGCTGGCAGGTCGCTTCGTACTCCAGCGCCAGCGCGACGTTTGCGAGCATCGTCAGCTCCGAACGACGGGCCGCCATCAACAATGCCGCGGAAGCACCGGTCGGGCTGCGCATCGCTGCAACCACGACATTGGTGTCAAGCACGCATTTCACATTGCATACGATATCATATTCTATACAATATTACAAGATGGTCGCCTGAAACGCCGATTAAAGGCCCCTTCCCTGATTAATAGTGATCCATAAAGGACGTTATGGTACGGTGATCCTGCCGGCAGGGGAGGGGTCCGATGGCCGAGTCCGAGACGCCCGATAACGGGCAGAGAAAAACGACCGAGGTGACGATCCTCGAACCGGCGACCGGGACGCTACCGGTACCGACGTTGATCGCCGCCGCTGGCGAGCGCGCCGCGCTCAGGTTTATCGACTTCTTCACCGCCAATATCCGCAATCCAAACACCCGCGCGGCCTATGGCGTCGCGGTGCGCGGGTTTTTTGCCTGGCTCGACGAACACGATGTCCGCGAACTGAGCGCAATCCGGACCCATCACGTTTCGACGTATATCGAGGCTTTGACGCGCAGCTATAAGGCGCCGACCGTCAAGCAGCACCTCGCGGCGCTGCGGATGCTGTTCGATTGGCTGATCGTCGGCCAGGTGATCGAGCAGAACCCAGCGGCTGCCGTGCGCGGGCCGAAGCACGTCGTTAAAAAGGGCAAGACGCCGGTCCTCGACGGCGACGAAGCCAAGAAGCTGATCGACAGCATCGACGTGTCGACCGTCGTCGGGCTGCGTGATCGGGCGCTGATCGCTCTCCTCGTATACAGCTTCGCCCGGATCTCGGCGGCGCTCCACATGAACGTCGAGGACTATTACCCACAGGGCAAGCGCTGGTGGGTACGGCTGCACGAAAAAGGCGGCAAGCAGCACGAGATGCCAGCCCACCACCTCCTCGAGAGCTATCTCGATGAATACGTGAGGGCGGCCGGCATCCGTTCAGAAAAGGCCTCTCCCCTCTTCCGTACCCTTGGGGGCCGCGGGCGGAAGCAGCTGACCGGCGATCGCATGACGCGCCAGGACGCACGGCGCATGATCATTCGTCGAGCGCTGAAAGCCGGCATCATCACCCGGCTCGGGTGCCACACTTTCAGGGCGACCGGGATCACGGTCTACTTACTCAACGGGGGTCTGCTCGAATACGCTCAGCAGATGGCGGCGCACGAGAGTGCGCGGACGACCAAGCTCTACGACCGCCGCAACGACCAGGTCACGCTCGACCAGGTCGAGCGGATTGTTCTCTGAGGCATAGGAATGCATTCGGACCTCAGATTAGTCTACATGCCGTGTTCAATTCGATCACGTCGCCCGTGTGGGCAAACCGCGACTACGCGGTCATCCGAGCCTCTTCCGTGTTTTTCGACTTAATCGATAAAATCTGTCAAGCGGCCAGGCCAAGCACCTCTCGCCTGCCGCTACGTTGAGGGCCGACTGCGATCACCGCGACCGTCGGCGCGACGTCGCGGATCGGTCGCACGAGCTGACGATACGGAACGAGCCGACATTCGGGCCGTTTCATGGCCGACTTGCCAGGGATCTGCTAGGCCGAGGAACCGGATTTTGCCCAGGACTTCAGGGGGACGGAGGACGGGGCGAAGGCCCAGCAGTGCCCATTACGAGATGCTGGTCCGAGCGATCACGGACTACGCGATCTACATGTTGGACACTGATGGAACCGTCATTACTTGGAATGCCGGCGCCGAGCGCCTGAAGGGGTACGCCGAAACGGAGATTGTTGGCCAGCACTTCTCGAACTTCTTCACTTCCGAGGATCGCGACGCCGGTAAACCGGCAACCGCACTGAAGACTGCCGCGGAAACCGGTCGATGGGAAGACGAGGGGTGGCGCGTCCGCAAAGACGGCACCCGATTCTGGGCACTGGCGGTTCTTGATGCGATCCGGGATGCGGACGGCAAGCTCGTCGGCTTTGCTAAAATCACCCAAGACATAACAGAGCGCCGCACGGAGCAGCAGGCGCTCGCTGACAGCGAAAGGAAATTCCGCCTGCTGGTCAGCAGCGTGATCGACTACGCCCTGTTCACGCTCGACCTGGAGGGTATCATCCAAAGCTGGAACCCGGGAGCAGAACGGGTCAAGGGCTACACTGCCGATGAAATCATCGGCAAGCATTTCTCGATCTTCTACACCCCGGAAGCGCGCCAGGCTGGCGAACCGGAGCGGGTGCTGTCTACGGCACGCCACGAGGGGCGCTTCGAGGGTGAAGGCTGGCGCGTCCGCAAGAACGGCGCCAGGTTTTGGGCCAATGTCGTCATAGACCCGATCCGCGATGAGGACGATCATCTGATCGGCTTTACCAAGATCACCCGCGATATTACCGAGCGGAGGGCTCTCGAGCAGGCGCGTGATCAGCTTTACCAGACGCAAAAGATGGAGAGTGTCGGCCAGCTGACAGGCGGCGTCGCCCACGATTTCAACAATCTTCTGACGGCGGTGGGCGGGAGCCTTGCCCTCGTAAAGCACCTGACGACCGAGCCGCGGGCCGTCAAGTTGCTCGAAACGGCAGAAGGCGCGGTCGCGCGGGGATCACGGCTGACGCAGCAACTTCTCTCATTCTCCAGGCAACACCCGGTGAAACCGGAGGAGTCCAATTTAAATGAGCTGATAGCATCGTTGGCTTCTTTGCTGCGTCACGCGACCGGCGAACATGCCGAGGTTCGCCTCAAGTTATCCCCGCTACTTTGGCGCTGTACGATAGACAGAACTCAGCTTCAGTCGGCGTTATTGAATCTGGTGGTCAACGCCCGTGATGCGATTGGGGGCCGTGCTGGTGTGATCACGATCGAAACCCGCAACTGCGAGATCGACGAGGCTCGCGCCGCCTCTCTCGGCCACGTTACCGCCGGTCATTTTGTGATGCTGGCGGTGTCCGACAACGGCTCCGGCATGTCACCGGAAACGAAAGCTAAGGCGATCGAGCCGTTCTTCACGACCAAAGAACCGGGGCGCGGATCTGGATTAGGTCTTAGCCAAATCTATGGATTTGCCCGCCAATCGGGTGGTCAGATCGAAATCGATAGTGACCTGGGTCATGGCACAACAGTACGAATTTTCCTGCCGGGGCTCGCCCCTGAACGGACTGAGCCATCCGACCGGCTGGGCACCGTGCTCATTACCGAGGACGACCCGGACGTGCTCACGATTGCAGCCGAAACGCTGCGCCTGCTCGGTTATGACGTCCATACGGCAACAAACGCGACGGAAGCCCTTGCCATCCTGAATCAGGGCACACCGATCGACATCTTGTTTACAGACATCGTTATGCCGAACGGCATGAACGGCATCGCGCTCGCCCGTGAAGCAAGAAGATTGCGCCCGGAGATACGAGTCCTGATTGCATCAGGTTATTCCCGCGACCGAATGGACGCGGACGATGATATGGCATTTATCTCCAAGCCATATCAGATGGCTGACCTTGCTCGCCAATTAGAGGTCATCAAAGCCCAGTGATTTTACTATTGATGGCAATACCGAATATGCCTCGGCGACGCATAATCTGTTTAAAATGATTTGCGCCCCGCCCGGCGCGGCCAACCTCTCGGCTATGCAGCGGAACGATAGAGCATCTGACCGGCAAAAGCTTGAGCGAATCGTCCTGCTTCTTGTTCACTTGCAAAACCGACGTGACAAATATTTGCGCTCGGCATTTTCCTGAAACCAACGGCTTGGCATTTCATGTGGTCGAGCCATGTTCGCATCTGGCTCAATTCGCTGGCCAGATCGCCCGCAATAGCTACTTCGACAGTGTAAAGCATTGACCTGCCTCCTCTCTCGTTACTGCCTGCGCCAGGTCGTCCGCCTCGGCGTGCAGTTTCTGCGCTGTGTGCCGAAGCTCGCTGGCGATATCCGGAGCCTGTTTCGCAAACCGGCGCAATTCGATTGCCACCAATCTTAAGAAAAAGTGCGTGTCCCCCAGCCGCCGGACGAGTGCGGTGGTATGAGATCGATCTGTTTGTATCGTATCGGTCACACTCGGCGCCTCCTTGTGGTAGGCCATCGTATTTTCAGGTCGTCGTCTGCTCTTGGCCTTAGAATAACGGGACATGGCAGCCGTTTCGGGTGTGGGTCGCTGCTCCGCGAGAAAGAAGCGCAATCTGGGAAAATTCATCCGTTTCAGAGTAAGACATCCTCGGTGCTGGTAACGAGTACGCAAGTGCAACCCGTCTCGCTCCAGACACGCTCGTCCCTGACCCCCGGCGCGCCATAGTTGTAGTCGCCGGGGCAGAGCCTGCGTTCATCGATCCACAGCTCACCGTCGAGGAGATGCAGCTCTTCGACGCCGGAATGAGTATGTGCCGGGTAGCTGGCGCCGGGGGCAAGGCGCACCAGCATGCTGACCCGGTGTCTTTCCTCATCGGTTGCCAGCAGCTTGCATTCGATCCCGGGCGCGACCTGTTGCCATTCCGGCTCGGACCAGCGTGGTGGTGGCGGCGGCACCGGCTCGGTCCCCGCCTCCTCGGCAATTCGGTTCGCGAGGCGCCCCTGCAGCAACGTTGTCGGCCGCAGCACATCGGTGGGCCAGAAAACGAAGCGGTCGATTACCGGCCAGAGGCTCTTCAATTCGCGCTGGCAATCCGGGCACGACGCTATGTGAGCCTTGATCGCGGGCAGGTCAGCGGTGGTCAGGCTCTGGAGGACATAGGCGCGGACCAGCCCTGCCCTTTCACAGCCGTTGTGGCTTGGGCAGGGGCTCGTCGGCTGCCCGGGCATAGGGGAATGCGAGGGTCGCATACCCCTACTACGTCAGACGCGGGCTTTTGGATTGGTCTGAGACGGCAACTTGGCTAAAGGAAATGCTCGCTCGGCCGGAGGGCCCTCATCGCGCAGCCGAGGGCTTCAGCGAAGCGTGTCCTCGGTGCTGGTAACGAGTACGCAAGTGCAGCCCGTCTCGCTCCAGACACGCTCATCAGCCGCTCCCGGGGCGCCGTAATTGTAGTCGCCGGGGCAGAGCTTGCGCTCATCGATCCACAGTTCGCCGTCGAGGAGATGCAGCTCTTCGACGCCGGCATGGGTATGCGCCGGGTAGCTGGCGCCGGGCGCGAGGCGTACCAGCATGCTGACCCGGCGCCTCTCCTCGTCGGTCGCCAGCAGCTTGTACTCGATCCCGGTCGCGACCTGTTGCCATTCCGGCTCGGACCACTGTGATGGCGGCGGCGGCACCGGCTCGCGCCCCGTCTCCTCGGCGATACGAGCCGCGAGGCGCGCCTGCAGCGATGTCGTCGGCCGCAGCACATCGGTGGGCCAAACCGCAAAGCTGTCGACGACGGGGCGCAGGCTCTCCAGCTCGCGCTGACAATCCGGGCACGAAGCGATATGGGCTTCGGCCGCGGCTACCTCGCTCGCCGCCAACGCCTGTGCGATGTACGCGCAGGTGACCTCGATTTGCGTGCAACGATTTATGTCGAGCGTACTCATACCTTCTCCGCTTCCGCGGACAACGCGCGTCGCAGTTTGTGCAGCCCCGAACGAATGCGGGTCTTGATGGTGCCGAGCGGCTGGTTCAGCCGTGCTGCGGCTTCGGTATGCGTCAGCCCGGCGAAGAAGGTCGCTTCGATAGCCTGCCGCTCATCGCGCGTCAACACCGCCAACGCCGCCCGCAGCAATTCACCCTGCTCGCGCAGTTCGAGCACATCACGCGGATCGGCGGTGGCCTCGACCAGGATATCTACATCGCCGTCGTGACTGCGCTTCCTCCGGCTCTCGAAGCGCAGCCGGTCGATTGCCCGCGAACGCGCCTGGTTCATGATCCAGCCGAGCACCGTGCCGTTCGCGGGGTTGTAATCCGACGCGCGTTGCCAGACGCTGTGGAAAACGTCGATGGTGAGCTCTTCGGCGGTTTCCCGATTTGCCGTGATTCGCATGATCAAGGTGAAGACCATGCGGTGCGCCCGCTCATAGAGCGCATGCAGCGCGAGCTGGTCGCCCGCGGCAACCGACTGGACGAGTATCACCCAGTCCTGCTCCGGCGCTGCAGCCGAGGACTTGGCGTACAGCACGTCGCCCAGTGTTGTTGGCGCGCTTTGTCTACGTTCCTGGGCCATGACCGACACGTTCGGCATTGATTGAGATTGAGCGAAACTCCGGCGATCGATCAATACACGCAATAGGTCATATACACCCTTACTCAGACTACCCGTAGCTGCGAAGAGTCCCGCGTCAGTGGGCGACGACGCGGAGCGCCACCGCCCATAATAGTCAATTGACCTCGATACGTCGCGGCATCGATTCCTGCGCCTTTTTCAAGGTCAGGGTCAGCACGCCAGTGTCGAGTTCGGCGTTGATCCTGCTCTTGTCGACTTTGTTCGACAAGCTGAACGAGCGCGCGAAATGGCCAATATTGTATTCGGCGTAGAGCGGCTCCAGTCCGTCATATTTCGAGTAGTCGATCCGCGCCTCCACACTCAGCATGTCGTTTTCGAGATTAATATCGATATCTTTTTTCTCGACCCCTGGCATCTCCATGATGACCAGGAGCGCGTCCTCGGTCTCGAAAATATCGGTATTCGGGACAAAGTAGCGGGCGGGAACGGTTTTCTCCTCCTTCGAAACGAGTTCCTTTTTCTCCTGCACTTCGAGAGCTTGCGAGCGGGCCATTGCGGTACTCCTTCGCTCAGCTGATCGTGATCGACTTTGGCCTGTCGCGCTCAGCACGCGGCAAGTAGAGCGCCAGGATGCCGTCGCGGCATTCGGCGCGTACGCCGTCGGCATCAATTTCGACCGGCACGGTAACGGCACGGTCGAACGTGCCGGCAACCCGCTCGCGGCGATGGACGCTGGCTCCATCGCCATAGCCGATAGCCTTGGTGCCGGCGATGCGGATCGTGTTGCCTTTGACCTGGATCTGCAGGTCGTCTTTGCGCACGCCCGGCACCTCGGCGATGATGACGATGTCGTCCCCCTTGCGGAAGACATTCAACGGTGGAAAAGCGCCGTGCGCGCTCGGACCAGCGCCGAGCCAGCTACTGGTACGGAACGTATCGAGCGCCTGTTGGAACTGAAATAGCGCGTTCAACGGGTCAGCGAGAAGCAAAGCCATTTCGGTCTCCTCACGTTAGAGACCGGGCACGACGCGGGGCCAGCCGGTCAAAGGCTGAGCCGTCCCTCGCTCAAAATTGCTCTCGTCTGCACGGGTGAACGGCCGCTCGCTCGACCGCGGAAGAGGGTCCGCCCGTTGCGGCCGATTCGGCATCTGCGACTGAAGGGGACTCTGCTCGACAATCATCGCCACGCTCTCCTTTGAGCAACATGGAAAAAATCGTCTCCGGGCCCGTTGTGGCGCCCGGCGCGCGTCGATTTAGGGTGGCGCGAAGCGGCGTCAAGTGGGATTGGCACTCTTTTTCTGAGAGTGCCAACAAGCTCGGCGCTGGCGGGCCGCTCACGGCGCATGAAGGACACCGGACGGTAGCCAAAATACCTCAAAAGCGCGGCGGTTCTCGGCCGGTCGGCATAGCACCAGCAGCCCGTGAAAGGACGTTATGTTACACTAGGGGCCATGAGACATCCACTGCTGCAACGTGGCGAAAAACTGACGAATCGCGTGTACGTCTGGACCCTGAAGGATCACCCGCACCGAGTGGTGGGCGATCGCCGCGGTTTTGAGGTGCGCCTCTATAACGACGACACGTGGTCGGTCCCGTACATGGCCTGCACGGTCGATCAAGCGGCCGGGTATGTGATGGATCTCGAAACCATGCCGACCGCCGCCGCCGCGGAAGCCGCGGCCCATGAGATGCTGGCCGCACTCGACGGCGCGTCATCATTCATGCAGGAGCACTGAATGTGGCAGCTATCCGTGCGCGACCAGAACCGGCAGTGGACCGATCTCGGCAACTTCGACAGCATCGGCGCGGCGGCGCTCCGGGTTGTAAAGCTTGAAAGCAGCCCGAGCGAGCCCATCGCCTCAATCTTCTTCCGCGTCTATGCCGACCCATTGATGGAAAAATCCGACGCCGAGATTCTGTCCCGGCTCGAATACCAAGGCATGAAAGGTTTCTATGTGCTGAAGCGCCGGAGCGCCTCCTGATGGCTCAGGAGCTAATGCCGACTGGACAGCCCGCTGCTGCCGCGATCCACGGTAGCATTATCGTCCCGGCAGCAATCGCCAGCGCCGGCGACCATGCCGCCCGCCGCTTCCTCGAATTCTTCGCCGCGACGATCCGCAATCGAAACACGCGCATGGCCTATTACCGGGCCTGCTGCTCGTTCTTCGCCTGGCTCGAACAGCACGGCGTCACCGAGCTGGTCGACATCGAGCCGCTGCATGTCGCGGCCTATGTCGAGGCGCTGCAGGACACCGCCGCCAAGCCGACCGTCAAGCAGCACCTCGCCGCCGTGCGCATGCTGTTCGACTGGCTGGTCGTCGGCCAGGTGATCGCGGTCAACCCGGCCCATGCGGTGCGCGGACCCAAGCACGTCGTGCGCCGCGGCAAGACCCCCGTGCTGATCGAGGAACAGGCGCGCCGTCTGATCGAGAGCATCGACATCTCGACGCTGGTCAGTCTGCGCGACCGGGCGCTGATCAGCGTCATGACTTAGAATGCCTAACAAAACCGGGAACGAGGGTGCGAGCGGGCTGTTGTGGGCGGCATGGCCAAGCCTCTCCTGTCCGATGAGTTGTGGAACCTGATCGAACCGCTGCTGCCGCCGGAGCGGCCGAA
>JBFWVT010000044.1:0-40460 GCA_050246595.1 Alphaproteobacteria bacterium
ATCCGCGCACCACCGAGGACACGTGGCGCCAGATCGGCTCCTTGCTCGATCATTTCTCCGCACAGGAATGCGCAAACTACCTCGCCAATGCCGGCTACGCTTCAACCTGAAACGATCACGCTCTAAGTTCCCGTAACTCAAATACTTGCGAGGCGATCGGCGAAAAATTCCCTGCCGGCAGGGAATTACACGGAAAAATACTTCGCCTGCGGGTGATGCACGACAATCGCCGAGGTCGACTGCTCCGGGTCGAGCTGGTCCTCCTCGGTCAGGCTGATCCCGATCTCGTCGGCGCGCAGCAGCTCCAATAACAGGCGCTGATCGGCGAGGTTCGGGCAGGCCGGGTAGCCGAACGAATAGCGGCTGCCGCGATAGCCCTGGTTCAGCATCTCGTCATGATCGCGCGCCTCCTCGGCGGCAAAGCCCAGCTCGCTCCGAATCCGCCTGTGCACGTATTCGGCGAAGGCCTCCGCCATCTCGACCGAGAACCCGTGCAGGTACAGATAGTCCTGGTAACGGTTCTCGGCGAACCATTCGCGCGACGCCTCGGACGCGCGGCGCCCCATCGTGACGACCTGCAGCCCGATCACATCGCGCTCCTTGTCGTCCACGTCGCGGAAGAAATCGGCGACGCACAGCCCACCGTCCTTATTCTGACGCGGGAACGAAAACCGCCCGACCTCCCGCCTTCCGTCCTCGCCGAACAGGATCACGTCATTGCCCTCGGCGGCGCAGCGCCAATACCCGTAAGCGGCCTGCGGCAACAGAATGTTCTCGCGGATCGATATATCGGCGATGCGCGCCAGAACCGGCCGCAATTCCTTCCGCGCCCACTCCTTGTATTCGGCCAGCGAACGCCCGTCCTTGCGATAGCCCCACTGGAATTGATAGAGCATGCGCTCGTTGAGATACGGCACGACCGTCTTGACCGGCACACGCGCGATCGTCTGCGCTCCCCAGAAAGGCGGCTGTGGCACCGGCACGCCGCGGTTCAGTCCGGCCCGGCGCAGGCGGATTTCCTCGAGATCGATCGGACGTTGCGGCCTTGCATCGCCGGCGCGCCCGAGTTTGCGCCGCTCGTTGATCGGCCGCCCGGTATTCTTGCGCTGTACCTCCGCCAGATACCCGTCGAAATCGTTGCCCCCATTGTCGCGACTGACGATGCGGTCCATCAGCGCAAGCCCGTCGAACGCATCGCGCGCATAGGCAACCCGGCCCGCTTCATAGGCCTTGACGCAATCCTCCTCGACATAGCGCCGGGTCAGCGCGGCGCCGCCGAGCATAACCGGGAGGTCGATCCCCTGCCGGCTCATCTCTTCGAGGTTCTCGCGCATCACGACGGTTGATTTGACCAACAGCCCCGACATCCCGATCGCGTGCGCCCGGTGCTCGCGAGCGGCCTCCAGGATCGCGCCGATCGGCTGCTTAATGCCGAGATTGACCACCCGATAACCGTTGTTTGTCAGAATGATATCGACCAGGTTCTTGCCGATGTCGTGCACGTCGCCGCGCACCGTGGCGAGCACGACGATGCCCTTCTCCTGGCCCTCGACCCGCTCCATGAACGGTTCGAGATACTTGACCGCCGCCTTCATCGTCTCGGCCGATTGCAGCACGAACGGCAATTGCATCTTGCCGGCGCCGAACAGCTCGCCGACCGTCTTCATGCCGCCGAGCAGATGGTCATTGATGATGTCGAGCGGCGAATAGACCTGCATCGCCAGATCGAGATCGGTTTCGAGACCCAGCCGGTCGCCATCGACGATGCGCTGCGCGAGGCGGTCCTCCAGCTTCTCCGGACGGCCCTTCTTTTCGGTCTTCTCGCCGGCGCGCCCCTCGAACAGCGCGATAAACGCCTGCAGCGGGTCGTAATCCTCGGCGCGGCGGTCGAAAATCAAGTCCTCGGCGACCCGCACCTCCTCTTCCGGAATGCGGTGCAGCGGCAGGATCTTCGAGAAATGCACGATCGCCCCGGTCAATCCGCGGCGCAGCGCATGATCGAGAAACACCGAATTCAGCACCTGTCGCGCCGGCGGGTTGAGACCGAACGAGATGTTCGACAAGCCGAGAATGATCTGGCACTCGGGCATGCGCTCGCGGATTGCGGCGATCGCATCAAGCGTGTTGAGCCCGAGCCGACGGTCGTCCTCGTTGCCGGTGCAGATCGTGAAGGTCAGCGGGTCGAACAGCAGATCGCTCGGCGGCAATCCGTGCCGGTTGCAGGCAAAATCATGGAGCCGCTCAGCAAGCCGCAGCTTGTCGGCAGCCTCTTTCGCCATACCCTGCTCGTCGATCGTCAGCGCGATCACGGCCGCGCCGAAGCGTTTCGCGAGCTTCAACCGCTTTTCCGCCGCCTCCTCACCATCCTCGAAATTGATCGAGTTGATGATCGCCTTACCGCCGTATAGCTTGAGGGCGGCTTCGAGCACCGGGTATTCGGTCGAATCGATGACGAGCGGGGCATTGATCGCGCCGCGCATGCGGCTGACCACTTCGCACATCTCGGCAACTTCGTCGCGCCCGACAAAGGCGGTGCAGATATCGAGCGTATGCGAGCCTTCCTTGACCTGCTCGCGGCCCATCTCGACGCAGCCGTCCCAGTCCCCGGCTTCCTGCAAGCGTCGGAAGGCGCGCGAGCCGTTCGCGTTGCAGCGCTCGCCGATTGATAAGTAGGCGTTCTCCTGACGCAGCGGCACCTGGCCGTACAACGAGGCGACCGACGGCACCCAGGCGATCTGCCGCGCCTTCGGCAGCGGCCGCGGACGATCCCGCCCGATGCGACGCAGCATCTGGTCGAGCGCGGCGATATGCGCCCCCTCGGTGCCGCAGCACCCGCCGATGATGCCGACGCCGTCTTCCAGGACAAAGCGTTCGAGCCACTGCGCCAGCTCGCGCGGGGTCAGCGGATAGTGCGTCCGTCCGCCGATCAGCTCGGGCAGACCGGCATTCGGCATGACCGACATATATCCGGGCCAGTTCTCGCCGAGCCATTTGACGTGCTCGGCCATCTCGCGCGGGCCGGTCGCGCAGTTCAGGCCGACGACCGGCACATCGAGCGCGTGAATGATCGTCGCCGCGGCGGCGATATCGGCACCGACCAGCAAGGTACCGGTGGTCTCGACCGTGACCTGCACGATGATCGGGATATCCTTGCCGGCTTCTGCCCGCGCCCGCTTCGCTCCGTTGACCGCCGCCTTGATCTGCAGCGGGTCCTGGCAGGTCTCGATCAGAAACGCGTCGATCTCGCCGGCCACGAGACCGGCGCATTGTACGGCCAGCGCGTCTTCGAGATCCTGGTAGCCGATATGCCCGAGCGAGGGCAGACGCGTGCCCGGGCCGACCGAACCCAGGATAAACCGGGTGCGGCCGTCATGCGCGACCTCGGCGATCGCCTCGCGCGCCAGTTCGCCGGCACGGCGGTTGAGAGCGAACGCCTTGTCGGCAATGCCGAACTCGCCGAGCGTGATCGGCGAGCCGCCAAAGCTGTTCGTCGTGACCGCGTCGCAGCCGGCATGAAGATAGGTGAGGTGAATCTCGCGGACGAGATCCGGGCGGCTCTCGCACAGGATCTCGGTGCAGTTCTCGTGCCCGTGAAAATCGTGCTCGATGTCCAGGTTGCGGCCCTGCACTTGCGTGCCCATCGCGCCATCGGCCAGCAGCACGCGGTCGGCGAGATAATCGAGAAGATGGGTCATCGGATCGCCTTACCCGTCTGCGCGTCCATGGATTGGGAATGCCGCACCCGTGTCGAGGAGCAGCTGTCGTCGGTGCCGCTCACGCCGCAACGACCGGCTTCGCGGCGCGAATGCCGAGCAGATGGCAAATCGCGACGATCAGGTCAGCGCGGTTGAGCGTGTAGAAGTGGAATTCATGGACGCCATTCGCATGGAGCCGCCTGCATTGCTCGGCCGCAAGCGAGGCCGCGACGAGGCGGCGCGTGTCCGGGTCGTCGTCGAGCCCCTCGAAATGCGCCCCCATCCAAGCCGGGATCGAGGCGCCGCAAGCCGCGGCCATGCGCCTGAGCTGCGCGAAATTCGTGACCGGCAGGACCCCCGGCACGATCGGCACCTCGATCCCGGCGGCGCGGGCGCGATCGCGGAAGCGCAGGAACACATCGACGTCGAAAAAGAATTGTGTAATCGCACGGCTGGCGCCGGCATCGAGCTTTGCTTTCAGGTTGTCAAGGTCGTGGCCCGGGC
This sequence comes from Alphaproteobacteria bacterium, assembly GCA_050246595.1. Lineage (GTDB taxonomy): Bacteria > Pseudomonadota > Alphaproteobacteria > ATCC43930 > CGMCC-115725 > DATARH01. Next base: position 4,200 of record JBFWVT010000044.1, read on the forward strand.
TGCGGGCGGCGGGATGGGTTTCGGGGTAGGCCGCGACGCTAATCTCGAAATCGGCGACTTTCTTCAGCCCGGCAACCAGATCGGCCGCGTAGGGATAGCCTCCGGGGTAATGCGTATAACCGAGCCCGGCGCCGCCCGCCAATAGTCCATTCGGGGGATCACCGCGCAGCGCCACAATATGCCGGATTCCGGCTTCCCAATAGGCGCGGGCCACCGCATCGACTTCCTCGCGCGTCGCGGCGACGCAGGTCAGGTGCGCCGCCGGTTCCAGCATCGTCTCGCCCCGGATGCGCCGCACAGTCGCGTGAGTGCGTTCGCGGGTTGAGCCTCCGGCCCCATATGTCACAGAGACAAAGCGTGGCCGCAGCGACTCCAGGCGCTTGATTGCGGCCCACAGCCGCTCCTCCATTTCCGCCGTTTTCGGCGGGAAGAACTCAAACGAGACGCGTGGCGGACCCGCATCGAAATCGCTGACCGGATCGGCGGCCAACAGCCCGCGTGGCATCCCGCCCGCAATCGATTGCATCTGTTTCACCCCTGGAGAACTGGCTCGGCATGCAAAGCGGCGGCTGAACCCGCCGGCGCCGAAGATGAATCGGCTACAATCGACCGGCGCCGGGCCGTCCAGATCACAACTGTCAGCGGATCGCCTGTCAGCCGATGCGGTTGGCCCGGTTCGAGACCGGCGGCGCGGCACCACGCAGCGATATCATCGTCGGCAAACCCAAGCCGGCAATGGGCGTGCTCGTCGCGCAGGAATTCGAGCGCATGCGGCGCAAAGTCGACGATAATCAGACCACCGCCCGGCCGCAGCACCCGCGCCGCCTCGGCAATGGCAGCCGCCGGGTGATCGGCATAATGCAGCACCTGATGGATAATGGCCGCATCAAACGACGCATCGGGGAGCGGCAGCTGGTACATGTCTCCTAGCCGGACGATGCAGTTCGACAGCCCGGCCCGCTCGATGTTGACGCGCGCGACGGCGAGCATCTCGCGCGATTGGTCGATACCCAGCGCGTTGGCAACAAGCGACCCGAGCAGTTCGAGCATGCGTCCGGTGCCGGTGCCGATATCGAGCAGATCACGTGGCGCAAGCGCGCTGACAATATCGGCGAGCACCGCCTCGACTTCGGCCTCATCGACATAGAGCGACCGGATTCGGTGCCAGTCCGCCGCATTGTCGCGGAAATACGCCGCCGCCAGTTCCGCGCGCTGATGTTTGATCGCCGCGAGCCGTTGCAGATCGAGCGCGATCGTCTCGTCATGCTCGCCGCATGCGTCCGCCAGATAGCGCCCCAACAGGCTGACGGCCCTGCCTGAGCCAAGCCGGTAAAAGACCCAGCTCCCCTCTCGGGTGCGGTCGAGAAGCCCGGCGTCGCAGAGGAGCTTCAGATGACGTGAGACGCGAGGTTGGCTTTGCCCGAGAATTTGCGCCAGTTCGGTCACGGTCAACTCCCCACGGGCGCACAGCACCAGGAGACGTAGCCGTGACGGCTCCGCCGCCGCTCGCAGCGCCCCTAGCAACTCGCCCATCGGACTTCCGGAACTCGCCTCGCCAGTCATAGCTAAACATATAAAGATATCTTTATATGGTCAACCCTCCCAAATCGGGCCATCCTGCTTTCAATCGAAGGTCGGACGGACTCGTTCAGGCCAGCCGGGTTCTCGACCAATCGGCAAGCATCGCTTGCCGTGATCGCGGTTTTTTCGTCATTATCCACGCTTACGGATTGCTCCGACTAGAGGCTGCCCATGCCCGCTTGCCGCCTTCCCCTGATTGTATCAGCTATCGCCACCATCGGCTTGGCGCTGGTCGGTTGCACTGCCCCCGGCGCCGGACCTGGATCGTCGCCGGGCCAGCTTTCCGAAGCCGCCGAGATCGAATTCAACGACCCGCTTGAGGAGCTGAATCGCTCAATTTTCGCGTTCAACCAGGTGGTCGACGAGGTGGTTCTGGTTCCGGTTGCGAAGGGTTATCGCACCGCAGTGCCGCCGCCGATGCGGGCATCGGTCTACGACTTTCTGCGGAACCTCAATGGGCCGGTGATCTTTGCGAACGACGTGCTGCAAGGTCATCCGCTGCTCGCCGCGCAGACCTTGGCCCGGCTTACGATTAACAGCACCGTCGGGGTCGGCGGGATGTTCGACGTCGCGAGCCGCATCGGCATCCGGCGCCACACAAACGATATGGGCATCACGCTCGCAACCTACGGCATCGACGAGGGCCCCTACCTTGTCGCACCGGTGCTTGGTCCGACAACGCCCCGCGACCTGGTCGGCAAGGTGGTCGACAGCTTTATCGATCCAGCCGACTACTTTGCCGGCGATCATAATCTGTGGTACGCGCCGCTTGCGCGCACGGTCGTGTCGGGCATCGATGTTCGATCGCGCAATATCGAGGCCCTCGCCGATATCGAGAGGACCTCGCTCGATTATTACGCGACGATCCGCTCCCTCTACCGCCAGCGCCGGGCCGCGGAAATCCGCCACGAGGACTCGAACCTGCCAAACCCGACCATATCGCCGAGCAGCGAGGGCGGGCGCCACCCGGCGGTTTCGCCGTTCTTCGCCAACCCACCCACCTTCAAGGAGTTTTCGGCCAAATGATGCGACGCCGCGCCGCGATCGTCTTGCTTGCTTTGGGTCTTCTCGGGGTCGCCGCACCGCACCGGGCGGCGGCGCAGGACCCGCGCAGTTTCGTCAATGCGCTCGGCGACCGCGCCGTTCAGGTGCTCGCGCCAAGCGTGTCGCCGGCGCAGCGCCTGGCCCGTTTCCGCGAGCTGTTCAGCACCGAGTTCGATGTCCCCGGCATTGGCCGCTTCGTCCTCGGCCGCTATTGGCGCACCGCAACACCCCAGGAACAGCAGGAATTTCTGAGCCTGTTCCAGGAGTACGTGGCGCGCGCCTACAGCGCTCGCCTCGGCGCGTTCGGCGGCGAGCCGTTCCGGGTTACCGGCGTCCGCCCGAGCGGCGCGGAAACCGTCGTCAGCAGCGAGATCGTCCTGGCCAGCGGTCCGATCGGTCTCGACTGGTATCTCGCCAACAATGGCGGGCGGTACAAGATTACCGACGTCTATATCGCCGGGATCAGCATGAAGGTGACGCAACGCGACGAATTCGCCGCGGTGATCCACCGCCACGGCGGGCGCGTCGAGGGGCTGCTGGCGCAACTGCGGCAGAAACTCGCATCGGCGAGCTGATCCGGAGGCCGCATCAGCTCGCGAGCGGGTGCGGAAGCGGGTTCGACCCGTCGCTGAAGCGCGACAGGCGGAACGGCGCCGGGTCGACGATTGGCGGCGCGCCGGTCACCATGTCGGCGACGAGCCGGCCCGCGCCGGGACCGATCCCGAAACCGTGCCCGGAAAAACCGGTCGCGATAAAGAAACCGGGCAGGGTATCGACGGCGGAGATGACCGGGATCGCATCCGGCATCACGTCGATCATGCCGCCCCAGCTTTGCGCGACGGCAACGTTGCGGAACGCCGGGAAGGCCTCGGCGATACTGGCGCGGGCGCGCTCGATCACGACCGGGTCGGCGGCCGGATCGAGCACCCGGACCGCTTCGAACGGCGACGGCTGATCCAGGCTCCAGCGCCGCTTTATCCGCCACTCCTCGGCAAAACCCCGCCCGATTCGCAGGCGCAGCTTTTTCCAGTGCAGGCGGATGGCCGGCAGGTATTCCGGCAGCAACCGGAAACTGTCGGGGACAAGGTCGATCGTGCGCACGCCGAGCGTGGCGACCGTATAGCCGCCATCCATCCGCTTGCGGTAGCCGAACAGCCCGCCCGAGGCCGAAATCTCGGGGCCGCCGTCGAGCCGCTCGGTGCGCATCACCGAACCCAGCACCTTCAGCTGCGGCAGATCGATCCCGAGATTGCCGCAGAACAGCCGCGACCACGCGCCGCCTGCCAATACGACCGATTGGCAGGCGATGCGTCCCTTCTCGGTAACGACGGCGGACACCCGGCCGGCTTCGGTCTCGACCCCGCGCGCCGCGCACCCCGTCAGGATCGTCGCGCCACGCCGCCGCGCTGCCGCGGCGATCGCCGGCGCCGCCATCTGCGGTTCGGCCTTGCCGTCGCTCGGCGTATAGAGGGCGCCGGCCCAGTTCTTCGCAAAGCCGGGCAGCAGGCGCGCGACCTCGGCCCCGTCGATCAGCCGCGTGTCGAGCTGGTAGTCGCGGGCGTGTTCGAGCCAGCCGCCGAGACGCGCGAGGTGGTCCTGGCTCTCGGCGAGATACATGATGCCGCAGGTGCGGAACCCGGTCTCGGCCTCGACACGCTGGTTCATCCCCTGCCACAGCCGCAGGCTTTCGATGATCAGAGGGATTTCGCGGGGGTCGCGCGCCATCTTGCGGCACCAGCCCCAATTGCGGCTCGACTGCTCGCCGGCGATGTGGCCCTTCTCGCACAGCACGGTCGAGACACCCCTCTCGGCGAGGAACAGCGCGGCGCTGGTGCCGATGATGCCGCCCCCGATAATCACGACATCGGCGCGGGACGGCAGAGTCTCGTCGGTTGCGACCGGATCGACGCGCGGCGCCATCTCTCATCTCCGGAACTGCCGGTTCGGGCGGCGCATTCTAGCGGGGATCGGATTCCCTGATAGCAGGGAAATTCCTGCCGGATGGCGGCGGGCGCAGTCGAGTGGAGCAGAAATGCTGGGCTTCCGGGCAATTCCCTGCGGATCGAGCAGGGAAGTTAGCCGGGCCGTGCAGGGAAGCGTTTCGCGCGAGCAGGGATCTGGAGGAACGGGTATCATCGAAACTGCGAATGCATCACGGATTACCATGCGGCAGCCGGGCCGGACGGCAATTAGCCGCAATTTTGCGAATTTGTCAACTTCTTACTTCTCCCGCGTCGCGCCGCTCGCCAGCTCGTGCAGCGTGAAGATGCAAATCCAGAGGCATCGAGCGCTGGAATGCGGCGGCGCTATGCCTCCGGCCCGTGGAATATCGCGAACCAACCACGGCTTTCGCCGGACTCATTCGCTTTTTCGAAAAGGAAGCCTCTTGCCTGGTCAAGCGCGACCAAGAGAGACCCCTCTGGAGCGGCTTGCCGGTCACCGGCCATTCTGAAAAGCAGAGGACATCCTATAGTAGAGTGGTCCTTCCGGCTTCTAGAAAAGCTACTACTTCTGCGCTGTTTTTAGTCAGCGGCCGTACGTCCCGCTATTCGAAACAACCTAGCAGCCTCTGCCGGACGTATTTCCTGGCCATAGGCGGTGAGGATAGTATCAAATCACTTTACTTCCCTCTGCCTCATCTGGTACGTAAGAAAGCAGTTATTCGATAATCTTCTCCAGGATTAGAAATTATAGCGATGTTACGATTATCAGGAGTGCCTTGGGCATCTACGAAATGGACAGTTCCGTGCCAGTTGATTGCATTGAAGAAATGGCCGCCAGACCCTCTTATCGTCTCGCCATCTCTATATTCCGCCCAGACAATTCCGGTCGCCCCATGACCTGCAGACAATAAATCACGTCGGATCTGGGATTCAGTTTTTTGGGCAAATGTTCTATTTGGATACCACTGTCTTGCAAGTTCTTCGGGACTCATATTAGGGAGGCGCCGCCTTCCAACTATAGGCGCCCGTTCGACCACAGTTGGAAACCCTCGAAAAAGCATATCTAGTGCTGTTGCGATTGCCGCGCAATTATTATCTGCTCTACGACCATGCTCAAGATTAATTTGGGCAAGTGGTAGAAGTGGTTGTGCAGTCCTTATTCCTGTGCGTATGTAGTTGGGCGGTCGAGTTCTCGCCGGTCCGCGTGGCCTTGGCACTACTTCAGGAGGAATTACTGGACCTCGCTGATATATAGCCGTTTGCTGATTTTGCTGATGCTGTCGATGGAATAGAAAAGCGTCTCCAACCCTAGCACCCAAATCCTCAGCCGCATCTATAACAATTTGGTTATTAGTCAATAATAGCGCTAAATTTCTAAAAATAGTACTGCCAACCAGCGTAAAGAAGTTAGCGTTATGGGAGGCAAATCGCCGGTAGCGGATGAAAGCTTCATGCCTAGGTATTTCACTCTCATGATAGATTAACCCACTACCCAGGATAACCAGGGGGTCTGGGTCATAAGGCCGAGGTAAACTTGAGAGATCCGCTGAACAGTAATTTACAGGAGGCGGTGCAACAGTCAACGTTATGTAATGAAGTCTAGTATCGCTTCTTCTTGCATCTTCCTCAACTGGATTCGGTTCAGCAGGCGGCGCCAAGGGAGGCCCATGTAGTCGGTGTAATTCTGGTGAACTCTGAAGATTGGCAGATTCCATAGGCGATGGTGTTTCGGAGTTAGGTCCTGTCATTGGCCTGCCCTCTCATTACAGATTTACAGGAGCTATACTGAACAGTTGCCGATTCTGGTCAAGACACTCTCGTTACCGAGGCAGCGGACAGAAGGGAACGATTTGCTGATCCCGCCCAATGCGGGCGAGATGTCAGCGGTCCGGACGTCATCGTGCCCGGGGTCGGCTTCACCCTCCGCGGATCTCAGCCTTCGACGAGCCGCGCTTTCAGCGCGAGCAGGTCGCGCCAGGCTTCGCGTTTGCGTGCCGGGGTGCGCAGCAGAAAGGCCGGGTGAAACATCGGCAGGGTCGGGACCGGGGCGGCGAGACCGGGGACGGCAAGCTCGAACCAGCGGCCGCGCAGCCGCGTGATGCCGTCGGTCACCGGCAGCAACGTGCTCGCCGCCGTGCCGCCGGCCAGCACCAGCACGCGCGGTCGCGCCAGCGCGATATGACGCAGCACAAACGGCAGACAGGCGGCGGTTTCGGCGGCGGTCGGCTTGCGGTTGCCCGGCGGACGCCAATAGATGACGTTGGTGATCTGCACCTGGGTGCGGTCGAGATCGATCGCCGCCAGCATGCGGTCGAGAAGCTGACCGGCGCGGCCGACAAACGGGCGGCCGGTGCGGTCTTCCTCGGCACCCGGCGCCTCGCCGATAATCATGACCCGCGCCGCCGGGTTGCCGTCCATAAACACGGTAGTGGTCGCGGTGCGCTTTAGCGGGCAGAGGTCGAAATTGGCGACCAGTTCGGCGAGGGCTTCGATCGTCTGCGCTTGTGACGCAAGCAGCCGGGCCGATTGCGCCGCCTCGGCCGGCGATTCGGCGAGCGCCGGAGGTGGGCTGACTCGGGCGGGGGCGACAGCGGCTCCGAAATCGGCCAACTGCGTCCCCGCCACGGCTTCCGCTTTGTCTTTCCCCGTTTGTGCGGGGAATGCCCCCACCCTGCCCTCCCCCGTGATCCCCGGGTCACGCCCGGGGAGGGGAGGGTTAGGGAGGGGGGCAAGCGGGGGAGAGTTGGGGAGAGGAATGCGAAGGTTGGAACCGGGATCAATGGCGGCAGGATCGGCGGGGGTCTGAACCGACTCCGCGGCGGAGACCGGAGAAAGCCAGTCGCGCGCGATTCCGCCGATCGCCTCGTCGGCGCCCATCGCGATCTGCCATTCGAGCAGCGCGAGAGCCTCGTCGCGTCGCAAATTTGTGCCGGACATTTCCGGCAGAATATCACGGGCAGGCGGCATCACGGGAATTGGGATTTTCCGGCAATCCTTTATAGTCGCCCTGCCTTTATGGTCGCCCTGGCAAATTGGCGGTATCGAACCAGGAGGAGGTGGCCCAGTGGCGCAAGAGGCGGCGCAATCGGGGGCGCAAGAGGCGCAGATCGAACGCGAGCGGATGGAATACGACGTGGTCATCGTCGGGGCCGGGCCGTCCGGGCTTGCGGCGGCGATCCGTCTGAAGCAGCTCGCGGCGGCGGCCGGGACCGAGATCGGCGTCTGCGTCATCGAGAAGGGGTCGGAGGTCGGCGCTCATATCCTGTCGGGCGCGGTGCTGGAGCCGCGCGCCCTCAACGAACTGATCCCGGACTGGCGCGAGCGCGGCGCGCCGCTCAACACCCTAGCGACCGAGGACCGGTTTCTGTACCTGACGCGCACGCGGTCGTTCCGGCTGCCGACCCCGCCGCAGATGCACAATCACGGCAACTACATCATCAGCCTCGGCAATCTGTGCCGCTGGCTGGCGACGCAGGCCGAGGAACTCGGGGTCGAGATCTATCCGGGGTTCGCCGGGGCCGAGGTGCTGTACGATTCCGACGGACGGGTGCGCGGCGTCGCCACCGGCGATATGGGGATCGGCCGCGACGGCGAACCGACCGAGCGCTATACGCCGGGGGTCGAGCTGGTCGCGCGCGAAACGCTGTTCGCCGAAGGCTGCCGCGGTTCACTGTCGAAACGGCTCATCGAACGGTTCCATCTGCGCGACGGCGCCGATCCGCAGACCTATGCGATCGGCATCAAGGAATTGTGGGAGGTCGCGCCCGACCGGCACCAGCCCGGTCTCGTCGTTCACACGGTCGGCTGGCCGCTCAAGGGCGATGTTTACGGCGGCTCGTTCCTTTATCACCTCGAAAACCGGCAGGTTGCGGTCGGGTTTGTGATCGGCCTCGACTACCGCAACCCGCATTTGAACCCGTTTCTGGAGTTTCAGCGTTTCAAGACGCACCCGGCGATCCGGCCGACTTTCGAGGACGGGCGGCGCATCTCCTACGGCGCGCGGGCGCTCAACGAGGGCGGGTTCCAGTCGATCCCACGGCTCGATTTTCCCGGCGGCGCGCTGATCGGCGACAGCGCCGGGTTTCTCAACGTGCCAAAGATCAAGGGCAGCCACACCGCGATGAAATCCGGCATGGCGGCGGCCGAGGCCGTGTTCGCGCGGCTCCACGGCGATGACGGGGCGCGGGTGCGCGACCGAATCGAGGCCAGCTGGGTCTGGGACGAGCTTTACGGGGTGCGCAACATCCGGCCGAGCTTTCGCCTCGGGCTGTGGGGCGGGATCGCCTATTCGGCGCTCGACACGTTCGTGTTGCGCGGCCGCGCGCCGTGGACCTTTCACCACCACCCCGACCACACGCAACTGATCCCGGCGAGCCAGGCGCCGCCGATCCGGTATCCGCGTCCCGACGGCAGGATCACCTTCGACCGGCTGTCCTCGGTGTTCATCTCGAACACCAATCACGAGGAAGACCAGCCGTCGCATCTGCGGCTGCGCGACCCGGCGGAGGCGATCACGATCAATTATCGCATCTATGATTCACCGGAACAGCGCTATTGTCCGGCGGGGGTGTACGAGATCGTCACCGAAGCCGCGACCGGCGAACCGCGCCTCCAGATCAACGCGCAGAACTGCGTGCATTGCAAAACCTGCGACATCAAGGACCCGGAGCAAAACATTGATTGGGTTGTACCCGAGGGCGGCGGTGGACCGAACTATCCGAACATGTAAAGAAGCGGGCGAGGCCGCCTTCCGGCCGATCCGCGTCTCGCGCCCCGCCGGGATCGCGCGGGTCTTGCCGTTGCGGCCCCTGCTACGGACGGGGCTGCTGTCCGCCGCCCTCGCGGCCGGCGTCGTTCTCGGAGCGGTCCCCGTCGCGGCAAAGCCGGCCGCCGGCAAGCCGGCGGCGGCGAGCCCCCGCCTGTACGGCGAGTATCTGGCCGGGCGGCAGGCCCAGCATCGCCGCGATTTCATCAATGCGGCAAAATTCTACGAGAAGGCGCTCGCCTCCGACCCGGACTCGCCCGAGCTGATCAGCCGCACGTTTCTGATGCAGGTATTCGCCGGAAACCTCGATCGGGCCGCTCCCCTGGCACGACGCGAGCTGAAGCGCGACCCGAGCGACGCGGTCGCGCATCTCGTCATGGTGGTCGATCGGCTGAAATCCGGCGATGCGGCCGGCGCGATCAAGGCCGCCGCCGCGCTGCCCTCCGACGGCGTGCACCGTTTTGTCGCCCCGTCCGCGCTCGCCTGGACCCGCATGGCTTCCGGCGATCTGGCCGGCGCCGAAACGGCGCTGCAGGGGCTCGACAAGTTCAACGGGTTCGAGCCGCTGAAGGTGTTCCAGCTCGCGCTGCTGTACGATTATGCCGGCAAGCCGGACAAGGCGCGGCAGTTTTACGAAAAGGCGGTCGGCGCGAACGAACAGTTGAACTGGCGGGTGACCGATATCGTCGCCAATTTCGAGGAGCGGCAGGGCCGCGGCGAGCAGGCGCGGGCGCTGTACGACCGCTTTGTCCGCCAAAACAGCACCAGCGATCTGGCCACCGCGGTCGCCGCGATCCGCGCCGCCGGCCCGGCCAAGCCGCCGGTCGGCTCGGCGGCCGACGGGCTCGCCGCGGCGATGTTCGATCTCGCCAGCGTGCTGAACCAGCCCGAGACGATCGATCTGGCGCTGCTCTACGACCGGGTCGCGCTGGCGCTGCGCCCGCAATTCCCGCTGGCGCAACTGCTGCTCTCCGACATCCTGAGCGCCCAGAAGAAACCCGAGGAAAGTCTCGCGGTGCTGCGCGAAATTGCGAAGGAGTCGCCGTATTACTGGTCGGCGCAATTGCGCGCCGCGGTCAATCTCGACACGCTCGAACGCACCGACGAGGCCGTCGCGCAGCTCAGGACGATGGCGGCGGAAAACCCGAACTCGATCGGCGCCCTCGTCACGCTCGGCGATATTCTGCGCAGCAAAAAGCGGTTTGCCGAGGCGGCCGATGTCTATGACGAGGCGATCCGCCGGACCGAAACCGCCGGTCTGCCGGAAAAATGGACGCTGCTCTACGATCGCGGCGTCGCGCGCGAACGCTCCGGGCAGTGGGAGAAGGCCGAGGCCGATCTGCTGAAGGCGCTCGAACTCAAGCCGGATCAACCGATGGTGCTGAATTATCTCGGCTATTCATGGGTCGATCGCGGCGAGCACCTGGATCGCGGCATGAAGATGATCGAGAAGGCGGTCGAGCTGCGCCCGGATGACGGCTACATCGTCGATAGCCTGGGCTGGGCGCATTACCGGATGGGCGATTACGAGGCGGCGGTCGAAAAGCTCGAAAAGGCGATCGAGCTGGTGCCGGAAGACCCGACGATCAACGACCATCTCGGCGACGCGTACTGGCGCACCGGGCGGCTCAGCGAAGCGCGCTACCAATGGCGCCGGGCGCTGCAATTCGGGCCGCAGGAAAACGAGATCAAGCCGATTGAGGCTAAGATCGAGCACGGGCTGAACACCGCCGCGACGCCGCCCAGGGGCGGTTGAGGCGGCGGGCTGAAACGGGGCCTCCCTCTCGCGGATCGCGCGCGGCCATGATTGCGGCTTGCGTCCTCGCGCCGGCAAAGGTCAATCTGTACCTGCATGTCGTTGGACGCCGGGCCGACGGGTATCATCTGCTCGACAGCCTGGTGGCCTTCGCCGATATCGGAGACCGGGTCGAGGGGTCGCCGGCGGACCGTCTGTCGCTGCGAGTCGGCGGACCGGAGGCGGAGGCGCTCGCCGGTGTCGGCGACGACAATCTCGTCTTGCGGGCCGCCCGGCTCTACATCGAGACTGCTCGCGTCTCCGGCGCGGCGCTGCTTCTCGACAAGCATCTGCCGACCGCATCGGGTATCGGCGGCGGATCGAGCGACGCGGCGGCGGCGCTGCGCGTCCTCGACCGCCTGTCCGGCGGCGCGCTCCCGCCGGCAGTATTAGCGGAGCTGGCGGCGCGGCTCGGCGCCGATGTGGCGGCCTGTCTTTGGGCGCGGCCGGTCTGGGTTGCCGGTGTCGGCGAGGTTCTGGATCCCGCCGATTGTCTGCCCGCGGCCGGGATCGTTCTGGCCAATCCGCGCATCGCGCTGCCGACACCGGCGGTATTTCGCACCCGCAGCGGACGGTTCTCGGAAGCGGGGCGATTTGCCGCGATACCGCGCGAGGCTGCCGGGCTTGCCGCCGTGCTGGCGAGCCGGCGCAACGACCTGACCGAGGCGGCGCTGCGCCTCGTCCCCGAAATCGCCGCGGTTCTCGGGCGGTTGGCCGGGTTGCCGGGAGCGCTGCTCGCACGCATGAGCGGCAGCGGCGCCACCTGCTTCGCGCTGTTCGCCGACCGCGCCGCTGCGCTCGATGCGCACACCGTGCTGCGGCGCGGGAAGCCGGAATGGTGGTCGGCTTCCGGCGCGCTGTTGACGAGGCCGCCCCCGGTCGAGGCGCTCTGATCCCCGCGAATCGGGATGAGACACGCGGGTTCGCGCGTTGTTTGCGTCGCGACCGAACTCAGGCCTGAGGAGATTGACGATGAAACCATTCGTGTCCGGGCGAATTCTCGGCGCGATCGCCGGGGTTGCGATGCTGCCGTTTGTCGCCGCCCCGGCGGCGGCGCAAATGCCGAGCGGCTCGTACCTGCAATCGTGCCGCGACGGACAGGTCAGGGGCGACCGATTGACCGCGCTCTGCCGCACCCAGGATGGGCGCTGGAACCGGACCTCGATCGGCAATATCGGCCAGTGCGCCGGCGGTATCGCCAATTCCAACGGACGCCTTGTCTGCGGCAGGCAGGGCGGCGGCTTCAACATGGGAAGCGACGATGGCCGCGATCGCCGGGGGCGGGACGATGACCGGCGAGCCGGGCGCGATCGGCGGGACGATGACCGGCGCGGCGACCGGGACTGGCGGGATCGCGACCGGCGGGCCGACCGCGATTGGCGGGATCAGGATTGGCGGCGCGACCGCGATGGGCGGGCCGACCAGAGGTGGCGGCGCGACGGGGACGGCTACGGCAGCGGCTACGGGCCTTATGGTCCCGGCCCCGGCCGCGATCCCTGGGGTCGCTGGTAAAATATCCCAGAGATGGATTAAGGGCGCCGATCGCGGCGATCTTCCGGCGAAATGCCCCGGCCGCGCGGCCGGGGCATTCTCGTGCAAGGCCGCTCCCCGGCCCGGCCCCGCGGCACTGCGCCTAAGCCATTGTCGAAACCCTAGAAAATGGGTCATGTTACGGCATCCTCGGCACCTTCAGCGAGAACCCGCCCGATGAGACTCAACGACGCGATCAATATCGAAGACCTGCACCAGATGGCCAAGCGGCGGCTGCCCAAGGTCGCGTTCGACTTTATCGAAGGCGGGCTCGAAGACGAGCGCGGTCTCGAACGCAATACCTCGGCGTTTCACAAGCATCTGCTGCTGCCGCGCTATCTGGTCGATGTCTCAAAGCGCGACCAGACGCAGACGATCTTCGGCCAGACCTTTTCCAGCCCGTTCGGCATCGCGCCGACCGGCGGGGCCGGGCTGTACCGTCGCGGCGCCGATCTGATGCTGGCCCAGGCGGCGGCCGATACCAACATCCCGTACATCATGTCCGGGTCGAGCAACAACTCGATGGAGGCGGCCGCCCGTGTCGCGCCGAACAACGCGTGGTATCAGCTTTACGCGGCGCGCGACGCCGGGATCTCGGAGGATCTGATCCGCCGCGCCGCCGATTGCGGGCTGAAGGGGCTGGTGCTGACCGTCGATGTGCCGGTGCATTCGAAGCGCGAGCGCAACATTCGCAACGGCTTTGCCAATATCCGCGGCAACTGGATGCGTGCTGCGCTGAGCCTGAAGCCTTCCCTGCTCGCCGAGGCGATGACGCATCCCGGCTGGGTCGTCGAATACATGCGGCATGGCGGGACGCCGGCGCTGGAGAACTGGCTGCCCTATGCCGGCGCCAACGCAACGGCCGAGGACACGGTCAAGTTCAACCGCTCGCAGGTGCCGGCGCACGCCCAGACCTGGAAGGACCTCGAACGCTATCGCCGGCTGTTTCCGCGCACCTTGATCGTCAAAGGCATCATGCGTCCCGACGACGCGGTGCGCGCCGCCGATATTGGTTGCGACGGGGTGATCGTATCGAACCACGGCGGCCGTCAGTTGGATCAGGCGCCGGCCTCGCTCGACGTGCTGCCGGCGATCAAGGCGGCGGTCGGCGACCGGATGACCGTGATGCTCGACAGCGGTGTGCGGCGCGGCGCCGATATTCTCATCGCGATGTGTCTCGGGGCGCAATTCGTGTTCTTCGGGCGCCCGACGCTTTACGGCGCGGCGGTCGGCGGGCTGCCGGGGGTCAAAAAGGCGATCGACATCTTCAAGACCGAGATCGATCTCGTAATGGGTCAGATCGGCTGTCCGAGCCTGGACCAGCTCGGCCCCGACTTCCTGTGGCAGGAGGATTGGCAGCGCAACCGCCCGGTCGGCGCCTGATCCAACCTCCTCCCTGAACCTTTTATTTCACCACGGAGGCACGAGAGCACGGAGATCGAATTTTTTCCGTGTCCTCCGTGTCTCCATGGTGAAGCAGCACTCTGATGGGCTTCGCCGTGCTCAGCCCGTCCCACGATATCAGCAGCAGAACCAGGAACCTGGGCAAACTCCCGGATCATGGACAGATAGAGATGTAAGGGCTATCTGTCCTCTATGACGACGCACAGCATTGCCGAGGCAAAGAACCAGCTTTCGAAGCTGATCGACCGGGCGCTGGCGGGCGAGCCGATCGTCATCACCCGTCACGGCGAGCCGGTCGTCGAACTGAAGCCGGTGGAGCCAAAGCCGGTTCGACCGGAGCTGCGGCCGATCGCCAGAGCCGACATCGAATGGCTTCGCGCCAGGCGCGTCGGGAGGACCCCGGCTAAAACGGACGCCGGCACATTGGTCAGCCAGCTTCGGGACGAGGAGTGGCAGCGGTAAGCTATTATCTCGATGCGAGTGTTCTCGTCGCCCTGCTGACTGTGGAGCCATTTAGCGACCGTGCGGACGCATTCGTGTTGGCTACTTCAGACCCGCTGCTCGTCAGCGATTTTGCCGGGGCCGAATTTGCATCGGCCATCGGGCGCCGTGTCCGTACCCAGGAAAGCACCCTTTCTGATGCTTAGAAGGATCTGTCCGATTTCGATATCTGGGTCACGCGGACGGCGCGTCGGGTGGAAATCAGCCCTGCGGACGTTGCCGCCGCCACGATATTCCTGCGCCGCCTCGACCTGACGCTACGCACTCCTGACGCCTTCCATCTCGCCATCGCGCAACGGCTCGGTGCCACGCTGGTCACCTTCGATCGGCGCATGGCCGGGAGCGCCGGCACGCTCGGTGTCGCGGTTGCGGTTCCTTGAGGGTTGCCGTGATCCGCGGTGATGGGCCATGCTGATCCGAAACGGCTTCAGCGGAGGCACGCCATGAATCTCGACGACGCGATCAATATCGAGGACCTGCATCAGCTTGCCAAACGCAAGCTGCCCAAGGTCATGTTCGACTATATCGAGGGCGGGGTCGAGGACGAGCGCGGGCTGCAGCGCAACGAAGCCGCGTTCCACAAACACCGGCTGCTGCCGCGCTATCTGGTCGATGTCTCGACGCGCGACCAGAGGCAGACGATTTTCGGCCGCACCTTTTCCAGCCCGTTCGGCATTTCGCCGACCGGCGGCGTCGGGCTGTATCAGCGGCGCGGCGGCGAATTGCTGCTGGCCAAGGCGGCGCGCGACGCCAACATCCCCTACATCATGTCGGGCGGCAGCAACGCCTCGATGGAGGAAGCCGCCAGGATCGCGCCGGACAATACCTGGTTTCAGATGTACGCCGCGAAGGACGCGGGGATCACCGACGCGCTGGTCGGACGGGCGCGCGACAACGGTCTGGGCGCGCTGGTGCTGACCGTGGACGTGCCGGTGCATCCCAGGCGCGAGCGCAATCTGCGCAACGGTTTTGCCAATGTCCGGCGCGGCGGCGTTCTCGAAGCGCTGAAGCTGAAGCCCCGAATCATCGCCGAGGCGCTGAGGCATCCGCTGTGGGTTTATGATTACGTCCGGAACGGCGGCGCGCCGACCCTTGGCAACTGGGTGCCGCATGCCGGCGAGGGCGCGACGATCCCGCAAATCCTCGACTTCAACCGCACCCAGACCCCGGCCGCGGCGCAGACCTGGCGCGATCTCGAACGCTATCGCCGGCTGTTCCCGCGCACCTTGATCGTCAAGGGCATCCTGAACCCGGCCGACGCGATCCGCGCCGCCGAGATCGGCGCCGACGGCATTCTCGTGTCGAACCACGGCGGGCGGCAGCTCGATCAGGCGCCGGCCTCGCTCGACGCATTGCCGGCGATCAAGGCGGCGGTCGGCGACCGGATGACCGTGATGCTCGACAGCGGCGTGCGGCGCGGCGCCGACATATTGATCGCGCTGTGTCTCGGCGCGCAGTTCGTCACCTTCGGACGACCGACGCTTTACGGCGCGGTGGCCGGCGGATTGCCGGGGGTCAAAAAGGCGGTCGACATCTTCAAGACCGAGATCGATCTCGTGATGGGTCAGATCGGATGCCCGAGCCTCGATCAGCTCGGCCCCGATTTCCTATGGACCGACGAGCCGGGGCGGAACCGGTAGAAGTCGCCCGCGGAGAAACACCGAGCGGTAGGATGGGCCGAGCATCGCGAAGCCCATCACTCGCGACAGCCTCGGCCAGCATGGGCTTCGCTTCGCTCAGCCCATCCGACAAGCTGTGAGGGATTACGCCAGCACCCGGCGGAAGCCGCCATGGCGGCGCTGGCGCAAAACGAGAAAACCGACGACGGCAATATTCGCCAGGTTGAACAGCACGCCCGAGACAAAGGCCGGGCCGTAAAACCCGAACTCGTCATAGAGCGCGCCGGCCCACCAGCCGCCGAACGCCATCCCGCCCATGCCGACAAACAAGACGCTCGGCACTCGCCACGACGCCTCGCGCGACGGGTACAGCTCGCGGATCGCGATCACATAGGCCGGGATGATGCCGCTGAAACCAAGACCGTAGGCCGCCGCAATCGCGAACAGCCCGGCCTCGTCCTGTGTCGTCATAAACGCGGCGATCGCCACGGCCTGCAACGCCGAGCCGACCAGCACCGTCTTCAGCCCGCCGATCCGGTCGGCGACCCAGCCCCATCCGACCCGGCTGAGAAACGCGGCGCCTTGCAGAACAGACAGCATCGCCGCGCCCTGCGTCGCCGCTATGCCGATATCGCTGCAGAACGCGACGAGATGCCCCTGCGGGATCGACATCGGCACGCAGCACAGAAAGGCGGCCGCGCAGATCAGCGCCAGAACCAGATTTGGATGCAGCCCAAGCACGGTGCGCCGCGCGCCGATATCGGTTTCGGAAAAGGCGGCGGTCGGCGGCTCCGGCGAGGGCCGCAGAAACAGTGCCACGATCGGCACCGCGATCACGACGAGCGCCCCGAAACCGAGCATCGTTGCGCGCCAGCCGAAATCGGCGATGCCGAGCTGGAACAGGATCGGCCAGATCATGCCGGCGATGTACTGCCCGGACGAGATCGCGCCGAGCGCGATGCCGCGGCGCCGGTCGAACCAGCGGCTGATATAGACGAGCAGCGGCGGATACAGCGCGCCGTTGCCGAGAAAACCGACCAGCACCGCGTGACCGATCAGCATCGCCCAGAGATTGCCGGTCGCCGAGACGGCGAGACCGAGCGCGATCATCGCCGCACCGAACATGACCGTCGCCCGGATGCCGATGCGTTCGGCGACCTGGCCCATCACGATGCCGCCAAGCCCGGTGCCGAGCCAGGTCAGCGAGCTGACAAGCGCGACAAGCTGGCGCTGCGTGCCGAGATCCTCGGTGATCGGCTTCAGCCCGACGACGGCCAGGAGCGGCGATCCGTAGGAGACCGAAAGCAGCGCCAGAGCCAGCCCGGCCGCGACCCAGGACTCACGCGATTCGATGCTGGCACCCGGACGCGGTGCGGCGGTGGTATCAGACCCGATCGCAGCCGGGCGCGTTCCGACGATTTCGGTCATCGTCCGGCCTCTCCTTGATGCAGACTGCCCGGAACTTGCTCGATCGAGCGGCTTTTTGATAACGCGCGCACAGGCGGCGCGGCAATCGCCGTTTCCGCAGCCCCGATAAGCCGGATGGTCAGCTTGCGTGCGCCGCCTCGATCGCGCGCAGGGAGGGACGCAACCCCCAGGTCAGCGGCAATGTCAGCAGCACGACCGCGGCGATCAGCATCATCATGACCGGTACGTCGATCAGATCGCTGACCAGCCCGTACAGCACCGGCGACAGCGCCCCCGCCCCGATACCGCCGGTATAAAAGATTCCGAAGGCGCGCTGGCGGCGCTCCGGCGGGACAAGCTCGGGGACGGTACCGTACAGGACCGACGAGGTGCCGTTCAGCGCGATGCCGATCAGCGGCAGGACGAAAAGTGCGCCGAACAGCGGCAGCGGCAGCAGCGCGACAATGCCGAGAGCGGTCAGACCCTCGGTCAGGAACACCGCCCTGACCACGCCGAGCCGCGCGCCGAGCCAGCCGCAGACCAGCTTGCCGAGAGCGCCGCCGGTAAAGACAAGGGTCAGCGCGATGCCGATCATCGGCAGGTCGGCGCCCTTGATCTGCAACAGAAACGGCAGAAACGTCAGAAATCCCATCCGCGTCGCGCTGTCGATCATCGCGATTGACAGCAGCAGCGAAAACCCGCGCCCGCCTGCCGTCTTCTGTCCTGCGGAAGCGGCGGCGGTTTTTTCGGCCGTGACCGGCGGCGGCGCGCTGTCGCGACCCGGCAGACTGCGCACGCTCAGGATCACCGCGGCGGCGGCGAGCGCGAAGGCGCCGAGCAGCAAGGTCGCGCTCTGCCACGGCATCACCGCGACCAGACCCGCGGTCACGGCCGGAAACGCCATCTTGCCGAGATCGCCCGCGAAATTGTACCCGGCGAGCGCGGTGCGCGAGCGCCTGCCGGAAAACGCCTGCGCGACGAGGTGGGAGGCGATCGGATGCTGGACGGCGGCCCCGGCCCCGGCCAGCACCAGCGCCAAAGCGAGCATCGGGTAGCCGGCGCTGACCCCGGCCATCAGAAATCCGACGCCGACCAGCGCCGTGCCGAGACCGAGCACGAGCGGCCCGCCGATCCGCTCGGCGAGCATTCCGGCCGGCACTTGCAGCCCGGCCATCGAGCCGGTGAACAGCGCCCGCAGCATGCCGATTTCGGCATAGCCGAGACCGAACTGCGCCTGCCAGATCGGCAGCAGGATATAGAGCAGGTCGGTATAGCCGTCGTGCAGCACATGCGCGCCGCACGCGACCCCCATCGTGCGGCGCTCCGGCGCCGCGAACCTGCCCCAGGTGGTTGTCAGCAGCGACATGCTCGCGCCCGCAACGACAGAAGTCGAGCCGTAACTAAACTGTCATTTCAGGCGGGACGGCGCAATCATTCCGACGCGAGCAGACGCACCCGGCCGGGATATTGCGCCGCCGCAGTCGCGGCGAAACGGCGATCGGCGGTTACGACATGCGTATCAAAGCGCAGCGCCACCGCCGGGTAGAGGCAGTCGTAGATCGGATGCCGCAACTCGATCGCGAGCCGCAGGGCAGTGGAAAGGTGAAGTCGCGTGGGTACGGAGGTTACGGGCGCGTCGATCAGATCACGCAAAAATTGCAGCGCCTGCGCCGTCGCTATCTCTCCCAGCCGCATGTGCCGCCACAGCCCGTTTGCCGCCTCGGCAAGCCACAAATCCGGAGCGGTCAGCTCGTCATTGCGAAGCGCTATCGCCGCATCGCTGTCGGGTTCCGTTAATACCCACTTCAGCGCAACCGAAGCGTCTACGACGATCACCGCTCGTCCCGGTCCTGCCTGATCAGTTCCTCGGAGGGGGTGATGTTGCGGCCTCTTGTCTGTTCGCGCAATTTGGCGGCGCGCTCCCAGAAATCGGCGTGGCCGGGGCGTGCGGACGGTTCGCGCGAGGCATGCAGCGCCTCTTCAAGAATTGATCGGAGTTCGGCGTCGGCCGTGCGACCGTGCGCGGCGGCGCGGCGCCGCAGCGCCTCCACAATGTCCTCGGGCACGTCGCGAAGCAGCAGCTCGGGCATCGGCGGAACCTCTTTGCTATCATGCATTGACATGGCAACCGAGCGCAGCCAGGCAAGCGCGCGCAGAACAAGGATAGGGGTAATGGCCGAGTACGATCTGGTGATCCGCAACGGCACGGTGGCGACCGCGTCCGACACGACCGAGTGCGACATCGGCATCAAGGACGAGGTGATCGCGACTCTGGGGCGCGGTCTCGCGGCGGGCGCGCGCGAGATCGACGCGAGGGGAAAATTCGTATTGCCCGGCGCGATCGACAGCCATTGCCATATCGAGCAGAAATCCTCGGCCGGGGTCATGTGCGCCGACGATTTCTACAGCGGCACCGTGTCGGCGGCGTTCGGCGGCACGACCACCGTGATCCCGTTCGCAGCGCAGCATCGCGGGCAGTCCCTGCGCGAGGTCGTCGAGGAGTATCACGAGGCGGCAAAGCCGAAGGCGGTCATCGATTACGCCTTTCACCTGATTATTTCCGATCCCTCCGAACAGGTGCTCGGCCAGGAACTGCCGGCGCTGATCCGCGACGGTTACACGTCGTTCAAGGTCTATATGACCTACGATCTGCTGCGCCTCAACGACCGGCAGATGCTCGACATCATGGCGCTGGCGCGACGCGAGGGCGCGTTTATGATGGTGCATGCCGAAAACCACGACATGATCTCGTGGCTGGCCGAGCGCCTCTTGGAAAAAGGCATGACCGCGCCGCGCTATCACGCGGTGTCGCACGCGCGCATCGCCGAGGGCGAGGCGACCAACCGCGCCGTCGCGCTGGCCGAACTGCTCGATGTGCCGGTGCTGATCGTGCACGTCTCAGCGGCCGAGGCGATAAACGTGATCCGCGACGCGCAGACCAAAGGTCTCAAAATATACGGCGAGACCTGCCCGCAATATCTGTTTCTGACCGCCGACGATATCGGCATGGACTTGGAAGGAACAAAATTCTGCTGCTCGCCGCCGCCGCGCGACCATGCGGCACAGGAAGCGGTGTGGCGCGGTCTGCAGAACGGCACGTTCCAGGTGTTTTCCTCGGACCACGCCCCGTATCGCTACGACGAAACCGGGAAATTGCTGAAGGGCGACAAGACGACATTCAAGGACACCGCAAACGGCGTTCCCGGTATCGAATTGCGCGTGCCCTTGTTGTTTTCCGAGGGTGTGGGGAAAGGCCGGATCGGCCTCAACCGTTTTGTCGCGCTGACCGCAACCAACCACGCGAAACTGTACGGGCTGTATCCGAAGAAGGGTACGATCGCGGTCGGTAGCGACGCCGACATCGCGATCTGGGACCCCGCGAAGGAAGTCACGGTGCGCGCCGCCGATATTCACGACAATGTCGGCTACACGCCGTATGAAGGGATGCGATTAAAAGGCTGGCCGGTCACGGTCCTGTCGCGCGGCCGGGTTGTCGTCGAGGACGGCGAATTGCGGGCCGAGCGCGGCAGCGGCAATTTTCTCCCATGCGCGCTGTCGGAGGCCGCCAAGCCCTTGGGCCGCACGGCGCCGGAGCTGGCGTTTGCTGCACAGCGGGGCGGCCGGGAGGTGGTCTGAAATGCAGGATGGGCCGACCCCGGCGGAGGCCGAGGGAAGCCCATCACTTCGCAGCCGAACCGCACGGGCTTGGCGTTGCTCAGCCCATCCTGCGGCGAGTGCTGCGAGCAGCGTCTCAGCGCGACAGCAGCCGGTCGACCCAGCGCAGCAATCCGCTGGTCGCGGTGACGGGGGGCGGCTCGGCTCTGGCAGCGGCGAAATCGGGGGCGTGCCGGTTGCGGCGCGGCGGCAGGTATTTGTTGACCGGGCGATAACCGAGTTCGGGCATCAGGTCCTTGCCGCCGCGGGTCGCGACCAGTTCGGAAACGGCCGAATTCGGGTCGCCGAGATCGCCGAAAAACCGCGCCTTGGTCGGGCACACCATGACGCAGGCCGGCAGGCGCTCCTCGGGAACGAGGTTGTCGTTGTAGATCCGGTCGATGCACAGCGTGCATTTTTTCATGACGCCCTCATCGGCATCGAATTCGCGCGCGCCATAGGGGCAGGCCCACGAGCACAGTTTGCAGCCGATGCAGATGCTCTCATTGACCAGCACGACCCCGTCCTCGGCTCGCTTGTACGAGGCGCCGGTCGGGCAGACCGTGACGCAGGCCGCGTCCTCGCAATGCAGGCAGGATTTCGGGAAGTGGACGGTGTGCGCGCCCTCCCCGTCCCCATCCTCAAACGAATGGATGCGGTTGAACCATACCCCCCAGGCGCCGTCCTCATAGGCGTTGAAGTCGGGCAGCGGCGCCATGTGGCCGCCGGTGTTCCACTCCTTGCAGGCGGTCGCGCAGGCGTGACAGCCGACGCAGAGATCGAGATCGATAACGAGACCGAGCTTTTTCTGTCCCGGAACCGGGCGCGGCAGATCGGTCACGATCCCCTCCCCTGCTGCGAATCGCCGCCATGCGGGCCGGCGAAACCGCCGCCGTAGCGCACGATCTCCGGCGCGGGCGGTAATGAGGGTGGACGGCGCAAGGTCGCGAAGCTGGGCGCGCTGCGCCCGGCTTCGGCGGCAGGCGCCCTCTCGACACGGACGCGCAAATCATACCAGGCGGCCTGACCGGTGATCGGGTCGGCGTTGGCCAAGCCATCGGGGGCGCCGTCGTTCGGCGGCAGCAGGTCGGAAATAAGGTGGTTGAGCAAAAAACCTCTCGTGAATTCGGGCGAGTCCGGAGAAAGATTCCAGGCGCCGCTGCGCTTGCCGATCGCGTTCCAGGTCCACACCGTGTCCGGATTGACCCCGTCCATCAGCTTGATCTGCGCCTCGATACGACCGGAATGGCTCGATACATAGACCCAATCGTCGTCGTCGAGACCGAGGGCGCGGGCGGTGGCACGGTTGATGAACAGCCGGTTCTGGCCGAGGATCTGACGCAGCCAGGCATTCTGCGAGTGCCAGGAATGGTACATCTGCATCGGCCGCTGCGTGATTGCGTGCAATGGGAAGCCGGCGAGGTCGATGCGCGCTTCCTCGAACGGCGGATACCAGAATGGCAGCGGGTCGAAATAGGTCGCGATCCTTGTGCGGTCCTTTTCCGGCGGGACCGCAGGGCCGTGTCCCTGCGCGGCGAGACGGAAGCGCTGCAATGTCTCGACATAGAGCTGCAACACGATCGGGTCGGGGGCGCCGATCAGCCCCATTGCGGTGGCGGTTTCGAGATAGGCCTTGTTCGCGTGCTTGTAGAAGAGCTGCTCTGGCGGCAGTTCGTACTTCCAGAAACAGCCATTGGCGATGTAGCAATCGAGCTGGCGAGGGTTCGGCGCGCCCCTGCCCTGCGCTTCGCCGTCCTCGCCGCGCCAGCCGGCGAGCGGGCCGATGCCGGGGGTGCGCTCGTGCAATGCGATATAATCCTTGTAGCCGCCGGGATAGCGCGGCCCGCCATCGGCGGTGACAAAAGCCGGCAGACCGAGCCGGGCGCCAAGCTCGATCAGCACATCCTGGAACGGCCTGACATCGCGGTCGGGTTGCAGGATCGGCTGGCGGATCGCATCGCCCGGCCCGTCGGCGCCGCCGATCGGCCGGTCGAGCAAGGAGATGCAGTCCCAGCGCTCGAAATAGGTCGTGTCGGGCAGGATCAGATCGGCATAGGCCACCGTCTCCGAGTAATAGGCGTCGGAATAGATGATGCGGGGGATGCGGTATTCGCCGGTCGCCGGGTCCTTGTCGGTCAGCATGCGCAGCGTCTCGGGGATGTTCATCGCCGAGTTCCACGCCATGTTGGCCATGTACATGAACAGCGTGTCGATCTTGTAGGGATCGCCCTTCCAGGCGTTGCGGATCAGCAGGTGCATCAGCCCGTGCGCGGCGATCGGCGCGTCCCACGAAAACGCCTTGTCGATGCGCCCCGGCTTGTCGTCATCGCCGATGATCAGGTCCTCGGGGCCGAGCGGAAAGCCGAGCGGGGCGCCCGGCAGCGGCTTTCCGGCCACGACCTGATCGGGTCTGCCGGCCGGTTTCGGACCCGGCGGGGCCGGTTTCGGGTAGGGCGATTTGTAGCGCCAACCGCCGGGGACATCGATCGTGCCGATCAGGATTTGCAGCAGGTGCAGCGCGCGGCAGGTCTGAAACCCGTTCGAATGCGCCGAGATGCCGCGCATCGCATGCACCGACACCGGACGGCCGCGCATCGTCTCGTGACGACGGCCGGCCCAGTCGGTCCAGGGTTGCGCGATCTCGATTTCCTGCTCGAACGCGGTGCGCGCGATCTCGGCGGCGAGGGAACGGATGCGCGCGGCCGGGATGCCGCAAACCGGCGCGACATTCTCGGGAGCGTATTGCGGATCGAGATAACGCTCGGCGATCAGGTGAAAGACCGGCACGGCGCGGCGGCCGTCGGCAAGCGTCGCCTCGCCGACGATCCGGGTCTCGACCCCGGTCTGTTTCGCGCTCGCGAGGTCGCCGGCGGCGCTCAGCACCAGCGGTTCGCCGGTTTCGGTGCGGGCGAACAGCCCGTCATCGGCGGCGCCGGGGTCCCGGATCACCAGCCAGGCGGCGTTGGTGTAGCGGCCGAGATAGGCGAGATCGACATGGTCGGTGCGCAACAGTTCGTGGATCAGCGACAGCACGAACAGCCCGTCGGTGCCGGGGCGGATGCCAAGCCATTCATCGGCGATCGCCGAATACCCGGTGCGCACCGGGTTGACCGAGATGAATTTGGCGCCGCGCCTTCTAAGACCGGACAGCGCCAGCTTGATCGGGTTCGAATCGTGGTCCTCGGCGACACCGAACATCAGAAACAGTTTTGTCCGTTCCCAATCGGGTTCGCCGAATTCCCAGAAGCTGCCGCCGATCGTGTACATCCCGGCCGCCGCCATGTTGACCGAGCAGAACCCGCCATGCGCGGCGAAATTCGGCGTGCCGAACTGGGTCGCCCAGAACCCGGTCAATGACTGGCTCTGGTCGCGGCCGGTGAAAAAGGCGAGTTTTTTCGGGTCCTCTTCGCGGATTTTGGACAGCCACAACAGCGCGGTCGCGATCGCCTCGTCCCACTCGATCTCGCGGAACTCGCCGGCACCGCGCTCGCCGACCCGCAACAGCGGCTTGGTCAGTTTGGCCGGCGAATATTGCTGCATGATGCCGGAGGCGCCCTTGCCGCAGATCACGCCGCGATTGACCGGGTGGCGCGGGTTGCCCTCGATAAAGCGGATACCGCCGTCCTTCAGATGGACTTTGATGCCGCAGCGGCAGGCGCACATATAGCAGGTCGTGTATTTCACCTCGTCGGAGATGCGCGGCGAGGTCTCGACCTCCTCCCGGGGCGACCAGTAGTCGCGCCAGCGTTCGAGCAGACTCATTCTGATCAGGGTTCCTTCGGCTGGACCGCATCGGCCTCGGACGATATATCCTTACCGCGCCCATCCTGCGCGACTTCTTTTGTGCCGTTGCCGTTTGCCTGCGTTTCGGGCGGCAGCGCCGGGGTGTTGTTCACCGGTAGACCGGCCTCGCGATAAAAGCGCGCCGCGCCGGCGTGCAGCGGGACCGACAGCCCGTCAAGCGCGCGCTCCAGGCGGATCTGGGCGCCGATCGGCTCGACCGCGCTCAGCAGCTTCGCGGTCGCCGGGTTCCACAACGATTTTGTGATCGCATAGACCAGATCGGGATCGGCCCGGCTGTTGGTCAGCCACAGCGCCGAAAAACCGATCGAGGGGGTCGGCGTTTCGACCCCCGAATAGGCGCCCGCCGGGATCGCCGTGATCTGGTAATGGGCGAAATCCTTCTTCAGTCTTTCCACCACCTCACCCTCGATCGGGATCAGCCGGATCGGCGTGCTCGCGGCCAGATCCCGGATCACCGGCACCGGAGACCCGCCGACAAGAAACAGCGCGTCGATCGTCCCCGCCTTCAGTTCGGCGGCCCCCGGTGCGGGCCGCAGGTATCTCTGAACGAGATCGCCGCCGCCCAGCCCCGCCGCCTCGAACACGATTGCGGCGTCGGCGGCGCTGCCCGACCCGGCCTCGCCGACCGCGACCGTCTTGCCCTTGAGATCGGCGAGCGAGCGGATCGGACTGTCGGCCCGGACAACGAGATGCGCCACCGCCGGAAACAGGCTGGCGATCGCGCGCAGCTCGCGCAGCGGACCGCTGTCGGCGAACAGCTTGACCCCGTTATAGGCCCAGCCGGCGAGATCGGCCTGGGCAAAACCCGATTCGATCTCACCCTTGTCGATCAGCCGCAAATTGCCGATCGAACCCGGTGTTGCCTGCGCCACCGCGACGAGACCCGGAACGCCGCAAGTGCCGCCGCGTCCGCAAGGCGGTCCCTCGGTCGGCCCCGACACCGCGCTGGCGACGATGCCGCCGATTTCGAAAAAACTCCCGCCGGTAGCCGCCGTGCCGATCCGGAAATAGCGCGGCTCGGGTGCCGGCTCCTGCGCCCTCGGCTGCGCGTTTGCGAACCCGGCAAGAGCGGCGGCGAACAGCAGGCCGACGCACGGAAACCCGCACCAGCGCCGCCAATCGATCCTGATTGTGTGCCGCGGGGCAGCCATGGGCGATAACACCATTGTTGACTGTTTATTGCAACCCGGGCTTCGCGGCATTTTTGTGTCGGATCAGACCGGTCCGGGCGGGGGAGAGGCCTTATGACGCACCCCGGGCAGGCGCGGCTCGCCGAACGGGAGGAGACGCAAACAGCGCCCGTACACGCCTCCGGTTGCCGAGGCGGCATGATCTTTCCCCCATCTGGCGTTTCGGAAACGCACCGGGGGCGGTTCTGTTTGAGTCCCAAGACGCCGCTATGGACAAGAATCGAGCGGGCCTTACTGAACGGAACTGAAGGAGAACGAGATGACGCGTCATTTCCTAGCTGCGCTACTCGCCGCCGGCGCCCTCGCAACGGCTCCGGCCATCGCCCAGCAGACATCGCAGAGCAGCCAGCCGACACAGACGGAAACCGTCCCGGTCCAGCTCACCACGCAACAGATCATGCGGGTCCAGCAGAAGCTGCACGAGCAGAACCTGTATACCGGCGCAACCGACGGTCTCTGGGGATCGTCAACCCAGACGGCCGTGAAGAATTTCCAAAGGAAAGAGCAGCTTCCGGTAACCGGCCAGCTGGACACGCAGACCATGGCGAGGCTCGGTCTCGGCACGGGTTCCGGCGGCTCCGGGACTTCCGGCAGCGGCGGCTCGCAGGGGTCGCAGCAGCAGGGATCGCAACGGTAGACGGGACCGATCCGAAACAGCAGGGCGCCTGAACGACCGTGGGCCGGGCCATTCTGCCGGCGCTGCTCGGCGATGGTCCGGTCCCGGCGACAACAGGCGCAAGAAGGAAAGCGGGTCGCTGCCCCGGTGCGGCTAGCCGGGGTTGCGTTTCTTGAGCAGGTATTTCTGCTCGCCGGTCAGCACAAGCTCATTCTTCTGGTTGTGCACGCTCACCGCGACCGTGACGACCCCGGTCGTGCGCTGCGCGGTCAAGGCGGCGACCGTCAGGTTCGGATAGAGCGTGTCGCCGGGATAGACCGGTTTCAGGAATTTTGACGACTGCTCGATAAAGGCGATCAGCGAATCGCCGATGACATGGGCAAAGGTGCCGGCGCCGGCGGCGGTAAAGCACAGCACCTGATACCCGTGCGCCAGCGGACCGGGATGGCCGCGCTCGCGGCAATATTCGACATCGTAGTGGATCGGGTGGTTGTCGGCCGAGACCGTCTGGAACGCCGCGAAATTGGCCTCGGTGACGGTGCGGCTCGGGATGTAGAATTGCTCGCCGATCGCGAGGTCCTCGAAATACCGGCTCTGCGGAAAGCGGTGCCGCCGCCGGTCGAAAGCTTCGCTCATATCCGGCCCTCACTGTTGCGCGATCTCGATCATGACCTCGTTGCGGCGCAGAAACGGCAAGGTCCAGGGCGGGTTGTAGAACGCGAAGGCGGGAGGCGACAGCGGGCGCAGACCTTTATCCCGGATAAAGCTTTCGAGCCGCTTGGTGTGCCGTTGCAGACCGGTGTCGCGCGCCACGCCGGAGAACCGGATCGCCGCAAAGCGCTTTGCTTCGAGATGCCTGAGCATGACCGCCGGATTATTGGGCCGGGGCAGCGTATCGGTTGTGTAGCGCGCCGGCATTACGAACCGCACCAGCCAGAAGCCGTTTTCCGGCTGCTGTGTCACCGGCGCCGTCATCGCGATCTTTTCGCTGCTCGGCTGTCCGCCGGGCTGCTGCGTCACCGCTGCCCGCATCGCGATGACCCGGGAGGCGGTGTTGTCGCCGAAGATGTAATCGGCGAGCGTGCGGAAGCCCTGCCGTATCGCGTGCTCCCGGTCGCCCGAAATCTCGGTTTCGGCCACGATCATCGGGGTGTAGTCGCGGATCTCGATGTTGCGCTTGCGATGGACGACCTTGTAGCGCGCCCGCTCGACCTGGCTGGCAATTGGTCCCCACAACACCGCGCCGAGCGCCAGCGATCCGCCAATTCCGGCTGCGGTCCACCAAAGCTGTTTTCTGTTCATGCACCAGTTCCAACTGTTGTCCAGCGCTGCTCGGCCTGCTCGGCGGCTTGCGCCGCGCGCGCGTCGATCCCGGCTTCCGAGATCGTGCTGAGCGGGTGGTCGATGACGACCGGCGCGAGGTCCGGCATGCCGAGCGCCGCCCGCTGCACCTCGGCCTCGTGGAGAAATTCGGTGGTGACGACGACCGCGACCGGCCGCCCCAGTCTTTCGAGCGCGATTGCGTCATGCGTACAGCACGACGTGCACGACCCTCAATCGCCGATCGCGGTCAGGACGATATCGTTCTCGGAAGCGATCCGCCCGATCAACACCGGCTCGGCCGCTTTTGAGAAGCTTTCCTTGCGGTAGTAGTTGACCGCGGCGAAATCGTGGCGCTCGCCGAGAAGCAGCGCCGTTTTGCGCAGGAGCCGCCCGGCATTCCATTTTGTGTTGTCGAGAATGCCGAGCCGCAGACCCGCGAGCACCACGACGCGCGGCGCCGGAGAAGCGTGTTCCGCTTCGACCCGCCCGCGCGGATCAAAGACCGGCGCAAATTCATTTTGCTGCATGCGAGGATCGCCTTGGAGTGTCGGTTGCCGGGAGCGCCTGAAGTGTCTGACAGAACCGGGAACGGCGGTACGAGGGGGCTGTTCCGGAGTGCATGGCCAAGCCCCTTGTATCCAATGACCTGTGGGCCGTTGTCGAGCCGCTGACGCCAGCCTAAACCGGGATCGTGAGCCTCGGCTCCCGATCATCGGCGGATCAGCCCTGCCGAACCGAAGGTTGCCGGCTGCCTCCATGCGCGCCATCTTGAGAGCCGCGCAATCGGAGGTGTGGGAGCGGCATGACGACCGAAGCGCTGACAGCGCCCGGCGGCGCGCGCGGCGGAGGCAGGGCGGGAGAATACCAGGCGATCGCGCTGGTCTCGGCGGCGCATTTCGTCAACCATTTTCAGCACCTCGTACTGCCGCCGCTGTTCCCGTTTCTGACGACGGCGCTCGGGGTCGGGTTTGTCGAGCTTGGCCTGGCGCTGACGGTGGCAAATGTGGTCGCGGTCGCGGCGCAATTGCCGGTCGGGTTTCTCGTCGATCGGATCGGGTCGCGACGCATGTTGGTCGCGGCATTGCTCGGGGCGGGGATCGCGTTTGTCGGGTTCGGGCTGTCCCCGTCCTACTGGCACCTGCTGCTCGCGATGGCGCTGGTCGGACTGACCAACGCGGTGTTTCACCCCGCCGATTACGCGCTGCTGTCGGCCAAGATCCCGACCACCCGGCTCGGCCGCGCCTTTTCGATCCATACGTTTTCCGGGTTTCTCGGCAACGCCGTCGCGCCGGTCACGATGCTCGCCCTTGTCGCGTTTGGCGGGCTGAGCTTTGGGCTGATCGCGGCCGGCATTCTCGCGATCGTCGTCGCGCTGCCGCTGGCGCTGGCGCGCGGTGTCGAGGAAACCCCTAAACCTGCCCCTTTGCTCGCGACCGCGTCCTCAAGCGCCCTGGCCGAAGCGGTTCCGAAGCAGGGGATGACCGCGATCCTGACCCCGGCGATCCTGGCGCTGACCGGGTTTTTCGCGCTGATGAGCCTGTCGAGCAGCGGCATCAGCACCTTTTCGGTCGTCGCGCTGACAACCGCCTACGGGACGCCGCTATCGGTCGCCAATCTGGCGCTGACCTCGTATCTCGCGGCGCAGGCGCTGGGCGTCCTGGCCGGCGGGTTTGTCGCCGATTTGACCCGCCGGCACGCCGATGTCGCGGCACTCGGCTATGCGATCAACGCCGGCATCGTGGCGGCGATCGGGCTGGTCGCGCTCGGCACCGCGCCATTGCTCGTCGCGATGGCGGCGGCCGGGTTTCTCGGCGGACTGATCATGCCGTCGCGCGATATGCTGGTGCGCGCCGCAGCGCCGCCTGGCGCGGTCGGACGCACCTTCGGGGTCGTCACGACCGGGTTCAATTTCGCCGGGATGCTCGGGCCGCTGATGTTCGGCTACATTATGGACCGGGGCGCGCCGCAATGGGTGTTTCTCGGCAGCATGATTTTTATGGTGATTACCGCGCTGGCGGCCTGGCTCGGCGACCGTTATGTCGCCGCAAAGCGCCGCGAGCGCGCCGATCTGTCAGCCACCGCGGCAGCGGACTGAGCGGCCCGGGAACCTGCCGGTGGGGCTTGCCGTCACGGCGGCGGGGGTTCATGCTGGAGCGAAACGGGGGCGGAGCGCGCGATGAGTCCTGTGTCGCAAGACGGTCTGGTCGCAATCGTCAAGCGCGACTGCCCGACCTGCGTGATAATCGCGCCGGTCCTTGGCGAACTGGCGGCGCGCGCCGGCCTTACGGTCTATACGCAGGATGACCCGGCTTTTCCGGAAACGGTGCCGGCCCGTGAAGCCGATCTCGACCTCGATGTCTCGCATCGATTGAAAGTCGAGATCGTGCCGACCCTGATCCGCTTCGACGGCGGGCGCGAGACGGCGCGCATTTTCGGCTGGGACCGCGCCGAATGGGAGAGTCTGACCGGCATTGCCGATCTCGGACGCGACCTGCCGGAATCGCAGCCGGGCTGCGGCGCGAAGAATGTCGAGCCGGGCACAATCGAACGCCTCAAGGTGCGCTTTAACGAGACCGGCCTCAAGTCGCGCCGGGTCGAGATCGGCGGCGACGAGGACGAGCAGGAGGCGATGTTCGCGCGCGGCTGGTCGGACGGTCTGCCGCTGGTGCCGCCGACCGAGGAGCGCGTGCTGCGCATGCTCGACGGCACGTCGCGCGACCCGCAGGAGGTGATCGGGTTGGTGCCGCCGGCGCTGGCGTCGGCGACGGTCGAGAAGATCGCGATCAACGCCGTGATGGCCGGGTGCAAGCCGGAATATCTGCCGGTCGTGCTGGCCGCGGTCGAGGCGGTGCTCGACGAGTCGTTCGCGATGCACGGGGTGCTGGCGACAACGATGTTCGTCGGCCCCGTCGTCATCGTCAACGGGCCGATCCGGCGGCGGATCGGCATGAACGCCAAGGGCAACGCGCTCGGCCAGGGCAACCGCGCCAATTCGTCGATCGGCCGCGCGCTGCAACTGGTGATCCGCAATATCGGCGAGGGACGGCCGCAGGAGGTCGATCGCGCGACCCTCGGCAACCCCGGCAAGCTCTCCTACTGCTTCGCCGAGGACGAGGAGGGATCGTCCTGGGAGCCGCTGGCGGTCGAGCGCGGGCTGAAGCCGGGCGTGTCGGCCGTCACCGTGTTCGCCGGGTTCGGGCTGCAGGGCGTCGTCGATCAGAAATCGCGCGAACCCGAAAGCCTGGCGAAGAGCTTTGCCGAGTCCTTGAAGGCGATCCACAGCGTCAAGCTGGCGCCCTCTTGCGACGCGCTGCTCGTCGTCTGTCCCGAGCATCACCGCACGTTCAAGAACGCCGGCTGGTCGAAGGCGCGGCTCTACGAGGAACTGTATCGGCTGTGCGAAATCCCCGGCGACGACATTATCGCGGGGGCCAGGGGCATCGCCGAGGGCGGCCCGCAATCATTGGCGGGGAAAACCGTCAACAAGTTCCGCCC
Organism: Alphaproteobacteria bacterium; assembly: GCA_050246595.1. Lineage (GTDB taxonomy): Bacteria > Pseudomonadota > Alphaproteobacteria > ATCC43930 > CGMCC-115725 > DATARH01. The sequence continues at coordinate 35,871 of JBFWVT010000044.1, forward strand.
CGGCGGGTTGATGATCGTGCGCGCCGGCGGCGATGCCGGGATGTTTTCCGGCATCATCGGCGGCTGGTCGGCGGGCGGCGCGCGCGGCAGTCTGCCGGTGACGCGGGAGGTTAGGAGCTGAATCCTCTCTCCGCCCCGCCACGATCCATAGTGGGCGGAGAGGGAGTATAATCGCCAGTATTCCCTCTCCGCCCTTCAGGGGGGAGAGGGCCTGCCCCGGACCTGTCCGGGGGAGGGACCCAGCGCGCAAGCGCTGGGAGGATGAGGTGGGTGTCGGCAACCGCTCTGGAATCCCCCACCTCACCCCGGCCCTCTCCGCCCCCAGGGGGGAGAGGGAGGTGGCTTCTTAGGGAGGTGTCCATGACCGTGCTTCTCGATCCGACATCGGAGCGAAGTCCGACGATAAGACCGCGGCTGGCCCGGCCCAACCGGCTCGACGGGCTGACGGTGGGGCTGCTCGACATCGCCAAACCGAGGGGCGACGTGTTCCTCGATCGTCTTGAGGAGCGGCTCAACGAGCGCGGCGTCGCGACAAGGCGCTACAAAAAGCCGACCAACACGCGCACCGCGCCGCTGCCGTTGCAGCAGCAGATCGCGACCGAGGTCAACCTCGTCATCGAGGGGCTGAGCGACTGAGGGTCCTGCATATCGTGCTGTACGCATGACATGGCGGAACTCGAAGCGCGCGGCATTCCGAGTGTTGGGGTGGCGACGGAGGAATTTATCGAGGGCGCAAAGGCGCAGGCAAAATCGCTCGGCACCGACCCGGCGCTGGTCTTCATCCCGCACCCGGTCCAGGATCGCACCGACGCCGAATTGCGCAAACTGGCCGACGACCATTTCGACGCGATCGTCAGGCTGTTGGTGACGTAGAAAAGGCGCTGCTCCGAGACGGCCTGCGCGGCACGTCGTCTCGGAGCATACAGCGCGCCATTCACAGGCCAGGGCGAGGCGGGGGCCGCAGGGCGGTTGCATTTGGTGCAGCCCGGCTCAACCTTTTCTTGTCATCGCTGCTCTCCTCGTCACCCCCGCGAAAGCGGGAGTCCAGGGCAGGTGGTAGAGCGCTGGCCCCTGGATTCCCGCTTTCGCGGGAATGACGGCTGAAGATTTCGCAGATGCGATCGCCCTGCGGTGGGCCGGTATTCCGCTTGACCCCCCTCGGCGCGCTCCCTATATTCCGCGCCTTCGCGGCTGGCCGCAGGATGCCACCTGGACGCAGCCGGGGCTTGGTGAACATGGCACGGCGCCCGTGCGAGCGGGCGAAATTCACAGGGCAGAGGGATTGTCGCGCCCGGCTTGCGTTAGCGGTCGGGGCTGCTGTCTGCCCGATTTGACCGTCTGTTTCGGATTGGTGAGGAATGCCGACGATCAACCAGTTGATCAACAAGCCGCGCAAGCCGATCGCGGCGCGCAACAAGGTGCCGGCGATGGAGGAGTGCCCGCAAAAGCGGGGCGTCTGCACGCGCGTCTACACGACGACTCCGAAAAAGCCGAACTCGGCGCTGCGCAAGGTGGCGCGCGTGCGGTTGACCAACGGGTTCGAGGTGACCAGCTACATCCCCGGCGAGGGCCATAATTTGCAAGAGCACTCGGTCGTGCTGATCCGCGGCGGCCGCGTCAAGGACCTGCCCGGTGTGCGCTATCATATCATCCGCGGCACGCACGACACGCAGGGTGTCAAGGATCGGCGGCAGCGCCGCTCCAAGTATGGCGCCAAGCGGCCGAAATAGAGAGATCAGGGACGAGGGAGCAGAACGATGTCGCGCCGTCGCGCCGCGGTCAAACGCGAAGTCCTGCCGGATCCGAAATTCGGCGACGCCATCGTCACGAAATTCATGAACTGCCTGATGTACGAGGGCAAGAAGTCGGTTGCCGAGCGCATTGTCTACGGCGCCTTCGACCGCATCCAGCGGCGCACCGGGCAGGACCCGATCCGGGTCTTTCACGACGCGCTGGGCAATGTCCGCCCGGCGGTCGAGGTGCGCTCGCGCCGGGTCGGCGGCGCCACCTATCAGGTGCCGGTCGAGGTACGGCCGGACCGCGCCCAGGCGCTGGCGATCCGCTGGCTGATCGGCAGTTCGCGCAACCGCTCGGAAAACACGATGGAGGAACGGCTGTCGGGCGAGTTGCTCGATGCCGCAAACAACCGGGGCGTCGCCGTCAAGCGGCGGGAAGACACGCACCGGATGGCGGACGCGAACAAAGCGTTCTCGCATTATCGCTGGTAACGCACGTCCCTCACGCGGGCGTGCCCCGGTCGGCCCGCGGGTTGGCCTGACCGGGGCAGCCTGTTTGGCACAATCGGGGCGGCGCCTCTCCTCAAGCGACAGAGGGGCGCCGCTGGAGTATTCGGCAATGGCACGCACAACGCCACTGGAGCGATACCGCAATATCGGCATCATGGCGCATATCGACGCCGGCAAGACGACGACGACCGAGCGCATCCTCTATTACACCGGGCGCTCCTACAAGCTCGGCGAGGTGCACGAAGGCACCGCAACGATGGACTGGATGGAGCAGGAGCAGGAACGCGGCATCACGATCACCTCGGCCGCGACGACCTGTTTCTGGAATGACCATCGCATCAACATCATCGACACCCCGGGCCACGTCGATTTCACGATCGAGGTCGAACGCAGCCTGCGCGTGCTCGACGGCGCGGTCGCGGTTTTCGACTCGGTTGCCGGGGTCGAGCCGCAATCCGAGACGGTGTGGCGGCAGGCCGACAAATACGGCGTGCCGCGCATCTGCTTTGTCAACAAGATGGACCGCATCGGCGCCGACTTTGCGCGCTGCGTGCGTGAGATCAACGAGCGGCTCGGCGCGACCCCTGTGGTGACGCAACTGCCGATCGGTGTCGAAAGCGATTTTGTCGGGGTTGTCGATCTGGTCGCCAACACGGCAATGAAGTGGCGGGACGAGACGCTGGGCGCGCAGTTCGATGTCGTCGATATTCCGGCCGACATGAAGGAAGCCGCGGCCGAAGCCCGCCATCTTCTCGTCGAACTCGCGGTCGAACAGGACGATGCGGCGCTCGAAGCCTATCTCGGCGGCGAAGAGCCCGACGCCGAGACGCTGCGAAGCTGCATCCGCAAGGGTACGATCTCGGGCGCCTTTGTCCCGGTGCTGTGCGGCTCGGCCTTCAAGAACAAGGGCGTGCAGCCGCTGCTCGACGCCATTGTCGCGTATCTGCCGGCGCCGACCGATGTCGCGGCGATCAAGGGCGTCAAGATGGGTTCGGACGAGCCGGTCGAGCGCCACGCCTCGGATGACGAGCCGGTCTCTGCGCTTGCGTTCAAGATCATGTCGGACCCGTTTGTCGGCTCGCTGACCTTTATCCGGGTTTATTCCGGCGTGCTGACGGCCGGCTCGCAGGTGCTGAACACGGTCAAGAACCAGCGCGAGCGGATCGGGCGCATGCTGCTGATGCACGCCAATCACCGCGAGGATGTCAAGGAGGCGCGCGCCGGCGACATCCTGGCGCTGGCCGGTCTGAAGAACACCACGACCGGCGACACGCTGAGCGACCCCGCGCGCCCGGTCGTGCTCGAACGCATGGACTTCCCGGACCCGGTCATCGAGATCGCGGTCGAGCCGAAGACCAAGGGCGATCAGGAAAAGATGGGGCAGGCGCTGGCGCGGCTGGCGACCGAGGACCCCTCGTTCCGCGTCGCGGTCGATCACGAGAGCGGTCAGACCGTGATCAAGGGAATGGGCGAACTGCACCTCGAAATCATTGTCGACCGCATGAAGCGCGAGTTCAAGGTCGACGCCAATATCGGCGCGCCGCAGGTCGCCTATCGCGAGACGATCACCCGCCCGGCCGAGATCGACTACACGCACAAGAAGCAGACCGGCGGCGCCGGACAGTATGCCCGCGTCAAGATCCGCTTCGAGCCTCTGCCGCCGGGATCAGGGTTCGTGTTCGAGAATTCGGTCGTTGGCGGCGCGGTGCCGAAGGAATATGTGCCGGGTGTCGAAAAGGGCCTCAAGGCCTCGACCGAGAACGGCGTTCTCGCCGGGTTCCCGGTGATCGACCTGAAGGCCGATCTGATCGACGGTGCTTATCATGATGTCGATTCGAGCGTGCTGGCCTTTGAGATTGCCGCCCGCGCGGCGTTCAAGGACGGCGTACTGAAAGCGGCGCCGAAGCTGCTGGAGCCGATCATGCGCGTCGAGGTCGTCACCCCCGAGGAGTACATGGGCGATGTGATCGGCGACCTGAACAGCCGGCGCGGCCAGGTGACCGGCATGGATTCGCGCGGCAATGCCCGCGTTATCAACGCGATGGTGCCGCTCGCCAATATGTTCGGCTATGTCAACACATTGCGCTCGATGAGCCAGGGAAGGGCGCAGTATACGATGCATTTTGACCATTACGAGCAGGTGCCGCAGGCCGTCGCGGACGAAGTCCGCGCCAAGATGGCGTGACAAAGCTGCTCAGAAATTGACTGAGGAAGAAGAGCGATGTCGAAGGCGAGGTTTAGTCGGACGAAGCCGCATTGCAATGTCGGGACGATCGGGCATGTCGATCACGGCAAGACGACGCTGACGGCGGCGATCACCAAGGTTCTGGCCGAAACCGGCGGG
>JBFWVT010000045.1:0-38990 GCA_050246595.1 Alphaproteobacteria bacterium
CCGGGCGACAACGTGTCGATGGAGGTGACCCTCTTGGTGCCGATCGCGATGGACGAAGGGTTGCGCTTTGCCATCCGCGAAGGCGGCCGCACCGTCGGCGCCGGCGTCGTCGCGAAAATATTGAAATGACGGCCGCGTAGCGGCCGTCATCCGCGGGCTTGACCCGCGGATCTCGTGCAGTCCCCGGAGATGGCCGGGTCAAGCCCGGCCATGACGGTGAAAGCGAGTAGGAGTGTAGCTCAACTGGTAGAGCACCGGTCTCCAAAACCGGGGGTTGGGGGTTCGAGCCCCTCCACTCCTGCCATTCCGGCGGCGGCGCCCCATATTTTTTGCGATTATCATCCCTGCGCCGCTCGGCGAGCGCGCCGGCAAAAGGTCAGACAAAAGGTTAGAACGATTCGATATGGCCAGAACCTCACCGACCGAATTCATCCAGCAGGTGCGCCAGGAAATGGCGCGGGTCACCTGGCCGACGCGCAAGGAAACACTGGTCACGACCGGGATGGTTTTCCTGATGGTGTTCATCGCCGCGGCGTTCTTCTTCGCGGTCGATCAGGTGCTGGCTTTTGGCGTGCGGCTGATCTACGGGCTTGGGCAGTAGGGTCGGGAGAATCGCGCCATGGCCAGCCGCTGGTACGTCATCCACGTCTATTCCGGTTTTGAGAAGAAGGTTGCCGCGGCGATCCGCGAGCAGGCCGAGCAGAAGAGCCTGTCGGACCGCTTCGACGAAATCCTGGTGCCGACCGAGGAGGTCGTCGAGGTCAAGCGCGGCGCCAAGGTCAGCTCGGAGCGCAAGATCTTTCCGGGCTATGTGCTGATCAAGATGGATCTTGACGACGAGACCTGGCACCTCGTCAAGAACACCGCGAAGGTGACCGGCTTTCTCGGGGGGCGCGGCAAGCCGCTGCCGATCAGCGACGCTGAGGCGGCGCGCATCATCCACCAGATGCAGGAAGGGATCGAACGGCCGAAACCGTCGATTACATTCGAGATCGGCGAGCAGGTGCGGGTCTCGGACGGGCCGTTCACCTCGTTTAACGGAGTTGTCGAGGAGGTCGACGAGGAGAAGTCGCGGGTCAAGGTCGCCGTCTCGATCTTCGGCCGGGCGACGCCGGTCGAACTCGAATACTCGCAGGTCGAGAAGGTGTGAGCACGGCGCAGCCGTGCGAGCATCCCGGCGAAAGCCGGGATCCATGGGTCAGCGGGCGAGGTGATGGCAGCATGAACGCCGCCCTCCGCCGGGGTGGTGAGGATAGAGCATGGCGAAAAAGATTGTCGGGTTGATCAAGCTGCAAGTGCCGGCCGGCAAGGCCAACCCGTCGCCGCCGATCGGCCCGGCGCTCGGCCAGCGCGGTCTCAACATCATGGAGTTCTGCAAGGCGTTCAACGCGCAGACGCAGAACCTCGAAGTCGGCATGCCGATCCCGGTCGTCATCACGGCCTATGGCGACCGCAGCTTTACGTTCGTGACCAAGACGCCGCCGGCCAGCTATTTTCTGAAAAAGGCTGCGGGCATCGAGAAGGGTTCGCAGACGACGGGCAAGGGCGGCACGGCCGGAAGGGTCACGATGGAGCAGATCCGCGAGATCGCCGAAACGAAGATGCAGGACCTCAACGCCAACGATCTCGACGCGGCATGCCGGATGGTGATCGGCTCGGCGCGCTCGATGGGCCTCGAAGTCGTCGAATAACACCAGTCAGCGGGAGCGGAGCATGGCGAAAACCGGCAAGCGGCTGAACAAGGCTTATGAAGGGATCGACCCGAACGCGACGGTGCGAATCGACGAGGCGGTCAAGCAGATCAAGTCGCGCGCCTCGGCCAAGTTCGACGAGACGGTCGAGATCTCGATGAACCTCAATGTCGATCCGCGCAAACCCGACCAGAACCTGCGCGGCACGGTCATGCTGCCGCACGGCACCGGCAAGCCGGTGCGGGTCGCGGTGTTTGCCCGCGGCGACCGCGCCCGCGAGGCCGAGACGGCCGGCGCCGATGTCGTCGGGGCCGAGGAGCTGGTCGAGCAGGTGCAGGCCGGCAACATCAATTTCGACCGGGCGGTCGCCACGCCGGACATGATGGCGCTGGTTGGCCGGCTCGGTAAGATTCTGGGGCCGCGCGGGCTGATGCCGAACCCGCGGCTCGGCACGGTGACGCAGAACGTCGCCGAGGCGGTGCAGGCGGCGAAGGGCGGCCAGGTCGAGTTCCGCGCCGAGAAGGCCGGCATCGTCCATGCCGGGGTCGGCAAAGCGAGCTTTACTGACGATGCGCTGGTCGATAATGTGCGCGCCTTTGTCGGCGCGATCACGCGCAACAAGCCGAGCGGCGTCAAGGGCACCTACATCAAGCGGGTTCATCTCAGCTCGACGATGGGTCCCGCCGTCAATGTCGATCTCGCCGGGCTCGGCGAGGAGACGCGAGCCTGACTCGCGCGGTTCGGTCGTGCGCTGTTCGCCGGGGGCGGCGCGGCCCACGGCGCGACGAGAAGTGGAGATGATCGGTGGATCGAGCGCAGAAGCAGCAACTGACCGCGAATCTGCATCAGGATTTGGCCGAGACGGTCTGTGTCGTTGTGACGCATCAAAGCGGGCTGACCGTCGCCGAGGTGACGCAGCTGCGGCGACAGATGCGCGGCGCCGGGGCGCGCTATCGCGTCACCAAGAACCGGCTGGCGAGGCGCGCGCTCGAAGGGACGCCGTTCGAGGGGCTGGCGCCGCTCTTTACCGGGCCGACCGCGATCGCGTTCTCGCGCGATCCGGTGGCGGCGGCCAGGGCCGCAGTCGAGTACGCCAACCGCAACAACAAGCTGACGATCGTCGGCGGCGGCCTCTCAGGCCAGGTGCTTGATGAGACCGGCGTCAAGGCGCTGGCGACCCTGCCCTCGCTCGACGAGCTGCGCGGCAGGATCATCGGTCTGATCAACGCGCCGGCAACCAAGCTCGCGGTACTGCTGCAGACGCCGGGCGGCCAGCTGGCGCGCGTGCTCGCCGCCTACTCGGAGAAGACCGGCGAGACCGCGGCGGCAGAAGCGGCCGAATAGAGCAGGATTTGGTGCACGGAAGCATTCATTGCGGGCCCACGGGTCGGCGCTGTGCGCCGCCCGAGGACAGGCTCCGCGAAGCAATCTCCGTTCGGGTACGCGAGGCGGCCGAGATTGCCTTGTCCCCGCGGATCAAGTCCGCGGGTCCTCGCAATGACCGAGGGATTTGGAAGCAGGCTTTAGGGCGCAATCGGGAGTGGGAAGATGGCTGATCTGGGAAGACTCGTCGATGATCTTTCGTCGCTGACCGTCATCGAGGCGGCGGAGCTGGCGAAGATGCTCGAAGAGAAGTGGGGCGTCTCGGCGGCGGCACCGGTCGCGGTGGCGGCGGCCGGCGGCGGCGCGGCGGCGGCGGCCGAGGCTCCGGTCGAAAAGACCGAGTTCGACGTGATCCTGGCGGCGATCGGCGAGAAAAAGGTCAACGTGATCAAGGAAGTCCGCGCGATCACCTCGCTCGGCCTCAAGGAGGCGAAGGACCTGGTCGAGGCGGCGCCAAAGCCGGTCAAGGAAGGCGTCAACAAGGAAGAGGCGGACAAAATCAAGAAGCAGCTTGAAGACGCGGGCGCGACTGTCGAAATAAGGTAGGTCCGTCACGACCTTCTGGAAGCGCGCAGCGGTCTCCGCCCGATCCTTCTTCGCGGCGGCGCGCCGATCTCGAGATTTGCTGAGCCGGGGTGCGGGTACGCTCGCACGCCCGGTCTTGGCGTCTCCGCGTCATGAACCGCGCGCCGCCCGCCTCAGGCGGGACGTGACCGCCCCTGCGGAGTTGCGGGCGCGGGTTTGCGGACAGTGACAGGAATTCCGGGCCGCGGACTTCACGTCGAAGTCGCGGGCGGCTCACAGCGAGGGTCATAAATGGCGATATCCTTCAACGGCCAGAAGCGGATCCGCAAAACTTTCGGGCGCATCCCCGAAGTTGCTCCGATGCCGAACCTGATCGAGGTGCAGCGGAGTTCTTACGACCACTTCTTGCAGATGGGGGTTGCACCGGAGCAGCGCGCCAGTGTCGGGCTGCAGGAAGTCTTCCGTTCGGTCTTTCCGATCCGCGATTTTTCGGAACGGGCGCAGCTCGAATTCGTCCGCTACGAGCTGGAAACGCCGAAATATGACGTGGACGAGTGCCAGCAGCGCGGCATCAACTTCGCCGCGCCGCTCAAGGTGACCTTGCGCCTCGTCGTGTGGGACATCGACGAGGATACCGGCTCGCGCTCGATCCACGATATCAAAGAGCAGGACGTCTATATGGGCGACATGCCGCTGATGACGCGCAACGGCACGTTCATCATCAACGGCACCGAGCGGGTCATTGTCTCGCAGATGCACCGCAGCCCCGGCGTCTTTTTCGATCATGACAAGGGCAAGACGCACTCGTCGGGCAAGTACCTGTTCGCGGCGCGCGTCATCCCGTATCGCGGCTCCTGGCTCGATTTCGAGTTCGATGCCAAGGACCACGTCTATGTCCGCATCGACCGGCGCCGCAAATTGCCGGCGACGACCTTGCTGCTGGCGCTCGACGATGCCGCCACCGAGCTGAAGCGCGCCCAGGCGAAGGAAGAGGGCAAGACCCTGCCGCCCGGCGCAGCGATCGGGATGTCGAAGGAGGAGATCCTTTCGGCATTTTACGGCACGGTCGTCTATCAGCGCGGCGCGAGCGGCTGGATGACGCCGTTCCAGGAGGAGCATTTCCGCGGCAAACTGACCGCCGATTTGATCGACGCCGATACCGGCGAGGTCCGGGCGCAGATCGGCGAGCGCATGACGCCGCGCCTCGGGCGCCGGCTGCGCGAGGCCGGTCTCGTCAATGTGCTGGCGCCGCACGAGGAGCTGATCGGCCGCTATTTCGCGCAGGATCTGATCAACGAGGAAACCGGCGAGGTCTATTTCGAGGCCGGCGACGAGATCACCGAGGCGGCGTTGCAGCTTCTCGAAGAGACCGGGCTCGCCGAACTGCCGGTGCTCGACATCGACCTGATCAGCCGCGGCGCCGACACCAAGGGACCCTATATCCGCAATACGCTGGCGATCGACAAAAACGCGACCCGCGAGGACGCGCTGATCGACATCTACCGCGTCATGCGCCCCGGCGAGCCGCCGACCCTGGAGACCGCCGAGACCTTGTTCAACAGCCTGTTTTTCGACCCCGAGCGCTACGATCTCTCGGCGGTCGGTCGGGTCAAGATGAACTCGCGGCTCGGCGTCGATGCCGAGGATACGGTGCGGGTGCTGCGCAAGCAGGACATCCTGGCGATCCTGAACGTGCTGGTCGATCTGAAGGACGGGCGCGGCGAGATCGACGATATCGACCATCTCGGCAACCGTCGCGTGCGTTCGGTCGGCGAGTTGATGGAGAACCAGTACCGGGTCGGCCTGTTGCGCATGGAGCGCGCGATCCGCGAGCGCATGTCGTCGGTCGAGATCGACACGGTGATGCCGCACGACCTGATCAACGCCAAACCGGCCGCCGCCGCGGTGCGCGAGTTCTTCGGCTCGTCGCAGCTGTCGCAGTTCATGGACCAGACCAATCCGCTGTCGGAGATCACCCACAAGCGGCGTCTGTCGGCCCTCGGCCCCGGCGGTCTGACCCGCGAGCGCGCCGGGTTCGAGGTGCGCGACGTGCACCCGACGCATTACGGAAGGATCTGCCCGATCGAAACGCCGGAAGGACCGAATATCGGGTTGATCAACTCGCTCGCGACCTATGCGCGGGTCAACCAGTACGGGTTTATCGAAACCCCGTACCGCAAGGTCCGAGACGGCAAGGTCACCGACGAAGTCATCTATGTCTCGGCGATGAACGAGGGCCGTTACGCGATCGCCCAGGCCAACGTGCCGGTCGATACGGACGGCCGCATCGCCGAGGAGCTGACCAACTGCCGCAAGAACGGCGATTTCGTGCTGTGCCGGCCCGAGGATGTCGATCTGATCGACGTGTCGCCAAAGCAGCTCGTCTCGGTCGCGGCGGCGCTGATCCCGTTCCTCGAAAACGACGACGCGAACCGCGCGCTGATGGGGTCGAACATGCAGCGCCAGGCGGTGCCGCTGATCCGCGCCGAGGCGCCGCTGGTTGGGACCGGCATGGAGGAGACCGTCGCGCGCGACTCCGGGGTGACGATCATCGCCCGGCGTGCCGGCACCGTGGACCAGGTCGATGCGACGCGCATCGTCGTGCGGGCGCAGGAAAGTTCGGCCGCCGCGTCGGGGGTCGATATCTACAACCTGCTGAAATTCCAGCGCTCGAACCAGAACACCTGCATTAACCAGCGGCCGCTGGTGAAGGTCGGCCAGCAGGTCCGCGCCGGCGATATCCTCGCCGACGGTCCCTCGACCGAGCTTGGCGAACTGGCGCTCGGCAGGAACGTGTTGTGCGCGTTCATGCCGTGGAACGGCTATAATTTCGAGGATTCGATCCTGATCTCGGAGCGCATCGTCTCCGACGACGTGTTCACCTCGATCCATATCGAGGAGTTCGAGGCGAGCGCGCGCGACACCAAGCTCGGTCAGGAGGAGATCACCCGCGACATCCCGAATGTCGGCGAGGAGGCGCTGAAAAACCTCGACGAGGCCGGCATCGTCTATATCGGCGCCGAGGTCAAGCCGGGCGATATCCTCGTGGGCAAGGTGACGCCAAAGGGCGAATCGCCGATGACCCCGGAGGAGAAGCTGCTGCGCGCGATCTTCGGCGAGAAGGCCTCCGACGTGCGCGACACCTCGCTGCGCCTGCCGCCGGGCGTCTCCGGCACAATCGTCGAGGTGCGGGTCTTCTCGCGCCGCGGCGTCGACAAGGACGAACGCGCGCTGGCGATCGAACGCGCCGAGATCGAGCGGCTCGCCAAGGACCGCGACGACGAGCGCAAAATCCTCGAACGCAGCTTTGCGGCGCGGCTCAAGGAGCTGCTGCTCGGCCAGACCAGCGTCGCCGGGCCGAAGGGCATGCGGTCGGGCAGCGAGATCACCGACGCGCTGCTCGCCGATTACCCGCCCGGCCAGTGGCGCCAGATCACCGTGCGCGACGATTCGAGAATGGCCGATATCGAGGCGCTGAAAAAGCAGATGGACGACGCCGTTCGCGAGCTGGAAGCTCGGTTCGAGAACAAGGTCGAGAAATTGCAGCGCGGCGACGAGCTGCCGCCCGGCGTGATGAAGATGGTCAAGGTCTTTGTCGCCGTGAAACGCAAATTGCAGCCCGGCGACAAGATGGCCGGACGGCACGGCAACAAGGGCGTCATCTCGCGCATCATGCCGATCGAGGACATGCCGTATCTGGAGGATGGCACGCCGGTCGATATCGTGCTGAACCCGCTCGGCGTGCCGAGCCGCATGAATGTCGGCCAGATCCTCGAAACCCATCTCGGCTGGGCCGCCGCCGGTCTCGGCCGCCGCATCGGCGAGGTGCTGGACGGCGTGCGCCACAATGGCAGGCCCGGCGGGGGCAGGCCCGGTGGGGGCAGGCCCGGTGGGGGCGGAGCCGCCCAGGCCGTGCCCGAGCTGCGCCGGATGCTCGGCGAGATCTATGACGGGCAGGGCACGATGATCGCGGCGCTGCCGGACGACGACGTGATCGAGATGGCCGGCGAGCTGACCCGCGGCGTGCCGATGGCGAGCCCGGTCTTCGACGGCGCCCGCGAGGACGACATCGTCCAGATGCTCGACAGGGCGGGGCTGTCCTCGTCAGGTCAGGTGACGCTGGTCGACGGCCGCACCGGCGAGGCGTTCGACCGCAAGGTGACGGTCGGCTACATCTACATGCTGAAGCTGCATCACCTGGTGGACGACAAGATCCACGCCCGCTCGATCGGCCCGTACAGCCTCGTGACGCAGCAGCCGCTGGGCGGCAAGGCGCAATTCGGCGGCCAGCGTTTTGGCGAGATGGAGGTGTGGGCGCTCGAAGCCTACGGCGCGGCTTATACGCTGCAGGAGATGCTGACGGTCAAGTCGGACGACGTTTCCGGCCGCACCAAGGTCTACGAGGCGATCGTCCGCGGCGACGACAATTTCGAGGCCGGCATCCCCGAATCGTTCAACGTGCTGGTCAAGGAATTGCGCTCGCTGGGGCTCAATGTCGAGCTGGAGCAGCGCAGCTACTGATGGCCGCCGGCGTTCCGTCACAAAACGCTCCCTCTTCCCCACCGGGGGAGAGGGTTGGGGTGAGGGGGCAGCTGGCGGCGCGGTGCCGATGCCCTCACCCACCAATCGCTTCGCGCTTGGTCCCCCTCTCCCGCAATACAGGAGAGGGTATTGCCGCCGGTGCTCGGGGCAACCGTGGACCGAGTCGTACAAGGCTGTTCTGAGAGGGGTCCTCGATGAATGAATTGATGAACATCTTCGGGCAGGTTTCGGGGCCGCAGAGCTTCGACCAGATCCGTATCTCGATCGCCAGCCCGGAGCGCATCCGGTCGTGGTCCTACGGCGAGATCAAGAAGCCCGAGACGATCAACTACCGCACGTTCAAGCCGGAGCGGGACGGGCTGTTCTGCGCCCGCATCTTCGGCCCGATCAAGGATTACGAATGCTTGTGCGGCAAGTACAAGCGCATGAAGTATCGCGGCATCATCTGCGAGAAATGCGGTGTCGAGGTCACGCTGTCGAAGGTAAGGCGTGACCGCATGGGTCATATCGAGCTGGCCTCGCCGGTCGCGCATATCTGGTTTCTGAAGTCGCTGCCGAGCCGCATCGGCCTGTTGCTCGACATGACGCTGAAGGACCTGGAGCGCATTCTCTATTTCGAGAACTATGTCGTCATCGAGCCCGGTCTGACCCCGCTGAAACTGCATCAGCTCCTGAGCGAAGAAGAGCTGATGAAGGCGCAGGACGAGTACGGCGATGATCAGTTCACCGCGTCGATCGGCGCCGAGGCGCTGCGCACGATGCTGTCGGCAATCGACTGCGTCGAGGAGAAATCGCGGCTGCGCGACGAGTTGCGCGACACCGGCTCCGAGGCGCGCCGCAAAAAACTCGTCAAACGGCTGAAGCTGATCGAGGCGTTTATCGAATCGAACAGCCGGCCGGAATGGATGATCCTCGAAGTCGTCCCGGTCATCCCGCCCGAACTGCGCCCGCTGGTGCCCTTGGATGGCGGCCGTTTTGCGACCTCCGACCTCAACGATCTGTACCGTCGCGTCATCAACCGCAATAACCGGTTGAAGCGCCTCATTGAACTGCGCGCGCCCGACATCATCGTGCGCAACGAAAAGCGCATGCTGCAGGAGGCGGTGGACGCGCTGTTCGATAACGGCAGGCGCGGTCGCGTCATCACCGGCGCCAACAAGCGGCCGTTGAAATCCTTGAGCGACATGCTGAAGGGCAAGCAGGGCCGCTTCCGCCAGAACCTGCTCGGCAAGCGCGTCGATTATTCCGGCCGTTCGGTGATCGTGGTCGGCCCCGAGCTGAAGCTGCACCAGTGCGGGCTGCCGAAAAAAATGGCGCTCGAACTGTTCAAGCCTTTCATCTACTCGAAACTCGAACTCTACGGGCTGGCGAGCACGATCAAGGCCGCCAAGCGCATGGTCGAAAAGGAACGGCCCGAGGTTTGGGACATCCTCGAAGAGGTGATCCGCGAGCACCCGGTCCTGCTGAACCGCGCCCCGACCCTGCACCGCCTCGGCATCCAGGCGTTCGAGCCGGTGCTGATCGAGGGCAAGGCGATCCAGCTTCACCCGCTGGTGTGCACCGCGTTCAACGCCGATTTCGACGGCGACCAGATGGCCGTGCACGTGCCGCTGTCGCTGGAGGCGCAGCTCGAAGCGCGCGTCCTGATGATGTCGACCAACAACATCCTGTCGCCGGCCAACGGCAAGCCGATCATCGTGCCGTCGCAGGACATCGTTCTCGGCCTCTATCACATCACGATGCAGCGCGACGGCGAACCCGGCGAGGGCATGGCGTTCACCAGCGTCGGCGAGATCGAGCAGGCGCTCGCCTCGAAGGCGGTGACCTTGCACAGCAAGATCAAGGCGCGCTTCGGCACCGTCGATGAGCAGGGCAACCCGGTCGTCCGGCGCGTCGAGACGACGCCGGGCCGCATGCTGCTGTCGGAGATCCTGCCGCGCCACTCGGCGGTCGATTTCGAGCTGATAAACCAGTTGCTCGGCAAGAAGCAGATCAGCGATCTGATCGACCATGTCTATCGCTTCTGCGGCCAGAAGGAGACCGTGATCTTCTGCGACCGGCTGATGAGCCTCGGGTTTCAGCAGGCGTGCAAGGCTGGCATCTCGTTTGGCAAGGACGATCTGATCATCCCCGAGGCCAAGCACCGTCTCGTTACCGAGGTGCAGGAAAGGGTCAAGGAATACGAGCAGCAGTATCAGGACGGGCTGATCACGCAGCGCGAGAAGTACAACAAGGAAGTCGATGCCTGGACCGCGTGCTCGGACAAGGTCGCCGAGGAGATGATGAAGGTCATCCGCCAGGTCAAACCCGGCGAGCCGATCAACTCGGTATGGATGATGTCGGATTCGGGCGCGCGCGGTTCGGCGGCGCAGATCAAGCAGCTGGCCGGGATGCGCGGGCTGATGACCAAGCCCTCGGGCGAGATCATCGCCACCCCGATCATCTCGAACTTCAAGGAGGGTCTGACCGTCCTCGAATACTTCAACTCGACGCACGGCGCCCGCAAGGGTCTCGCCGACACGGCGCTGAAGACCGCCAATTCCGGCTATCTGACCCGCCGTCTGGTCGATGTCGCGCAGGACGCGATCATCACCGAGGAGGATTGCGGCACCACCCGCGGTCTGTTGACCCGCGCCGTTGTCGAGGGCGGCAACATCATCGCGACGCTGTCCGACCGCATCATCGGGCGCTGCGCCGCGGTCGACGTGCTCGACCCGCTGTCGAACGAGGTCGTGCTCGCGGCCGGCGAGCTGATCGACGAGGATGCGGTCGACATGATCGAGCGGGCCGGCATCGACGCGGTGTCGATCCGCTCGGTGCTGACTTGCGAGTCGCAGGTCGGGGTGTGCGGCAAGTGCTACGGGCGCGACCTGGCGCGCGGCACCGTCGTCAATATCGGCGAGGCGGTCGGCGTCATCGCAGCGCAGTCGATCGGTGAACCCGGCACGCAGCTGACGATGCGTACCTTCCATATCGGCGGCGCGGCGCAGCGCGGCGCGGAGCAGTCCTCGATCGAGGCGGCGTTCGATGCCAAGGTCGAGATCAAGAACCGCAACGTCGTCATCAATTCGGCCGGCCGTCCGGTCGTGATGGGCCGCACCTGCGAGATGCTGCTGCTCGACGAGGCCGGCCGCGAGAAGGCGCGCCACCGCGTGCCCTACGGCGCGCGGCTGCTGGTCGATGACAGGGCGCAGGTGGCGCGCGGCGACCGGCTGGCGGAATGGGACCCGTACACAATCCCGATCATCACCGAGGTGGACGGCATCGCGCATTATGTCGATCTGCAGGAAGGCATCTCGATGCGCGAGGTGCTCGACGAAGCCACCGGCATCTCATCGAAGGTCGTCGTTGACTGGAAGCAGCAAACGCGCGGCGGCGATCTGCGGCCGCGCCTCACGCTGCGCGACCCGGCCGGCGAGGTGCTGACTTTGTCGAACGGGCTCGAAGCGCGCTATTTCCTGCCGGTTGACGCGATCCTGTCGGTCGAAAACGGGGCGCAGGTCAAGGCCGGCGACGTGCTGGCGCGCATGCCGCGCGAATCGTCGAAAACGCGCGATATCACCGGCGGTCTGCCGCGGGTGGCCGAGCTGTTCGAGGCGCGCAAGCCAAAGGATTTCGCGATCATCAGCGAAAGCGAGGGTCGCGTCGAATTCGGCAAGGATTACAAGTCGAAGCGGCGAATCCTGGTGATGCCGACCGAGGGCGAGGGCGAGGGCGAGCCGGTCGTCGAGTATCTGATCCCGAAAGGCAAGCACATCAGCGTGCAGGAGGGCGATTACGTCCTCAAGGGCGACTTGCTGATGGACGGCAACCGCGTGCCGCACGACATCCTGCGTATCCTCGGGGTCGAGGAGCTGGCCAGCTACCTGATCAACGAGATCCAGGAGGTCTACCGGCTGCAGGGCGTGCGCATCAACGATAAGCACATCGAGGTGATCGTCCGCCAGATGCTGCAGAAGGTCGAGATCGACGATCCCGGCGACACGACGTTCCTGGCCGGCGAGCAGACCGACCGTTTCGAGTTCGAGCGCGAGAACGTCAAGGTCGAGGCCGAGGGGCTGCGCCCGGCAACCGCGCGGCCGGTGTTGCAGGGCATCACCAAGGCCAGCCTGCAGACGAACTCGTTCATCTCGGCGGCCTCATTCCAGGAAACGACGCGCGTCCTGACCGAGGCGGCGGTTTCCGGCCGGGTTGACAACCTGACCGGGCTCAAGGAGAACGTGATCGTCGGACGGCTGATCCCGGCCGGAACCGGCAGCGTCATTGCCCGCCTGAAGGAAGTCGCCGCCGAGCGCGACCGCCAAGCCGCGGCGCTCGAAGCCGAGCAGGAAGAAGCTGCGACGCCGCGGCTTGAAGAGCAGCGCGCTCTCGGGGCGGCGGAGTAGCCGGTCCTCCTCTCTCCCGCATTGCGGGAGAGGGTGCCGAGCCAGTGAGCCTTCAGCCCGCGGATCGGACCTGCGGGGAGGCGGGTAAGGGTTTCTCGGCGCGGACACCCTCACCCACCGGCCGTCATGCGGCCGGTTCCCCCTCTCCCGCGGTGCGGGAGAGGGTTTTTATGTGCAGTTGAAACTGTATCGAGGGAGGAAAGCGATGGCGTTGCAGGTGCGGCGGGTTGTGACCGGGCACGACAAGGACGGCCGCGCGATCGTGCAGATCGACGAGGTTTCGCAGAATCTGCGCTCGGCGCGTCCCGGCGCGACCGCCTGCGTGATCTGGACCAGCGAAGGCTTCCCGATCGACAATACCGGCACGGCGGATGAAGGGATGCGCGAGACCGGCACGACGCATGAGAACGGCACCGTGTTTCGCATCCTTGAATTGCAGCCCGGCAACACGCCGCGCGTTCATCGCACCGACTCGCTCGATTACGCCGTCATCATGAAAGGCGAAATCGACATGGAACTCGAAACCGGCGAGATCACGCACCTGAAAGCCGGCGATGTCGTTGTGCAGCGCGGCACGGTCCACAACTGGATCAACAACGGCACCGAGCCTTGCGTCATCGCCTTTGTGCTGATCGCCGCCAAGCCGGTCGAAATCGGCGGCGAGGTGCTCAACGCGTTCGGGTAGAAGCGATTGGGCGACTATCGGCTCGACCCAGGAACTTGATCGCGGCCAGAAACCCTCCGAGAACGAAAATCATGCCGCCGAGCCTGATCGTCAGGTCGCGCCGCAATATTTCGACCTCCGAGCGCAGCTCGGCGCGCAGTGCCGCAATGTCCTCTTTCGTAGCAAGACGTGACGGGTCGGCATCGTGTACGTCGCGCAACACGCCGGTGATCGCCTCCGCCTGCTTTTCATCGAGGCCCGCATTGCGTAGTCGGTTGGCGATTTCCAGCGTGTCGATCGAGGTCATCACGTCGTGAATGTGCGTCTCGACACAGGCGCGCGCAAGATCGCCCAGGAGTGGCGTCTTTGCCGAAAATCGCCGCTCTAACCGGGTGTCACGTCACTGGGCGTCGCGGCACTTGACCAGGCGCAGCGGCGTGTAGGTCAGCGCAGCCTTGCCATCTTGTTTTACGACCCGCACTCGGGTGCGGACAAGACCTCGGCCGGGGCGGCTTTTGGAGCGGCGCGCCTCGATGATCTCGCACTCGGCGTGGATCGTGTCGCCGGCGAGGACCGGGTTTTCGACGGTCAGCTCCATATGCAGAAACGCGAAGCCGGTATGCTGCATCGTCGCCTGCACCAAGAGGCCCTCGGCAAAGCAATAGACCAGTGCCCCCGGCGCCGGCCGCCCCTTGATGTCGCTTTCATGCGCGAGGAATTCGGTATTCGTGAACAGCACCTCGACCATGCCGGTGCAGTTGACGAAATTGGTAATGTCGGCCTCGGTCACGGTGCGGCCGATTGTCCTGAACCGGCGCCCGACCGGCAGATCCTCGAAGTACAAGCCGAGACCGACCGTTTCCATCCGCGTTCTCCTCAGGCGCCCAGCAGGTGCAGGAACCGCGCTGCCGACTCGATATCGGCTTCCAGCGCGCGGCGGCGCTCGGCGGCTTCGGCGTCCTCGCCCCAGGCCTCGATCTGAAACGTCTCGTCGAGCTGCGAGGCCGCGAACGCGGTCCGGGCATCGACCCGGCCTTCGAGCAGCGCCAGCGCGATAACCAGCGATCCGCAGCAAGCGGTCAGCGTGTGCAGCGCGGTCAGCCGGAAATCGTCGAGCGAGGCCACGGCCGCGGCGAAGGCCTTTAGCGATGCCGCCGATTGCCGCGTCGGTATGACGCCCGAGGTCACCGCGAGCGCCGCGTCGTAGCGCAACATCGCCCAGTCGAGCAGCGGCTGCCAGATCGAGTGTTGGCGTGCCGCCAGTTCCGGCGGGTGGTCGGCGCGATAGCAGACGAGATCGGTGCCGGCGTAATTCGCGGTCTCGGCGATAACCCTGTCGCGCTGCGCGGCGGTGCGGTCGATCGCGGTCGCGGCGAGCCGGGTCAGCGGCATCGTCATCGGACGGATTTCATCCCGCTGCGCGTCCCATTCGGCGGCGATCGCGGCGGCGAGTTCCTCGCTCGGTACGATCAGCTCGTGGCGGCCGGGGGTGCGCATCGTCCTGCCGTCGAGTGCGACGCCCCAGCCGCCCTCGGCGGGACGGGTCGCGGCCTGTTTGTAGACGCGTTTCATGCCATCTCTTCCAGTTCGGCGAACGGGTCCGGGCAGTCGGCGGCGAACCCGAAAAATTCCCAGAGGCGGCGCATATGCGGCGGCAGCGGGGCGGTCATTTTGAGCGTTCCGCCCTCGGGATGAGGAATTCCGAGGCTGCGCGCATGAAGATGCAGCCGGTGCGCCGCCGCGCCGCCCGGCAGTTGCGCCGCGCTGCCGCCGTACTTGCCGTCGCCGAGGATCGGTGTGCCGAGCGCGGCGCAATGCGCGCGCAATTGATGCGTGCGCCCGGTCACCGGCAACAGCGCCACCCAGCTCGCCCTGCCGCCGGCATGGTCGATGACCCGGTAATAGGTGACCGCGCTTTTGCCGCCCTCGTCATCGGCATGCACCCGCTCGCGCCCGACACCGCCTCCCTTGGGGCCGCCTTTGGAAAGTCCGAGATCGATGCGGCCGCGCTCCGGACGCGGCGTTCCGGCGACGAGCGCCCAGTAGATTTTCCGTGTCGTCTTCTCGCGGAAGGCCCTGGTGAAAAACGCCGCCGCCGCGGCATGGCGCGCGATCAGCAGCACGCCCGAGGTATCCTTGTCGAGCCGGTGCACGAGACGCGGCCGTTCGGTCGAGTCGAAGCGAAGTCCGTCGAGCAGCGCATCGACATGGCGCTCGGTGCCGGTGCCGCCCTGCACCGCGAGACCGGCGGGCTTGTTGACGACCAGCGCCCAGTCGTCGCGGTACAGCACCGCGTCGCGCAGCAGCGCGATATCCTTCGGCCGGGCGCGCGGCTGTCTGGGAGTGTCGGCGGCGGTCAGGGGCGCTTCGGGCAATGGCGGCACGCGGATCGACTGACCCGGCGCGACCGGGTCGCCGGCGCGGGCGCGCTTGCCGTCCACCCGGATCTGCCCGGTACGCAACAGCTTTTCGAGCCTGCCGTGGCTGAGAGCCGGATAGTGCCGCTTGAACCAGCGGTCGAGCCGCCCGGACCCGTCCTCCGGCCGCACCGTGACGGTGGTGACGCCGCTCACGGCGCCTCCTCCGCGGTCTGGGTGCGCCGGCGCAGCTTGTCCCAGTAGTCGAGCCGCTTTCTGATCTCGCGTTCAAAACCACGCTCGGTCGGGCGATAGAATTCGCGGCGGGCGACCCCGTCCGGAAAGTAGTTCTGGCCGGAAAACCCGGTTTCGGTCGCGTGGTCGTAGACATAGCCGCGACCATAGCCGAGGTTTTTCATCAGTCCGGTCGGCGCGTTCAATATGTGCATCGGCGGCATCAGCGAGCCGGTGTCGCGCGCCATCTCCCGCGCTTCGCCGAAGGCGGTATAGGCGGCGTTCGATTTCGGCGCGCTGGCGAGGTAGATTACGAGCTGCGCCAGAGCCAGGTCGCCCTCGGGCGTGCCGAGCCGGTCATAGGCGTCCCAGGCGGCCAGCGCCTGCACCAGCGCCTGCGGGTCGGCGAGGCCGATATCCTCGACCGCGGCGCGGGTCAGCCGGCGCAGAATATAGACCGGGTCCTCGCCGCCCTCCAGCATGCGCGCCAGCCAGTAGAGCGCCGCGTCGGTGTCCGAACCGCGCAGCGATTTGTGCAGCGCGCTGATCAGATTGCAGTGGCCTTCCCGGCTCTTGTCGTAAAGCGGCGCGCGGCGCTGCACAAGCGCGGCCAGTTCCCGCGGCCCAAACCCGCCCGACCCCTTTTTACCCTCTCCCCCATCGGGGGAGAGGGTAGGGTGAGGGGGCAAGCGCGCGATCTCCTCGACCAGATTGAGCAGAAACCGCCCGTCGCCGTCGGCCATCGCGCGCAATGCGGCGCGGCCGTCCGGCATCAGCGGCAGAGCGTGCCCGAGATGGGTCTCGGCGCGGGCCAGCAGCGTTTCGAGCGCGGCATCGTCGAGCCGGCGCACCACAAGCACCTGCGCCCGCGACAGCAGCGCTCCGTTCAGCTCAAAGGACGGGTTTTCGGTCGTCGCGCCGACCAGGATCACGGTGCCGTCCTCGACATAGGGCAGAAACGCGTCCTGCTGCGCGCGGTTGAAGCGATGGATTTCGTCGACGAACAGCAGCGTGCCGCGCCCCGCCTCGCGCCGCTTTCTGGCCGCTTCGAACACCTTGCGCAGATCGGCGACACCGGAGAACACGGCAGAGAGCGGCTCGAAGGCGAGATCGGTGCCCCCTTCTGAAATATGGCGCGCGAGCAGTCGCGCGATCGTCGTCTTGCCGCACCCCGGCGGCCCCCACAGGATCATCGAGGCGAGCCGTCCCCGCCCGACCATGCGCCCGATCGGGCCGTCGGGACCGATCAGATGCTCCTGTCCGACAATCTCGCCAAGATTTTGCGGGCGCAGCAGGTCGGCCAGCGGCCGCGGCGCGTGCGGTTCGAAAAGGGTGGTCATTTCGGGGCTGATATGGGCCGGACCCGGCCGACGCGCAAATCCGGGAAAGCAGGGCGGAAAAGCGAAGCGCATTCCGCCATTGCTCGCGCAATACCAGGGACCATGGCGGAATACGCTGCGCTCTTCCGCCCTACAGGGTACATGCGGATGCGTGGCCGAACACCTCGTCGAACGTCGAACGCAAGGCGCTATCGACTTCCGCCATCGAGGCGGTGATGCCGAGTTTTGCGAGCGAGGTGACGCCGTGCCCCGAGGCGTCCGGGTCGATGCCGCAGGGCACGATACCGCGGTAATGGTCGAGATCGGGATCGACATTCAGCGCCAGACCGTGATAGGTCACCCAGCGGCGTACCCGCACGCCGATCGCGGCGATCTTGTCCTCGCGCCCGCCTTGATCCCCCGGCCGTCCGACGACCCACACGCCGACCCTGCCGTCGCGCCGCTCGCCTCTGATGTTGAAGCGCGCCAGCGTCGCGATGACCCATTCCTCCAGACGCCAGACATGACAGCGCACGTCGCGCCCCCATCGTTCGAGGTCCAGCATGACATAGGCGATGCGCTGCCCCGGTCCGTGATAGGTGTACCGGCCGCCGCGTCCGGTCCGGTGTACCGGCAGAAGCGACGGGTCGAGCAAATCCTTCGGCCGCGCGCTGGTCCCGGCCGTGTAGAGCGGCGGATGCTCCAGCAGCCATATCAGCTCTCGGGCCGCGCCGTCGCGGATCGCCGCGATTCGTGTTTCCATTTCCGCCACGGCTTCCTGGTACGGCACCAGCCTATCGCTGATCCGCCACTCGACGCCGCCATCGTCGCTGCTTATCTCTTGAACCATCGCGCTTGATATGGGGGCGCGCATTTGCTAAGCACCCGCCCCACCGCACTCCTGTGCGGGGTGGCGGCTTGCATGCGGTCGTGGCGGAATTGGTAGACGCGCAGCGTTGAGGTCGCTGTGGGGGAAACTCCGTGGAAGTTCGAGTCTTCTCGACCGCACCAGCAAAACCCTAGGCAGTCCCTGAGTTTCGCAGAAATCCTAGCCGATTTGGTCCCGAAGTGGTACAAACACGGGGGTCCAAATGGTCTTGGCTATGGCGCGTCCCTGGAAGCACCCGAAGACTGGCGTCTACTGGTATCGCAAGGTCGTCCCGGCGCATCTCCGGGCCGCGATCGGCAAGACCGAGATCAAACGCTCGCTCAGCACCAAAGACCCGGAAGAAGCGAAGCGCCGCTACCCGGACGTGGCCGCTCGCGTGGACGCAATGCTGCTGGCCGCGCAGTACGACAAACCCGCCCGGCTCAACCATCGGCAGCTTCTCGGCCTTGTTGGGGACTGGTATCGCGCCGAGCTTGCCGTCCGCGAGGAAGACCCGACCGAGGTTGCCCTTCAGCTTGACCGGGCTGCGCTGATCGCCGCATTGGAACCGGACCCCGAAGACGGGCGTCCTCCCGGCCCCCTTGGGCATCTGATGATCCCGGACGATGCCGCGAGAAAGGTCGACGAGGACGCCCGGATCGAAGCGGCAATGCAGCCGCATGTTGACCGGCTGTTGATCGACCGCGGCTTGTTCATTGACGCGGAGAGTCGCAGCAAACTCGCCCGGACGATGTTCAAGCATGCGTTGCTCCTCAACATGCGGGTCGCCGATCGCTTGCAAGAAGATTATAGCCCGGACCCGGTGGCGAACCGGCTTCCGAGCTTCGTCCCGTCCGTGACGCCCGATCCCGAACCCGGCCCCAGCTTGGCGGAACTGATCGAAGGCTGGGCGCGCGATGCTGCCCCAACGCCCGACGTGAAGCGCAAATTCACCTATCATCTCCGTCTTCTGGCGCAACATCTCGGGACCGGCGATTTGACCGAAACCGATGCGCTCCGGATTAGGAGGAAAGACGTTATCGCCTTCAAGGAAGCCGAGTTGCAGGCCGGCAAGGCGCCCAAGACGGTTTGGTCTGAACTCGCCGGGATCGGCGCCGTGCTGTCATGGGCCGCAAAGAACGACAAAATCCGGGTTAACCCGGCCAGCAACATTGATGTCCCCGCGCTCAAGGCCGCCAAGCGCCGCGGCGAGAAACCCCGCTACCCATACACCCCCGAAGAAGCCGAGACGATCCTCAAGGCGGCGCGCAGCGAGACCGCCCCGGATTTGCGCTGGTTGCCCTGGCTCTGCGCTTTCACGGGTGCGCGGATCGGCGAGGTAGCCGGGGTATGTGGCAAGGACATTCACGCGATAGACGGACAATGGTTCATCGCGATCGGCCTTGACGGGCGCCGCGTCAAGACCGGCTCCTCCCGCCGCCGCGTCCCGCTGCATCCCGTGTTGGTCGCCGAGGAGTTTCTGACCTACGCGCAGACGAGCGGCTGTTCTCGTCCTGGGCAGGCGACAAGGTGGCCCGGTGGATACGCGGCGATGTCGGGATCGCGGACGCCAAGAAAGGCCCAAGCCACTCCTGGCGCCATCGCTTCGAGGACGAAGGCCGCGCGGCTCGTAGCGATAGATTTGAACAGTCGGCGCACAGTTGTCAATCCGGTCTTTTCAGATGCGATCCGCTCCGGTTGTCCGCCGAACGCCTCAGCCAAACCCGCTCGGCGCAATCGGCAACGTCGATGATCGACCGGGCCGCCAGCTCGTTGCTCACGTGGTAGGCTTTCGCGGCCGACAAGTGCAGTTGCCAGATTGCGGCCAAGCCGTAGCGCCTCAGCACGTTCGCCATCCCTTGGCCCCCCATAGCCCCATCATGTGATCTTGCATCCGATGCAAGGCGAGGCATTGCGCGGCGGAGATGCCGAGCATGTGGTGCATACTATGGTGCGGGGTGGTGCCGACCACATGATGATGACGCGCGAGGCACCGGAAGTGCCCAGGATCACCCCATAGGGGGGTGTTTGGTCGGTGTCTCTATCGGGCTGCCGGCTCGAATTTTTGTGGCGGAATTATTTTGCCCCATCTGCTCTCAGGGTCCGAAATTCGGCAAGCAGCGCCAGAGCCTCGGAAGCCATACATTCGACCAAAGTACGATATGCGGTATACCGTCCCGCTCCAGTATCCCGCAGAACTTCACGCAATTCATCATCCGACAGGTCGCTCCTCCCTTCCCACCACGGGCGCCGCGCAGCGCACGCGCCGCGCGCCGGGCTGATATCCGGCGAGAGAAACAGCAGCATTTGCGATGGTATTCGCCTCTATCTCAGAACGGGCGTTGGCGAATGCATGGCGTAATGCAGCTAGGATGATCTCTTTCGGGTACGGCAGTAGTCTCGCATCTCGGACATGGGCGGGAAGTCGCTCCTTTGCCAGTCGATCACCGTAAGCCATGATGATGGCTTGTCGAAGCTGATAACCTCGCGGATCGTCAAATGGCCTCGGTCGAGCCAACAGCCGGCGTTCTTGGAACCGCCGAAGGTGCTCGGCTGCCGCAAAGGCGAGGAGGTATGCTGGCCCCAGTAACACGAAACCCAGGACCAACCATTCGCCAGCCCGCACGCTCCCAGCCCCCACGTTGGTTGCACTGCGGCCGGAGATTACCGTGGAACTTGCGGATTGACATCTCGGAACCGTGCCGCCTAGCTCGTGCGACGGGTTGCGCCCGGTCCAAATTGGTGGTACAAAGCAGCGCTATCGGAGGTCAAAAAGGTGAGGTTTTCTGCGACCTTGGGTTCGAAAGGTGGAAGTTCGAGTCTTCTCGACCGCACCAGCAACACCCCAGCAAACCTCCAAGTCTTGCAGAAGACTTGGCCGAGTGATGCTCCCGGCCGCGCAATACGGCAAGCCCCCCAGAGCGCCTCGTGTGCCGCCCCGCTTCTCCGGCAGGCGATAAGGGATAGATTGGTTGAGCCTACCGCAGCGGCGCGCCGGCCTGCGCCGTGCCGAACAGGTCGTCGGCCGTCTCGGTCAGCCAGACTAGCCAGGGCCGGCGGTATTTCGTATCGACCTCGACCGTCGCGCTCAGTCCGGCATGCAGCGGCAGACCGGGAGGGGGGGGTGCCAGCGACAGCCGCACCGGCAGGCGCTGCACGACCTTGACCCAGTTGCCGGTCGCGTTTTCCGCCGGCAATAGCGAGAATGTCTGGCCGGTCCCCGGGCTGAGGCTTTCGACCCTGGCTTCGAGCAGCACGTCGGGATAGGTGTCGATCGCGATGGTCGCGGTCTGGCCCGGCCGCATATGAGTCAGCTCGGTCTCCTTGAAGTTCGCCTCGATCCAGACCCCGTCCGAGATCATCGGAAATACCGGCGCCGCCGCGTTGACATACGATCCGACCTGTAGCTGTTCCACCTTGGTGACAATGCCGTCCGCTGGCGCCCGCACGATTGTGCGCGCGAGGTCGTACTCGGCCTTGTCGAGCGCCGCCTGCGCCTTCTGTACGGTCGGGTGGTCATCGAGAGGCAGGCTCGGGTTGCCGCCGAGCTGTGCCAGCGCGTTGGCCAGCTCGCTTTGCGCCGAGACGACCTTCTGGCGCGCGACCTGCATTGCATTGTGGACCTGCTCGAATGTCGCGCGCGCGGCGATGCCGCTGGAAGCGAGCTGGCGCTGGCGGTCGTATTCGCGCTGCTGATAGGCAAGCGTCTCCTCGGCCGCTTTCAAATCGGCGAGCTTCTGGCCGTAGGTTGCCTGCAACGCCTTGACTTGCAACCGGGCCGCCGCGAGTTCCGCCTTGGCCTCATCGACGGCAATGCGAAAGGTCTTGTAGTCGAGCTGGAACAGCACTTGACCGCGCGCCACTCGCTGGTTGTCGTGCACCGCGATCGCGACGACGCGGCCGGCCACATCGGCGCTGATCATCGTGCGCGCCGCCTGAACATAGGCGTCATCGGTCGAGACGTACCGGCCGCTCGTCAGGTACCACCAGGTGGCGACGAGCAGGACCACGGCCGGTCCGGCGATCATCAGCGGCAGACGCAGCCGTTGGCGCAGCGGCCGCGCCGGCCGGGTCGCGACCGGCAGGTCCCGGTCATCCCCGGCGCGCGAAAAACTCCCGCGCGTATCCGGTTCAGCCGAACTCGTCACCGTTCGCCCTCCAGGGCAGGTAAAACTTCTCCGGGATCGCCGGGCGGTCGCGCGAGCGCGGGGCGGCGGCCGGCACGGCGCGGCCGGGTCGCCGATGCTGCGCTCTCGCCGTCTCGGGAGGGTGCCGCAGGGCCGGAGGCCTCCGCCGGAACCCGTTCCGACAAGGTCGCGTGCACCCGGGTCAGCAGCGCGATCAGCTGCGCTTTTTCAGCCGACGACAGAAGGGCCAGCGCCTCGTCGCGCGTGTCGTTCGCGACGGCGCGGATGCGGCCGAGAATCGGGCGGGCCTTGTCGGTCAGAAACAGACGCCGGGCGCGCCGGTCGGCGGGGTCCGGGCGGCGCTCGATCCAGCCCGCTTCCTCCATGCGGTCGATCTGGCGCACCAGCGTCATCGGCCTGACTTCGAGCAGGTCGGCAAGCCCGGCCTGGTTGATCCCCTCGTGGCGGGCGATCCGGGCCAGCGTGCGGCATTGCGCCCGCGTCAGACCGAGCCGCCTGCCATTATGCGAAAACCGCCGCCCGAACAGCCGCGCCACATCGTTGACGAGAAAACCGAAACTGCGATCCAGGTCCAACACGCCGCCTCGCCGGCAGAAAATACCCCACCTTGCTGATCATAAGGTTACAATATTGTTTCATCTCCGCGCCAGCGGGGCGGGCGCCAGGCTGATCTTCGAGAATGCGATGGCTGGAACGGCGGCGCCGGAACGCGGACCCGTTCCAGCCGGAGCTCCCGGTCCGAGCGGCACGGGCAGGATTTCCCGATCCGCCGCGGCACCAAGCGGGGCGAAAAACGTTCGCGGCACGAGACACACCGTCCCGGGCATACGGCCCTGGGCCCACCGATCGGAGCGTCCCGATGAGCGACAGCGGCACCATCTCGATCCTCGGCATTTGCGGCAGCCTGCGCCGCTTCTCCTACAATATGGCGGCGCTGCGCGCCGCGATCGCGCTGAAGCCGGCGAACATGACCGTGACCGTCGCCGACATCTCGCAGATCCCGCTCTATAACGAGGATGTGCGGGAGCGGGGATATCCGCCGCCGGTCGAGACGCTGCGCCGGCAGATCGCCGAGGCCGACGCACTGCTTTTCGCCTGCCCCGAATACAATTATTCGATGACCGGGGTACTGAAGAACGCGATCGACTGGGCCTCGCGCCCGCCCGATCAGCCGTTTGCCGGCAAGCCCTGCGCGATCATGGGCGCCTCGATCGGCATGATCGGCACTGCCCGCGCGCAATACGATCTGCGCCGCAGTTGCGTCTTTCTCGACATGCACCCGCTCAACAGACCGGAGGTGATGATCGGCCAGGCGCAGAACAGGTTCGACGCCGACGGCAATTTGACCGACGACGCCACCAAGGGGTTCATCCGCGACCTGATGGAAAGTCTCGCAAGCTGGACGCGGCGGATCGGCGGGAAAGCCTAGCCGAGCACCGGGGCGCGGCAATTCGCGGCGGTCCGGCGGCGCAACCCCGCGCAAAATTCGACCAAATCCTCCCCACCGGTAGTAGCATGGGAGCGACGCCGCGATCTGGGATTGTCGCGGCGTCTGGCATCGCGCCCGCGCCTCGTGGAAGCGTCGAGCACGGCCAACCGGCCGATGGCGGTCGGCAAGGCGGGGCGGCGGCACGGCACGATCATTGCTTGGGGAGTGACAGAAGATGCGCGCAATCCGATGGCTAACCGGAGCCTTGTTTCTGACCGGCGCAATCATGGCCGCCGATGCCGGCGCGGCCGAACTCAAGGTGCTGAGCCCCGAGGCGATGAAGCCGGCCTTGCAGGAACTCGCCGCGGCATACGAGAAAGAATCCGGAAACAAGCTGAAGATCGAATACGCCCCGGTCGAGGCGATTCAGAAGAAGGTCGATGACGACGAGGATTACGACGTCGTGATTATGGACCAGAAACAGACTGAAGCTCTCAGAAGGACGGCCAAAGTCGTCGGCGGTACGATCAAGAAACTGGCGAGCGAGAACGATCGAGAGTATGTCGCCTCGTCGCCGATGCTGAGCGAGCAGCCGGTCGCGGCCCAGACGCTGATCAAGTTCCTCGACAGCCCGAAAGCGGCCGAAGTCTACAAGGCCAAGGGCTTGCAGCGAAGCTGACGGGCCGGCGGACTGACAGACCGACGTGAAGCCGGCTTCGGACCGCGTCGCTCTCGTCACCGGTGCAAGCGCCGGGATCGGACTGGAAACCGCGCTCGGCCTGGCACGCGCCGGGTTCCGCGTCGTCATGGCCGGGCGCGATGCGATGCGCACCGAGCGGGCCCGCGCGGCGGTTGTCGAGCGTCTGAGGGCCGACCGCTCGGGTTCCGAGCGGATCGAGACCGCGCTCGCCGACTTCGCCAGCCTCGCTTCGGTACGCTCCCTGGCTGGAACGGTGCGGGGCCGATATGACCGGCTCAACGTGCTCGTCAACAATGCCGGGATCATCGCGCCGCGCTACCAGCTCTCGCAGGACGGGTACGAGCTGACGGTTGCGGTCAACCATCTCGCGCCGTTCCTGCTGACCAATCTGCTGCTCGACCGGCTGCGCGCATCGGCCTCGGAAGCGGCGCCGGGGCGCGTCATTACGGTTGCCTCGCAGGCGCATCGCGGCGCGCGGCTCGATCTTCGGACATGGATGCGCCCGGACGGATGGAGCCCGTTGCAGGCTTACGGCCGCTCGAAACTGTGCAACATCCTGTTCACGCGCGCCCTGGCGCGGCGGCTCGCGGCACGCGAGGTCGTCGCGGCCTCGCTGCATCCGGGGGTCATCGCGACAAAAATCGGCGATTCGGCCGGCACCCTGACCGGGTTCGGCTGGCGGCTGGCAAAACCGTTTTTCCCATCGCCGGAAAAAGGAGCGCGCACGACGCTGTTTCTCGCGACGACACCCGACCCGATGCCGTATCACGGTGCCTATCTGATCGACAGCAAACCGGCCTACCCGCACCCGACCGCGCTCGACGACGCCTTGGCCGAGCGTCTCTGGGCCGAAAGCGCACGGTTGGTCGGGCTGTGACGGGACATACGCGCCCCTGCCGGCTGTCCGCTGGCGGAGAAGGAAATTCTGCCTGCCTCTGCTTCACCTGCTTAGGCTTCAGGCGCGGCCGGCCGCGAGGCCAGCTCCTTGCGCAAAGCTCTGATTTCCTCGAAACGCTTTGTCACATCGCGCAGGACCGCCGCAATGCCGATCAGATTGCCCTCACGGTCCCGGTACGGGAGGATCGTGAATTCGATCGAGATGCGCCTTCCATCCTTGCGCAGCGCCGGAACCGCAAGAACATCCCCGTCCCCGTATCGCGTTTTTCCCGTTTTCATCGTCTCGGTATACGCACCCCAATGACGCGCCCGCAGATTTTCGGGGATGATGATGTCGAGCGATCGTCCGCTCGCCTCCTCTGCCGAATAGCCGAAGATCCGCTCGGCGCCGCGGTTCCAGAACCGGATCAAGCCTCCGTAATCCGCGTAGATGACAGCGTCGGGTCCATCGTTGACGAGGGTCCAACAGAACCGGCTGCTGTCGAGCCCCATGTGACCGGCGGACATTTTCAAGCCTCCCGCGGCAAAACAACCCGGATGCTCATCCATGGAAATACCGCCAGGCTGATCGCGGCGGCTATGAGCAAAGGGAATAATTGTTAAATTGATGTCGGCAGGCTTGTATATCAAGCAGGCTTGAATCTTTTGATCCGCGGCCATGCGCTTCTCTTAACCTGGAACTATTTTATTTTCCGGCACGGCACATGGATTGTTTATTCCGAGGGACCGGGTTCCGGGACACGGGCGTTGTCGGCCCTGTTCCCGGATCGAGTCCGGGCGGGTGACGCAAGATTTCCGCCCCCGGTGGAAGGCCGAGCGGCCGGGCAGCCTTCTATTCTACGCTGTTCGCCGGGTTGAGCGCGGCGCGCCAACGGTGCAGCACCGAACGCAGCGTTTCCGCCAACTCGCGGCGCGTCGGCGCGCCGAGAAAATCGGCAATCGGCAGCGTCCTGCCATGCGACGCCAGCAGCAGCCGGTTCGATTCGTCCGGCCGCTCCAGCAGGATCACCCGCAGCCAGAACGGCTGAAACCGCCAGACCCGGCGCTCGCCGTAGACATCGACCCGCTCGACGGTGAATTCCTCCCCGGCGAGGCGCAGGATTTCGCGCTGTCTCGCGCTGCGATAGCTGAGGCGGAACGCGAGATAGACCAGCGCCACATCGAGACCGAAAAATCCGACGACCGGCCAGGCGCCGATCATCACAAAACCAATGCCGAGCGCCAGGCTGACAAGACCGAGCAGCAGCATCAGGATATGAAAACCGTGCGAAGGCAGACTGCGGTGCGGCAGCAGCACGCGCTCGAAAAAGACATCGGTACCCGTGCTCATTGCGGGAAGATAAGATGCGGAGATGCCGCCCGCCAAGAAATCCGCGCCGCGTTCCTCACAAACCGCAAGCGCGCAGAAGCCAGCGCCGGCGCGGCCGTTCTCGGCAGCGGAAATCGAGGAGTTCTACCGGCTTCTGGCGGCGAGCCGGCCGATCCCGCGGACCGAGCTTGAGTTCATCAACCCGTACACGCTGCTGGTCGCGGTCGTGCTGTCGGCGCAGGCGACCGATATCGGGGTCAACCGCGCGACCCCGGCGCTGTTCGCGGTCGCCGACACGCCGCAGAAGATGCTCGAACTCGGCGAGGAGCGGCTGAAGGAATTCATCCGCACGATCGGGCTGTATCGGACGAAGGCGGCCAATATCATCAAGCTGTCGCGCATCCTGGTCGACGAACACGGCGGCGAGGTGCCGCGCGGGCGCGAGGCGCTCGAAAAACTGCCGGGGGTCGGGCGCAAGACCGCCAGCGTCGTGCTCAATGTCGCGTTCGGCGAGCCGACGATCGCGGTCGATACGCATATCTTCCGGGTCGGCAACCGCACCGGTCTCGCGCCGGGCAGGACGCCGCTGGAGGTCGAGCGCGGTCTCGAAGCCGTGACTCCGGCCGAGTACAAGCTCCATGCGCATCACTGGCTGATCCTGCACGGGCGCTATGTCTGCAAGGCGCGCAAACCCGAATGCCCGGTCTGCGTCGTCGCCCATCTGTGCCGCTACGGCGACAAGACCCCGCCGGCCGAACTGGCCGCGATGCGCGCCGAGGTGCCCACCGCCGAACCGCTGCGCGAGCCGAAGCGGCGCCGCGGCGCGCGCTCGCCGGAGTAGCCTGTCAGGTTGCGCGTTACGCCTCGGCCAGCACGTTGACGCCGCGCGCCGCCTCGACGATCTCGCGCCAGGTCTCGTCGTCGATCGGAATGCCATCGCGGAGGCGGGCGGCGCGGTTGGCGCGTTCGGGATCGCCGGGGATCAGGACCGGCTCGTCCGGGCGGCGCGGCGGCGCGGCGGTGATGTACTCCGCCATCGCCCGGATCTCGTCCGTCATCCATTCCTGATCGACGAGGCGGCTCGGGTCGATGACGATCGACAGCATGCCGTTTGTGACGCCCTCGGCTTTCTGACGCTCCGGGCGCATCGTGCCGCTGCCGGTTACCGCGCCGGCCAGCATCTCGCAGATAAAGGCCAGCGCGTAGCCCTTGTGCTCGCCAAAGGTCAGCAGCGAGCCGCGCGGCCGCCGGTACATAACATTGGGATCGGTGGTCGGCTCGCCCTCCGGGTCGAGCAGGGTCTCGGCGGCAATCTCTTGCCCCTTGTTGCGCGCCACCCGTACCTTGCCCATGGCGATGCGGCTGGTCGCCATGTCGGCGACGATCGGGCGCTCGGGCGCCGGGCCGGGCAAGGCGACGCAGACCGGGTTGGTGCCGAAACGGCCGTCGCGACCGCGCCACGGCGCCACCGCCGGGCGCTGGTCGGTGATGTTGACAAAATGGATCGAAACGAGACCGGCGCCGGCGCACATCTCGCCATAGGTGCCGATGCGGCCGATATGGTGCGCGTTGCGCAAGGCGACGACCGCGACCCCGTCGCGCCTAGCCCGCTCGATGCCGATCAGGATCGCGTTGCGGGCGACGATCTGCCCCCAGCCGCGCTCGCCGTCATAAACGATCATCGACCCCTGGTCGCTGACGACCCGGCCCGGCTGGTTGACCGCCGCGTGCCCGCCGCGCAGGTTGCGCAGATAGGACGGGATCATGCCGACCCCGTGGCTGTCGTGGCCCTTCAGATTGGCCTCGACGAGATGCTCGGCGACGAGCGCCGCCTCCTCCTCGACGCTGCCGGCGGCGGTAAACACGCGGCGCGCGAGGCCGGTCAATCTGTCGGCGGGGACGGTCGGCATCAGCCTTCTCCAAGTTCCTGCTGCCGCGCCGCGATGCGCAGAGCGTGGGCCGGGTAGACGCCGAGGATCTTGACCTCGGTCGAGAAGAAGGCGAGTTCCTCCAACGCCAGCTTGAGCGGGCGGTTGTCGGGGTGCGCCTCGACATCGGCGTAGAACTGCGTCGCGGTGAACTGGCCGCCGACCATATAGCTTTCGAGCTTGGTCATGTTGACACCGTTCGTCGCAAACCCGCCCAGCGCCTTGTAGAGCGCCGCCGGGACGTTGCGCACGCTGAACACGAACGTCGTCACGGTCGGAGCGCCGCGCGGCGGCCGGACCGGTTCGCGCGACATGACCACGAAACGGGTCGTGTTGTGCTCGGCGTCCTCGATGTTCTGCGCCAGCGATACGAGACCGTAGATCTCGCCGGCCAGCTCGGAAGCGATCGCGGCGATAGACGGGTCGCCAAGCTCCTTGATCTCGGCGGCGCTGCCGGCCGTGTCGGCGCGCACGACCGGCGTCAAGCCGCGCGACCGGAGGAAGTTGCGGCATTGCGACAGCGCCTGGATATGGCTGCGCACCGCGCGGACCTGGTCGAGCGTCGCGCCGGGCAATGCCAGCAGATGATGGTTCACCCGCTCGAAATGTTCGCCGATGATATAGAGACCCGAATCGGGCATCAGATGGTGGATGTCGGCGACCCGCCCGGCGACCGAGTTCTCGATCGGGATCATCGCCAGCCGCGCCGCGCCGTCGCGCACCGCAGCAAAGGCGTCCTCGAAAGCCGGGCAGGGCAGGCTCGTCATTTCCGGAAAAACCCGCCGGCACGCCAGATCGGAATAGGCCCCCGGCGAACCCTGGAAGGCTATTGTCCGGCCCGGATTGGTTGTTGTGTCCACGCTTCCGCTGTCTCTGCCGAAAAGAAATCGCAGTCCCGGCGAAAGCCGGGACCCACCCGTCAAGCGCTGAGCAGCTTGATAAGTGGGTCCCGGCTTTCGCCGGGACTACCGGAAATGTAGACCGCAGGAGGCCCAGCTGTCATCGCGCCTCTCGCATCTGCTCCCGCGCATGGGCGAGATCGGCCGGCGTATCGACCTGAACCCCGAGCTGCGCCTTATCAATCAGGCTGACCCAGATGCGCATCCCGGCTTCGAGCGCGCGCAATTGTTCGAGCCGCTCGCGCTCTTCGAGAACGCCGCGCGGCAGGGTCACAAAACGGTCGAGCGCGGCGCGGCGATAGGCGTAGAGACCGACATGCTCGTAATGCGGCCCCTCGCCCCACGGCACCGCCGCCTTGCTGAAATACAGCGCGCGCGCCGGACGGGACCGGTCGGAAAACCCGGCCGCGACCTTGTTGACGCTGGTATCGGCGAGGGCGGCCGGGTCGGCGATCTCGGCCGCCAGCGTCGCGATATCGGCGTCGGTTTCGCCGAGCGCGGCCAGCGCGACCCGGATCGCCGCCGGGTCGAGCATCGGCATGTCGCCCTGGACATTGACGACGGCGTCATGAGTCCGCTGCGGATCGAGCGCCGAGAGCGCGGCGTGGATGCGGTCCGAACCGGTCGGCAATGCCGGGTCGGTCATGACGGCGCGACCGCCGGCGTGCTCGACCGCTTCGGCGATCGCGCGGTCGGCGCTGGCGACGACAACCGGGCCGACCCCGGAAGCGACAGCGCGGCGCCAGACCTGCACGATCATCGGTGCCCCGGCGATGTCGGCCAGCGGCTTGTTCGGCAGCCGGGAGGCGGCGAGCCGCGCCGGGATCAGCAGAATTGGGTTGCGGACCGGGTCTGGTGATCTCACTGCGGTAACGTACTCAGGCTCGTGGCTCATCAACGCGACAAGATGCCCGGTTCGACTGTCCGCCGGAAGAGCGATATTCTTTACCGCTATCGGCGGCAAGGCGTCGTCGCGGGTGCGCGAACGGCTGGCCCGGTTAGCGGCGTCAGGGCGCAGCGCCCGCTGGCCGCCTCCGGTCTGCGCCAGAACATGAGACGAGGACGATGTCGTCTTTTGAGTGGAACAAGGTCATCGCGTCGGTTCTGACGGCGATGATCGTCGCGATGGTCGCCGGGGTCCTGGCGAGCCAGGTCGTCAGCCCGCACCGGCTGCACCAGGCCGCTTATCTGCCGCCGGGCGCCGAAGCCGGAGCGAGCGCCGCTACGGCCGC
Organism: Alphaproteobacteria bacterium; assembly: GCA_050246595.1. Taxonomy (GTDB): domain Bacteria; phylum Pseudomonadota; class Alphaproteobacteria; order ATCC43930; family CGMCC-115725; genus DATARH01. Next base: position 30,511 of record JBFWVT010000045.1, read on the forward strand.
CGCGCCGGCGGCGGCCGCAATCGAGCCGATCGAGCCGCTGATGGCGCAGGCCGATGTCGCGCGCGGTCAGCAGCTCGCCCGGAGCTGCGTGCAATGCCATACGTTCGAGCAGGGCGGCGCCAACAAGATCGGACCCAATCTGTTCGGCGTAACTGAACGGAACGTCGCCAGCGTCCCGGGTTTTCAGTATTCGCCGGCCCTTGCGGCGCATCAGGGCGAGCATTGGAATGTCGAAGGGCTCAACGTGCTGATCGCGCGGCCGCAGCAATACGCGAGAGGCACAAAAATGGCGTTCCCCGGGATACCGAAACCGCAGGACCGGGCCGATGTCGTCGCCTATCTCCAGTCGCTGAAGTAACCCGATTTCGGCGGGAGGCCCCGATCGACCTCGACCGGTATCTCGCGTTCGCGACCGACCTCGCCGATGCCGCCGGGGCCGTGATCCGGCCGCGTTTCCGCCGGAACCTTGCGGTTGACGACAAACCCGATCTGTCTCCGGTTACGATCGCCGACCGCGAGGCCGAGGCGGCAATGCGGCGCCTGATAACGGCGCGCTTTCCCGATCACGGTGTCATCGGCGAGGAATTCGGCCGCGAGCGGGAGGATGCCGAGTTCGTCTGGGTACTCGACCCGATCGACGGCACCAAATCCTTTATCTCGGGCGTGCCGCTGTTCGGCACGTTGATCGCGCTCGCGCGACGCGGGCGCCCGATCCTCGGGGTCATCGATCAGCCGATCTCGCGCGAGCGCTGGATCGGCGCCGCCGGAAGGCCGACGATTTTCAACGGTACGCCGGTGCGCGTCCGGTCGTGCCCGGCGCTCGCCGCCGCGACCCTGTTCGCGACCAGCCCCGATATGTTCGCCGGCGATGACCGGAAAGCGTTCGCCCGGGTCGCCGCCGCGGTCAAGCTGGTGCGGTTCGGCGCGGATTGCTATGCCTATGGCCTGCTGGCGCACGGCTTTATTGATCTGGTTATTGAATCGAGTCTCAAGCCCTACGATTTCAGTGCGATGCTGCCGATTGTCGAAGGGGCCGGCGGGATCGCTAGCGACTGGCGAGGCGCGCCGTTGACGGTCGCATCGGACGGGCGTGTCGCGGTTGCCGGAGACCGGCGCACGCACGAGGCGGCGCTGGCATTATTGGCGGCTTAAGATCGCATTCAGGACAGGAGGCATGATGCGCGGGTTTACTGTGCGCAGGCCGTTGGGATTTGCTGTCGGGCTGGCCTTTCTGATTGGCGCGGGCGGCGCAATGACCCCGGCGATACCGGCGAACGCGACGCCGAGCCACGGTCTGTCGCTGTTCGGCGACCTCAAATACGGTCCCGAATTCGAGCATTTCGAATACGCCAACCCGAACGCGCCAAAAGGCGGCTCGATGCGACTCGCGGCGATCGGCACCTTTGACAATCTCAACCCGTATATCGTCAGAGGCGTCCCGGCGGCCGGCATCGGCCAGACCTTCGACACGCTGATGATGCCGTCCGAGGACGAGCCCGGCAGCGAATACGGTCTCGTTGCCGAAAGCGCCGATCTGGCCGAGGATCGCATGTCGGTGCTGTACACGCTGCGCGGCAAGGCGCGTTTCCACGACGGCTCGCCGATAACGCCCGATGACGTGATCTGGACCTTCAACACGCTGCGCGAGAAGGGCCAGCCGATGTACCGCTCCTATTACGGCGATGTCGGGACGGTCGAGCGCGAGGGCGAGCGCGGCGTGCGGTTCCGCTTCAAATCCGCCGACAACCGCGAATTGCCGCAGATCCTCGGCCAGATGCCAGTCCTGTCAAAGAAATATTGGGAGGATCGCGACTTCACGAGAACGACGCTCGACGCACCGCTCGGCAGCGGGCCGTACAAGGTTGCATTGGTCGATCCGGGGCGCTCGATCACCTATCGGCGCGTGCCCGACTACTGGGCGGCCGATCTGCCGGTTCGCAAGGGCCGCAACAATATGGACGAGATCCGCTATGATTATTACCGCGACGGAACCATCGCGCTCGAAGCGCTGAAGGCCGGCCAGTACGATGTGCGGTTGGAGAACTCGTCGAAAGCCTGGGCGACCGGGTATGACGGTCCGGCGCTGCGGCAGAACCTGCTGAAGAAGGAGGAAATCCCGAACGAGCTGCCGCGCGGCATGCAGGGTTTCGCCTACAATCTGCGGCGCCCGTTGTTCGAGGACCCGAAGGTTCGGCAGGCGCTCGCCTATGCGTTCGACTTCGAATGGTCGAACAAGAACCTGTTCTACGACGCCTATAAGCGCACGCGCAGCTATTTCGACAATTCGGAGCTGGCCGCCACCGGGCTGCCGCAAGGCGAGGAGCTGAAGATTCTGGAGCCGTTCCGCGGCAAGGTGCCCGAGCAAGTCTTTACGACCGAATACAACCCGCCTCGCTACGACGGCTCCGGCAATATCCGCGACGGGCTGCGCGAGGCTCTGAAGCTGCTCAAGGAGGCCGGGTGGAGCATCAAGGGCGGCAAGCTCGTCAACGACAAGACCGGCCAGCCGTTCGAGTTCGAGATCCTGCTCGTACAGCCCGAATTCGAGCGCATCGTGCTGCCTTTCGTCCGCAATCTCGAACGGATGGGGATTACTGCGCGGGTCCGCACCGTCGATGCCAGCCAGTACCAGAAGCGGATGGATACATTCGACTACGACATGGCCGTCGCGTCGTTCGGCCAGTCGCTGTCGCCGGGCAACGAGCAGCGCGATTACTGGGGATCGCAGGCCGCCGGCGAAGAGGGCAGCCGCAATATTCTCGGGATCAAGAACCCGGTGATCGACGCGCTGGTCGAGGCGGTCATCAAGGCGCCGGACCGCGATTCGCTCGTCGCCCACACGCGCGCGCTCGACCGCGTGCTGCAATGGGGCCACTACGTGATCCCGCATTACCATACCGACGTGTCGCGCATCGCCTATTGGAACAAATTCCGTCATCCCGAGATCGCGCCGAAATACGGGATCGGTCTCGATACGTGGTGGGTTGACCCGAACGCCGAACAGACGATCGAAGCCAAAAAGGGCGAGGCCGCGAGCGGTGGGACGAAGTAGGCCGCTGCTTCTTCGGGTGGATCGGGAAGCACGGAGCCTGGCCGGCGCCCGTAAATGGACGCCGGCACCGCCGCTCCCCATGTTGGGCCTGTGACCGAAGCGCGAGGGTCCCGCGATGAGGCAATTCGGTATCGGACAGCCGATCCGACGCGTCGAAGACCGGCGGTTCCTGACCGGAAGCAGCCGTTATCTGGATGATATCGTGCGGCCGCGCCAGGCACATGCGGCGATGCTGCGCTCACCGCATGCGCATGCCCGAATCCGCGCGATCGACCCGAGCGCCGCGCTGTCGGCGCCGGGCGTTATCGCCATATTGACCGGCGAGGATCTGGCCCGCGACGGTATCGGCACCGTGCCGTGCGTCAGCCCGGTCACCAACCGCGACGGCTCGGAAATGGCGATGCCGCCGCGACCGGCGCTGGTCCGCGACCGGGTGCGGCATGTCGGCGACGCGGTCGCGCTCGTCGTCGCCGAGACCGCCGCCGAGGCGCGCGACGCCGCCGATCTGATCCAGGTCGATTACGAGACGTTGCCCTCGGTCGTCGAGACCGCCGAGGCGCTCGACCCTGGTAAGCCGCCGGTGTGGGACGAGCATCCCGGCAATCTGTGCTTCGACTGGGAGATCGGCGACCGGAAAGCCGCCGAGCGCGGCATGGCGGCGGCGCGGCATCGCGTGTCGCTGACCCTGGTCAACAACCGGGTCGTCGCCAATTCGATGGAACCGCGCGGCGCGATCGGCGAATACGATCCCGGCGAGGATTTTTACACGCTGTGGAGTTCGACGCAGGGGTCGCACTTCCTGCGCAACCTGCTCGCCGAACATGTTTTCCTAATCCCGGAGAACCGCATCCGGGTCGTCACCCCGGATGTCGGCGGCGGTTTTGGAATGAAGCTGTTTCTCTATCCCGAGCATGTGCTGGTACTGTGGGCCGCGAAAAGACTGGGCCGGCCGGTCAGATGGGTCGCCGATCGTTCGGAAGCCTTTGTCACCGACACGCAGGGGCGCGACAATTTCACAAGGCTCGATCTCGCGCTCGACGAGCAGTTCCGCTTTCTGGCGCTGTCGGTCGAACTGACCGCCAATATGGGCGCCTATCTGTCGAATTTCGCGCCGGAAATCCCGACCGCCTCGGGCGCGGTCATGTATAGCGGCGTCTATGCGTTTCCGGCGATCCATGTCGCGGTTAAGGGCGTCTACACGAATACCGTGCCGGTCGATGCCTATCGCGGCGCCGGAAGGCCGGAGGCGGCCTACGCGGTCGAGCGGCTGATCGACTATGCCGCCCACCGCCTCGGTATCGATGCCGACGAGCTGCGCCGGCGCAATTTCATCAAGCCAGATGCGATGCCGCACCGAACGCCGCTCGGTCTGGTCTATGACAGCGGCGATTTCGCGCGCAATCTCGACGATGCGCTCGCCGCCGCCGACGCGGCCGGGTTTCCGGCGCGACGGGCGGAGGCGCGACGCCGTGACCGACTCCGAGGGCTCGGGCACGCGGTTTATATCGAGCAATCCGGGTTTCCGCCCGACGAGTTCGCCGAGGCGCGCTTCGATCCGTCCGGCACGCTGACCCTGCTGATGGGGTCGCAATCCTCGGGTCAGGGGCATCAGACCGCCTACGCCCAGCTCGCCTCCGAAAAACTCGGTCTGCCGCTTGAAAAAATCCGCGTGTTGCAGGGCGACACCGAAGCGATCGGCTTTGGCCGCGGCACCGGCGGGTCGCGCTCATTACCGGTCGGCGGTGCGGCGCTGTTCCATGCCGTCGACAAGCTGATCGAGAAGGGCAGCAAGATCGCCGCACATATGCTCGAAGCCGCCGAGGCCGATATCGGCTTCGCGGACGGGACCTTTACAATCACCGGCACCGATCGCAGCGTCGCGATCGAGGCGGTCGCGCGCGCCGCCTTCAACCCCGGCGAGCTGCCGCCCGGTCTTGAACCCGGTTTCGCCGAGAGCGGCCATTTCACACCGCCGGCGCCGACCTTTCCGAACGGCTGTCATGTCTGCGAGGTCGAGATCGAGCCGGATACCGGGCTGATCGAGATCGTGCGCTATCTTGTGGTGGACGATTTCGGCACCGTTATCAACCCGCTCTTGCTGGCGGGCCAGGTGCATGGCGGGATCGCCCAGGGGGTCGGTCAGGCGATGCTCGAACGCACCGTATACGACCCCGACAGCGGGCAACTGTTGACCGGCAACCTGACCGACTATGCCGTACCGCACGCCGATACGCTGCCGTTTATCGAGTTCTCGTATAATATCGTGCCGTGCCGCACCAACCCGCTTGGCGTCAAGGGGGCCGGCGAGGCGGGTGCGATCGGCGCGCCGCCGGCGCTGGTCAACGCCGTCGTCGACGCTGCCGCCGAACTGGGCATCGACCATCTCGATATGCCGCTGACCCCGCAACGCCTGTGGCGCGCGTTGCGCGATGCCGCCGCCACTGCCTGAGGGGGATCAATGGACCCGTTGCTTGAAATTGCGCTGCGCGCCGCGCTGGCCGGCGGCGAACAGGTCATGCGGGTCTATGCCGACCCGTTCGAGGTGACGCAGAAGGAGGACCGCACCCCGGTCACCGAGGCCGACCTCGCCTCGGAGCGGGCGATTGTCGCGATCCTGAGCGAGGCGGTTCCGGACATCCCGATCGTCTCCGAGGAGACCGTGCCGGATCAGGGGTTCTCGTCGCCGGCACCGCGGTTCTGGTGCGTCGATCCGCTCGACGGGACCAAGGAGTTTGTCGTGCGCAACGGCGAGTTCTCGGTGCTGATCGCGCTGATCGAGCACGGCAGGCCGGTGCTCGGCGTGGTGCACGGCCCCGCCGCCGGGGTGACCTATGTCGGGCACGGACCGGGCACGGCGATGCGGCGGCTCCGGGGCGGGGGTTTCGAGCCGATCCGGGCGCGCATGCCGTCCTCCGACGGGATCGTCGTCATCCACAGCCGCAGTCACGAGAACAGCCGGCGGCTGGCCGAGTATTTCCAGAGCCGCCCGGTTATCGAACGCCGGCAATGCGGCAGCGCGCTGAAATTCGGCGTGCTGGCGGCGGGGGAGGCCGATCTCTACCCGCGCTTTGGGACGACGATGGAGTGGGACACGGCGGCCGGGCAGGCCGTGCTCGAAGCCGCCGGCGGTCATGTGCTGGGCCTCGACGGCGCGAGCCTGACCTATGGCAAGCCGGGCTTGAAGAACGACGGCTTTGTCGCCTGGGGCGCCAAACCGGCGTGGTGATCCCGGCCCCAGGCTATTGCTGGCGCTCGGCGCGCGGCAGACCGGTCAGGTCCATCGACCAGGGCAAGGCCGAGCGCACCCAGATCTGGCGCGACGGGTGCAGCTTGGCGCGCTGGTCCAGCGCGCCGACCCGCAGGCCGACGCTTTGCGGGTTATCGACCGCGTCCGCGGCCCAGAGATGCGTGCCGCAATCCGGGCAGAAGGCCTGCGCCCGTTTGTTGCCGCTCTCGGCGGTCTTGACGTAGGTCTTGGGCGCGCCGCTCTTGAGCGCGAGGGTGCCGGGCAGGGTGTTGACGTTGGTGCGGAAGGCGGTGCCGGTCATCTGCTGGCAGTCGGTGCAGTGGCAGACCCGGACCTGTGCCGGATCGATCTCGGCCTCGAAGCTGATGGCGCCGCAATGGCAGCGTCCGGTGATTTTCATCCGATCCCTCCCGGCAGGTTCGAAACCCAATTTACCCTGTAATTCCCTGACCGCAGGGAATTTTTCTCCGGTGGCCGCGAGCGGCGCGGCAATGCTGGGTTTTCATCATGACGAGCAGGGAATTTCTCCCGCCGAGCAGGGAGCGGCCCGGCCGGGAACAGAGAAGTCCCTCATGGCCGCCGATCCGCTTGTCATGGGAAAAGTGTGTCACAGGATTGCGGCTATTTTCGCGTCGCCATGCTTGCGGCGGCGAACCATGTGAGGGGTCGAGGCCGGGCCGCGGGAGGGCTGCGCTCTATGGATGCCCTGCTGGGCTGGATGGAGGGGCTGAATGTGGCCGTCCGGGTGCGCACCGGGGCGTGGCCGTTTGCGATCGCGAATACCGGACACGTCGTCGGGATCGCGCTGCTGTTCGGCGGCATCGCGGTGCTCGATCTGCGGCTGCTGGGAGCGGCGTCGCGGTCGCTCGACATCGCGAAGCTGGCCCGGCTGGTGCTGCCGGTCGCGGTGTTCGGGTTCGGGCTGACGGCGGCGACCGGGGTGCTGATGTTCGTCGCCAACGCGCGGGAGTATTGGGCGCACCCTTTGTTTGCCTGGAAGCTCGCGCTGATCGCCGCCGCCGGGACGAACGCGCTGCTGCTGCACCTGACGAGCTGGCGCCGTCGCGAGTTCTGGGGCGCGCGCGTGCCGCTGTCGGCGCGGGTTGCCGGTCTGGCCTCGCTGGGCCTGTGGCTCGGCGCGATCGCGTGCGGACGGCTGATGGCCTATTTCTGAGGAGAGGACGGCAATGACGAGAACGGAAAATGCGTGGCGCCGGGCCGTGTTCGGTCTGGCGCTGGCCGGGCTGCTGAGCGTCCTGCCGGGCGTCCCGGGGGCCGAGGCGCATCACGGCTGGAGCAGCTACAACACCCAGGCCCCTCTGTACCTGGAGGGAACCGTCGCCGAGGTTCACTGGCGGAACCCGCATCCGGAGCTGGTCGTCGTGATCGAGGCGCCGGCGCAGCCGGTCGATCCGAGCCGGGTGACCCTGCCGTCCGACGCGGGGGCGGATCTGAGGGACGCGCTTTCCCGCGCCACCCCCGCCGCGCCCGGCCGCTACACGGTCCATCTGCCGCCGATCCCTCGGCTCCAGCGGGCCGGCGTCACGGCGCCGCCACAGGCCGGCGAGCGGTTTGTCGCGATCGCCTACGCCTCGTGCTCGGAAGCCGGCACCGCCCGCGCCGGGTTTGCCGGTTTCGCAAACGGCAGCTCGGCGGTGCAGCAGGTTTCGTCGGCGCGGGGGTGCGACGGCGCGGCGCGGAGCTGAGGGCCGCCTTCGAGGGAGGGCGGCGGCTGTTTTCGCGTTGCTGCGGTCTCGGTCCGATCGATTCCACGGCACGGCGCCGAAGGGCCGGCGCTCTCCGTCCGGTCGATAGCCGGAAGGAGCGGAGGACGCCGGCTTGTCAAGCTGAGACACTGCCGGGTAGTGTCTCAGTTTGAATGAAACAGCGGCACTGTCATTCCGGGGCCGTCCGCAGGGCGGAACCCGGAATCCATGAACATCAACCTCTCCAAGGACTTCAGGGGCCTGTGTTCATGGATTCCGGGCTCGCGGGCTACGCCCGCGCCCCGGAATGACAAGGTTGCAGTTCAAACTGAGACACTACCCACTACCGGGTAGTGACTCAGTTTGATTGTAACATCACCTGCCCGAGGCCTTGCCGCATGTCGTTCTTGGGTACTGTCTCAGTTTGAATTTTGGCCTTGTCGTTCTGCGGCGCAGGCCGGACCCGCGGCGACCG
>JBFWVT010000046.1:0-38553 GCA_050246595.1 Alphaproteobacteria bacterium
GTTGCGGAGTGCATTGACCGCTATCGGCTGTTCGTCAGGGAGCGGGAGCTTTGCCATACCGTCATTTTCGGCAGGTCAGCGGTCGGCAGGAACATTCGTTTAGTGGCTGTTGCTACATAATACCGGAATTCAGATGTCCGAGCAGGGAAGCGTCATGGAATTGTCGCCTCGCATCGTTGCGCCGCCTCCCTACGGGCCGAGCGCGCAGTATGGCAGGCGATTGCGGCAATTTTCGCATCGGCGGCGGCGCAACAAAAGGGTTCCGCCGGTGTTGGAAGCTGCGAGAAACGACCGCGGGACAAGTTCGGATCGCCGTCGCCCCGGCGGTATTGCCGGTGGAGGCAAGCGGTCCGGGTTGAGTTGAAACTCCCCGGCGGAATGGCAGGATCGGCTTAAGCCTGGTGTACAGCTCCTTGCGAGAAAGTCGAAGCGCACGCCACGGTAAATAAAAAGGATCGGGTCCGGGCACTGGGGAGCTGTAACATCGTCATGAAACCCAACGAGAGGCCGAGAGCATGACCGACAGAAACAAGAGTGGCACCGGCTCGACGATGAGCACCGGCGCCCCGGCGGCGAGCGACCGTCACTCGCTGACAGTCGGCCCCGATGGTCCGATCGTGCTCCACGATGTGCATTTTCTTGAGCAGATGGCTCACTTCAACCGCGAAAAGGTTCCCGAACGCCAGCCCCATGCCAAGGGTTCGGGGGCGTTCGGCGTGTTCGAGACGACCGCGGACGTTTCCGCCTACACCAGAGCGGCCTTGTTCCAGAAGGGTACGGCCACGGAGATGCTGGCGCGGTTCTCCACGGTGGCCGGCGAGCAGGGCAGCCCCGACACGTGGCGCGACGTGCGCGGGTTCTCGCTCAAATTTTATACCGACGAGGGAAATTACGATCTGGTCGGCAACAACACACCGATCTTTTTTGTGCGCGATACGATGAAGTTTCCGCACTTCATCCGCAGTCAGAAGCGGCTGCCCGATTCGGGTCTGCGCGACAATCACATGCAGTGGGATTTCTGGACGAACAATCCGGAATCCTCCCATCAGGTAACTTATTTAATGGGCATGCGCGGTCTGCCTCGCACTTGGCGCAACATGAACGGTTACGGCTCGCACACCTATATGTGGATCAATGCCGCCGGCGAAAAATTCTGGGTCAAATACCACTTCCACACCAATCAGGGCATGGCGTTCTTCACCAACGCCGAGGCTACCGCAATGGCCGGCTCCGATGCCGATTTTCATCGCCGGGATTTGTTCGATGCGATCGCGCGCGGCGAGCACCCGAGCTGGACATTGTCGGTCCAGATCATGCCCTATGCCGAGGCCAAAACCTATCGCATCAACCCGTTCGACCTGACAAAGACGTGGCCGCATGCGGATTATCCGCTGGTCAGGGTCGGCACGATGACGCTCAATCGCAACCCCGAGAACTTTTTCGCGCAAATCGAGCAGGCGGCGTTCTCGCCCGGCAATACCGTGCCCGGTATCGGTCTGTCGCCCGACAAAATGCTGCTCGGCCGCGCTTTTGCCTACAACGATGCGCAGCGCAATCGGATCGGGACCAACTTTCATCAACTGCCGGTCAACCAACCCAAGGTGCCGGTCAACACCTATATGTTCGACGGCCAGATGGCCTATCATCACAGCGGCAACGCGCCGGTCTACGTGCCCAACAGCGGCGGCCGGAGCTGGGCCGATGAAACCGGCCCGGTCGCGGATGGGTGGGAGGCCGATGGCGAGCTGGTCCGCAGCGCCTACACCCTTCGCGGCAACGACGACGATTTCACCCAGCCGGGTATCCTGGTGCGCGAGGTGTTCGATGACGACCAGCGCGCGCAATTGGTCGAGACGGTCGCGGGGTCGCTGCTTCAGGGGGTGCGTTCTCCGGTGCTCGAACGCGCGTTCGGCTATTGGAAAAACATCGATGCGGATGTCGGGCGGCGGATCGAGGAACGCGTCCGGGCCGGCGACGCCCCCAAGCCCACACCGGGGATGGGGGAACGCTGATACCAAGCGCCCAGGACGCTTCGATACCCCCACCCCAACCCTCCCCCGCTTGCGGGGGAGGGTTGGGGAACCGGTAGCAATAGTCTGCGCTATACCGCCGGCCGGCTGCGGATGTCGTCCGGCACCTTGCGGGGCAGGAACTTGCCGTCGGTCAGCGCGCCCTTGAATTCACCGTTTTCGACCATGATTTTGCCGCGCAGCATCGTCAGGCTCGGCCAGCAGGCGAGGTCGCGGCCTTCCCACGGCGAATAATCCGCTTCGTGCATCTCGGCGGCGCGCACGATATGGCGCTTTCTCGCATCGAGCAGCACGATATCGGCATCCGAGCCGACCGCGAGCGCGCCCTTGCGCGGGTACATCCCCATGATTTTCGCGGCGTTGGTCGAGATCAGCCCGACAAAGTCGTTGAGGCTGTAGCCGCGCTTTTCGACGGTTTCGGTGTAGATCAGCGACACCCGAGGCTCGACCCCGGCATTGCCGCCGGTCGTGTCGTCGATCCGCCGCCCCTGTAATTTAATACGCAGCGGACAGCAGATTTCGTCGGTCGCGACGCATTGGATCGCGCCGTGATTGGTCGCCTCCCACAGCGCCTTCTGGTCTTCGGGGAACTTCAATGACGGGTAGGTGTGATAGATCTGCCCGTTCGGCTTTTTGTAGTCCTCGGAATTGTACATCAGATACTGGTGCAAGGTTTCGCCGTAGATCGGGAAACCCTGGGCGCGCGCCGCCGCGATCGCGCGCACCCCGGTCGCGGCCGAGGTGTGCATCATATAGAGCGACGCGCCCTCGACATTGCACGCGAGACGGATCACCCGGTTGAAGGAAAGGTCTTCCGACAGCGTGGTGTGGACCTCGGCCATGTTCTCGAAACCGGTGCGCTGCTCGCGCATCAGCTTCTCGTACATGTGCATGACGAGGTCGTTGTCCTCGGCGTGGATCGTCGCGAGACCGCCTTCTTTCGCGAGGACCTTCAACACCTCCCAGATATCGCCGTGCTGCACCATGCGGCCCTTGCGCGACGGGGTGATGTCGGTGGTGAAAATTTTCACGGTCGGGTGCCCGGCCTGCACGGATTCAGCCACCTGCGCATAGATGTCGGGCGACAGTTTTCCGAGAAGCATCGTGTGGAAGGCGTAATCACCGTAGCACTGCCCTTCCCATTGCTTCATCCGGTGCTCGATTGCCTGCTGCACCGACATACCGCCCTCGACCGGGGAAAAATCGATCGTCGTCGTCGTGCCGCCGAACAGCCCGGCCATGCTGACCCGCGCGGCCGGTTCGGTCAGTTTGGCTTCGCCGTCGGGAACCGGCATCGGCCAGTTGCAATGGACGTGCGGGTCGATGCCACCGGGGATGACGATCTGCCCGGAGGCGTCGATCGTGCGGCCGGGATTGAGCGCGGCGAGACTGCCCGGCGCGCCGATAGCGACGATCTTCTCGCCCTGGACGCCGATATCGGCCTGTTCCACGCCTGTGGGCAGGACGGCGAGGCCGCCGGTGATTACGGTGTCGAGCATAAGGGCCTCCGTTATTCGTGGGTGTGGGACGCAGGCGGTCCGATCAGGCGCGGTTCGGCAAAGGCGAAGCGCGCCAGGATTTCGTCGGGCCCAATGTCGTGGACGATAAAGACGAGACGGCTGCGCTCGTCGGAATCGGGCCAGGTATCGAGCCATTCCGGGGTGAACATCGCGTGCTGCGCCGCCTGCACGACGGCTGGCCGGTCCGGGCGGTCGGCGAAGCGGACGAGACCCTTGACGCGCAACAGATCGTTGCCGCGGTCGTTGGCCAGCCCGCCGAGGGCGCGCGCGAAATCGAGACGGCTGACCGGGACGTCGAGGACGATCGTGAAGGTCGCGACGCCGTGGGTGTGGGCCGCTTCAGCGCCGGGCGAGAAGCTTTCCGCGGCTCTACCCCCACCCTGCCCTCCCCCGCCAGCGGGGGAGGGCAGGGTGGGGGTAGAGCCAGCTCCGCGAGCGGGAGAAAGTGGAGAAGCGACGTGTCCGGCCCCCTCCCCCGCTGGCGGGGGAGGGTCGGGGTGGGGGTTTCGTGGCCCTGAAAACATCACAGCGGCCGGATCGCTCGCGAGAGCGCCGACGATGCGCTCCGCGCCGGGGTTGAGCGCATCGAGACGCGAGCGCAGCGGATCGCCGAACGGCGCCAGATCGGTTTTCGAGATCACCAGCGCGTCGGCGATTGCGGCCTGGCGCGTCGCCTCGGCAAAACGGTCGAGCGTGTCGGCGCCGGTCACCGCATCGACCAGCGTCACGATCCGGTTGAGGCGCAGCCGCTGATCGAGCATCGGGTCGGTGCCCAAGGTGAACAGGATCGGACCGGGATCGGCCAGACCGCTGGTTTCGACGACGATGCGGCCAAACCGACGGATCTCGCCGGCATCGCGCCGCTCGATCAGATTGCGCAGCGTCTCGGCGAGGTCCTCGCGCACGGCGCAGCACAGACAGCCGCCGGGCAGTTCCAGCACCTGGCCTTCGACAAAATCGACCAGGTAATGGTCGATCGCGATCTCGCCGATCTCGTTGATGACGACGGCGGTGTCGGAAAACGCCGGATCGGTCAGCGCACGGCGCAGCAGGGTCGTCTTGCCGCTGCCGAGAAATCCGGTCAGCAAGGTGAGGGGAATGGTATCCAACACCGGCGCGCCGTTCATCGCAGGGTCCGAAGCCGATCGCGGCGCTATCGTTTCACGCCGGCAAGCGAGCGGCAAGCGGCGGCACCGGTAGAGCACCGTCAAAATTCAAAAACTCGCATCCCCGGCGAAAGCCGGGGGCCATCTATCCGCGCTCAAGTTGGTTGAGGAGTGGACCCCGGCTTTCGCCGGGGATGCGATCCTGGAGCAGGCCAGGGGAGATCGGCGAATTCTCGCGGACAAGCTTTGCGGGGATGCGATCAAGGGTGGGGCAAGGCAAGGGTTGAGGATTGCGGATGAGAGAGCCGGCGCGCACGCAAGCTGTTGCATTCCCGGAACTGCGCCATCATCATGCCTGCCATAACTCGGCCGCATACGCGGCCGGCATCGGGAGGAAGCCGGACGACATGGCGGTAACGGCTGACGCACGCGCCGCGAACCAGACATCCGCAGATGCGGCACCCGATGCGCTGCTCCCAGACATCCTGCTTGAGGTGCGCATGGTGTCGAAGCGGTTTGGCGGGGTGCGCGCGGTCGAGGAAGTCTCGATCGCGGTCGAGCGCGGGGCGATCACCTCGATCATCGGCCCGAACGGCGCCGGCAAGACCTCGCTGCTGAACATGGTCAGCGGCTTTTATCGCCCGGACGGCGGCTCGATCACCTTCGAGGGGATCGACACGACCCGCTTCCGCCCGGCCGAGATCGCCGCGCTCGGGATCGCCCGCACGTTTCAGAACATCGCGCTGTTCGGCGGCATGACCGTGCTCGACAACATCATGCTCGGCCGCCATGTGCGCATGAAGTCGGGCATCCTCTCCTCTTTCGTCTATTGGGGTCTGGCCCAGAAGGAGGAGGTCGCGCATCGCGAGCGGTGCGAGGAGCTGATCGATTTTCTCGAGTTGCAGGATTTGCGCAAGCAGCCGACCAGTGCGCTCGCCTACGGGCTGCGCAAGCGGGTCGAGCTGGCGCGCGCGCTGGCGCTCGAACCGAAGCTCTTGCTGCTCGACGAGCCGATGGGCGGGATGAACCAGGAAGAAAAGGAGGACATGGCCCGCTACATCATCGACGTGAACGAAGAGTGGGGCACGACGATCATCCTGATCGAGCACGACATGGCGGTGGTCATGGACATCTCCGACCGCGTCACCGTGCTCGACCGCGGCCGCCGCATCGCCGACGGCACGCCGGCCGAGGTGCAGCGCGACCCCGAGGTGATCCGCGCCTATCTCGGCGCCGGCGGCGAGCGCCGGGAGCGGGCGGCATGAGCGGCCCGATGGCGGGCGGGGCAATGGCGGATGGCGTGACGCTGCCGCTGCTGCTGCGCCGCAACGCCGAGCGGACCCCCGACCGTCCGGCCATGCGCGAGAAGGACCGCGGCATCTGGCAGACCTATACGTGGCGCCGCTATTGCGACGAGGTGCGGGAGTTCGCGCTGGGGCTGGCGGCGCGGGGGTTCGGGCGCGGCGACAGGCTGTCGGTAATCGGCGAGAACCGGCCGCGGCTCTATTTCGCGCAGCTCGCCGCGATGAGCCTCGGCGGCATCGCGGTCCCGGTGTATCAGGACGCGATCGCCAGCGAGCTGGCCTATGTGCTCGAACATGCCGAGACCTCGGTGATCGTCGCCGAGGACCAGGAGCAGGTCGACAAGATCCTGGCGTTGCAGGAAAGCCTGCCGCACCTGAAGCGTCTCGTTTATGACGACCCACGCGGGCTGCGCAATTATGACGAGCCGGTTCTTGCCTCGTTCGATGCGGTTCAGGAAGCGGGGCGCGACTTCGCCGCGGCGCATCCCGATTTCTTCGCCGCGGCGCTGGCCGCCGGACAACCCGACGATCTGGCGCTGTTCTCCTACACCTCGGGCACGACCTCGCGCCCGAAAGGGGTGATGCTGTCGCACGCCAATCTGCTCAGCGCCGCCGAAGGCCTTGCCGTGGCCGAGGCGATCCGCGCCGACGACGAGCACCTGTCGTATCTGCCGATGGCGTGGATCGGCAATTCTCTGCTGTCGCTGGCGCTGCACCTGCGGGTCGGGTTCACCTGCAATTTTCCCGAGCGGCCGGAGACCGTGACGCGGGACCTGCGCGAGATCGGGCCGACCCTGGGCCTCGCGCCGCCGCGCTACTGGGAGAACACGCTGACCGCGATCACGGTCAGAGCGGCCGATTCCGGATGGCTGAAGCGCCGGCTGTTCCAGCATTTCCGCGCCGTCGCCGAACGCGCCCAGCATCTGGAGGCCGAGGGACGGCCGGTCCCGGCAGGTCTGCGCTTGCAGCGGGCGCTCGGCGAGGTTCTCGTCCACGCGCCGCTGCGCGACCAATTGGGGCTGCGGCGGGCGCGTCTCGTCTATACCGGCGGGGCGCCGCTCGGCCCGGACACGTTCCGGTTTTTCCGTGCCGTCGGGGTCAATCTCAAGCAGGTCTACGGCGCGACCGAACTCGCCGGGTTGTGTTCGGCGCAGCCCGACGGCGAGGTCGATCCCGAGACGGTCGGGCGCGTCTTCCCCGGGGTCGAGGTGCGGATCGCCGATGACGGCGAGGTGCTGGCCCGCTCCGGCGGCGTGTTCCGGGGCTACTACAAGCAGCCGGAGGAGAGCCGCGCGGCATTGACCCCGGACGGATGGCTCAAGACCGGCGACGCCGGATATCTCGATCCGCGCGGCCGGCTCGTCATCATCGATCGGGCGCGCGATGTCGGCAAGCTCGCCGACGGCACCGTGCTCGCGCCGCAATTTGTCGAGAACAAGCTCAAATTCAGCCCCTATATCGGCGAGGCGGTCGTGTTCGGCGACGGACGGAAGTTTGTCGCGGCGATCGTCGCGATCGACGCCGCGACGGTCGGCAACTGGGCCGAGCGGCAGAACCTGGCCTATACCTCGTTCCAGGATCTCGCTTCGCGCGCCGAGGTGCGCGGGCTGATCGGCGACGAGATCCGCAAGTGCAACACCGGTCTGCCCGAGGCGATCCGTGTCCGGCGTTTCCTCGTGCTCAACAAGGAATTCGACGCCGACGACGACGAGATCACCCGCACCCGCAAAATCCGCCGCCGCTTTGTCGCCGAGAAATACGCCGCGATCATCGAGGCCTTCTACAGCGGCGCCGACTCGGTCGAGGTCAGCGCCGCGATCACCTACGAGGACGGCCGCACCTCGGTGCTGCGCTCGACGATCGCGATCGCCGATATCAAGGAGCCGGCTGCGCCGGTTGCAGCGGAGCCTGTCCGGGTGCGCCAACCGGCGGCGGCGGAATGATGGCGAGGTCTGTCGTGACGAGCAACTCCCTCTCCCCCATTGAGGGAGAGGGCAGGGGTGAGGGGGTCGGCCGCCGCCTCAGTAACCCTCACCCACCGCTTGCATGCGCAAGCAGTCCCCCCCTCTCCCGCGATGCGGGAGAGGGATTGCGATGGTGATCCATGCCTGAATTCGAATGGCAATTCACACTGGTGCTGCTGACCAACGGCGTCATGATCGGGCTGATGTACGCGCTGATCGCGCTCGGTTTTGTGCTGATTTACAAAGCGACCGACGCGATCAACTTCGCGCAGGGCGAGTTTGTCATGTTCGCCGGGTTTATCGCAGCCGCGGCGGCGCTGGCGGGGCTGTCGTTCTGGGCCGCGGCGGCAATTGCGATCGTCGGCATGATCGCGCTCGGCTTTGGTCTCGAACGGGTCGTGCTGCGCCCGATGATCGGCCGGCCGATCATCGCGGTCGTCATGGCGACGATCGGGCTCGCGGCGGTGTTGCGCGGTGTCGCGGTGCTCGCCTTTGGCGCCGGCACAAAGGCGATCGTGATACCGATCGGCGACACGCCGATCTTTGTCGGCCCGCTGATACTGTCGCCGGTCCAGCTGATCGGGGCCGGGGTCAGCATCCTGTTTCTGGCCGGGTTTACGTGGTTCTTTATGAAAAGCCGCACCGGGGTCGCAATGCGCGCGGTGGCCGACAACCAGCAGGTCGCAATGGCGATGGGCATCAATGTCCGTCGTTATTTCGCGCTCGCCTGGGCGATGGCCGGCATCGTCTCGGCGCTCGGCGGGATCGTCTGGGGCGCGATGCTCGGAGTCGACAACCAGCTCGCGCTGGTCGGGCTCAAGGTGTTTCCGGTCGTGATCCTGGGCGGGCTCGATTCGATCGCCGGAGCGGTGATCGGCGGGCTGATCGTCGGCATCGTCGAGAACCTCGCCGCCGGCTATCTCGACCCGTATGTCGGCGGCGGCACCAAGGATTTCGTGCCGTATCTGCTGATGATCCTGGTCCTGATGGTGCGGCCCGAGGGGATATTCGGCCGCAGACGCATCGAACGCGTGTAGCCGGGCGGAGGCAGGGGATGTTCTACCGCGAGGCCGGGGTCTTCAAGACCAGCTACGCCGCCGACATGGCGCTGTTCCCGCTGCCGCAGACGCGCTGGGCGGTGGCGGCAATCGCGGCGTTGTTCATCGTCGGCGCGCCGCTGACTTTCAGCCCCTACTACCTGTCGATCCTCAATCTGTGTCTCGTCGCGGTCGTCGGCGCGCTCGGTCTCAACATCCTGGTCGGCTATACCGGGCTGATTTCGATCGGGCACGGCGCGTTTATGTCGGTCGGCGCCTACACCGCCGCCAATCTGGTCGTGCGGCTCGATATGCCGTTCTGGATCACGATCCCGGCCGGCGGGCTGATGGCCGCGCTGATCGGCATGATCGTCGGCATCCCGTCGCTGCGCATCAAGGGCATCTATCTCGCGATCGCGACCCTGGCGGCGCAGTTGATCATCGAATGGACGATCAACCACGTCCAATGGATATCGGGCGGCACCCAGTCGTCGATTGAACTCGGGCGCCCGGTGGTCTTCGGGACCGAACTGAAAACCGAGTGGCAACTTTATCTGTTTCTGCTGTTTTTCGCAGTGCTGGCGATCGTCGCGACGATGAATTTGGTGCGCAGCCGCATCGGACGCGCCTTTATCGCGATCCGCGACCAGGACATCGCGGCCGAGATCATCGGCATCAACATCTTTCGCTACAAGCTCTACGCCTTTGGCATATCGTCGTTCTACGCCGGGGTCGCCGGGGTCCTGCAAAGCTACTACTACGGTCTGGCCAATTACGAGCAGTTCCAGATCGACGTATCGATCGACTATCTCGCGATGGTCATCATCGGCGGCCTCGGGTCGGTGCTGGGGTCGATCTTCGGCGCGGTCTTTGTCACGCTGCTGCCGATCGTCACGCGGGTGTTTCTCGAAACATTCGGCGGTTTCCTGTTCACCGAAGCAGACCTGCTGAACATCATTCCGAACATGCGTCTGGTGATGTTCGGAGGTTTGATCATTCTGTTTCTGATCGTCGAACCCGAGGGGCTGTACCGCCTCTGGCGTAATGTCCGCAACTACTTCCGGGTGTGGCCTTTCAGTTATTGAGAAAGAAGGGAGGAACGACATGCTGCGAACGATCGTCCGAGCCTGCGTGATCGCGGCGGCCGGGGCGGCAGCGCTGACCGGCGCAGCCGTCGCGCAGGAAAAGAAGGTGCTGATCGGCGTTCAATGCGACCGCACCGGCCCGACCCAGATCGTCGGTACTGTGCTGTGCCCGGCGATGCAGGATTACTTCAACCTGATTAATGCCAAGGGTGGGGTCGAAGGCTACAGGATCGAGGCTCCCGAGATCGACAACGCGTACAAGGTGCCGCAGGCGGTCGAGGCCTATCAGCGCTTTAAGCAGGACGGCGCGGTGATCATGTCGGTCTACGGCACGCCGCAGGCGCATGCGCTGAACGAGCGTATCGAGAACGATCATCTCCCGGCGACGACCCCCGGTTTCGGCATCGGCGCCTCGGCCGACGGCAAGCGCTACCCGTACATGTTCCCGATCGCGGCGAGCTATTTCTCGCAGGGCGCCGCCGCGATCGATTTCGCGAAGCGGCAATTGGGCGGCAGTCTAAAGGGCAAGAAGATCGCTTATTTGTACTACGACAACCCAGCCGGCAAGGAGCCGCTGCCGGTCATCGAGGATTTGCAGAAGTCGGAAGGTTTCGAGCTGCGCACCTTCGCGGTGCCGCCGCCGGGGGTCGAGATGGGGGCGCAGGTGCTCGATATCACGCAGCGCTATCGGCCGGATTTCGTGGTCGCGCATCTCTTCGGGCGGTCGCCCTCGGTCGCGATCAAGGAGCTGAAGCGCAGCGGGTATCCGCTGTCGAAGGTGCTGGGTCTCGTGTGGGCGTCGGCGGAAGCCGATATCGAGGCGGCCGGCGGCTGGGGCGTCGCCGAGGGATACCATACGATGCAGTTCGCCGGGGCCGGCGACGACTATCCGATCCGCCAGGAAATCAAGGAAATGTACAAGAAAGCCGGAAAGCAACCGCCAAAGGAGATGAACAATACGGTGGTCTACAACCGCGGGCTGTTGCAGGCGGCGATCCAGGTCGAGGGGATCCGCAATGCGTTGAAGCTGAACGGCGGCAAGCAGCCGACCGGCGAGGATGTCAAGAAGGGGTTCGAGCAGATCAAGGACTTCACGCTCGGCGGGCTGGTGCCGCCGCTCGAAATCACACCGGAGGACCATGAAGGCGGCGGCTGGGTCAAGATATTCACCGTCAAGGGCGGCAAGTTCGTTCCGAATGGCGATTGGTTCAAGGCCTATCGCGAGGTCGTCATGAAGGCGGTCGCGGGCGCATAAACATCCGAACCGCCGGAGCATTCGGATGCTGGCGCTCAACAATATCGAAGTCGTCTATGACGGTGTCATCCTGGTGCTAAAGGGCGTTTCGCTGAACGCCGAGCAGGGTCGCATCACAACGCTGCTCGGCGCCAACGGCGCCGGCAAGACGACGACGTTGAAGGCGATCTCCGGCCTGCTGCACACCGAGCGCGGCGAAGTGACAAAGGGAGCGGTCGAGCTTGACGGCGAACGGCTCGACCGGCTGCAACCCTATGATGTCGTCAAGCGCGGCGTCGTGCAGGTCTTTGAGGGGCGGCGCGTCTTCGAGAACCTGACGGTCGAGGAAAACCTCGTCGCCGGCGCCCACACCCGCCGGCACGGCGCCGAAATTCGGGCCGGCATCGACCGGGTGTTCGCGTCGTTTCCGGTGCTCAAGGAGCGCCGCGGCCAGACCGCCGGGTATCTGTCCGGCGGCGAGCAGCAGATGCTGGTGATCGGCCGGGCGCTGATGTCCGACCCGAAGGTCATCCTGCTCGACGAACCCTCGCTCGGTCTCGCGCCGATGATTATCGAGACCATATTCGGCGTCATCCGGCGGCTGCGCGACGAGCAGAGGATCACGGTGCTGCTGGTCGAGCAGAACGCGGCGCTGGCGCTCGACATTGCCGACCATGGCTATGTGATGGAAAACGGCCGCATCGTCCTCGAAGGTCCGGCCGACAGCCTGCGCCAGAACTCCGACATCAAGGAATTCTATCTCGGTCTCAACGAGGCCGGCGCCCGCAAATCCTACCGCGAAACCAAGAACTACCGCCGCCGCAAGAGGTGGCTGTCGTAATTCGACGATGGGCCGGAGCTGCCGCAGGCCGCGGCGGCGGAGGCGGATCGCGACACGCCGCCGAGATTGCTTCGCTTCGCTCGCAATGACGGTTCGAATTGTCATTGCGAGGAGCACGGCGACGAAGCAATCTCGATCCATCGCGCATCACGGAATCCGAGGCGAATACAGCGATGACCACCGCTCTCCCCCGCATCGCCGTGATCGGCACCGGCGGCACGATCTCCTCGCTCGGCGCCAACAGTCTCGACGTGCTCGACTACCCCGATTTCGGGCAGAAGCTGACCGGCGAGGGGTTGATAGAAAAATTTCCGGAGACAAGGCTGGTCGCCGATCCGGTGCCGATCACATTCCGGCAGGTCGGTTCGACCGCGATCGGCCCGGCGGATTGGATCGAATTGCGCGACACGATCCACCGCATCGCGCGCGAGGATTCCGGTATCGCCGGGTTTCTCATCCCGCACGGCACCGCGACATTGGAGGAAACCGCGTTCTTTCTGAACCTGACCCTGGGGGTCGATCGACCGGTTGTGCTGGTCGGGGCGCAGCGGCCGGCCAGCGCGCTCGGCACCGATACCGGGATGAACCTCGTCAATGCGCTGCGGGTTGCCGGCTGCGCGGAGGCGCGCGGCATGGGGGTTCTGGTCGTGATGAACGACGAAATCCATCCGGCGCGCGATGTCGTAAAAACCTCGACCTACCGGGTCCAGACGTTCCGCTCGCTCGATTACGGCGCGCTCGGCCATGTCGACGGCGACGGGCCGCATTTCTACCGCGCGCCGCTAAAGGCGCACATGCCCGACACGCCGTTCGCCGGGCGCGAGATCAGCGCGTTGCCTCGGGTCGATGTGATCTATTCCTATGCCGGAGCCGACGGCGACCTCGTCGAGGCGGCGGTCAAGGCGGGGGCGCAGGGGCTGGTGTCGGCCGGGTTCGCTCCAGGAACCCCAAGCCCGGCGCAGCAGGCCGCCTTTCTGCAAGCGGCAAAATCGGGGATCGTTGTCGTGCAATGCAGCCGCGCTACCGGCCGCATCGCGCCGCGCCGCCGCCTGCGCGAGACCGGGATCGTCGCCGGTGAAGATCTGACCCCGCAGAAGGCGCGCATCCTCCTGGCGCTGATGCTGACGACGACGCGCGACATCGCCGAGATACAGACGGCATTTCAGAGCTACTGAGTGGGTTCAGATCAGTCACAGGAATCTTGCGGTTCCGGCGAGGCCGGGACCCATCTCTCAGCATCTTGGGCGGAGAAAAGCGAATCCTAGATTTGTAGACGGTTATCCTTGCGTCTTCTTGATGAGGTCTCCAACGACCTTTGCTTCGTCTTGACCATCTGATTTACTAGGGATATACTTCGTCTCGACCTTCCCGGTGGGACCCGTTACCGTGATTTTATCTTGTGGTCGAATGATACCGCCATGAGCATACTCGCGAGTTACACGATGTTCACCAACATTATAGCTGCTGCCCTTGCCTTTATCAGCCATTGGGTTTCCTCCTTGTCTCCAGACCGCAAGTGCGACCCAGTGGAACTCTTTTAGGTAGGCATGTGTCTGGCTATCAACAAGAGCTTATAGCTTCATGAGATTTCCGCGCTGAAACCCGATTTGTCAGTAACTGTGGATCAACTCAATCGAAATTTGCTCCACCGAAAAACGGTCAGGACAGCGCCGGCGGGTCCTCCGCGACGGCCTGCTCGGCGAGGCTGTTATCGACCGCGGTCTCGAACGGGGTGCCGCGGACAAAGCCGCCCGAGACGAGACCGGCGACGAGACGCTCGTAGCCGGCGCGCGGCAGGATCGGGTCGCGGCCCCAGATGCCGAGATCGTAATAGCGCTTCAGCGCGGCGGCGAGCAGCGGGCGAGGCGTGTTCGGGAAATACGGTGCGACGATTTCGGCGAGCGCGTCTTGTGTCTGACGGTGCAGCCATTTCTGCGTCCGGTACAGCGCACGCACCAGCTTCAGCATCTCATCGCGTTTCGCGGCGATGATGCCGCGCCTCGCATAAAAGCTCGTGTAGGAGCACGGGCCGCGATCGGCGGCGGCGTACCACAGGTGTCCCGCGCCGGACGCGATCAGCTCCTCGGCCAGGGGCTGAAACACCTGCACGACATCGAGCGCGCCGCTTCGCAACGCGGCCATGTTCTCCGGCATCGAACGGTCGGCGATCCGGTTCAGCCTATCGGGATCGACACCGGCACGGCGCAAATCTTCCTGCAAACACAGCCAAGGGGTCGGCACCTCGCTGACCGTGCCGATCCGCGACTCGCGCAGCAATTCCAGGCGGAAATCGGGCCGCAGTATCCGGCCGATCAGAATGAACGGGTCTCGGGTCACCGCCTCGGCAAAGCAGACGAGGTCGCAACCCGGCCGTTCCTCGTACATCTGGTTGACCCGCATCGGGCCGCCCCAGGCGACATCGACCGAGCCGTCGAACAGAGCATCGGGCGCCTGCCCCGGACTCGGCGCGCTGACAAAACGCACCTCGACCCCTTCCTGCTCATAAGCCCCGAGCGCCAGCGCGGCGTAATACGGCGCGTAGAACAGCCCGCGCAGCGATTCCTGGATGACAACAGCCATCTCGCTCACCCCGCCTTGAGGATCGAAGCGGCGGCGTCGGCGAAGACCTGCGCGCCGAGCATGATGTCGTCGTCGCTCGTGTCCTCGGACCAGTGATGACTGATCCCCCTGATGCTCGGCACAAACAGCATCGCCGAGCGCATCCGGCGGGCCAGAATCTGCGCGTCATGGCCGGCGCCGCTCGGCATCCGCAGTGAGAGACCGGGCGCGTGGCGCTCGGCGGCCATTTCGATCTCGCGCTGAAACCCGGCATCCATTTGGGCCGGCTCGCTTTTCGAGATCGGCGCGATTGCGACCTCGCAGGGTCCCTCGCGTTGCGCCTCGGCGACCAGCTCGTGCAGCTCCCGCTCGAACCGCGCCAGGATTTCGGTGTCGGTGTCGCGGAACTGCACCTGCATCTCGGCGCGGCCGGGGACGATGCTCGGCGCGTTCGGATCGACCAGGATGCGCCCGATCGTCCACACCGTTCGCGAATTTGTCTGCCCCTGGGCGATCTCGGCAAAGCGGTCGTGGATGCGCGCGGCCAGCCGTACCAGCGCGGCGGCGGCGTCCTTGCGGCGGTGCATCTCGGTCGTGCCGGCGTGGTTCTGCTCGCCGGTGACGGTGACCCAGTAGTTCCAGTTGCCGATGATCGCCTCGACGATGCCGATGCGCTTGCCGGTCGCCTCCAGCGTGCCGCCCTGTTCGATATGCGCCTCGAAATAGCCGATATAGCGATCCGGCTCGCATGCGATCCGCGGCCGCTCGGCGCAACCGGCTTCGACAAGCGCGTCGATCAGCTTTTTGCCGTCGCGGCTGGTCGCGCGGGCGATCTCATCGTCGCTCAGCATGCCGGTGAACGAACGGCTGCCGAGCATGTTGCCGTAATGGCCTTCCTCGTCGGCCCAGGCGACCGGCTCGATCCCGATCCCGTCGAGCGAGTGATCGACATTCAGGGCGCGCGCCGCTTCGAGCGCGTAGATCACGCCAAGCGCGCCGTCGAGCCAGCCGCCATGCGGCTGCGTTTCGCTGTGCGAGCCGACCAGCAGAACGCGCGCGGCGCGCTTGTTGCGGCCGAATACGTTGCCGATGCCGTCGATGACCGGATCGAGCCCGGCCTCGGCGAATTTTTCCGCCAGCCACTGCCGCGAGGCCGTATCTTCGGACGAATAGGTCGGGCGGTGCACGCCGGTCCTGTAGCGGCCGAACTCGGCCAGCCTCCTGAGATCGGCGACGACCCGCGCCCCGTCGGTTTTCGGCATCGGCAAATCCTCCGTTGTGAATCGCCGCTGGGCGAACCGTCGGTGACGATTAGGCGCCGGTCGCGGCCCGTGAGGCAACCCGGTTCAGCCGCCCCAATGGCAAACACAACAGTGACCAGCGCCGCCGTGACAAGCCGGTGCCGGCGAATTAAAAGACCCGTTGTTTCTTGCGGAGCGTGATTATCCCGCGTGCAGATTTCAGCATCTTCGTCCGATACGAACGCAGAGGCAGGCGGCCCCCGCTTTTCGATCGTTGTCGCTGTCTTTAACGAGGCGGAAAACGTTGTGCCGGTTACCGCCGAGATCATCAAAGCGGCGACCCCGCTCGGGCCATTCGAGCTGATCTATGTCGATGACGGCAGCGACGACGCAACCCCGGAGCGGCTGCGCGTATTGCGGGCGCGCGACGGCGCGATCCGCCTCTTGCGCCACGATCGGCGCTGCGGCAAGACGGCGGCGCTGTTTACCGGCATCCGGGCGGCGCGCGCGGCGTGGATCGTGACGATGGACGGCGACGGCCAGGACGACGCGGCCGAGATCCCGCATCTGCTCGAACCGGCCTGGAGGGCTGGCGAACCGTCGCCGCTGGTCGCCGGCATCCGCACGACACGGCGCGACCGCCGGTCGCGACGTCTGGCGACAAAATTCGCGAACGGATTGCGGCAGATGCTGCTGCGCGACGGCTGTCCGGACACGGCCTGCGGGCTCAAGGCGTTCCGCCGCGACGTGTTTCTGCGGCTGCCTTCCTTCGAGGGGATGCACCGGTTTCTGCCGGCGCTGTTTCAGACCTTCGGGCACCCGTTGATCTGCGTTCCGGTCAACCACCGGCCGCGTCTTGCGGGACGATCGAAATACACCAATTTCGGCCGCGCCGTGGTCGGCGTGGCGGACATGCTCGGCGTGATCTGGCTGCGGCGGCGCACAAGGCTGCCGGGGCATGTGGTCGAGGAGTGAGGCGGGTGCCGGTCCGGTCGCGCCTCTTTCCGTATCTGCTGCTGGTGCTGCTGTCGGCGGTTCTGTTCGTGCCGGGTCAGGCGAGCCTACCGCCGTTCGATCGCGACGAGTCGCGCTATTTGCAGGCGACGACGCAGATGTTCGAGACCGGCAATTTTGTCGATATCCGGTTTCAGGACCAGCCCCGTTACTTGCAGCCGGCCGGTATTTACTGGCTGCAAGCCGCGTCGGTGGCGCTGTTCGGCGAGCCGGGTGCGCGTCCCAGGGAGGACATCGTGTGGGCGCATCGCATCCCGTCGCTGGTCGGGGCGACGGTGGCGGTGCTGCTGACGGCGTGGATCGGCAATCTGCTGTTCGGGGCACCGACCGGTTTTGTCGCGGCGGTGTTGCTGGCCAGCTCGGTGCTGCTCGGGGTCGAGGCCAGGATGGCCAAGATCGACGCGGTGCTGCTGGCCGCAATCCTGGCGGCGCTGGCGGCGCTGGCGAAGATTTACCTCGCTTCCGTCGCCGGCCGGGACGCGTTGCCGCGCTGGGCGGCGTTGTTCTGGCTTTCGCTCGGCGCCGGGCTGATGCTGAAGGGGCCGATCATCCTGCTGGTCGTCCTCGGCACCGTGCTGCTGTTGACGGTTGTCGAGCGCAGGGCGGCGTGGCTGCGTCAATTGCGGCCGGTCTGGGGCGTGCCGCTGATGCTGGCGGTCGTATTGCCGTGGCTGATCGCGATCGGGATCGCCAGCGGCGGCGAATTCTTCGAAATCGCAATCGGCAAAAGCCTGCTCGGCAAGGTCGCGACCGGGCAGCAATCGCACGGCGCGCCGCCGGGATATTACTTGGCCGCCTTTCCACTGACCTTCTGGCCGGGATCGCTGTTCGCGGCGCTGGCGGTGCCGTTTGTTTGGGCGAGGCGGCGCGACCCGGCGGTGCGCTTCTGCCTGTGCTGGATCGCGCCGACCTGGATCGTGTTCGAGCTGGTCGTCACCAAGCTGCCGCATTACGTACTGCCGACCTACCCGGCTATCGCCTGTCTCGCGGCGGCGGCGCTGCTCGCGCCCATAACGGGAGCGGCCGGGCGCTGGGCGCTATACGCAATGCGGGCCTATGCCGGAGTGTGGCTGCTGGTCGGCGTCGCGCTTGCCGGGCTGCTGCCGCTTGCCGCCTGGGTGCTCGAAGCGCGCATCGCGTGGGTCGGCATCCTGACCGCGCTCGCGGTGGCGCTGCTTGTCGTTCTGACGCTGCGGTTGTTGAACGGCGGCAGGCGGATACCGGCGGTTTCGTGCGCCGCCGCGGCAGCGCTGGTTCTGTTCGCCTCTTCCTATGCCTGGCAGTTGCCGCGGCTGCGCACGATCTGGATCAGCCCGCGTGTCGCCGATTCGGTGGTGCGGGTGCGGCCCTGCGCCGAGACAATTGTCGCCAGCACCCCTTTTACCGAGCCGAGCCTGGTCTTTCTGCTCGGCACAAGGACGGTGCTGACCGACGTGGACGGCGCGGCGAAGCACCTGCTGCAAGACCCGGATTGCGCGCTGGCCCTGGTCGGCGCCGATCGGCGCGAGGCGTTTCTGCGGCTTATAGAAGAGGCCGGGTTCGCACCGGTCGAACTCGACCGCATCCGCGGCCTGAACTACTCGAACGGCAGGCGGCTCGAATTGATCCTTTACGGTGCGCCCCGCACCGGCTGACAGCGACCCTCGGGACGTTGCGCCCTCGAAGCGAGGGCGAAGAGCGCCTGCTTGATTGCCGCCGCCGCGCTTTCCACGTCAGCGCCATGACAATTGCATACCAGGCGCCCCAGGCACTGACCGATGCCCCCACCCTGCCCTCCCCCGCAAGCGGGGGAGGGTTTCGGATTATTCCCTCCCCCGCTGGCAGGGGAAGGGTTTCGATTGTTCCCTCCCCCGCAAGCGGGGGAGGGCTAGGGAGGGGGCGCGGCCATAGAACAGGTCGGGTTCGCAGGCGTTTGGCGTCAATCGTTCCTTACAAAAGCGCAGGAGCACCGCCATGACCGCCACGGACCCCGTCGCAGCGCATGGCCATGACCACGCCCGCCACAAGCCGAAAGCCGGCCAGGCGACCGACCCGGTCTGCGGCATGAGCGTGGACCCGGCGACCGCCCGTCACCGCGCCGAATACGCCGGCCAGGAATATTTTTTCTGTAGCGCCCGCTGCCGCGAGCGCTTTGTCGCCGAACCCGAGCGCTTTGTCGGCGACACACCGGCACCCCCGGCCGCGGCTCCGGAGGGGGCGCTGTGGACCTGCCCGATGCACCCCGAAGTGGTGCGCGAGGGGCCGGGGAGCTGCCCGATCTGCGGCATGGCGCTGGAGCCGATGATCCCGACAGCGGGCGAGGAGAGCAACCCGGAACTGGCCGACATGACGCGGCGGTTCTGGGTCAGTGCCGTTTTGTCGGTGCCGCTGCTGGTCATGGCGATGGGCGAGCACATCGTTCCGGGCTGGCATGCAGCCCTGTCGTCGCGGACCGCGATATGGGTGCAACTCGCGCTGGCGACGCCGGTCGTGCTGTGGGGCGGCGCGCCGTTTTTTCAGCGCGGCTGGCAGTCGCTGGTCAATCGCAGCCTGAACATGTTCACGCTGATCGCGCTCGGCACCGGGGTTGCGTATGTCTACAGCCTTGTCGCGACCGTGGCCCCCGGCATCTTCCCGGCCTCGTTCCGAAACCCCGCGGGTGGCGTCCCGGTCTATTTCGAGGCGGCGGCGGTGATCGTCACGCTGGTGCTGCTCGGGCAGATAATCGAATTGCGCGCCCGGTCGCAGACATCGAGCGCGATCCGCGCGCTGCTCGACCTCGCGCCGAAGCGCGCCCGTCTGGTCGAACCGGACGGGAGCGAGCGGGATGTCGATCTCGCCTCGGTGCAGCCCGGACAGAGGCTGCGCGTGCGCCCCGGCGAGAAGGTGCCGGTCGACGGCGTCGTCGTCGAGGGCGGCAGCGCCGTCGATGAATCGATGATCTCCGGCGAACCGTTGCCGGTCGAAAAAGCACCCGGCGACAAGGTCACCGGCGCCACGGTCAACACGACCGGCGGTTTTGTGATGCGCGCCGAGCGGGTCGGCGGCGATACGCTCTTGTCGCAGATCGTCGCGATGGTCGCGGCGGCGCAGCGCTCGCGCGCCCCGATCCAGAGGCTCGCCGACACGGTTTCCGGCTGGTTCGTGCCGGCGGTGGTGCTTATCGCGATCGGCGCGTTTGTCGGCTGGTCGATTTTCGGCCCGCCGCCGGCGATGGGGTTCGGGCTGCTCAACGCGGTGGCGGTGCTGATTATCGCCTGTCCGTGCGCGCTCGGCCTTGCGACGCCGATGTCGATCATGGTCGGCACCGGGCGCGGCGCGCAGCTCGGGGTGCTGGTGCGCAACGCCGAGGCGCTCGAACTGCTCGAAAAAGTCGATACGCTGGTCGTCGACAAGACCGGGACATTGACCGAAGGCAGGCCGAAACTGGTCGCGGTCGAAGCGCTCGGGCCGCTATCCGAGAACGAGCTGCTGCGTCTGGCCGCCGGTGCCGAGCGCGCCAGCGAACACCCGCTCGCCGCCGCGATCGTCGCCGGGGCCGAAGAGCGCGGGATCGCTCTCGCCGCGCCGGACGAGTTCCGCAGCGAAACCGGCAAGGGCGCTGTCGGCACGGTCGAGGGAAGGCGGGTCGCGATCGGCAACGCCGCGCTATTGCAGGATCTCGGCATCGACCCGGCGCCGCTGACCAAAGCCGCCGAGACACGTCGGCGCGAGGGCCAGGGGGTCATGCTGGTCGCCGTTGACGGGGAGCCGGCCGGTCTGGTCGCGGTCGCCGACCCGATCAAGGAAAGCACGCCCGAGGCGCTGAAAGCATTGCACGCCGACGGCATCCGGATCGTCATGCTGACCGGCGACAGCCGCGCGACGGCCGATTCGGTCGCGCGGCGGCTCGGCATCGACGAGGTCGTCGCCGAGGTTCTGCCCGACCAGAAGGCGGCGGCGATCCGCCATCTGCAGCAGCGCGGCGCCTTTGTCGCGATGGCCGGCGACGGCATCAACGACGCTCCCGCTCTGGCGCAGGCGCAGATCGGCATCGCGATGGGCACCGGCACCGATATCGCGATGGAGAGCGCCGGCGTGACGCTGGTAAAGGGCGATCTGCGCGGCATCGTGCGGGCGCGTCGGCTGAGCCGCGCGACGATGCGCAACATCCGGCAGAACCTGTTCTTCGCCTTTGTCTTCAACGCGCTGGCGGTGCCGATCGCGGCCGGCGTGTTCTATCCGGCGTTCGGCCTGTTGCTGAACCCGATGATCGCCAGCGCCGCGATGAGCCTCTCGTCGGTCACGGTGATCGGCAATGCGCTGCGGCTGCGCACGGTGCGCCTGTAGCTTTTCCTAATCTGCCGCCGAGCGCTTCTCGACCGGCTGCGGCGCCCCCGGCGGCAGATCGCGGAGATGCAGGTCGCGCTGCGGGAACGGCACCTCGATACCGTGCTCGACCAGGCGATCCCACAGTGCGAGGAGTATCTCGCCCTTGACGTTGGTGACCCCGTTCGCCGGGTCGGTAATCCAGAAGCGCAGCAGAAAGTTGATCCCGTTATCGCCGAATTCGGTAACGTGGCACACCGGCTCCGGCGAGGATTGGACCCGGCGCGTTTCTTTCGCCGCCTCGATCGCGAGCCGCCGCACGAGCCGCAGGTCGCTGCCATATGCAACCCCGAAGGGCAGGTCGATGCGCACGAAGGGGCTACTATAGGTCCAGTTGACGACCTGATTGGTAATCAATGTCTCGTTCGGGATCAGGTATTCCTTGCCGTCGCGGCCGCGCACCGCGGTATAGCGGCCGCCGAGCGAGGTTACGAACCCGTAGGTGCGGTCGACCTCGATCACGTCGCCCGGCTTGATCGAGCGTTCGGCGAGCAGAATGATGCCGCAGACGAAATTCGACACGATCTTCTGCAACCCGAAGCCGAGCCCGACGCCGAGCGCGCCGGTAAAGACCGTGAACGCGGTCAGATCGATCCCGACCGTGTTGAGCCCGATCAGCAGCGCGAGAAACACCAGCGCGATCTTGATCAGGTTGCGTACCAGCGTCTGGATCGACGGGCTGAGGCTGGCGGTATGCTCGATACGGCCGCTGATCAGCCGCGCCAGCGCCAGAGCGGCCCACAGCAGGATCGCGATCAACAGCACGGCCTTGACGAGCAGCAGCAGCGACAGGCGCAGCGTGCCGATCGTCAGCGCGGCCCGGTCGAGGGCGGCGATCGTCGTCCCAAGCAACCCGAGGATGCCGAGCGCCGCGATGATCCAGGCCACCACCGCGACGATGCGGGCCAAGAACGCGTCGTGGAACAGCAGCGTCGAAGCGCGCAGCACGATCCACAACGCGGTCAGGGTCGCGGCAACCCCGACCAGCCGCAGCTCGACCTCGACAGCCTCGGCGACGAGTCCGACCGCGACGAGCAGCAGCCAGGCGCAGACCAGCCCGGCGAGGCCCTGAACATCGGCCCTGATCCAGTCGGAACGCAGGAAGCGTCCGGCGATTCGGTAGGCGGCCGCTCGCGTCCAGCCGCGCGACAGCCAAGCAACGGCGAAAACGATGCCGATCAGCCCCAGTTGCAGCGCCAGGGCGCGCAGCAGCGCCGGCGAGAAGAAATCGCGCGCCCAGATCAGCCATTCGGCGACGGGCACCCATTCATAAAAGCTTTGCGACGTTGGCCCCCTTGGTGCAGCCGCCGTATTGCGCCGCGGCAGTCCCGGTCACATTAGAAACGGGCGCGGGCGAAGTTAATCCGGTACGGCACCGCGCAAGCGCCGCCTCGCCCGGCTTGCGGCGGGCGCCGTGCTGCGCATAAGGTCGGCCGGCCCGGGCACGCACTCAGCTTGCGCCGGCTGCGGCAGCGCGCGCGGATGGCATATTTTCTGCAACAGCTTATCAACGGTCTGACGCTGGGGTCGATCTACGGGCTGATCGCGATCGGCTACACGATGGTGTACGGCATTATCGGGATGATCAATTTCGCGCATGGCGAGATCTACATGATCGGCGCCTTTATCACGGTGACGACGTTTCTGGTGCTCGGCCTCGCCGGGCTGAGTTTCGTCCCGTTGGCGCTGCTGATCGTGCTGATTGTCGCGATGCTGTTCACCGCACTCTATGGCTGGGCCGTCGAGCGCATCGCGTATCGGCCATTGCGCGGGTCGTTCCGGCTGGCGCCGCTGATCTCGGCGATCGGCATGTCGATTTTTTTGCAGAATTACGTGCAGATCACGCAGGGCGCGCGCGTCAAGCCGATGCCGCCGCTGATCCAGGGCGGGTTCACGATTTTCGAGAGCGGCGGGTTCGCCGTGCAGATGAGCTTTCTACAGCTCGCGATCATTGTCGCGACCCTCGTGCTGATGACCGGGTTTTCGGCGATGATCGCGGCTACCCCGCTCGGCCGCTCGCAGCGCGCCTGCGCCCAGGACATCGTGATGGCCTCGCTGCTCGGCATCAATGTCGACCGGATCATCTCGGCGACGTTTGTCATGGGAGCCGCGCTGGCGGCGGTCGCCGGGCTGATGGTCACGCTGTATTACGGCGTCGTCGATTTCTTTATCGGGTTTCTCGCCGGGGTCAAGGCGTTCACCGCCGCCGTGCTCGGGGGCATCGGCTCATTGCCGGGGGCGATGCTCGGCGGGTTGCTGATCGGGCTGATCGAGGCGTTCTGGTCCGGGTATTTCTCGGTCGAGTACAAGGACGTATCGGTCTTTGCCATCCTCGTCCTGGTGCTGGTCTTTATGCCGAGCGGATTGCTCGGCCGGCCCGAGGTGGAAAAAGTCTGATGGCGGTCGCCCCCGCCCCGCCTGCCGCCTCACCCGCTACCGGCGATCTGCCCGCCAAGCGGCGCATCGACTGGCCGGAGCTGTTCAAGGATGCGGCCATCGCCGCGCTGATCGCGGGGTTGCTCGGTCTGCCGTTTATCGGTCTCGAAACCTACGATATCGGCGGCGGCGCGCTCGGCGTGCGCACGCATTTCGACCGTCTGGCGATCGTCGTCGCGGCGATGTTTGTCGGCCGTTTCGCGGTGCAACTGTTCCGGCAGCGCCGCTATCCCGGCGTACCGGGAAGCGGACGACCGCTGGCCCGCATCGGCGCCTGGAGCAGCCGCCACGCGGTCGCGATCACGGTGATCGGCGTCGCCTTTGCGGTTGCGCTGCCGTTTCTGCCGTTTTCGTCGCGCTATCTGGTCGATCTCGGGACGACGGTGCTGATCTATGTGATGCTCGGCTGGGGGCTGAACATCGTTGTCGGTCTCGCCGGGCTGCTCGATCTCGGTTATGTCGCCTTCTATGCGGTCGGGGCCTATACCTTCGCGCTGCTGGCGCGCGATCTCGGGCTCGGTTTCTGGGAGGCGCTGCCGTTCTGCGGTTTGATGGCGGCCCTGTTCGGCATCCTGCTCGGGTTTCCGGTGCTGCGGCTGCGCGGCGATTATCTCGCGATCGTCACGCTCGGCTTTGGCGAGATCGTCCGCCTCGTGCTGCTGAACTGGTACACTGTGACCGGCGGGCCGAACGGCCTCTCGGTGCCGCGGCCGACATTTTTCGGGCTGCCTTTCGCGCGCAGCGCGCCGGATGGCGGCATGACCTTTTCCGACTTGTTCGGGATCGAGTTCTCGCCCGAGCATCGTGTTATTTTTCTGTACTATCTGATTCTCGTGCTGGCGCTGATCACCAATTTCTTCACCTTGCGCATCCGTCGCCTGCCGGTCGGCCGCGCCTGGGAGGCGCTGCGCGAGGACGAGATCGCCTGCCGCGCGCTCGGCATCAACCCGACAAATATCAAACTGTCGGCCTTTGCGATCGGCGCGATGTTCGGCGGCTTCGCCGGCTGCTTTTTCGCGACGCGGCAAGGGTTCATCAGCCCGGAGAGCTTTACGTTTATCGAATCGGCGACGATCCTGGCGATTGTTGTGCTGGGCGGCATGGGCAGTCAGCTCGGCGTCGTGCTCGCCGCGATCGTTCTCGTCACCCTGCCGGAATTCGGCCGCGCTTTCGCCGAGTTCCGCATGCTGGTGTTTGGCGCCGCGATGGTCGCGATCATGGTGTGGCGGCCGCGCGGTCTGCTCGCCCATCGCGAGCCGTCGGTTCATCTCAATCCGCCGGCGGTCGCCGGTGCGGCGCGGTGAGCGGGAAACGCGTCCCGCTGCTCGAAGTCGAGCATCTGACGATGCGGTTCGGCGGCCTCATCGCGATCGACGACCTGTCGTTCGTTGCCTACCGGCGCGAGATCACCGCGCTGATCGGGCCGAACGGCGCCGGCAAGACAACCGTCTTCAACTGTCTGACCGGTTTCTACCCGCCGAGTTCCGGCCGGCTCGCCCTGCACGGCATCAATGGGCAGGGCGAGGATGAAATCTTTCTGCTCGAACGGATGGAGGGTTTCCGCATCGCGCAGCTTGCCGGCATGGCGCGCACGTTCCAGAATATCCGCCTGTTCGCCGGCATGTCGGTGCTCGAAAACCTGGTCGTCGCGCAGCACAACCGACTGATGCGAGCAAGCCTGTTCTCGATCGCCGGGCTGCTCGGGCTGGCGCGGTATCGCGATGCCGAGGCGGAAGCGATTGAACGGGCGCGTTCCTGGCTCGATCGGCTGGGGCTGACTTCGCGCGCCGACCTGCCCGCCGGTTCGCTGCCCTATGGCGACCAGCGCCGGCTCGAAATCGCCCGCGCGCTGTGCACCGGGCCGCGCCTGTTGTGCCTGGACGAGCCGGCCGCCGGGCTCAACCCGCGCGAATCGGCCGGGCTGGGGGAATTCCTCATCGCGATCCGCGACGAGGAGAATATCGGCATCCTACTGATCGAGCACGATATGAGCGTCGTGATGGGTATCTCGGATCACGTCGTCGTGCTCGACCACGGACGCAAGATCGCCGACGGCAGCGCCGCTTCGGTGCGCGCCGATCCGGCCGTGGTCAAGGCCTATCTCGGCGAGGACGAGGCGGCGCCGCTGCCCGCCGAAATTGCCGCCGATGCGGGCGTCGCCAGTGTCGGGGCGACGTGCTGACCGTCAGCGGCGTCCACGCCTTTTACGGCAATGTCGAGGCGCTGAAAGGCGTCGATCTGGAGGTCGGCGCCGGCGAGATCGTCGCGATGATCGGCGCCAACGGCGCCGGCAAATCGACGCTGCTGATGACGATCTGCGGCAACCCTGTCGCAGCGCGCGGCCGTATCGTGTTCGAGGGGCGCGACATTACACTGCTGCCGACCTTTGAGATCATGCGCCTCGGGATCGCGCACGCGCCGGAGGGACGGCGCATCTTTCCGCGAATGACCGTGCTCGAAAACCTGCGGGTCGGCGCCGCGACGGTCGATCCCGGCTATTTCGAGGAAGACTGCCGCCGCGTCTTCGCGCTGTTTCCGATCCTGGAGGAGCGGCGCCGGCAGCGCGGCGGCACGTTATCGGGCGGCGAGCAGCAGATGCTGGCGATCGGACGCGCGCTGATGAGCCGGCCAAGGCTGCTGCTGCTCGACGAACCCTCGCTGGGGCTTGCTCCGCTGATCGTCAAACAGATCTTCGCGGCGATCCGCGAGATCAACCAGGCGCAGAAAACGACCGTCCTGTTGGTCGAACAGAACGCCTATCACGCGCTGCGGTTGGCGCATCGCGGTTACGTGATGCAGACCGGGCGCATCGCGCTGTCGGGGAGCGGCGGCGAGTTGCTGGCCAACCCGGAAATCCGCGCCGCCTATCTGGAGGGTGGCCATTGAGGAGCGGGTATTGAGCGACATTTTCGGCACCGAAAAGCTGCCGTTTTTCGGGATGACCGTCATTCTGTTCGGGCTTGCCGCCGCGGCGACAGGGCGGGCGCTGGCGCAGCATTGGCGGCCGGCCTGGCAGATGGTGCCGGCGGCGCTGCTCCTCACCGTAGCCGACAGATTTCTGCATTACGCGCTGTTCGAGGCGCCGCTTGGCTCGGTCAGCGGCTTTGTTGCCGCGGCGGCGGTTCTCGGGCCGATCATGGCGATTGCTTTCCATCATGCCCGCGCCGGCAAAATGGTGCGGCAATACCCGTGGCTCTATGAACGGAGCGGCCCGCTGACCTGGCGCGCCAAACAATCGCCCAGACAACCGCATAGCCCGGGCTGAAGCCAAGCCGCGTCGCGCAGGACCGCGCGGCGTGCTACAGTTTTCCCGCGGACTACCGGTGTCGTTTCCGGACCAATTCGGGAGGTTTTCAGTGTCAAGGTTGTTTCGATCTTTTGTCATTGCGGCGGGGCTTGCCCTGGCGGCCGCCGGCGGCCCCTGGCACAGCGCTTGGGCGCAGGACATCAAGATCGCGGTCGTCGGGCCGATCACCGGGTCGAATGCGGCGATCGGCGAGCAGATGACCCGCGGTGCCCGCATGGCGGTCGAGGACATCAACGCCAAGGGCGGGGTCCTCGGCAGAAAGCTCGTCCTCGAAATCGCCGACGATGCGTGCGACCCGAAGCAGGCCGTCGCGGCGGCGAACGATGTCGTCAACAAGGGCGCGATATTTATCGCCGGGCACTACTGCTCGTCATCATCGATACCGGCTTCGGCCGTTTATCATGAGGCGGGGGTGCTGCAGATAACCCCGGCCTCGACCAATCCGGCACTGACCGACGATGCCGCCAAGAAAGGCTGGAACAACGTATTCCGCGTCTGCGGACGCGACGACGCGCAGGGCGCGGTCGCCGGCAAGTACCTCGCCGACCATTATAAAGGCAAGAATGTCGCGATCGTTCACGACAAGACCGCCTATGGCAAAGGCCTTGCCGACGAGACCAAAAAAGCCGCCAACAAGCTCGGCGTCAAGGAAGCGATGTACGAGGCGATCAATCAGGGCGACAAGGATTTCACCGCTCTCGTCAGCAAGATGAAGCAGGCCAATATCGACGTGATCTATTTCGGCGGCTATCAGACCGAAGCAGGACTGATCGTCCGCCAGGGGCGCGACCAGGGTCTGAAGGCGCCGCTGATCGGCGGCGACGCGCTCGTCACCGAGGAGTTCTGGAAGATCACCGGGCCGGCCGGCGAGGGCACGCTGATGACCTTCGCGCCCGATCCGCGCAAGGTTCCCGCGGCCAAGGAGGTTGTCGACCGGTTCATGGCCCAGGGTTATAATCCCGAGGGGTACACGCTCTATACCTACGCGGCGATCCAGGCGTTCAAGGACGCGGCGGGAAAGGCCAAATCGGTAAAGCTCGACGAATTATCGAAGAACCTGAAATCGATGAAATCCGATACCGTGATCGGCACGCTCGACTGGAACGACAAGGGCGATATCACCGATCCGAAATACGTCTTCTACATCTGGAAGGACGGCAAATACGCCGAGATGTGACCAAGGCGGTTCCTCCCCGGAGCCGGGGAGGAGCCGAACCCCGCCTCAACTCGGCGGCTTCATCGCGACGTCGAGCATCACATTGGGCAGGATCTCGCGCAGGACACCGCGCAAGGTCGCCTCGTCGGAAGCGGTCGCCGACGCGATCAGGCGCCGCGAGCCGCGGCGCAACACCCGCGCCGTCGCGCGTCCTTCGATCCCGGGGCGGATCGTCGCGAACACCTCGGCCGGCTCGACCCGCCGCAAGACGCGCTTCAGCGCTTGCAGACCTTCCCCGGTCTCGACATCGAGCGCCGGGTTGTCGGCCGCTTCCGGCTCGGCCTCCTCGTCAACCGCGGACTCGACCGCCTCGACCGGCCGGTGCCGCGCCAGCGACTGATAAACGGCGCGGCCGGCTTCGGTATCGATCCGCGACTGCAATTCCCAGCTCTCGCCGCGCGCCGACAATTCCGTGATCAGCGCGAACAGATCGTCGCAATCGTCCTCATGCGTGCAAGTCAGAAAGGCCAGCCGGCCGTCGTGTTCGATGACGCGATCGTCGTCCTCGGCAAATCCCAATTCGCCAAGCGCGTTGTCGAGCGCCCGGCGCGAGGCGACGAGAAGCACCGTCACGTGCAGACGGCGGCCGGGGTCCGGTGCTTCGTTCTCGGCCATGTGATCCTCAACCCTCCGCAACAGGATGCCGCCCCCGACGTGCTCTCCCGGTCAGCCGAGCCGGCTCTCGCCGTACCGGCTGAGCCGCACGTCGCGGTGGATGCCGATATTCATCAACAGCCCGAACCCGAGCAGCACCGCAATCATCGCCGTACCACCATAGGAGATCAGCGGCAAAGGCACCCCAACCACCGGGATCAACCCGGTCACCATTGCCGTATTGATAAACGCATATAAAAAGAAATTGGTCGCGATGCCCAGCCCAAGCAGGCGGCCGAACCGGCTGCGGCAGCCCAGCGCGATCGCAAAGGCATAAACCAGCACAACCAGATAAAGGGCGAGCAGGGTCAACCCGCCGACCAGCCCGAATTCCTCGGCGATCATCGTAAAGATGAAGTCGGTCTGCTTTTCCGGCAGAAAGCTCAGATGGCTCTGCGTCCCCTGCAAAAACCCCTTGCCGAACAGCCCGCCCGATCCCAGCGCGATTTTTGATTGCAGAATGTGATACCCAGCGCCGAGCGGGTCGCGATCGGGATCGAGGAATGTATAAAGCCGGCTCTTCTGATAACCGTGCAGCAGCGACCAGGCCAGCGGCGCGGTCGCAACCGCTCCCGCCCCCGCCGCCGCGAACATCCAGATCGGTACACCGGCGAGAAACAACAGCGCGCCGCCGGCTGCGAGCAGCATCATCGCCGTGCCGAGATCGGGCTGCTTGAGCACCAGCAGCACCGGAACCGCAATCATCAGCGCCGGGACCAGCAGATAGCGGACCCGGCCGCTGTTTTCCGGCGGCAGACAGTGGAAATACCGCGCCAGCGCCAACACGAGGGCGATTTTCATCACCTCGGAGGGCTGCAACTGAAACGAGCCGATGCCGATCCAGCGCTGCGCCCCCATCCCGACGATCCCGCGCAGATCAACTGCGACAACCAGCATCAGCGCGGCGGCATAGATCCAGTAGGCGGCACGGAACAGGTAGGTTACATCGATAATCGCGACCACGATTACCGTCACCAGCACGCTTGCAAAGCGGATCATCTGCCGCGACGCCCAGGGGTCTAAATCACCGCTCGCGGCCGAATACAGCATTGCGAACCCGATCCCGGCGATCAGCCCCAGCAGCAGCAGCAATCCCCACTGGATGCCGCGGAATTTGTCGGCGAGCGTCAATTCGCGCCGCGCGATGCGCAAGGGCCGGTTCATCATTGCTCGCCGCCTCCCGCCGCAGCGGCCGCACCGGGCATGTGCCGGCCGGGTACGATCCCGGCCATTGCCTCCGGCGTCGGCACAAGACGCGCCGGGTCGCGGCGTTGCGCTTCGAGCAGCACGTCGCGGCAGATCGGCGCCGCGACCGCGGACCCGCCGCCGGCATCCGCGCCGCCATGCTCGACAACAACGGCGCAGACATAGCGCGGCTCCCGAACCGGCGCATAGGCCACGAACAGCGCGTGATCGCGCTCCTTCCACGGAACCTGCGACGCCTTGCGGACGCCGCGCTCGCGCTCCCATTGGGTAATGCGGCGCACCTGCGAGGTGCCCGATTTACCGCCCATCGCATAGGCCGGATCGGCGATGCGGGCGGCGTAGGCAGTGCCGCGCGGCTCGTTGACGACGGCATTCATCGCGTCGAGCAACAGCGCGAGGTGGCCCGGAGCGATGCCGAGCGGAGCAAAGGACGGCGCCGTCTCCTCGCTCCCCGGCGGCATCGGCCCCGGTTGCATCGGTCCATCGCGCACCAGACGCGGCAGGACGGCCCGTCCGGTCACGAGGCGGGCGGTCATCGCAGCCAATTGCAGCGGAGTAGCGAGCACGGCGCCCTGACCGATCCCGGCGATCAGCGTTTCGCCGGTGGTCCACGCGCCGCCCGCATTCCGCCGTTTCCATTCGCGGCCGGGGATCAGCCCACCGCGCTCGCCCGGGATTTCGAGGCCGAGCGGGTTGCCAAAGCCGAAGCGGCGCGCCATCGCGGCGAGACGGTCGATACCAAGCCGCCGCGCCGTCTCATAGAAGAAGACATCGCAGGATTGCTTGATTGCGTCGCGCAACCGCAGCGTGCCGTGTCCGCCCTTTCTCCAGCAATGGAACGTCGCGCTTCCAAGGGCGAAATGGCCGGGGCAATGGATCGCGGTCTCCGGTGTAATCACGCCGGCCTCAAGCCCGGCCAAGGCGACCACCGGCTTGAATGTCGAGCCGGGCGGATAAGCGCCGGCTGCCGCCTTGTCGATCAGCGGGTGGCGCTCGTCGGTCGACAGCGCCTGCCAGGCCGCGCGCGTCAGCCCGGTCGAGAACTGCATCGGGTCGAAGCTCGGGGTCGACAGCATCGCGAGGACGTCGCCAGTTGCCGCATCCAGCAGCACGCAGGCGACGCTGGGGTCGCGCTCGACGCGGCGGGCGACAAATTCCTGCATCGCGACATCGATCCCGAGCACGACATCCTCGCCTACCTGCCCCGGCCGGCGCGACAGCTCGCGCACGACGCGGCCATAGGCGTTCACCTCGACCTCGCTGGCCCCGGCCCGGCCGCGTAGCCGCACATCCTGCGATTTCTCGATCCCGCTCTTGCCGATGCGGAAGTCGGGCAATTGGAGCAGCGGGTCGCCGGTCAGGTCCTTTTCGGAAACCGCCGCCACATAGCCCAGCACATGCGCCATAATCGCACCGTGAGGGTAGTTCCGGACCAGCCCCTCCTCGATCGCCACCCCGGGCAGTTCCGGAACGGCGACCTCGATGCGCGCGACCTCGTGCCAACTCAGATTGGCGCGCACGACGACCGGGACAAAGCTGTGCCTGCGGCGCGCCTCGCGCAATACGCGGCGCCGGTCGGCCTCGTCCAGCTCGACCACGCCGCCGAGTGCCCGCAACGTCGCGTCGAGATCGCCGGTCTGCTCCGGCACGACGACGACGCGGAAATTGCGCCGGTTGTCGGCGAGGCTGACGCCGAAGCGGTCGAGGATGCGTCCGCGCGCCGGTGCCAGCAGCCTCAGATTGATCCGGTTCTCCTCGGCGAGGACCGCATAACGGTCGCTCTCGATGATCTGCAACTGGTACAGGCGGGCAACCAGCGCGGCGCCGAGCAGCCCCTGCCCCGCCGCGAGCAGCGCGGTCCGCCGGGTCAGCAGCGTGTCGCGC
The DNA here is from genome assembly GCA_050246595.1 of Alphaproteobacteria bacterium. GTDB lineage: Bacteria > Pseudomonadota > Alphaproteobacteria > ATCC43930 > CGMCC-115725 > DATARH01. Next base: position 31,986 of record JBFWVT010000046.1, read on the forward strand.
TGGTTATCGCGAGGCACGGAAGCCAGCCTGGCCCGCACGCATCATGCGGAGACGCCGATCAGCGAACGCTGGCTGCGTGCCAGGGCCAGGCTTGCCGCCGGGAACAGCGCGAGGGTCAACGCGCCGCGAATGATCGCGGTCCGCAGATCGAACAGGCTGAGCTGCAATGCGCAATGCAGCGCCCACAATCCCAGCATGGCAGCGCCCGCGAGTGCCGCGAACCCGGCCCACACGAACGGAAAAGGCCGGCCGACAAAATGGCGGCGATAGCGCAGCACGGCCGCCCGCGCGAGAAGCAGCATCAGCGCGCTCGTCGGGAGCATCGCACCGGTCGCCAGATCCTGTGCGAAGCCGACCGCGAACAACGCGCTTGGCGGCAGCAGATCGGGCCGGTAGACCGACCAGTGATAGACCGCCATCAGCGCAAAGGCCGGGGTCAGCGCGGCATAATCGGGGACCGGCAGCGGCAATACGCCGATGGCGGAAGCGGCCACCACCGTCGCGGTCGGCAAAAACCGCGCGATCCCCCGTTTCGCCCGCAGCGAAGAGGGAAGAGTGGAGAGGTTCAGGGCCACTGCTCAGTGTGTCCCCGTGGCGTCCGCATCCGACGCCTTGCCCGGCCGTTTCCGGCCGGACCCGGAAGGCGCCGGCTCCGGCAGACCGCCGGCCAGCCCGTAATCGACCAGCAGCACGTAGTCGAGCTGTGACAACTCGGCATAGGGTTCGATCCGGGCGCCGCCCGGGTCGAGCGCCGCGACGACGCCGACCGGCAGACCGGGCGGGAATACGCCGCCATCGCCGGAGGTCACGATCCGATCGCCGATCCTGATCGCTTTCGGCTCGCTCGCGAACACCAGACGCGGGCGGTCGGAATTGTCGCCGGCCAGCACCGCGCTGGTCCGCGACGCCGGGATCACGACCGGGATGCGCGAGTTGAGGTCGGTAATCAGCAGCACCCGCGCCGCGCGGCGTCCGACCTCGGTCAGCCGCCCGATCAGCCCGCCTTCGGCGATCGCCGCCTGACCGCGTGCGACCCCCTGATCCGCGCCGGCATTGACCAGCGCCGTCCGCACATAGAGACCACTTGAATTGCCGATCAGCCGCGCCGTCACGTAAGCGACGCCGCTTTCCGGCACCACCTTCAGCAAGCCGCGCATGGCCTCGTTTTCGGCCGAAAGTTTCAGCGCGACCTGCTGCCATTGCAGCAGCTTGCGGTTTTCCTCGGCGAGACGGAGATTGTCCTGATAAATATTCGCCATGCCGCGCACGCGTTCGACCGCCGCCGTGGCGGCACCCAGCGGCTGCGACAGCGCGTCGAGAACCGGCGCGGCCATGTCGGCTATGCCGGTGCGCAGCGGCTCGAACATGGCCTGATCCGCCTTGCCGATCAGGACAATCGCCGCCGCCAGCACGATCAGCAGCGTCGGAGCCGTGCGCTGCGCCCTGGCGCGCAACTGCGTCGCCACGCGCATCAGCAACTCCCCTCGGCCGTTCTCCCGCCGTCGCCCGCGCCGGGGGCGCGCACGCGGCATGTCCGGCGCCGCGGAACTGTCATTCCCCCCGACATCCCCCGCCCAAAGCACCCCTGCCCCAGCCCTGGGCGAGTTTAATAACCCGCGTTACATGCTGATCAAAAGGTTTTTCAGCGTTTTCATCTCCTCCAGCGCGCGGCCGGTTCCGAGCGCGACGCAGCTGAGCGGGTCCTCGGCGATCGAGACCGGCAGCCCGGTCGCGTGGCGCAGCACGAAATCCAGATTGGCGAGCAGCGCGCCGCCGCCGGTCAGCACGATGCCCTTGTCGACGATATCAGCGGCCAGTTCGGGCGCGGTATGTTCGAGCGCGACCTTGACCGCCTCGACGATCTGTCCGACCGGCTCGGCGAGGCTCTCGCAGACCTGCCGCTCGGTGATGACGATCTCCTTCGGCACGCCGTTCATCAGGTCGCGGCCCTTGATCTCCAGGATGCGGCCTTCGCCGTCCTCCGGCAGGCAGGCGGAACCGATCTCCTTTTTGATCCGCTCGGCGGTGCTCTCGCCGATCAAGAGGCTGTGATAGCGGCGGATATAGCCGATGATCGCTTCGTCCATCTTGTCACCGCCGACCCGCACCGAGCGCGAATAGACGATGCCGCCGAGCGAGAGGACGGCGACTTCGGTCGTGCCGCCGCCGATATCGACGATCATCGACCCGGTCGGCTCGGTGACGGGCAGTCCGGCCCCGATCGCCGCCGCCATCGGCTCCTCGATCAGAAAGACGCGACGCGCCCCCGCACTTTCCGCCGATTCCTGGATCGCACGGCGCTCGACGGCGGTCGAACCCGACGGCACGCAGATGATGATCTGCGGGCTGGCGAAACTGCGGCGGTTATGCACCTTGCGGATGAAATGCTTGATCATTTCCTCCGCGACCTCGAAATCGGCGATGACCCCGTCGCGCAGCGGCCGGATCGCCTGGATGTTGCCGGGCGTGCGGCCGAGCATCTGCTTGGCCTCCTCGCCGACCGCCAGGACCTGCTTGCGGCCTTTGACGCTGGCGATCGCGACGACCGAGGGTTCGTTGAGGACGATGCCGCGTCCCTTGACATAGACAAGGGTGTTGGCCGTCCCCAGGTCGATCGCCATGTCGGCGGACAGCAACCCCAGCATTCTACCAATCATTGTCCGGATGGATCCAAAGTAGCGGCGGAGCCGTCGCTCCCGCGAGTATGACGGCGGCGGACCAGATCTCGTTCGCGCTCAATGTATTGGCCGCCTTGCCGAGCAATCGGCAGGGCCCGCCGGCACCGGCGCGCGGCTCCAGCATCGCTCCCTGCTCCGGGGCTGATCCTTGCGGATCGCCCGTTCTATTTCAAGCAGCGCGTATTCCGCGGCATGGACGCTGCGGATGACAGGCGGAACTTCTCTCGCATCCAAGGTCTGGAGGGACGGGTTTGGCACCGATAAACGAGAGGGCACCGGTCAAGCATTCGGTCCGGATCGCCGGTCATGCGACGAGCGTTTCGCTGGAGCCGGCTTTCTGGGAGGCGCTGTGCGAAATCGCCGCGCGGCGGCAGGTTCCGGTCGACGCGCTGCTGACCGAAATCGATGCCGGGCGCGGCGGCAATCTGTCGAGCGCGATACGCCTGTTCGTTCTGGCAAGCTGCCGCCGCGGCGAACTGCTCCCCGAGCCTCGCAATCCGGCCGATCAGCCGGCGCCATAGGCAGAGCGGCGTTGCGTCCGTACACAGACAAAGCCGCCCCGCGAACGCAGCGCGATGCGACCGAATGCGGGCCGCCTTCCGGAGGCCCGCGATCCGCCGCTTACGGATTCTTTTCGAAAACATCCTTGGCGACCAGCGCCGCGGTCATCGCCGCCGGCCAGCCGGCGTAGAACGCCAGATGGGTGATCATCTCGCCGATCTCTTCCTTGGTAACGCCGTTTTGCAAGGCGCGCGCGAGATGCCCGTCGAGCTGCTTTTCCCGGCCGAGCGCGAGCAAGGTCGCGACCGTGATCAGGCTGCGGTCGCGCTTTGACAGACCGGGGCGCTCCCAGACCTCGCCGTAGATCACCGTGTCCGAAATCTCCGCGAGTTTCGGCACGGTGCCGCGGATTGCCTCGCGGGCCGGCGAGGTCACCAACGGCGTGGTCGGTTTTGCGGGCATGGCTCCCTCCTGGGCTGGTCTGGCCGTTCAGCCTAGAGTAAACGCGTCGGGATGAAGGATGGCTTTCTGCCGGGGGGCTGATATGCGGATCGCGGTCATCGGCGCCGGCGGCATCGGCGCGATTTTTGGCGCCGCGCTGGCGCGGTCAGGGGTCGAGGTCGTGTTTGTCGCGCGCGGCGCGCATCTCGCGGCGATGCGCGAGCATGGCCTGCGCATCGAGGGCGACCGCGGCGAGACGCTGATCCGCCCGGTCTGGGCGACCGACGATATCGCCGGCATTGGTAGCGCCATCGGGGGAAGCGCCATAGGGCCGGTCGATTACGTCCTGCTCTGCGTCAAATTGTGGGATGTCGAGACTGCCGGGGCGCAGCTCCGCCCGATCGTCGGCCCCGAAACCGCCGTCATCCCGTTGCAGAACGGGGTGGACGCCGCGGAACGCTTGATCCCGATCCTCGGGCGCGAGGCGGTGATGGGCGGCACGGCGTTTGTCACCGGGTCGATCGTCGCGCCCGGTGTGGTGCGCCAGACCGGGACGTATCAGGTCATGACCTTCGGCGAACTCGACCAATGCCCGAGCCCGCGCGGCGAGCTTCTGCGCGATCTGTGCGCGGCGGCCGGTTTCGACGGTGTCCTGAGCCCCGATATCACGGTTCCGGTGTGGGAAAAGTTTCTCGTGCTGATCCCGCTCGCCAATGTCAATGCGCTGACAAGGCAGAATCTCGGCCGCTACCGCGCCGATCCCGATACCTGGGCGCTGGCCGAGGCAAGTTTGCGCGAGGCCGATGCGGTCGGGCGCGCCGAGGGGGTCAACCTGCCGCAAGACGCCGCCGAGCGCGCGCTGGCGACGATCCGCGCGATGCCCGATCACCATATGAGTTCGATGGGCAACGATCTGCTGCGCGGCAACCGGCTCGAACTGCCGTTTCTGGCCGGCAAGGTGGTGCAGCTCGGCCGCCGCTACGGCATCCCGACGCCGGTCAACGAGTTCGTCTATGCGGCGCTGAAGCTGTACGCGGACGGACCGCCAACGGGCTGAATTTTTCAGGACCGCCGGCCTCCGGCCGGCATCAGGCGAAGCAAAGCTTCGCCCGGGCCGGCGAGACGCCGGCGGTCCGGATGTGACGCGGCCTCAGCTCAGACTGAATTCGACCCCGTCGTCGAGCGGGATCACCGGTCGCTTCAGGCGGGTCCAGTCGAACCGGCTCAAAACCGGCGAGGTCAGACCGGGCAGATCGACTTCGACGATCTGCTCCGGGCCGAAGAACTCATCAAACCCGCCGCGGAAATGGCCGCGCGATTTGACCGCGACGCTGCGCGCCTTGCCGATGTCGAGCCGCATCATCTCGAAGAATACCGGGTCGGCGCATTGCACGCGGTGCGATACGACCACCACCGTGATCCCGCCGATCGCCAGCGCCGCGCACGGACCCAAAGCCAGACGCAGCCCGGCATAGATGCCGCGCCTTCCGACGCAATTGCCGTCCGACAGCGTCGCGACCCGCGCCGGGGCGCTCCAGGGTTCGGAAAAATTTGTCGTCTCGTCGCGGTTGAAGCGCGCGTCGAAATGATAGTGCAACCCGTGACGGTGCGCCTCGGCGGCAAGCGGCGGGTCGTAGATGATCCCGAACAGCGCCCCCGTCACCCCGGCTTCGGCAAAGGCGCGCAGCAGGTGCATCGTGTTGCCGCGCCCGCCGCCTCCGGGGTTGTCGGCGACATCGGCGACGCACAGTGCCGGCAGCAACGGGTCGCGCGAAGCCGCGAGCGCCTTGGCGACGGCCTCGTCGAGCGGGGTCAGAGTCGGATAAAACCGGGTGCGGTTGTCCCAGCCGTATCGCGCGATTTCATGGGCCAGAGCCGCCGCTGTCTCGCCTTCGCCGGCACGCGCGGTCACGACGACCGTCAATCCGTTTTTCGCCGTGTCGGAATAGGCGAACCCGCCGATCGCCGAGACGTTGACGATCTTGGGGCCGATCGCCGGGCCGATCTCCCGTTGGCGGCGCTGTCCGAGCGCGATCATCTCGGCATAGGGGCCTGACGCGGTCAGCAGGGTCACGGTCGGCGGCACGATCGGCAATCGCACCCGCACAAGTTCGGTCCTCATGCCCGAGATCAGGTCGCGCAAGACGCCGGCCGCCTCGGCGCCGCGCTCGCGCATGTCGAGATGCGGGTTGGTTCGATAGCCGATAAAGGCGTCGATCGTATTGACCATGCGGCCCGAGACGTTGGCGTGCAGATCGAAGGTCGCTACGACCGGGACCTCCGGCCCGACGACGCGGCGCACCAGTTCGAACAGCACACCCTCCGGATCGTCCTCCACGGTCGTCACCGCCGCGCCATGCGCGCAGATATAGACCCCGTCAACCGGCAAGGCGGCACTCAGCCGGCGCTCGATCGTGGCGAGCAATTCCTCGAAAAATGTGTGCTCGACCGGGCCGTTCGGCTCGCTCATCGCCAGTGCGATGCCGACCGGCTCCCACAGCCCGGAAGCATCCATCGCCGCGACAAAACCCGGTGTCTCGGGCAGCATGGTCGGGGTGGCCCCGCGCGCCTCGGCGATGATGTCGTCGCCTTCGAGATAGGTGCGGGCAAGAAAATGAGCCTTTGTCGCCGGCGGCGCGAATTTGTTGCACTCGATCGAAAAGCCGAGGATCGCGATGCGGGGCGTTGCGGCGGGCATGAGGCGTGCTCGATCGGCGTCGTGAGGGGCAACTCCAGGATAGCCGGATGCCCGTCCTCAATTCGCTGATATTCCCTGCCGGCAGGGAAGTTTTTGCGCGATCGGCGGCAGATGATTGAAATTGCGGACTTATGTAGCATGCGCCACCAAGCCGAGCTTGGCCAGCGCGGGCCGGCGGTACTCTACCTCGATCCCCTCAGTTTAAGGGAGAGGGGCGTGTAGGGAGTATCGCGCCATGCGCGCGATTCGT
>JBFWVT010000047.1:0-38409 GCA_050246595.1 Alphaproteobacteria bacterium
GTTGCAGCAGACGCGGACTGCCGACCTCTCCGGCGAAAAGACCGCGCGAGATGTCAGCCGGCGAATCCTCGCCGCCATACGAGCCGAGCCAGCCGGCAACCGCGTCAACATCAACGCCAAAGCCGCAGTAGATTTCCTTGGCCATACAGCCTCTCCCGCCTGAATCCCCGGAAGCCTCGCCGGATTTCTACCATTATGGTTTCGGGCCGATCGGTTGGAACACGGTTCTCCCTATAGGCTCGGGGGACAGGAACTGTATTTGGTCCGACATCCCGCGCAACCATAAGGATCGCCAATGTGAATATCCGCCATATCCTAGCTCCAGTCGCCGCGCCGTTCGGCCCTTACAGTCATGCCGTCGAGATGCCCGACCGGTCAATCCGGCGTGGTTAATCGAAATCGCGACGGTTGCGGCAAGCGCCGCTCGCATAGGCTGATCCGTTTTATTTCGCCCGGCGGAACATCAAGCGGTCGCACTCTGCGCGGATGATCGCCACTGGCGGGCCCAGGTGATTGCGGTGCCAAAGCGCCGGCGCGGGTTCGCCTCAGCAGGGACAGGCGGCCCGTTAAGCAGGCGGATAATGGATTGAAAAATTTGGAGCGGGTGAAGGGAATCGAACCCTCGTCGTAAGCTTGGGAAGCTTCTGCTCTGCCATTGAGCTACACCCGCAACCCATGGAATATCAGCTGCTTGGCTTTCATCCCCGTTTCCCGGCGGTGCTTGGCCCTGCACCGCGCGGCAACCGGAAATGTAGCGGCGCGTGTCCCGTGACGCAAGCCCGCGGCCGCCATCGGGTCGGAGTTCCGATCGCGGCGTCTGCCGCTCTTCCCGCCGCCGCGACGATACAACCAGCAGTGCTGTTTTCTCCCCTGAAATCAACAATAAAAACAATCGGAGATTTTTATCTCAGGTGAAATGTTGATTCAGAAGAAACAGGTCAAGGAGTTTCCAAGGAGTTTCCGATGCTGTCACTGGAGGACCGCGAACGACTGACCGAAGTTCAGGAACAGCTTCTTCGACTCTATGTGCTTCGGCGCTATGCCCTCGAAGATGGCGATCTATGGAAGCTGCGGACGATCGACAAGAAAATCGCCCCGCTGGAAATGGAGCGGCAGACCCTCCGCCGCTGGGATACGGTCGGGGCGGCCTGAGAGAAAAACATGGCACGGGACCGAAGCGCGACCGCGCGGCGGCACATCCGCCGCCAAAGCGTCATCGATTGCCCGGCGCGAAATCTCCACCACCCGAAAAAGGAGTCCGAAAAAGGAGAAGGAGAAGAGGGAAGACCCGCAACGCTCCAGAACCTCGACCGGTCTCCCGGTCGAAGATCAGGTTCGTGAAGAGTAGAATCCTCGCAAAGGAGGGTTGCCGGTTTTTCTGTCATGGGACTAAGGTGACCCTGTCGCTCCGAGTGCGGCTCCGGCGAGTTGATCGAGGGGACCGGAAGCTGTTCAGGGGGAGCACTCGGAGCGGCACCGCATCTCCGCAATACCGCCCGGGCCGCCCCCGCACCGCTATGCCCGGATCGCGGCCGCTTCCCTACTGCGGCACCCGCACGAGCTTTTGCAGGCTGCGCAATGTCGGCGGCACGGGCTGGCCCGGGTTCGTGTAGTTCTGCCACGCCGTCCACGACACCTCGCCGACATAGATGTCGCCGCGACTGTCCACCGCGAGACCGTGCGGCGCGCTGAGCTGGGTCGGCGCGAGACCCGATTTCCCGTCCACCCGGCTCACCAGCCTGCCGTCGCGCGACAGGATGCTGAGACGCGGCCCGAGATTGGGGAAATTGCGGTTGACCGGCTGGTGCGGTCCCAACTCGCCGATATAGCAGCAACCGTGTTCGCCGCCTGTCATATAGAGGCCGCACGGGCGGTGCAGGTTGTTCCACTGCGTCTCGTAACGCCCGTTGCCGTCGAAGATCTGCACCCGGTGGTTCTCGCGGTCGGCGACATAGACCCAGCCTTCCGGGTCGGTGACGATATTGTGCGGAATGTTGAACTGTCCCGGATCGGCGCCGCACTCGCCCCACGAAAACAGCAATTTGCCGTTTGGCGCGAATTTGTGGATTCGCGCGTTCGCGTACCCGTCCGAGACATAGATGTCGAGATCGGGCGACAGCGCGGTATGGGTGCAACGGTTGAACGGCTCGCCGCTCATAAAACCCGACGGCCTTCCCGGAATGCCGAGTTCGAGCAATACCTTGCCGCCCAGCGTGCATTTGCGCACGGTGTGGTCGCCGTCATCGGTGCAGTACAGCGCCTGATCCGGGCCGATATGCAGCCCGTGCGCCCGGTGGAACAGGTTTTCGCCCCACGAGTTCAGCAGATTGCCGTCGCGGTCGAAGACCATCATCGGGTGCTCGCCGCGATTGAACACATAGACCCGGTCCTGCGAGTCGACCGCGACCGCCGCGACATCCTTGAACACCCAGCCCGCCGGCAGTTTGGCCCAATCTTCCTGCACCCGGTATGCGTACCCGCCGTAGCCGACGATGCCGTTTGTCTTGCCCCCGGCCGTCTCTGCCATTTCCAGTCCCCTCGCGCTAGACCCCGATCAGGCTATAGTATGGCCGCGACGCGAGGCGCTGCAAACACCACCGTCATTGCGAGGAGCGCAGCGACAAAGCAATCTCGTCCCGGCGGAGTCGGACCATCGAGATTGCTTCGCTTCGCTCGCAATGACACGGTCGGCAAAGAGGGGACCGCAAATGCCGATGATCCCAATAACCGATGGAGCGGCGCTGCACTGCGCGGTTGACGATTATCTGTGGCCGTGGGAGACGCCGCTGCCGGTCGTGATGATGCACGGTTTTGCGCGCAACAACAGGTTCTGGAATCGCTGGGTGCCGGCGATCGCCGAGACCCGCCGCGTCTACCGCCCGGACCTGCTCGGCTGCGGCGAGTCCGACCCGCCGCCTCCCGGCTACCGCTACACGCCGGATACGATCGCCGCGCAGGTGATCGGGGCGCTCGACGCGCTCGGTCTCGACCGGGTGCATTGGGTCGGCGAGTCGTCGGGCGGCATTATCGGCGTGCTGCTCGCCGCCGCTTATCCCGGACGCGTCGCCAGTCTTGTGCTGTGCAACACGCCGGGCCGCATCCCGGACGAGATCAAACGCATCTACGCGCTCGATCGGGAGAGCGCCGCGGCGGCGATGCGCGAATACGGGGCCGGCGAATGGTGCCGCCGCACGCTCGGCTACCGTCTCGACCTGGACCGGGCCGATCCGCGCCTGCAGGAATGGGTCGTCGCCGAGATGGACCGCACCCGGCCCGAGGTGGCCGCTGCGATGCACGATTGTTTCGAGGCGGTGGATACGCAACCGTTGCTCGCCAGGATTTCGGTGCCGGTGCTGCTGCTGTGCGGCGACAAGAGCCGTATCGCCGCTGCGCAGCAGCGCGCCCTGGCCGAGCGCCTGAAACAGGCCCGCCTCGACCTGTTCGAAGGCTACGGACACGGCGTCAACCTGCTGCTACCGGAGCGCTGCGCCCGCGCTTCCCTTGATTTCTGGCGGGCGATAAAGTTGGGCTGACCGCGGCGTCGCCGGCCAGGCGGCGCGCGGATGGCAGCGAGAGAAAAGACGTGGATTCGACCGAGACCATCCCCGGCCCGTCCGCCGACGAGCGCGAGGCGAACGACAGGGCGGCAAAATCCGAGACCGATCCGGGTCGGACAGAAGGGGGCGAGTTCGCTGCGGCGGGCGGCGCGCCATCGGCAGGCGAGGCAGCGGGCGAGATTGTTTCCGATACCGGCGAGACCGCGCCGCGTCCGCGTCGCCGTCGTCGCCGGCGGCGTCGTCCGGCTCAGCAAACAGTCGCCGCGGAAGCCGATGCTGCGGGCGAGGCGGTCGCGGGCGACACCGGGACGGCGGCGACGGAAGGGGGAGTGGTTGATCCTGCCCCGGCAGGGTCGGAAGATGTCGCGCAGGACGATGCCGAAGCGCCGGCCTCAGCCGCGAGCGCGGCAGAAGGTGGAACAACGGAAGGCGGAACAGCAGAGGACGGAGCGGCGGAGCGACCGATATTGCGGCTGCGCAATCGCAACCGCCGGCGGCGTCGCCGGCCCGCCGCGCTGGGGCTGCTGCCGGGGCACAGCGACCCGGTCGAAGCCGGCGAGGGCGCACCGCCCGCGATCGCCGCGATCCGCGCCGCGCTGGCGCCGGGACAGCGCAGTTTCAGCGTGCCGCGCCGGCAGCGCCGTCACGCGCCGCTTGCCGGTGAAGCGGGCGCGGCATCGTCCGGAGGAGCCACCCCGGAAGCGGAGGTCGGCACTATCGCGGCCGAACCGGCCGGAGCGCCGCCGCGTCCGCGTCGGCGCCGACGGCGCAGACCCGCCGGCGAGACCGCGCCGGGCGCCGCACCGCAGCAGGCGGCCGTAGCGGGAGTGTCTCCGGAACCCGGCGGCGAACCGGCCGGCCGGCGTCGTCGGCGCGGTGAGCCGCGCCAAGGTGAGACCGAATCGGACCGCGAGCACCGCGCCGAGGACCAGGGTGGCCAGAGGGAGCGCGGCCCCCGGGATCATGGCAGGGATCATGGCAGGGATCATGGCAGGGACCGCAACAGGGATCGCGGCGACCGCCGCGACCGGGGCGGCCGCGGGTCGCCGCCGCGACGGGTCGCCGAGCAGAAGCTGTATTCGGTCGACTCGATCGTCGATCGCGGTTTTGAGGATGTCGAGGAGGAGGACGAGACGCGGCGGGTGCACTGGACGATTGTCAAGCGCACCACCGCCGACCAGATCAGCCGCAAACCGGTGGCGACCGTCTATGTGGTGCAGCGCGACGGCGCCGACACCGAGTTTCCGACCCTCGGCACGGCCCGCAGCGCTGTCAACAAGACGATCGTCCATCCCGAAAAACTGACCCCGTCAAAAGCCGAGCGCGCGATCGCCAAGAAATAGCCTGGGCGGCCTGCTCGCTTGCCCGAGAGCGGGATCAGAGTAGGGCGGAAAAGCGCAGCGCATTCCGCCATTGTGGAGGGATCGCCTTCGCCACGGCGGGGTTCTGCGCCGATAACGGCGGATGACGCTTCGCTCATCCGCCCTACGGAAATGCTTCCTACGCCGCCTTCTGCCGGTTGGTAGCCAGCCTCTCGTCAACCAGCGCGACGGTGCGGTCGACGACCGGGTGCCGCATCCCGAGCTGCTGACCGATCAGTTGCACGAGCCGGTCGGTGCGCTCGATATTCGGCACGCCGTTGTTCAGCGCCCGCGCCGCCGAGGACGGCCGCACCAGATCATTGGCCGCCGCCGCGTATTTCTCGAACGGGACGAGGTCGTTGGCCGAGGCGCCGAGCTTTTCGCAGACCCCGACGACCCAGTTGTACACCGAGCGCGATTCGTCGGGGTCGCGATGCACCGCGTCCTTGATATCGACCGCGCCGTCCTTGGTTACGCAGCGGTAATTGCCGGACAGCAGCATCGCCCATTTCGCCAGCGGCACAAAGATCGAGTCGTGCACCTTGAGCTTGACCGGAAGCGCAATCTCGCCGTCGCCGGGGTTGTAGCGCGCCGCCTCGATATCCGCCTCCATCCGGCGCAGGATGTTCGTAGCCTCGTCGGAGTCGAAACGCGCCACCTTGAAATTGGTCGGCAAGGTGACCTGCAAGACGTTGATCTTCTCGCCGGGCGGACGGATCGCCTGCGGGTCCGGGCTGCACAGGGTCAGGCGGCCGGGTTCAAAATTGTCCCACACCGATGGATCGGTGAACGCCGCCTTCAGCTTGTCGGTGTCAAGACCGGGGATGCGCTTCAGATAGGGCAGCGGCGGCATGTTCATGATCGACATGCACGGCACCCGGCTCGTCGCGACCGCGTCGAGCAGTTCGCGCACCCCCGGAGAGCGGTATTGCGGCTCCTGCATCGCCAGCGCGACGAGGTCGAAATCGGCCGGGTTGACATCGCCGGGGCCGGCGGCGCGCAGACTGCCCGGCAGCTTCTTCGAATTCAGCTCGACCGGTTCCTTGCGGCCGCGCACCGGCAGGCGGACGACCGCGCCCTCGCTGTTGAACGCCTCCACCTCGGCCGGCAGGCAGATCATCGTGATCTTGTGGCCGCCGAACAGCAATTTGGTGGCGAGCAGCGACCCGTAGGACGCCCCCATGATCAGCACATTGTAAGCCGGCATTGGCGTTTCTCCCGGTGCGAGCGGCTGGACGGAATTCGTGCCCGGACCTTGCCGGATGGCGCCGGTCAGGGCAAGCCTCTCGCCTCCTCGCGCAGGATTGCGGCCAGCCCCTCGCGATAGGTCGGATAGCGCAAAGCGACCCCGAGTTCGCTTTTGATACGGGCGTTCGACACAAGCTTGTTGTCGTCATAAAAGCTGCGCGCCATCGCCGACAACCCGGCCTCCGCGAACGGCACCAGCGGCGGCTTCTCGACCCCGAGCAGCCCGGCGGCGTAGGCCACGACCGCCTCGGGCGCCGCCGCCTCGTCGTCGCACACATTGTAGACCGCGCCGGGACGCGGCCGCGCGATCGAGGCGGCGAGCACATTCGCCAGATCCTCGACATGGATGCGCGAAAACACCTGTCCCGGTTTCAGGATGCGTTTCGCGGTGCCGTCCCGCAATGCCCGGAACGGGCCGCGGCCGGGTCCGTAAATCGCGGCGAGCCGGAACACATGCACCGGCACCCCGTTGCGGCGCCACAGACCGAGCCATCCGGTCTCGGCCATGACGCGCCGCCTGCCGCGCTCGCCGCTCGGTCGCAGCTCCGATGTCTCGTCCACCCAGAGGCCGCCGCGATCGCCGTACACCCCGGTCGTGGACAGATAGCCGAGCCAGCGGAGACCGGTAAGCGCGACGATGTCGTCCCCGTGCATATCGAGCACCGGGTCGCCCTCCGCGTCCGGCGGCACCGAGACCAGAATGTGCGTCACCCCGTCGAAAGCGTCCGGCGGCAGTCCGTGCGTGCGGTCGAAGCGGACCCTCGTGCAGCCCGGCGCCGGTTCGCCCGCCTCGGGATCGCGCGCGGTGCCGCGCACCTCCCAGCCCTCCCCGAGAAGCCGCAGGGCAAGAACGCGCGCGCTGTAGCCAAGCCCAAAACACAACAGCCGCCGCGCCCCGCCATTTGCGGCGCCGCCCGCCCTCCTCACGGCAGCAGCGCCTGCGCCTCCTCCCACAGAAGCCGGACAAATTCCGCCGCCGGCTCCTTGCGGGCCAGCGCGGCGCCCTGACCGGCCCAGGCCTGCATCCGCGTTACATCGTTGGCGCGCACCGCCGCCTCGCGCATCGCGGTCGTCAGCCCGCGCTGCACCGGATAGGGCGCCGGGGACGGGGCGTCGGGAGCGGCGGCTTCGTGCACGTAGTCGGTCGCCACCGACCGCCCGAGCCGCCCGGAAAAGGCGCGGGTCGGCAGCGTCGCCTCGGGATCGAGATCGGCGAGCGCGTCGGCCCAGGCCGGCGCGATCCCGGCCTCCGGACAGCGCAGCAGCGCCGTGCCGATCTGCACCGCGCTGGCGCCGAGGGTCAGCGCCGCCGCAATGGTGCGCCCGTCGCCGACGCCGCCGGCGGCGATGACCGGCACCGACAGCACGTCCGCGAGACGCGGCACCAGCGCAAACAGACCGATGCTCTGCCGCTCGGCCGCCTCGGCGTCGAACGCGCCGCGATGGCCGCCGGCCTCGAAACCCTGCGCGACGACCGCATCGGCGCCGGCTTTCTCGGCCTCGCGCGCCTCGGCCGCCGTCGTCGCGCAGGCAAACCAGGCGATGCCGCGCGATTTCAGCTCGGCGACGGTTTTCTCGGAAAATACCCCCATGATCGAGGAGACCACCTGCGGCGCGGCGGCGATCATCGCCTCGCATTGCGCGTCGAAATCAAACGGGCGCGCGTCGCCGGCCTCCGGCGGCACCTGCGGTCCCCATTTCCCCAGAAAATCGCGCACAAGGCGCTCATGTTCGGGGTCGCGAAGCGGCGGCGGGTCGGGCACCCACAGATTGATCTGGAACGTCCCGTTGCTCTGGCCGCGAAACCCGTCGGCCCAGCCCTTGATCCCGTCGGGCGGCGTCATCAGCGCGCCGAACCCGCCCATGCCGCCGGCATTGGCCACCGCGGCGGCCAGCCCGACCGGGCACGCCCCGGCCATCGGCGCCATTAGGATCGGCAGGCGCAGACCGTAGCGACGGCAGAACGCGGCGGCGCGCTCGCGCGCACCCGAGATCGCGGCAGACATGACAAGCCTCTCATTCCGTGGCGCCCCCGGCGAGAGCAGGTTCAGGCCGCGTTGCCGATCGCGTTCCGTCGGGCCGCAACCGCTCCGCTCCGAAGCGGGGTTGTCGTCACTACGATATCAATAGCCATATTCCGCAGTCCCGTGGGCTGAAGGCCCACGGGACTGCGGCGATTTTATATCATCCTCTTGAAATCCGCTCCGGAGGCTTGGCGCTAGACGACCTCTTGTTGCAATCGCCAGCGCAGCCTCTCGCCGGCACGGAACGGCATGACGGCGAGGTCGCCCGCGCCGACCCGCTCCGGCACGGTCCAACTCTCGCGCCGCAGCGTAATCCTGATCTCGTTGACCGGCATCTGGTAAAAGGCCGGGCCGTTCAGCGAGGCAAACGCCTCGAACCGGTCGAGCGCGCCGTCCTCGTCGAACACCTCGGCATAAATCTCCAAAGCCGTCGGCGCGGAGAAGATACCGGCGCAGCCGCAGGTGGTCTCCTTGGTCGGGATCGCGTGCGGCGCGCTGTCGGTGCCGAGAAAAAAAGCCGGATTGCCCGAGGTCGCGGCGCGGCGCAGCGCGCGGCGGTGCTTCTCGCGCTTGGCGATCGGCAGACAGTAGAGATGCGGTCGGATGCCGCCGGCAAAGATCGCGTTGCGATTGAGGACGAGATGATGCGCGGTGATCGTCGCGGCGATGTTAGGGCCGCCGCCGCCGACATAGGCGACCGCCTCCGTGGTCGTGACGTGTTCGAGCACGATCCGCAATTCCGGCAGCCGGCGCCGCAGCGGATCGAGCACGCGCTCGATGAACACGGCCTCGCGGTCGAAAATGTCCACGTCCGGGTCGGTCACCTCGCCGTGGACCAGCAGCGGCGTGCCGATCGCGGCCATGCGCTCGAGCGCCGGCATGACCCGGTCGATATCGGTGACGCCGTGCGCCGAATGCGTCGTCGCGTGCGCCGGATAGAGTTTTACCCCGGCGAAGACGCCTTCCCCATAGCCGCGCGCGATCTCGTCCGGATCGGCCCCGTCGGTCAGATAGCAGGTCATCAGTGGCGTGAACCCCGCGCCGGCCGGGACCGCGGCGAGGATGCGCTCGCGATAGTCCCTTGCCGCCGCGACCGTTGTTACCGGCGGCACCAGGTTCGGCATCACGATCGCGCGCGCGAACTGCCGCGCGGTCCACGGCACGACCTGACGCAGCATCGCGCCGTCGCGGAAATGCACGTGCCAATCGTCGGGGCGACGCAGGGTGATCGTGTTCGGCATCGTCAGCCTGGCCTCCGTCATGAGCCGCCGGTCGCGGATTGCCGCGGCTCCGGCGGGAACCAGTCCCCCAGGATCTGCTCGACGCCGTAGCCGCTGTGGCGAAGCCGGGTCCGGGCCGCCGCGTCGAGTTCGCGGTAATCGTCGAGATCGGCGCTCGCCAGGGCAATGGCGTCGGTCAGCGCCTCGGCCGCCAGGCGAGCGACCTCGGACTTGAGGCTGGGATTTTCGCGCAGCAGCTTCGCGATTTCCAAACGAGCCTGCCGTACCGAACGTTTCCACCCCCGTCGGGGATCAACCGCCGGGGAATGTTCGAGCTTGAGCAGATGATGCAGAATGCGCCTGAGCTGGCTCGACGGTACGTGCCGCACCGGCTTTCCCAAATTCTCGACCTCCTCGGCCAGGTGCTCCCAATCGAGAGTCCGGTTCGTGCTCCGGCGCGCCGCCGCACGCAATGCCGCGGCCTGTTGCCTGGTCCAGGCGATGAAATCCTCGTCGTACAGGGTACGCGGATCGCTCATCCCGGCGTCTCCAACCTCCTTGACAGTCTGCGTCTTAGTCGCCGCCGCCGCCGCGCAGCGCCTCAGTCCTTTCCGGTCCCGTCCGGGTCCGGCGGAAACCAGTCGCCGAGGACCTGATCCTCGGTGTAGCGGGCAGCGCGGATTCGCGAGACGACGGCAGAGTCGAGTTCGCCGTATTTCTCCAGGTCGCGAACGGCTCGGCGCGACCCGCGCGCCAGCTCGGCCTCGATGATCTCCCCGACCTCGCGCTTGAGACTCGGGCTTGCTTCCAGCACCAGCTCGATTTCGCCCCGCGCATCGTCAATGGTTTCCACCCAGCCGGGCCGTGGGTCGCGTGCGGGAGAATTTTCGAGCTTGAGCAGGTGGCGAATGATGCGCTGAATCTGGCTGTGCAGCTCACGGCGTTCGGACGCGCCCAAGCTTTCGATCTCCTCCGCCAGATTCTCCCAGTCGAGCGCCTGATTGGTGCCGTCCTGGGCGGCCGCGCGCAATGCTTCGGCCTGCTCCTTGGTCCAGGCGACGAAATCCTCGTCGTAGGGCGAGCGGATGTCAGCCCCTTGCCGACCCCGTTGATCCATTACCATTTTCCTATCCGGATCAAAGCGTTTTGCCGCTCCCGGATTCAGGATTGAGGAAGCGGCCCGGCATCGTTCAAGTATATATGGGATATTATCGGAAACGGCGCGAGACAGCGGCTTGCCATCGTCGCAGTCGGCGCAGGTTCAGGAGAACGGCATGAGCGGGTGCATCGTCGGCTGGGCGCATACAAAATTCGGCAAGCACGACGGAAGCGACATCGAATCGCTGATCGTCGAGGTCGCGCAAGGCGCGCTCGTCGATGCCGGCGTGTCGGCCGCCGATATCGACCAGGTCTTTCTCGGCACGATGAACGGCGGCTTCGTCAAGCAGGAATTCCCGGCCTCGCTGGTGTTCCAGGCCGACCCCGCCTTCCGCTTCAAGCCGGCGACCCGTGTCGAGAATGCCTGCGCGACCGGCTCGGCGGCGATCCATATGGGCCTCAATACGATCGATGCCGGAAGGGCGCGGCTCGTCCTCGTTGTCGGGGTCGAGAAGATGACCGAAGTGCCGGGACCCGTCGTCAACGATCTGCTGCTGCGCGCCTCCTACCGCAAGGAGGAGGACGATATCGAGGGCGGTTTCGCCGGCATTTTCGGCCAGATCGCGCAGAAATATTTTCAACGATACGGCGACCAGTCCGACGCGCTGGCCCGCATCGCCGCGAAAAACCACAAAAACGGCGTCTCGAACCCGATGGCGCAGATGCAGCGCGATCTCGGCTATGAATTCTGCCGCACCGTGTCGGAGAAAAACCCGATCGTCGCCGGTCCGCTGAAGCGCACCGATTGCTCGCTGGTGTCGGACGGCGCCGCGGCGGTCGTGCTCGCCGACCTGCAAACCGCGCTGACGCTGAACAAGGCCGTCGCGTTCCGCGCCGCCGAGCAGGTCAACGATTTCCTGCCGATGAGCCGGCGCGACATCATCGCGTTCGAGGGGCCGGAACTGGCCTGGAAACGCGCGCTGGCTGCCGCGCGCCTCGGTCTCGACGATCTCGATCTGGTCGAAACGCATGATTGCTTCACAATCGCCGAATTGATCGAATACGAAGCGATGGGCCTTGCGCCAAAAGGCGAGGGGGCGCGCGCGATCCTCGAAGGCTGGACCGAAAAGAACGGCCGCTTGCCGGTCAATCCCTCGGGCGGGCTGAAGGCCAAGGGCCACCCGGTCGGCGCCACCGGCGTGTCGATGCACGTGCTGGCGTCGATGCAGGTGACGGGCCGGGCCGGCGACATGCAAATCCCGAACGCCCGGCTCGCTGGTGTGATGAACATGGGCGGCGCGGCGGTGGCGAATTTCGTTTCCATCCTCGAACCGCTGCGGAGTTGAGCCATGTCCTCCGGGCTGGTTGACGAGGGCTTCGAGCGCATATGCCTCCACCCTGACCCTCCTCCGCAAACGGGAGAGGGAACAGAGCGGCGCCTTCATCCCCCTCCCCCGCTCGCGGGGGAGGGTCGGGGTGGGGGTAGCACCCATCCTACAGGAGCTTGCGCATGACCGCCTTCCGCGCCCTCGTCCTCCACGAGGAGGGCGGCAAGGTTGTCCCGCGCCTCGAAACCCTCGACGATGCGCGCCTGCCGCAGGGCGAGGTGACCGTCCGGGTCGCGTATTCGACGCTGAACTACAAGGACGGCATGATCCTGCAAGGCCAGGGCCGCCTCGTGCGGCAGTACCCGCACATCCCCGGCATCGATTTCGCCGGCACCGTCGAGGAATCCGCGTCGCCCGAGTTCAGCCCCGGCGATCCGGTGATCCTGACCGGCTGGCGGGTCGGCGAACTGCATTGGGGCGGTTATGCCGAGCGGGCGCGCGTCAAATCCGACTGGCTCGTCCGCCGACCCCACGGCCTGACCGCAAAACAGGCGATGGCGATCGGCACCGCCGGGTTCACCGCGATGCTGGCGCTGCTCGCGCTCGAACGCCACGGTCTCGCGCCCGATGGCGGTGACGTGCTGGTCACCGGCGCTTCCGGCGGGGTCGGCGGCGTTGCGGTCTCGTTGCTGGCGGCGCTCGGCTACCGGGTCGTCGCCTCGACCGGGCGGCCGGAACTGCGCGACTATCTCGAAAGCCTCGGCGCCGCAGAACTGCTCGACCGCACCGCGCTTGCCGCGACGCCGGCCCGGCCGCTCGACCGCGAGCGCTGGGCCGGCGCGATCGACGCGGTCGGCGGCAATACGCTGGCCACGATCCTGACCCAGCTCAAATATCGCGCCGCCGTCGCCGCCTGCGGGCTGGCCGGCGGCAGCGACCTGCCGGCAAGCGTCATTCCGTTTCTGCTGCGCGGGGTCAGTCTGCTCGGCATCGATTCGGTGATGTGCCCGCGGGACGAGCGCATCGCGGCCTGGGACCGGCTCGCGCGCGACCTGCCGCTCGACCGCCTCGACCGGATGACCGAGACGGTGCCGCTCGCCGATCTGCCGTCTCTCGCGCCGCGAATCCTGAACGGCGCGGTGCGCGGCCGCATCGTTGTCGCCCTCACCGATTCGGGGGCCGGTCAGGGATAAGCCGTTACGGGACGACTTCGATCCTTCCGGCGTTTCGCAAGAAAGCCGGTATGGGTACGAGAGATGCAGACGGATGCGGTGCAGAAATGCGACCTCGCGGCAGCAACGCGGGGGCTGATCGTGCAACGGGTGCTGGTCGATGGCTGGACCGCGGCCGAGGCGGGGGCGCCGTTCGGCGTTGACGAGCAGAGTGTGGCGCGGTGGGTCGCCTCCTACCGGCGGCGGGGGATGGCGGCCCTGCGGGAAGATGAGGCGGTCGATAGTGCGCCACGCCGCTGGTTGCAGAGCTGTCTGGCGCGGATCGGAGCCTGGTTGCGCGGCGGCGCTGCGAAGCGTCCGGCCGACGCGGGCGGTGCGCCGGCCCGGCGGTGGCGCCGGTATTAGCGGCTTCAGCGCGCGATAATCGGCCCTGCGGTGATCGGTCTGCGATAATATCGCGGAGCGGCGGTCCTCCTGTCCCGGAGAGGACGCCGCGGGGGGATGGGGACATGCGGGACACGACGATCGCCCGGCGGGCGCTGCTGGCGCTCGCCGCCGGTATCGCGATCGGCTTCCGGGCCGCCGACGCGGCGGATTCGCGCGCCCGGTCGGCCCGCAATCGGGCAAAAGCCGAACCTCCAAGGCCAAGGCGCAAGCCGCGCATGATCGTGCTCGACGCCGGGCATGGCGGTGTCGATCCCGGTGCGATCAGTCCCCGCGGGATCAAGGAAAAAACCGTAACGCTCGCGATGGCGCGCGAGCTGGAACGCCAGCTCAAGGCTTCGGGTCGGTATCGCGTGGTGATGACCCGGCGCAACGACGACTTTGTCAAGCTGCGCGAGCGCGTTGCGCGAGCGCGCCGCCACCGGACCGAGCTGCTTTTGTCGATCCATGCCGACGCGCTGCCCGAAGCGGCAATGCGCGGCCTGTCGGTTTACACGCTCTCGGATCAGGCTTCCGACCGTGAGACGGCCCTCCTGGCCGCGCGTGAAAACAAGGACGATTTTGTCCGCGGCCTCAGGATTTCGAAGCAGCCGCCGGTTATCGGCGCAATCCTGCTCGATCTCGTGCGCCGGGAGACCGGCAACCGCTCGCTGGCGCTGGCGCGCGCGATCGTCGCGGAAGCCGGCCGCGAGGTCAGGCTGCTGCCAAAGCCGCACCGCTCGGCCGATTTTGCCGTGTTGAGCGCCCCCGACATACCCTCGGCCCTGGTCGAGATCGGCTGCCTGTCGAACCCCGAGGAGGAGCGGCTGCTGCCGACCCCCGCCTATCAGCGCCGCCTCGCGCAGGCCCTGGTGCGCGCGATCGACGATTATTTCGCCGGGCTGATCCGGACCTGAACCCGTCGGCCGGGTAGGCTTGCGTTCCGGCTATCGCAGGTCGATCCCGGCCTCGCGCATCGCCGCGAGCGCCCGCGACAGCGAACCGTCGAGATCGATCGCGCGCGAGGCCTCCAGCTCGACGGCCACGTCGAACCCGGCCTCGCGCGCATCGATCGCCGAGAAGAACACGCAGAAATCGGTCGCCAGACCGCACAGCGTCACCCGCTCGAAACCGCGTTCGCGCAGATACCCGGCAAGCCCGGTCGGGGTCGTCCGATCGTTTTCACGGAAGGCCGAGTACGAATCGATCGTCCGGTGAAAGCCTTTGCGGATGATCAACTCGGCATGCGGGATGTCGAGCTCGGGATGGAACGAGGCGCCCGCGGTACCCTGAACGCAATGATCCGGCCACAGGGTCTGCGCCCCGTAACCGAGTTGGACCGTCTCGAACGGCGCGCGGCCCGCATGCGCGCCGGCGAACGAGATGTGATCCGCCGGGTGCCAGTCCTGCGTGATGACGATATGCGCAAAGCGCCGCGCCAGACGGTTGACTGCCGGTATGATCGCGTCGCCCTGCGGCACGGCAAGCGCGCCGCCGGGGCAGAAATCGCGCTGCGGATCGGTCACGATCAGCACATCACGCTCGCCAGGCGGCCCGTTCATCGCCGTCAGCCCCAGAGAACCGGTTCGGGCGGATGGACGGTGCTGCCGTCGTAACGCAGACCCGGCACCCGGTCGGCGGCGAGCAGCAACGGCGCGTCGAGATCGACGATCTCGGCCTGTTGCGCGATCAGCATCGCCGGCGCCATCCCCAGCGACGTGCCGATCATGCAGCCGACCATGATCGTAAACCCGCGCTCCCGCGCGGCGGCGGCGAGCGCCAGCGCCTCGGTCAGCCCGCCGGTCTTGTCGAGCTTGATGTTGACCGCGTCGTACTTGCCGGCGAGGCGGTCGAGATCGTCGCTCGTATGGCAGGCTTCGTCGGCGCAGACCGGGATCGGGCGCGGCACCGCGGCGAGCGCCTCGTCGTCTCCGGCCGGCAAGGGCTGCTCGATCAGCGCCACCCCCAATCCGGCGAGCGCCGGCATGACCTCGGACAGGTGGCGCTCGCGCCAGCCTTCGTTCGGATCGACGATCAACCGCGCTCCCGGGGCGGCCGCACGCACCGCGCGCACCCGCTCGATATCGCCGTCGCCGCTCAGCTTCAGCTTCAGCAGCGGCCGATGGCGCTGCGACGCGGCGGCCTCGCCCATCCGCTCCGGCGTGTCGAGGCTCAGCGTGTAGGCCGTCACGACCGGCCGCATCGCGGCGATGCCGGCGAGGTCGGCGGCGCGGCGGTTGCCGCGCTTGGCGTCGAGATCCCAGAAGGCGCAATCGAGCGCGTTGCGCGCCGCCCCCGGCTGCATCGCCCGCTGCAATTCGTGCCGGTCGAGACCGGAAAACACCGCGCCCTTCATCGCTTCGAGCGCGGCGGCGACGCTCTCGACGCTCTCGCCGTAGCGCGGATACGGCACGCATTCGCCGCGCCCGCGAAACTCGCCGTCATGGATCTCGGCGACCACGACCTCGGCGCTGGTCCTGCTGCCGCGCGAGATCGCGAACGGCGTCGCCAGCGGCCACGCCCGGCGCGTGACCGTAAGGCGCTGCGGGTGCGGCGCCATTCGGTTCAGCCGGCCAGCCGATCGACGATGAGTCGATCAACAATGGGGCCGACCCCGGTGCGCACCGCATCGACACAGGGAACGCCCTGCTCGTCCTCGGTGCGGCGCAGATAGTCGCGCGCCCCCGCCGGGTCGAGCCCGGCGGTGTTGACGCTGATCCCGACGCACCGCGCCGCCGGATTGGTCAATTGCGCCGCCTCGATATTGCGCTCGATGCATAATTTGAGGTCGGGCAATTGGTAATGCGGCAGCCCGCGCATGTGCTTGCGGGTCGGTTCGTGGCACATGACCAGCGCGTCGGGCTGCGCGCCGTGGATCAGCCCCAGCGTGACCCCGGCATAGGAGGCGTGGAACAGCGAACCCTGGCCCTCGATCAGATCCCAATGATCGGGGTCGTTGGCCGGGCACAGAAACTCGACCGCGCCGGAGACAAAATCGGACACGACCGCGTCGATCGACACACCGTCGCCGGCGATAAAGATGCCGGTCTGGCCGGTGGCGCGGAAATCGGCGTTGATGCCGCGCGTCCGCATCTCCTTTTCGAGCGCCAGCGCCGTGAACATTTTGCCGATCGAGCAATCGGTGCCGACCGTCAGCAGCCGCTTGCCGGGGCGCTTGATGCCGTTGCCGATCGCGAATTCGCGGGTCGGGTGGCGCACATCGTGGATCTCGCGTCCGAGCCGCGACGCGGCGTCGCGCAGGGCCGGGATGTCGGCCAGGCGGTGATGCAATCCGCTGGCCAGGTCCATCCCGAGTTCCATCGCGCGCAACAACAGGCCTTCCCACCCCTCGCCGAGCACGCCGCCGCGGTTTGTCGTGCCGACGATCAGCGTTTTGACCGCGGCCGCGGCGCCCTCCTCAACGGTCATGTCGGGCAGCCGGAGATCGGCCTTGCAGCCGGGCAGACGCAATTGCCCCAGACAGATATCCCGGCGCCAGAACGCGATTCCATCGGCCGTCTTGGCCGCGAGCTGGTCGGGCGCGTCGCCGATAAACAGCAGGTAGGGGGTGCGGATCGTCACGGGCCGGTCCTCCATGCTGGGCGGCTTGCATCGGGAGGGCGGATTTTAGGCCTCCGCGCCGTCCGGCGGAAGAGGCGGCATCGGTGCAATCGTCACGGGCGACCGGCTGCGACAGGCATTCGCGCAGTGAATGCCTGACATACGGCGCCCATGCGGGATGCTTGCCCCGTCCCGGACGTAAGCTTCGGCAAGAGCCGTAGCCAAATTCCAGGAGTTCGGGATGGGCCCGAGCGCATCCTCCCACCACCCGCGGCGCGCCGGCGCGCATGCTGATGACGATGACGGCAGCACAATCGGCGCGCTCGTCATCGCGATCCTGTTTGCGCTGCTCGCGCTGATCAGCTTTGCCGTCGATTACAGCATCACGCTGCCGAGCCACCCCGTGCCGCCGCCAGTCCTGCAAACCCCGCGCTGAGATATCGCCGACCGGAACCGCCGATCTCTCTCTTTGCGGCAGTCGCGTCCCGACCGATCGCCGGCCGATTCGCGACTTCTGACCGATACCCCTCTTTTTGGCTCGCCCCCGCCGGCGCGGATCGCGATACTGACGACGCACCGGGAGAGACAGAGACGGAGATGCGGCGATGACCTATGACCTGCTGATCAAGAACGGCACCGTGATCGACGGCACCGGGGCGAAGCGCCGCCAGGCCGATATCGCCGTAAAGGATCGCAAGATCGCCGAGATCGGCAGGATTACCGAGAGTGCGGCGAAAATCGTCGACGCCGACGGGCTTGTCGTCGCGCCCGGCTTTATCGACCCGCACACGCATTACGACGCGCAGATCTGCTGGGACCCGGCGATCAGCCCGTCCTCGTGGCACGGCGTCACCTCGGTTGTGATGGGCAATTGCGGGGTCGGCATCGCGCCGTGCCAACCCGAGGCGCGCGAGATCGCGATGCGCGACCTCGTCAATGTCGAGGGCATCCCGTTCGAGGTGCTCGACCGCGGCATCACCTGGGACTGGCGGACCTTCCCCGAATTTCTCGACGCCGCCGACCGGCGCGGCTCGGCGCTCAACCTCGCCTTTCTGGCGCCGCTGACCCCGTTCCGCCACTGGGTCATGGGCGAAGCCTCGATGGAGCGCGGCGCCAACCCCGACGAGACCGCAAAGATCGCGGCGCTGGTGCGCGAGGCGGTCGATGCCGGCGCGTTCGGCTTCTCGACCACCGTGCTCAACCAGCATATGGGCTATCAGGCGCGTCCGCTGGCCTGCCGCAACGCCAACCGCGACGAGCTGAAAGCGTACTCGAATGTGCTGAAGGAGGCCGGCAAGGGCACGATCGAGATCGCGCTGACGCAGAAAATCTCCGTCCTCAGCGACGAGGAAGAGGACCTGCTCGGCTTTCTGGTCCGCGAAAGCAACCGTCCGGTGACGTTTCTGGCGCTGTTCCAGCGTGACGACATCCCGGAGGCCTGCCCCGAGACGCGCCGCCGCGCCGCCGCCTATCCCGGTGCGACGCCGCAGACCTCGCCGCTGGCGCTGACCCGCGAGATCAATATGCGCAACCCGTTCTCGTTCGCCTCGTTCAAGACCTGGGGCCGGGTGTTCGCGGACAAATCCGAGCAGGCGCAGCGCGCCGTCTATGCAGACCCGGAATTCCGCGCCGCGTTCCGCGAGGAGCTGAAACAGGCGACCGGGTTCAGCGGCGACTGGCGCCGCATCACCGTGCACGAAGTGCAGAAGCCGGAGCTGAAACAGTACGAGGGCAAAACGATCGCCGATGTCGCGAAGATGCGCGGCAAGGACCCGCTCGACACGTTTCTCGATCTGGCGTTGGAGGACGGGCTCGACATCGGCTATGTGCTGGCGCAGTTCAACGTCAACGAAAAGCTCGTCGCCGACAATCTGACCGATCCCGGCGTACTGATCGCATTGGGCGACGGCGGCGCACATGTCGATATGCTGTGCGACGCCGGTTATCCGACCTTTCTGCTCGGCACCTGGGTGCGCGATCGTCAGATCATGACCTTGGAGCAGGCGGTGCAGCGTCTGACGGCACAGCCGGCCGATCTGTTCGGCATCAAAGGGCGCGGCCGGCTCGCGGTCGGTCAGGCCGCCGATATCGCGATCTTCGACCCCGACACGATCGGCTCGGCGAGCCGCGGCGAGCGCCGCTTCGACCTGCCCGGCGGCGCCAAGCGCATGGTCATGCCGTCGCGCGGCGTCGAATACACGATCGTCAACGGCACGGTCGCCTACGCCGGCGGGCGCGCCACCGGCGCCACGTCAGGCGCGGTGCTCAGGTCCTGACCGGAAAGGAGCGGGGGGGGGGGCGCGTGTCACCCCCCCCTCCTGCTCCCGTGCTTCGGCAAACGCGATCAGCGCCTCCGAAAGGCGTCGGGGGACGAGCACGATCTCGGCCTTGCCCTGATCGATCGCCCCGGTCGGCATCTCGGAATACGCGGCGCTGCGCCGGTTCTGCGCCATCGTGACACCGCCCCGGCGGGTGATCGACCGCAACCCCGCCGTGCCGACCGGCAGTATCCCGCTCAGCACGATACCGACCGCGCCCGGGCCGTAGCGCAACGCAATGCTGTAAAACAGCACATCGGCGCATCGGAGCCAATCGCTGGAGCGCGGCATCAGCGGCGCGAGGTTGAAACCCCTGCGCCCGACGACCAGCCGATGGTCTCCCGGCACGACATAGATGACGCCGTTCTCCGGAACCTCCTCCGGCTCCGCCCATTTTATCGGAAGCCGGGAGTGCAACGCCAGGACGGTCGGCAGAACACTGGGAGCCGTTCGCGACAGATGCTGGGCGATAATGATCGGAAAGGGAAAGCTCGGCGGCAGCGGGGCAAGAAGCTCGATCAACGCCGGGATCGCACCGGCCGAGCCGACAATCGCGACAGCGCCGGAACGCTTGGCGCCAGTATCGGTTGAGAGAGGCAGGTGTCGGGCCATCCGTCATGTACCATACACAGGGGCGGCCCGCTCTGTTATCTGTATGACATTGGTGTCTGCCCATGCTCTTGCGCAATCGTCTTTTGGCCGCGCTCCCAGTGGAGGATCTGACGGCTCTGCGGCCCGCTCTTGAGCCGATCGAGCTGCCCTTTTGGAAATCAGCTCTGAAGGAGAAGCGGGTGCGTCGCCCGCGCCGTATCGGCTGCGGCATGCTTGACAATGCCGCCCTCGCTTCCGGCTCACGGCGTCCAGAACGGGTCGAGCGTGAACAGTTCCTGCGGCCGTTCGACCCCGCGCAGCGCATAGCGGCCGACCGAGACGAGGCGACCCCGTTCCAGTTTCGCCATCGCCTCCGCGAAAGCCTGCGAGAGCAGCACCTCGCGGTCCGCCGACCGGCACATCGCGGCGATGCGGGCGACCTCGTTGACGGCCGGACCGACCACCGTGAAATCGAGCCGCTCCTGACTGCCGATATTGCCGAAGAACACCTCGCCGATATGGAGACCGACACCGATTTGCGTGGTCGGTGCCGCATCTTCCGTCCGGCGCCGATTGAGCCGGGCGAGGCGATCCTGCAACAGATCATAAGCGGCGATCGCGCTGCGGCAGGCGTCTTCGCCGCAATCCGATGCAAAGATCGCCAGGGCGCCGTCGCCGATCAGCTTCAGCACGTCCCCGCCCCGGTCGTAGATCGACGAGATCACGGCTTCGGTATAGTCGTTCAGAAACGGGATGATCTGTTCCGGGGCGGCGCGGTCAGTGATGCCGGTGAAGTCGCGCAGATCGCTGTACCACAGCACCGCGTTGATCTTTTCGGCGACCCCCCGCCTGATCCGCCCCCGCAGCACGCGCTGCCCGGCGTCGCGGCCGAGATAGGTTTGCACCAGCGTGCCGGCGATACCCGCCAGCGAGACGCATTTCACAGCCAAAGCCAGCAGCGGCATCAGGCGGACGAGCGCTTCGACCTCGCCATCCGCAAACCCTTGCGGCCGATCGGTACCCCAATAGCAATAGAGCGAATCCATCTCGCCGATCGAGTCGGAGCCGCTGAAACGGGTAAGCAGCGCGACGACGTCGCTCATGCCGTCGTCGTGCAATTGCACCAGCCGCGGGAAATCGGTCGTTTCGCCGGCGTGGAACCGGACCCGGAACTGCGAGCCGCCGGTCTGAAGCAGATGAAAAAAGACGCTCTGGCGCCACAATTCGGCTCTTTCCCCTTCGTCGCTGCGGCCGTATTCGATCTGTTCGGTCTGCGGCTGTCCGGCGTGCCGGTCCCAGAAAAAGGCGTGGCCCTCATAGGCCGGGTGCAGCGTATCGATGATCATCACGCCGCGGGCGATCGGCAGACCGGCCGCATTCGCGCGCCGGCAGAAACCGTCGAGCAGCGCGCTCTCGCTTGCCCCGGCCAGCCCGGCGTCGATCAACCACGCGTGCAGTTCCGAAAAGACCAAGCTATGCCTCTCAATCATCCGCCGTCGCCGCGGGAGGCCGAGGCAACGGCTCTCGGCACGGTTTCGGATATTAGAAACCGATCGACGCGAGACAATGACAGCGGTCTCACCGGCTTGACAACGCGGATCGGGGCGAGTAGCATAGCATTGTCCGTGGTGATTTGAGCCGACCGGCTTGCGCGCCACGTTAAACAACGCGCTAAAAGGTCGGGGAGTATGTCCAAGCCCTGGCCCGCGCCGCGCCAGGGCTTTTCGCATTGCGAGCCTCCGGCCGCCGCAGGCCGTCCGACCCGAGGAGGTCCGCGATGCCGAAGCCGATCCTGCCGCCCGAACTGGCCGCCGAGCTTGCCCCCGCCACATTGCTGGTGCGCGGCGGCAGCGAGCGCAGCGCCTATGACGAAACCTCTGAGGCGCTGTTTCTGACCTCCGGGTTTGTCTACGAACGCGCCGCCGAGGCCGAGGCCGCGTTCAAGCAGGACGGCTCGCGCTATGTCTATTCGCGCTATCGCAACCCGACCGTGACGATGTTCGAGGAGCGTCTGCGGCTGATCGAGGGGGCGGAGGCCTGCCGCGCGACCGCGAGCGGGATGGCGGCGGTGTTCGCCGCCTTGCTGTGCAAGGTGCGCGCCGGTCAGCGCGTTGTCGCCAGCCGTGCGCTGTTCGGCTCGTGCTATTACATCGTCGCCGAGCTGCTGCCGCGCTACGGGGTCGAGACCGTGATCGTCGACGGGCGCGACCTCTCGGCCTGGGAGGAGGCGCTGGCGCCGGGCGCCGCGCTGTCGTTCTGCGAAAGCCCATCGAACCCGGCGATGGAGATCATCGACCTCGCCGAGGTGGCGCGACTGACGCATCGCGCCGGCGGCATCCTGGTGGTGGACAATGTCTTTGCCACGCCCTTGTTGCAGAAGCCGCTGGCGCTCGGGGCCGATGTCGTCGTCTATTCGGCGACCAAGCACATTGACGGGCAGGGCCGCGCACTTGGCGGCGCGATCCTGGCCAGCGAAAAATACGTCAAGGACGATCTCGGGCTGTTCTATCGCCACACCGGTCCGTCCTTGAGTCCGTTCAACGCCTGGCTCTTGCTGAAAGGGCTGGAGACGCTGGAATTGCGCGTCGAGCGGCAATGCCGCACCGCCGAGGCGATCGCGCGTTTTCTGGAAGCTCATCCGAAGATCGAGCGGGTCATCTATCCCGGTCTGCCGAGCCATCCGCAATACGAGCTGGCAAGCCGTCAGATGAAGGCCGGCGGCACCTTGATCGCCTTTGACATCGCCGGCGACAAGGAAAGCTGCTTCCGCTTTCTTGACGCGCTTGTTCTGGTCGATATCTCGAACAATCTCGGCGACTCGAAAAGCCTTGTCACGCATCCGGCGACAACGACCCATTCGCGCCTCAAACCCGAGGAGCGCGCCGCGCTCGGCATCGGCGACGGTCTCGTGCGCCTGTCGGCCGGTCTCGAAGCCGAAGCCGATCTGCTCGCCGATCTGTCGCGGGCATTGGAGGCGGTGTAGCAATCTCCATCATCCGGAATCGGACCGCCAGCCTCCGGCCGGCATCAGGCGAAGCAAAGCTTCGCCCGGGCCGGCGAGACGCCGGCGGTCCCGAGCTTGTCTCCGGAGGCCGTTACCGGCCGCCGGCCGGGGCGCCGGGAATGTGGTCGATTTTCGCCGCCATGATAAAGTCGTTCTCGTGCAGACCCTTGATCTTCTTTGTGCGCAGCGAGACGGTCGCATAGCCCCAACCAAAGCTGATATCCGGGTGGTGCCCTTCGGCCTCGGCCAGCGCCGCGACCTGTTCGACAAAGGCGAACGCGTCGCGGAAATTGCGGAAGCGATAGGTCCGTTCGATGCGGGTTGCATCATCGACCAGACTCCAGGTGGGAGCCTGACGGCGATACGCCTCGGCTTCCTCCGGGGTCAGCGGCGGGACGCCGCCGCGGCACGGTATGCAGCTTTTCTCGGCCAGATTGGCCGGCATCGTCGTGTTGTTCATGGCTCGCCTCTGCGATCGAGTTCGCGCTAGACTTTGCCATACAAACCGCCGGCAACCAGCGCCGTCGCACCCGCCCGTCCGTTTCCGGAGAATGTCATGCCCATCGAAGCCCGCGCCTATCCGCGTCCGCTGCCCAACCCGGAATGGCTCGGCAGACTGAGCGAGGCGATCCTCGAACCCGAATTGCCGATCGTCGATCCGCACCATCATCTGTGGGACCATCCCGGCAGCCGCTACCTGCTCGACGAGCTTCTGGCCGATGTCAATTCCGGTCACAACATCGTCGCGACCGTCTTTATCCAATGCGGTTCGGGCTATCGCACCACCGGACCGGAGGAGATGCGCCCGATCGGCGAGAGCGAATTTGTCCGCGTCATCGCCGAGGAGGCCGACCGCCGCGGCACCGGGTCAAAAATCTGCGCCGGCATTGTCAGCTTTGCCGATCTGCGCCTGCCGAATGTCGATGCGGTGCTGGAGGGGCAGATCGAGGCGGCCGGCGGAAGGCTTCGCGGCATCCGCCAGATCGCGGCGCACGACCCCGCGATTGTCAGCGCCTCGTCCTATGTGCCGCCGCCGGGGTTGATGGACGACCCGGATTTCCGCCGCGGGCTGAAGCGGTTGCCGGCGCACGACCTGACTTTCGAAGCGTGGATCTATCACCCGCAGATCAAAACCTTGACCGAGGTGGCGCGCGAATGCCCCGAGGTTAAGATTGTGCTGAACCATTTTGGCGGCCCGCTCGGGGTCGGCCCTTACAAGCGCGGCGAGGTGTTCTCGGGATGGCGCGCCGATGTCAGGGAACTGGCCGCCTGCCCGAACATGTATGCGAAGCTTGGCGGGTTGGCGATGATCGTCAACGCGTTCGATTTCCATTTGCAACCGGTGCCGCCCTCCTCCGGCGAGCTGGCCGCTGCCTGGCGGCCTTATGTCGAGACCTGTATCGAGGCGTTCGGCGCGAACCGCTGCATGTTCGAGAGCAACTTCCCGGTCGATAAGGGTGCCTGCAGCTATCCGGTGCTGTTCAACGCCTTCAAGCGGCTGGCCTCGGGCGCCTCGGAATCGGAGAAGGCCGATCTGTTCGCCGGCACCGCGTCGCGGTTCTACCGGCTGGAGGTGTAAGGAGAATTCGCAGTTCCAGCGAAAGCCGGGACTGCGATTGATTGCTTCAATTTGGTCGAATTCTGATTGACCACGACGACAGCACGGTTCTGGAGGCAAAATGGATTGCTGCGGCCACCTCCATACTCCGGCACCCCGTCCGCCGCTTTGGGAAGCGAACCTGGCCCCTATCGCGGCGATGCTCGCCGGCGCGGCCGGAGCGCCCGGGTCGACCGAGGCGGCGGACACCGCCGAGACCGCCGCGGCGGCGCTGGCGGTGCTGCGGAAATCAATCTCGGTCGATGTGCACAGCCACGGCGGCCGCACCGGCATCACCTCAAAGGCGCCACCGAGCGATGATCTGGCGGAGGCGATGAGGGCGGGATCGCTGGCAGTCGCGTGTCTCGCCGATGTGCCGGACCTCCCCGTTCTCGGTCGTGGGGCGGAAGGCGGGCTTGCCCTGGTGCGCCTGCCGGCGGCCGGAGAACTGTACCGCTATCATCTCGACCGGCTCGCCTGGATGGACGAGCTGGTCGCCGAGCACGGTGTGCGCCTTGTACTGTGCGCGGCCGATCTCGACGCGGCGCACAAGGCGGGCGAACCGGCGATCGTCGCCGATGTCGAGGGGCTGGATTTCCTCGATGGCCGGCTCGAACGGCTTGAAGAGGCGCACCGGCGCGGCATCAGGCATGTGCAGCTCGTGCATTACACGCCGAACGATATCGGCGACTTTCAGACCGGCGCCGTCACGCATCATGGTCTGACCGAATTCGGCGCCGAGGCGATCCGTGCCTGTCACCGTCTCGGGCTGGTCTGCGACATCGCCCATGCGACCGAGGAAATGACAATGCAGGCGGTCAAGATCGCGACAAAGCCGCTCTTGCTGTCGCACACGGCGGTCGCGGGATCGCGGGCGATGGGTCCGACCCCGCTCACGGGGCGGCAGGTCGGCCCGGACCATGCTAAAGCGGTCGCCGAGACCGGCGGCTCGGTCGGAATCTGGCATTTCTTCGCGAGCCTCGACAACTATGTCGAGGGGATCAAAGAGATGGCCGATATCGTCGGCGTCGATCACGTCAGCATCGGTACGGACCAGTTCGACGCGCGCGGGTGCGTCGCCGATTACACGCGCTGGGTGCATCTCGTCGCGGCGATGCTGCGCGGCGGCTTTACCGCCGAGGAAGCCGGGAAAGTTGCCGGCGGCAACTATCTGCGCATCTTTCGCGAGGCGGTGGGCTGACTCCTTTCAGCGAGACGCCGCTTGCGACGGGTGCAAGCCGGAAGCAGCTGCTCCCGGCCTTGCGCTGGACCAGGCGTGCAGGCGGCTCCTCTCACCAGTATTCGCGCCGGCCGTAATGGCGGTGCAGCTGTTCCTCATAGGCCCGGTCGAGCGTTATGTCGGGTGTGTATTCCGGGCTCGCCTCGATCTCGGCGCGGGTCAGCTGCAGCTGGACTTCCTGGGTCGCCCAAGTGACCTCGCTGACCCAGGGCGGGGCGATCAGCACCTTGCGCCCGGACAGCCAAGTACCCGTATCAATCACCAGATAGCGGATCGCCCAGCCCTCCTCGTCGATCAGGAAATCGGCAACGCTGCCGACCGAATCGTCGGTCCCCCGGATATAATAGCCGTCGACCTCGCGGGCGCTGCGCAGATGCGGGTCGCCCTCCTGAACATAATAGGCGCCGGCGGCGCGGCCTGCGGCTTCTTCCGTTACGGGTATCCGCTCCGGGTGTCCGATCGGCATGCGCGGCGGCAGGGTCACCCCGGCGACCCCGCCGATCATCGCGCTGTCCGCCGTCGTCCAATACGGGCCATAACCGTAATAGCCGTACAGATCGGTCTCGTGCTGACGGCTGACCGGGCGATCCGTATCGACATCCGGCGCGTTTTTGATCTGCTCCTGGGTCAGACTGACCGGGAATTCGCGCGCCAACCCGTCGGGACGGCCCAGCGCCTGCGGGGCGATCAGAACACGGCGGCCGAACAGCCAGGCTGTATCGACGACCAGCCAGCGCGTCGTCCAGTGTTGATCGTCGAACAGCAGATCGTGCACCGAACCGAGCGAGCCGTCCGTCGCGCGCAGCGAGTAGCCCTTCAGCTCGTCGAAGCTCCACAACATCGCCGGTCTCCTTTTCGCGGCTCTCGCGAGCGGCAACGGACTTCGTTACCGATTGGTTCCGATAATTCCTTCATGGCAACCGGACAGTGAGACGCACCCCGGCTGCTGCGCGAACGCGAAAGATTTGTTGGATTGCGGTAATTTGGACGTCATATCCCCGGCAACGTCAAGGGTCGGCGGCGGGCCGGCCGGGAGTTCCGAGTGGTTGCATACGCAATCCGGCGCATTCTGCTGATGATCCCGACCCTGTTCGCGATCATGGTGGTCAATTTCATCATCGTGCAGGCCGCCCCCGGCGGTCCGGTCGAGCAGATGATCGCGCGTTTTCAGGGGACCGATGTCGCCGCGACGCAGCGCGTGACGGGCGGCGGCGGCGAGCTGGCCGCGGGTGCTGCGCAGACCGCCGGGGGCGCCGGCGAGAGCCGCTATCGCGGCGCCCGCGGTCTCGATCCGGCCTTTATCAGGGAACTCGAACGGCAGTACGGGTTCGACAAACCGCCCGTCGAGCGCTTCCTGTTGATGATGAAGAGCTATCTGACCTTCGATTTCGGCACCAGCTTTTTTCGCGACCGCAGTGTCGTTGATCTGATTATCGACAAATTGCCGGTCTCGATCTCGATCGGTTTGTGGACGACGCTGATCGTCTACCTCGTGTCGATCCCGCTCGGCATCCGCAAGGCGGTGCGCGACGGCAGCCCGTTTGACGTGTGGACCAGCGGGGTCATCATCTTCGGCTATGCGGTGCCGAGTTTTCTGTTCGCGGTGCTGCTGATCGTGCTGTTCGCCGGCGGCAGCTACTGGTCGATCTTTCCGCTGCGCGGTCTGGTCAGCGACAATTGGGCGTCGCTGCCGTGGCCCGAGCGCGTCCTCGACTATTTCTGGCACATCGCATTGCCGGTCACGGCGCTGGTGATCGGCGGTTTCGCGACCTTGACGATGCTGACAAAGAACTCCTTCCTCGACGAGGTCAACAAGCAATACGTGCTGACCGCCCGCGCCAAGGGGTTGACCGAGCGCCGGGTGCTGTACGGGCATGTGTTCCGCAACGCGATGCTGCTCGTCGTCGCCGGGTTTCCGGCCGCTTTTATCGGCATCCTGTTTACCGGCTCGCTGCTGATCGAGGTGATCTTTTCGCTCGACGGGTTGGGACTTCTAGGTTTTGAGGCGGCGATCAACCGCGACTATCCGATCATGTTCGGCACGTTGTATGTGTTCACGCTGATCGGGCTCGTGCTGAAACTGGTCAGCGATCTCACTTACATGGTGATCGACCCGCGGATCGATTTCGAGCGGCGCGCCGCATAAAGGAAACCCTCTTGTCCTTTGGCACCGGGCCAACGGTCCGCGACCCCGCGACGGTCGGCTGATGCGCCGGCCGGGCGCATCCGCGCCACCGCATCGGCCGGAGACGCAGCCGCCCGCACTCGGGGCGATCCGGGGCGGCGATTCGCTGTCGATCGGGTTGTCGGCCGTCATCGTCGCGGCGAGCGTGCAGGAGCCGCGGGTGCTCACGATCAGACTGCCCGCGGGTCGCGCGCCGGGCGATCCCGGCGGCGACGGCGAGGCGGTTGCCGTCGAGGCGCTGCCCTCGGGGCCGCTCGAAGCCGAGCACCGCACCTTGGAGATCGGGCTGCGCAGTTGGGTCGAGCGCCAGACCAGTCAGCGCCTCGGCTATGTCGAGCAGCTTTACACCTTTGGCGACCGTGGCCGGAGCGCCGGAGACGGGGCGCTGGCGCTGCCGGCGCTGGTCGTCGCGTATCTGGCGCTGGTGCGCGAGGCGCGCCCGGCCGGCTCGGCCGAGGCTGAATGGCGCAACTGGTATCGCTATTTCCCGTGGGAGGACTGGCGCGACGGCAGACCGGCGCTGCTCGACCCGATCGAGACCGCGTTGACACGCTGGACGCGGCGGGAAAGCGGCGAGGCCGAACGCCGCTTGCGCGAGGAGCGGGTCGGGTTGGCGTTCGGCCTGTCCGGCGCGGCGTGGAACGAGGAGCTGGTTCTCGAACGCTACGAGCTGTTGTACCAGGCGGGGCTGGTCTCCGAAGCGGCGCGCGATCTCGGCCGCCCCGCCGCCGGGCCGGACGATGTCGCGGCCGGATATCTCGCGACCGAATACCTCGCGACCGGGGCGGAGATGGCGGTCGATCACCGCCGCATCCTTGCCACTGCGATCGGGCGGCTGCGCGGCAAAATCAAATACCGTCCGGTCGTCTTCGAGCTGATGCCGCCCGCCTTTACGCTGCTGCAATTGCAGCGCACCGTCGAGGCGCTTTCGGGCGTGCGGCTACACAAGCAGAATTTTCGCCGTCTTGTCGAGCAGCAGGGGCTGGTCGAGGAGACCGGCGAGATCAGCGCCCGCACCGGCGGCCGTCCGGCGCGGCTCGTCCGCTTCCGCCGCGAGGTGCTGCTCGAACGCCCAGCCCCCGGTCTGCGCCTGCGCCCCGCCGCCCGCCGCGGCCTCTCGCCATGATCGGATCGGCCAGGGTGGCGCTTGGTTTCGATCGGGGACTGCCGGCCGGGGGTCCGGATCAATGTTTGATCGCAGATTCGATGTCGGTTCGGGCAAAATCGCCGCCTTTGTACAGCAATGTTTCGCCCGTCGCCCTCGCCAGAGCATAGGCAAAGCAGTCGCCGATATTCAGCGCCGCCGGATGCCGCCCGCGGCCAAAACGACGGAACGCCTCAATCGCAATTTCGGCCTGTTCCGGAGTTACGGGTACAATCTCAGGGTCGGTCATGCGAAAAAATCTGTCGAGGCGTTCGCGCTCGGCCTCCCTCTGGCGGCCTTCGACGACAAAGGCAGCTTCGACTCGGGTAACGGCGGAGACGAGCCGGACCTCTGCGGCTTCCAGCAGTTCAGCAAACCGCTGACGCTCGGGTTCATTGAAGAGAATGGCGAGAATGGCCGAAGTATCGATCACCACATCCCGTTCTCGTCATAGCCGATAATTTCGTCCGGCGAGCGGGTGTCGTCATTCGGAAGAGCCGCGCCTTCCAAGGCAAGCTCGTTCAATCTCTCCGCGAGCCCCTTCTTCGGCTTGCCGTGGCGCAACCGCTCGCGTTCGAGGCGTTCCGCCAATGCCTTGCGAACGGCCTCGGTCAGACCCTCCCCGGTCAGCCGCGCCAGCTCGCGCGCCAGCCGGTCGGTTTCAGGGTCTTTGAGGCTGAGCGCCATGCCGGCTCCCTCTTCTATAACACCGTAAAGTTTCTATATCGACGCGGCTGCGCCGATCACAAGCGAGAATGGCGACCCGCCGTCCCTGGGGGTTGCGCCGGGGCGCGTTTCGCCGAAGGATGCGCCCGTTTCCGCCACAAGGCAGCGCCTTTGGAGTTCCAGCCGACATGCCCGCACCGCATCCCTTGACGCCGCTTCTTGCCCCCTCCTCGGTCGCGATCTTTGGTGCCTCGAACGATCCGACCCGGATCAGCGGCCGTTCGCTGCGCTATTACCGCGAGGCCGGCTACAAGGGCGCGCTCTATCCGATCAACCCGACGCGCGATCAGGTGCAGGGGCTGAAGGCCTTTCCCGACATCGCCGCGGTGCCCGGACCGGTCGAGTGCGCGGTTATCGCGGTGCCGGCCAATCTCGCGGTTGAGGCGATGGAGTCCTGCGTCGAGAAGGGGGTCAAGGCGGTGGTCATGTTCACCGCCGGCTTTGCCGAGATCGGCGCCGAGGGGCGCGAGATGCAGACCCGCATCACGCAGATCGCACAAGATGGCGGCATCAGGCTGTGCGGCCCGAACTGTCTCGGCCTCTTTAACATGCGCACCGGTCACACCCCGACCTTCAGCTCATTTCTCGAAGAGGGGCCGACCCCGGCCGGGCCGCTCGGCATGGTCACGCAATCGGGGGCGTTCGGCACGCATCTGCTGGCGTTGACCGCGCGGCGCGGCATCTCGGTCGGCGTCTGGCTGTCGACCGGCAACGAGGCCGATGTGTCGGTCGCCGACGGCATTTCTTTTCTCGCCGACGATCCCGATACAAAAGCCATTGCCTGCTATGTCGAGGCGATCAAGGACGGCGCCGCCTTTGCCGAGGCGGTGGCGCGCGCCCGCGCCAACGGCAAACCGGTCATCGCGATGAAGGTGGGTTCCTCCACGGTCGGTGCGGCAGCGGCGGCCTCGCATACGGCGTCGCTCGCCGGGGCCGACGCGATCTACGACGCCGCCTTCCGCCAGCTTGCCGTCGAGCGCGCCAAGACGCCCGAGGATCTGGTCAACATCGCCTATGCCTGCACGCGCGGCCGGCTGCCCTCGTCGCGCCGGCTGGCGGTGATGACGATGTCGGGCGGCGCCGGCGTGCTGATGGCCGACGCCTCCGAGGAAGGCGGGCTCGACCTTTCCCCGCTCTCCGAGGAATCGCAGAAGCAGGTCATTTCCTGGGTCCCGTTCGCGGCGGCGCGCAACCCGGTCGATGTCACGGCGCAGGTGCTGAACGACCCCTCCATTCTGGATAAATCCTTCGACTTGTTGTTCGGTCGGGAAAATTTCCCGGCGATGGTGGGGTTCTTCACGACCTGGGCGTCGTCGCCGCAGATGGCCGAGCCGCTGTTCAAAGCGGTCAGCGGCGCCGCGTCGCGCTACCCCGACCGCTATTTCGCCCTCTCGGCGATCGCCACTCCGGAGATGCAGCGGCGCTATGAGGAGGCCGGGGTCGGTGTGTTCGAGGACCCCTGGCGCGCCGTCGAGTCGATCGCCGCGGCGGTGCGCGCCGCCGAACGCCTCGCCGAAAAGCCGTTCCCGGTCCCGCCGGTTCCGGCCAATCTGCCGCCATTGCCGAGGGGCCGCATCGCCGAGCACGAGGCAAAATCCATCCTCGCCGAGGCCGGTATCCCGGTGCTCGACGAGCGTCTCGTGACGACCGCCGCCGAGGCCGCCGAGGCCGGGCCGCAGATCGGCGAGCGGCTGGTCCTGAAGATCGTCTCGGCCGATATCCCGCACAAAACCGAGATGGGCGGCGTCATGCTCGACATCCCGGCGGGCGAGGCCGGCGTCGCGTTCGACCGGATGATCGAGCGCATCAGGACGCGCGCGCCGCGCGCCGCGATCGACGGGGTGCTGATCTCGCCGATGCTGCGCGGCGGGATCGAGACGATCCTCGGGGTGCAGAACGACCCGGTGTTCGGTCCGGTCGTCATGCTCGGTCTTGGCGGCATCTTTGTCGAGGTTCTGCGCGATGTGACATTCCGCATTGCGCCGTTTGGGGTCGCGGAGGCGCACCGGATGATCGGCGAGCTGCGCGGCCGGGCGATGCTCGAAGGCGCGCGCGGTCAGCCGCCCTGCGATCTCGATGCGCTGGCGCAGGCGCTGTCGAAGCTGTCGGTGTTCGCCGCCGCGAAACGGGCCGAGTTCACCAGCATCGACATCAACCCGCTGCTGGTGCGTCCAAAGGGCGAGGGGGCGGCGGCGCTCGACGCGCTGATCCTGACCCCGGAAACCGTGCCGGGCGATGACGAGGTCACGCCTTAGGACTGTCCTCGACACCCGGCCTCAAGCACCCGGTGCCCGCGATGCCGCCAATCCGCGTTCTCCTGGTCTGGATCGCGTCGTGGCTGCTGCTTGTCGTCGAGGCCGTCGCCGCCGTTTCGAGCCCGTCCGGATGGCAGGCGGTTCTTGTCGCCGGCGACAACGCCGAACCCGTGTTCGACAACGCGGTTGCGGCGTTCCGCGGCTTTCTCGCCTCGGGCGGTGTGCCGACGCGGAACATTCATGTCCTGACCGCGACCCAGGGCGCGGGGGTGGCGGCTGAACCGGCTTCTTCCGAGCGGGTTCTCGGGCGGATCGCGGCGCTGCGTCCGGGTCCGGGCGAAGCCTGTCTTGTCTTTATCACCTCGCACGGCCAGCGCGGCGA
The DNA here is from genome assembly GCA_050246595.1 of Alphaproteobacteria bacterium. Lineage (GTDB taxonomy): Bacteria > Pseudomonadota > Alphaproteobacteria > ATCC43930 > CGMCC-115725 > DATARH01. The sequence goes on from JBFWVT010000047.1 coordinate 32,435, forward strand.
GGGGATCTGGCTGGCCTATGGCGGCGAGTACCTGCGGCCGGCCGAGCTGGCGCAAGCCCTGTCCGCCGGCTGCGCCCGCGCGCCGACCGTGGTTATCGTGTCGGGCTGTTTTACCGGGGGATTTACCGCGGTTCAGGCGCCAAACCGGATCGTCGTCACCGCCTCCCGTATCGACCGGCCCTCATTCGGATGCTCGGTCGAGCGGACCTACGCGGTTTTCGACGAATGCCTGCTCGCCTCGCTGCCGCGAGAAGCGACCTGGCAGAGGGTCATCGCCGCGACGCAAAACTGCGTGCGCGCACAGGAAAGCAAGATGCAGGCAGCTCCCTCGGAACCGCAGGTGATCGTCGGCGCCAAGGTGCGCAGCCTGCGGGTCCGCTGAACCGGCCGCAATCCTGTCTCTCCGCGGCTGCGTCCCTCTCCGCGAGCGGGAGAGGGACGCAGGGGGTGCCGGGCGCCTGTCTCAGGTTTCTTGCAGCAGCTTTTCCTTCTGCTTGCGGAACTGATCGCCCATCTTTTCGAGCGTCTCGCTGTCGAAGTCGCTGCGCGCACAGCGGAAGCCGGTGCTTTCCTCCTCTTCGACGTGGTGTTCGATCAAGTCTTTCAGCACCGAGGCCTGCGCGGTCCACTGCTCGCTCGCCTTGTTGCGGGCGCGCGCCATTTGCTGCAGCTGCTGCTCGACGATCTGGTGTTCGTTCTCCCCCTCATACGCGAAGGTGCGGGACTTCTCGTTTTCCGATTTCTCCATCTTCTTGTAGAGCACGGCCTCCTCGGCATGCGAGTGCGCCAGCAGCTTGCTCATCATTTCCTTGAAGATTTCGCCGCGTTCCTTGCTGTCCTCGGTCTTGATCATCTGCTCGATAAGACCGGAAACTTCCTCGTGGTCCTCGTGCAGATCGTTCAGAATGCCTTCGGGCATGGCAGCAGCTCCTCGAATATTGGTGCGTTCCTTCAGCCGCGCTCGCGCCGGCTAGGACAGAAACGCCTCCAGGGGCCGCAGTGTCCCGGATCGCGGCGATTTTCGTTGCTACAAGACGGATCGCGCGGTCCGCTCAATCGGTACGGCAGATCCGGGCGCCCCGCGGGTCAGAACGGCTGCGAGCCGATCACGGTTGTGCGGTGCATCAGCCGGCGCTCCGGCAGCGCGTAGTCGCAGATCGCGAGATGCATCGCGCTGGCATTGTCCCACATGACCAGATCGCCGACCCGCCACCGGTGGCGGTAGCAGAATTCCGGCTTGACGCAATGCGCATCGAGTTCGGCGATCAGGTCGAGCGCTTTATCGTCGGGCATGCCCGCGATGCCGATGCACTCGCCGGCGGTCACGTACAGCGCCTTGCGCCCGGTATAGGGATGGGTGCGCACGATCGGATGCGCGATATCGGGCGTTTCGGCGAGCTGCGCTTTGGTCAGTTTCGGGCGCGGCGAGTTGTCGATCCGGCGGCGCATCGAATAGCAGTGGATCGCCTTCAGCCCATCGAGCCGCCGCTTCATAGTCTCCGGCAATGCCTCGTAGGCTGCGACCGTGTTGGCGAAGACCGTGTCGCCGAGCGGCTGGCCGTCGCGGTGCGGCACTTCCTTCGCGTAGAGCAGCGAACACCGGCTCGGGTAGCGACGGTACGAGGTGTCGCTGTGCCAGGTGAACCCGGCATCGGCGAGACCGATATGCTCGCCGTTCCCGTCGCGGATATTCGAGATCAGCAGGATCTCGGGATGGCCGGGCAGCAGGTATTTCTTGACGATATGGATTTCCAGCTCGCCGAAACGCCGGCTGAAATCGATCTGCTGTTCCTCGGTCAGATGCTGGTCGCGAAAGAATACGACAATGTTGTCATGGAAATGCCGCTCCAGCTCGGCGAAGATCGGATCGTTGACCGGCGCGGACAGATCGAAGACGATTTCGGCGCCGCACGCGGCACCGGCTTTGCGGACCGGGATCGGCATCGGCTTCTTCAGTTTCCCTTCGCCAGAAAGCGGCGCAGTTCGGCGACAAGGTCCTTCGGGTTGTCGCCCTGCACCGTATGGCCGGCGCGCGGGATCTTGGCCCAGCTTCCGTTCGGCAGGCGCGCGGCGAGACGCTCGGCGTCCTCGTCGTGGAACACGTCGCTCTCGCCGCCGCGCACGACCAGCGTCGGACAGGCGATCGCCGACAGCCCGTCGGCGAGACGCGCCCGCTCGGCGAGATGCGCCTCCTGGTTCAGCCGCTGAAAGCGGCTGCGGTCGTATTTCCAGCGCCAGCTCCCGTCCGCCTGCTGCCGCAGATTGTGCATCAGGCTGCGCCGCAGGATTTTCGGATCGCGGCGCGGGTTGAATTGCAGCGCCCGCTCGATGATCGCCTCGACCGACACGGCGTCGGCGACATCGTTGACGAAGTCGCGGATGCGGCTCGATCCGGGGCGCCGCATCTCCGGGCCGGCGTCGATGATGACAAGATGGCTGAGCCGGTCGCTGTGATTGACCGCATAGGCCAGCGCGTTGATCGCGCCCATCGACATGCCGACCAGCACGAAATTATTCAGGCCGATCCTGTCGATAAAGCCGCTTACATCGCCGACCTGCGCCGCGATCGAATAGTCGCCGTCCTGCGCCCAATCGGTGTCGCCGTGGCCGCGCTGGTCGAGTGCGATGCAGTGAAAATCGTCGCGCAATGCCAGACAACACAGATCCCAGGTATGCGCGGTAAGCGCCCCGCCATGCAGAAACAGGATCGGCGGGTTTTCCTTGTTGCCCCAATCCAGGTAATGCATCTGGATTTCGCCGATCCGGATGTCGCCCTCGCCGGGCAGCACGACGTCGCGAAACTCGAACCCGGCACGAATTGCGGTCGTGGCAAGGTGCTCGCGGTATTCCTCGGCGGACAGGCTCATGGTCAGGGGTTCCCTTCAGCGCATCTGTGCGGAGCATTACCACGAAAACGCCGGTTACGGCCTGCCGCGATCGCGATGCAGGCGCGATATGCGCCTTGCGAATGCGCCACCGGGCAAATGGGAGGGCGGGCGGATACGCGCTTCGAACCTCCGATCCGGGAGTGCGCCGCCGCCGCGGGTTCGGCCTCGACACCCGGCGGAACCGATGATATCGGGCGGCCCAGTTCGGCACAGCGATCGCAGAGCGGGGAAAGCAGCATGAGCCGGCGGATTTTTTACGACGGGCTCAATCTGTCGCTCGAGCACGGCACCGGCATCGCGACCTATACGAGAATGCTTGCCCGGATCGCGCGCGATCTCGGTTACGAGGTCGGCGCGGTCTACAGCTCGCCGCACCGCCCGGCGAAAAACCCGCTGCTGCGCGAGATCGGCTTTTTCGATGCGCGCGAAGCCGCCCCGGTGCCCTATCCGAAGGAGGTGTGGAACGTCCTCTCCGACCAGTGGCGGCTGCCGCTCGGGGTCGAGCCGAGCGCGGTCAATCTGACCGGAGCCGTTATCGCCGACCAGTTCCGCAGCCGGCTGCCGGCGCACGATCATCTGTTCGTCGCGCGCAATCTGTTTGCCAACGCGCGGCGGTATTTTTCCTGGAGCGGCCGCTTTGTCGATCTCTCGTTCGACGAGGCGCCCGACATCATGCACTGCACCTATCAGCTGCCGCTGCGCGCCAAACGGGCCTGTAACATCTATACGATCCACGACCTCGTGCCGTTGCGGCTGCCGTTCACGACGCTCGACAACAAGCGTTTCAGCTATCGCCTGCTGCGCAAGATCGCGGCCGAGGCCGACCATATCGTGACGGTTTCGGAGAACTCGAAGCGGGATATCGTCTCGCTGCTCGACGTGCCCGAGCAGCGCGTGACGAATACTTATGAGGCGATCGAGTTCCCGCGCGAGCTGACCGAGCATTCCGACGATGTCGTCGCCGAGCAGCTGAATGGGTCGTACCAGCTGGAGTTTCGGAACTATCTGCTGTTTTACGGCGCGCTCGAACCGAAGAAGAATGTTGCCCGGCTGATCGACGCCTACATGCTCTCGGGCGCCAATATCCCGCTCGTCGTCACCGGCGCCGCCGGGTGGGGCAACCGCGCCGAGACGAAGCTGCTGGACGCGCTCGGCGCCGAGGCGGGGGGCGGGCGGCGCGGCGGGCGGCAGGTGTTTCGCTTCGAATTTGTCAGCATCCCGATGCTTGTGACCTTGATCCGGGGCGCGCGCGCGGTGGTGTTCCCATCGCTGTACGAGGGGTTCGGGTTGCCGGTGCTTGAAGCGATGCAGCTCGGCACCCCGGTCGTGACATCGCGCACCTCGTCGCTGCCCGAGATCGCCGGCGACGCGGCGGTGTATGTAGACCCGTATGACACCTACCAGATCGCGCAGGCGATCAGGACGATCAGCGCCGATGAGGGGCTGCGCCTCGAACTGTCGCGCCGCGGCCGCGTGCAGGCCGAGCTTTTCTCGGTGGCCCGCTATCGCGAGCGGGTCGCGGCATTGTACGAACGGTTGGGGTAGACGGCCCTCTCCGGGATCAGGGTCTGCCGAGGTTCTGTTCGAGCAGGTTGAGGGCAGCCGCCGTAAAGGCGCGCATATTGGCGACCCGGTCGGGACTGCCGGTCTCGATCGTGATCGCGCGCTCGACCGGTCCCAGCACCGCGATGCAGGAATGCCCCGGCGCATGGCCGTAGCGGCTGCCGGTCGGACCGGCGGTGCCGGTCTCGCCGATCGCCCAGGTGGTCGCGAGCCGCTCGCGGATCTTGCGCGCGAACAGCATCGCATAGGGTTCGGTCGAGGGCGTGATGCCGGTCAGCGCCGCGAATTCCTCCTCGGTGACGCGCAGCAATTCGGTGCGCGAGGCGCGGGTATAGACGACCGCGCCGCCCATGAAATAGGCGGAAGCGCCGGCGACCGCGAGCAGCGCCGCCGAGATCAGACCGGCGGTCGACGACTCGGCGACCGATACCGTCTCACCGCGCGCCTTTAAGACAGAAGCGATGCGTTCGGCCTGCGGCAGCAGTTCCTGGATCATGTTTTCTCCCGTATTCCTGAAGGATGTCCGGGGTCGGTTTCGGGCCATCCCTGCCAGGGGTCTTATACCACAGGATGAGCGCGGCGCCCTTTTTCTCTATAACGTGCTCGGCTCGCAGGTCGGTCAGAACGAGATGTGATCCCCGAACGCGCCGCTCGAGTGCGTCTCCCGCTTGCCTGCGCCGCGGCGCGAGATCCGTGAGGTTCAGGCGAGAAAGCGCCGAAACGCCGCCTCCACCATGTCCATGGGGACGACGTGTCCGCCGACGAACTCGCGGTAGTCGATGTCGTAGCCGAGCGCGCGCAGCCGCACCGCGATGCGTCGGCCGCAGCGCTCGATCGGCAGCACCGGGTCCTCCCTTCCGTGGCAGATGAAAATGGCCGGCGCGTCCCCGGTACGCGCCGGCAGCGCGAAGCCGGGCGAGAATGCGATGATATCGCCGAACAGACCGCCATTGATAAGCCCGAGCGACAGGGCATACGACGCTCCGTCGGAAAAACCGGCGATCGCGATGCGCGCCGGGTCGATCATGCAGGTTCGGAACACCTCGCCGAGCGCGCGGTCGAGAAAAGCGACATCTTCGCCGTAATCCGCGTGAATCACGTCCCAGCTGCGCCCGCGCGAGTCCGGTGCGAGGACGACGACGCCATGCGCCTCGGCATTGTCCGCCACGATCGGCATCACGTTCGAGGCGGATGCGCCCGCACCGTGCAGCATAATCAACAGAGGCGCCGGCCCTCCCGCCCGCAGCGACCCCGGAATGAACAGAAGCCCGTCGCGATCTCCTCCCGCTCCCAACTTCCGGATGCCGCCCGCCACCTGCCCCGGAGCGTTCCCTTCCGGCCGCGCGGTCAATATGCCTTGTGAATGGGGGTTTTTTGCCGGCATAGGCTGGTCCGGTTTAGAACGCCTAACAAAACCGCTGGACGCAGCGCCAGCAAATGAGAGCGGCGGCGAGATGATGAAAAGCCTCCCAGAGGTTGGCGCGTCGCTCGTAGCGGAGGGTGAGGCGGCGGAAGCGGCTGAAC